>NZ_JAMYRH010000003.1:0-712246 GCF_040321305.1 Mesorhizobium sp. M0478
GCTCCGCTTGCCCCCCGGCCGGCGCAAAATTCTCCCCCGGGGGTTGCCAAAAAACCCCCCCCTCTTTCCGCCGGGGTGCTACCCCCCCCCCGCCCCCCCCCCCAAATGGGGGGGGGGCGGTCCAGTCAAGGATGATTATCAGTCCTTGGAGACGAAGCGGGACGGATGGATGTCCATCACATTGTCATCGAAGCCATGCAGCTTCGAGGAGACGATATCGTGGAAGCTGTAGTAGAGAAGCGGAATGTTGCCGACGTCATCGACAAGGATGCGCTCGGCCTCAGTGAGGTCCTTCATGCGCTCTTCCGGCTTGCCGCCGGCAGCCGCGGCCTTGTCCATGGCCGCCTCATATGCCGGGCTGACGTAGTTCGAATAGTTGTTGCCGCTGGCCTTGCGGGTGATGCCGAGGAAGGTCTCGGGATCCTTGTAGTCGGCGATCCAGGCGGCACGCGCCACGTCGTAGTTGCCCTTCTGCTCGAGGAAGGAATAGTGGGTCTTGGTATCGGTGTTGAGCAGCGTGATCTCGACGCCAAGCGGCTTCAACTGTTCCTGGATGGCAACCGCGGTGTTCTTGTGGTTTTCCGAGGTGTTGTAGCGGATCTCCATCTTCAGCGGATGCTCGGGCGTATAGCCGAGTTTCTCAAGGATCTTCTTGGCGGCGTCCTCGCGGTCGATCTGCGGCATGTCGGCGTATTTGGCCATTGCCGGCGTGTAGCCGGCGATGCCCGGAGGCACCATCGAATAGCCAGGCAGCATGGAATTCTGCCAGACCTTTTCGGCCAGGAAGTCGCGGTCGATAGCCATCGAGATGGCGTTGCGCAGCTCGACATTGTCCCAGGGCGCCTTGTCGGTCTTGATCGCGTAATAATAGGTGCCGAGATACGGTCCGACGCGGACCTGATCGCCGAACTTGGTCTTGAGGTCAGCGAGCTGTTCGGTCGGCAGGTCGCCGTAGCTGTCGAGTTCGCCGGCCTCGAAGCGCTTCATCGCCGAAGAGCGGTCTTCGGTCGGGATGTAGTTGACGACGTCCATCTTGACGGTCGCGGCATCCCAGAATTTCGGATTCTTGACCAGCTTCATGTGGTCGTTGGGAATCCACTCGGCCAATGTATAGGCGCCGTTCGAAACGAGATTGCCCGCCTTGATCCAGTCGGCGCCGAGCTTGTCGATCGAGGCCTTGTTGACCGGGTAGGTAGCCTGGTGGGTCAGCATCTCCAGGAAGTATGGCGTCGGCGCCTTCAGCGTCACTTCCAGGGTGTTGGCGTCGATCGCCTTGACGCCCATGTCCTCGGGCTTGCCTTTCTTGGTGTTGACTTCCTCGGCGTTCTTCACGGGATAGAGCATGGAAGCGTATTCGGCGGCGGTCGCCGGATCCTCCAGCCTACGGAAGGAATAGACGAAGTCGTCCGCCGTCACCGGGCTGCCATCCGACCACAAGCCGTCCTTGCGCAGCTTGAAGGTGTAGACGGTGCCGTCATCAGATACCGTCCAGCTTTCGGCGGCGCCCGGGATGAGGTTCGTCTTCTGATCGTGCATGACCAGTCCCTGGAACAGGTCGCGTATGATATCGGCTTCGTAGACGGTCGAGGTCTTGTGCGGATCGACCGTCTCCGCTTCGGCGGCGCTGCCTCTGTTATAGACGGTCTCGGCAAGGACCGGCGTCAGGAACGTGCCTGCGGCAAAGGTCATGGTCGCGGCGACAAGCGTCGCCTTCAGCATATTTTTCAGCATGAAGTCTCTCCCTGTGGCGCTGCCCATCGGCTGCGCCTTACGAGTGTTGACGCCCCGGAACCGATTTCTGGCCCCTTCGAGCGCGCCGCCGGTTCCCGTTCCGGCAGCTGGTGGCAGGAGACTAGACAGACGGAAATATTATTTCAACCGAGTCTTGCTTGACGCTAAGTGAGCATCCTCACCCTAAACCAGCCATAGCTAATCTATATTACAAGGTCCAATTGGATGCAACTTGTGGTTGTCCTGTAACTTTGGGTTTTGCCCTCAGCAGTTGTCATTAGCGCAACCATCTGGAACATTTCAGGAATGCCGTTCGTGGCCAAGCCCGACGAAAGTACCGAAGAAGCCCGAAAATGAAAAACGTGGCGCCGGTGGCGTTGCACGGATCACTCGGCATGGTTGCATGCGGACACGATCTTTGTTGACGCCGGACGGCGTCCCTGAAAGATCAGCCTACCTTGCCGACAAACCAGCCCAGGGCCTGCAGCGACAGCCCCTCCTCCTGCAGGACGGCACCGCCACCCAGAGCGATCGCCTCGACAGGCTGGAGATCCGGCGGCAGTGGCCAGTCGGCCGGCTTGTCGGCGAAATTGAAGACGCAGAGCAATGTCTCGTCCTCGCCCTGCCGGATGAAGGCAAGGACATCGCCGTCGGTATCGAGAAAGCGGATCGGGCCCTTGACCAGCGCCAGATGCGCCTTGCGCAAGGCGAGCATCGTCCGGTAGCCGGCGAGCACGGACTTGTCGTCGGCGTTCTGGATATCGACCGCCCGAGCGCGGTGGCTTTCCGGCACCGGCAGCCAGGGTTTTCCCGAGGAAAAACCGGCATTGTCGGCGCCCGCTTCCCAGACCATCGGTGTGCGGCAGCCGTCCCTGCCCTTTACCCCCGGCCAGAAACGGATGCCGACAGGATCGCGCAGATCCTCGAAGGTCAGTTCCGCCTCCTCCAGCCCAAGCTCTTCGCCTTGGTAGAGACAGATCGAGCCCCGCAGGCAGGAGAGCAAAGCGATAGCGAATGTCGCCACCGCATCTGGATCGCCGCCCGGCCGCGTCCAGCGGCTGACATGGCGCACGACATCGTGGTTGGAGAACGCCCAGCAGACCCAGCCGTCGGCGACAGCTGCCTCGAAGGCCTCGACACAGCCGCGCACATGGGCGGCTGAGAATTGCTGACCGAGCAGGTCGAAGGTGTAGCACATGTTGAGCTTGTCGCCGCCGGATGTGTAGGCGGCCAGCGTCTGCAGCGAACGGCCTTCGTCGCCGACCTCGCCGACACTGGCGCGGCCGTCATATTCGTCGAGCAAAGCGCGGAAGCGCCTGAGGAAACCGAGGTTTTCCGGTTGCGTCTTGTCGAACAGATGCTCCTGGAAGAGATAGGTGTTGGTTTCGCCATTGGTGCCGGCGACGCTCGACGCCAGCGGCGGATTGCTGCGCAGCCAGCGGTCGTGGACATAGTAGTTGACCGTATCCAGGCGGAAGCCGTCGACGCCGCGCTCGAGCCAGAACCGCACCGTCTGCAACAACGCGTCTTGAACCTCAGGATTGTGGAAGTTGAGGTCCGGCTGCGAGGCGAGGAAATTGTGCATGTAGTATTGCCGGCGGGTCGCGTCCCACTCCCAGGCCGGGCCGCCGAAGACCGACAGCCAGTTGTTGGGCGCGTTGCCGTCCGGCCTGGTGTCGGCCCAGACATACCAGTCAGCCTTGGGATTATCCTTGCTGGCACGGCTCTCTACAAACCATTCGTGCTTGTCGGAGGAGTGCGACAACACCTGATCGATGATCACCTTCAGGCCGAGCCTGTGCGCCTCGGCAACCAGCGCGTCAAAGTCGTCGAGCGTGCCGAACATCGGATCGACCGCCTGATAGTCGGAGACGTCGTAGCCCATATCGGCCATTGGCGATTTGAAGAAGGGCGACAGCCAGACGGCGTCGACGCCGAGCAAGGCGACGTGCGCCAGCCGTGAGGTGATGCCTGAGAGGTCGCCGCTGCCGTCGCCGGTGGTATCCTGGAAGGAGCGAGGATAGATCTGGTAGATGACGCAGCCGCGCCACCAGTCGGCGCTCTGTTCGGGTCCCGGCTGGGCATTGTCGTCGGCCATCACGGACCCTTCCTGGCGCGGGCCTTTGCGGTCCGGCGCTCGATCATGAAACTGACACTGCGGCCGGGCAGCGGCCACGCGAGGTCGACCGCTTGCGGTTCAACAGCCGGCTGCCATTCAAACCCTTGCCGCGCGGGCAGCGTGAAGACGCATTGGCGGCGATCGCCATTGACGATCACAGCCAGGCGGCCCTCCCCGCGGTCGCCGAGCAGCATGACGAGGCGATGGCGCGAGCCATCGTTCCAGTCGGCTTCGCCGAGCGGCGCGCCGGTCTCGGTCAGCCAGGCGACGTCGGGCACATCAGAACCGGCCGGCGGCTCTCCGGTCAGGAAGCGCGTATCGGAAAGCGCCGGCACCGCGCGGCGCAGAGCTGCGAGCGCCGACACATGGGCTTCCAGCCCGACGTCGCGCCCGGCCCAGTCGAGCCAGGTGATGGCGTTGTCCTGCGCATAGGCGTTGTTGTTGCCCCCTTGCGTGCGGCCGAATTCATCGCCCGCCGTCAGCATGATGGTGCCGCGCGAGGCGAACAGAGTGGCGAGCAGCGCGAAGCGATCATGGGAACGGGCCTCGGCAATCGCCTTGTTCGAGGTTTCGCCCTCGACGCCGTTGTTCCAGGACAGGTTCTCATTGTGGCCGTCGCGGTTCTTCTCGCCATTGGCCTGGTTGTGCTTGGCTTCATAGGCGACGATATCGGCCAGCGTCATGCCATCGTGTGCGGCGATGAAGTTGACCGTGCGGCTGGCGGATTGGCCCTCCCTGCCGAACACATCGGAGGAGCCGGCGAGCCTTGTCGCCAGCGCACCGACCGCGCCGGCATCGCCGCGCCAGAAGCGCCTGACGTCGTCGCGGTAGCGGTCGTTCCATTCGAGGTAAGGCGGCCGGAAATTGCCGAGCTGATAGCCATTCGGGCCGATGTCCCACGGCTCGGCGATCAGCACCCTGTCGGCAAGCAGAGGATCGCCAGCGATGGTCTCGAGCAACGGGGCCGCCGGATCGAATACGCCAGCGACGCGGCCGAGGACCGGCGCCAGGTCGAAGCGGAAACCGTCGACGCCGGCATGGCGGACGAAATGGCGTAGCGTGTCGAGTACCATGTCGCGAACGACCGGATGGTCGCAGGCAATGGTATTGCCGGTGCCGGTATCGTTGGCCAACCTGCCGTCCGGCTCGCTGCGGTAGTAGGCTTGATTGTCGAGGCCGCGCAGCGACAGCGTTGGCCCGAGCCGGTCACTTTCGCCGGTATGATTGAAGACGAGATCGAGGATGGTGCCAATGCCAACCCTGCGCAGCACCCCCACAGTATCGCGCAACTCGGCGAGGCCGCCGGGCGCCAGGCGCGGGTCGAGCGCCATGAAGGTGACTGGGTTGTAGCCCCAGGCATTGCTGAGGCCCAGCGGCGGCAAATGGCGCTCATCGATCCATGCCGTCACGGGCATCAGCTCAACGGCGGAGACGCCGATCTTTCTGAGGTGTTCGAGGATGGCCGGATGCGCAAGTGCCGCAATGGTGCCGCGCTGCGCTTGGGGCACGTCCGGATGCAGCCTGGTGAAGGAGCGGACGTTGAGTTCGTAGATCAGGCCGCCTGGCTGGAACAAAGGCGGCTTGGCCGGCAGCGGCTTCGGTTGAGCCCGCGCGATGGTCTTCGGCATCAGTGGCGCGGTGTCGGCGCCTTCGTTGCGCCGGGCGGCAAGCCGCCAATGATGCTGGTAGGGCCGGTCGATCTCGACGGCGTAGGGATCGGTGAGCAGCTTGTCGGGATCGAACCACAGCCCGCGCTCCGGCGCATATTCGCCGTCGGCGCGAAAGCCGTAGCGCGCACCCGCGGCAAGGCCGGCGACGAACAGCGCATGGATGCCCTCGCTTTCCGGCTGGAGTTCGAGCCGGTCGATTTCGTGGGCGCCAGTGTCGTCGAAGATCGACACCCAGAGCCGCCGCGCCGAGGACGACCAGGCGGCAAAACCGATGCCTTCGGGAGTGACCGTTGCGCCGAGTTGGGTCATCGGCGCATCCTCCACCCTCCCCCATGTGGGGAGGGTCGCGAACGAAGTGAGCGGGGTGGGGGTCGGCGCGAGGAAAGCGCTTTACGAGCCCACCCACCCCGATCCGCTGCGCGGATCGACCCTCCCCACAAGGGGGAAGGTAAAGACGCCACCACCCTCAAGTAATCACGCTCGGCTTGTTGCGTCCGGTGTGGCTCTTGATCCCGGCGATATCATCGGCAGCCGCAATCAGGTCGGCGAGCGCCTCTTGCGTGTCGAGGTCATGCCGCGCTCTGTCCGGCTCGTAACGCTCGATGTAGACGCGCAGCGTAGCACCCGACGTGCCGGTGCCAGACAAACGAAACACGACACGCGAGCCGCCTTCGAACAGGATGCGGATGCCCTGGTTCTTGCTCACCGAGCCGTCGACCGGATCGTGATAGGCGAAGTCGTCGGCATTGGCGATCTTCAGTCCGCGCACGCTGGTGCCGGGCAGCGAAGCGAGCTTGGCGCGCAACTCGTCGACCAGGGCGTTGGCGCGCTCGGTTTCGACCTCCTCATAATCATGACGTGAATAGTAGTTGCGGCCGTAGGTCGCCCAATGTTCGGTAACGACGTCCTTGCAGCTTTCGCCGCGCACGGCCAGGATGTTCAGCCACAACAGCACCGCCCACAGCCCGTCCTTTTCACGGACATGGTTCGAGCCGGTGCCGGCGCTTTCCTCGCCGCAGATCGTTGCCATGCCGGCATCGAGCAGATTGCCGAAGAACTTCCAACCGGTCGGCGTTTCGTAGATGCCGATGCCGAGCTTTTCGGCGACGCGGTCGGCCGCGCCGCTGGTCGGCATCGAGCGGGCGATGCCTTTGAGGCCGTCCTTGTAGCCGGGCGCCAACTGCGCATTGGCGGCAAGCATGGCCACCGAATCCGACGGGGTGACGAAAATGCCCTTGCCGATGATGAGATTGCGGTCACCGTCGCCGTCGGAAGCGGCGCCGAAATCGGGCGCATCCGGTCCCATCATCTCGTCATAGAGATGCTTGGCGTGGACCAGGTTCGGATCCGGGTGATGGCCGCCAAAATCCGGCAGCGGCTTGTAGTTGCGGCAGGTGCCATTCTCCGCGCCGAGCCGGCGCTCGAGGATTTCCTTGGCATACGGGCCGGTGACCGCATGCATGGCGTCGAAGCGCATGCGGAAGCCGTATTTGAAATTGGCGCGGATGGCGTCGAAGTCGAACAGGCTCTCCATCAATTCGGCATAGTCGGTGACCGGGTCGATAATCTCGACCGCCATGCCGCCGGCGGTCACCGTGCCGATCTTGTCGATGTCGATCTGGTCGATGTCGGCGGTCTTGAAGCTCGAAATCGTCTTGGTCTTTTCGAAGATCGCGTCGGTCAGCTTTTCCGGCGCCGGGCCGCCATTGCCGGCATTGTACTTGATGCCGAAATCCTCGTGCGGGCCGCCCGGATTGTGACTGGCCGACAGGATGATGCCGCCGAAGGTCTTGTATTTGCGGATGACATGCGACGCCGCCGGCGTCGACAATATGCCGCCCTGCCCGACCATCACCTTGCCGAAGCCGTTGGCCGCCGCCATGGCGATGGCCTTCTGGATGACCTCGCGGTTGTAGAAGCGGCCGTCGCCGCCGATCACCAGCGTCTTGCCCTCAAAGCCCTCCAGCGCGTCGAAGATCGACTGGATGAAGTTCTCGGCATAGTGCTCCTGCTGAAAGACAGGCACCTTCTTGCGCAGGCCGGACGTGCCGGGTTTCTGGTCGAGATAGGGTTTGGTGGCGACGGTCCGGATCATGCTTCAGGCAACCCTTTTCGAAAGCAGCAGGCGGTAGAGTTCAACGTATTTGTCGGCGCTCTTGTCCCAGGAGACATCGGCCTTCATGCCCTGGCGCTGGATCTGTTCCCAGACGGCCGGGCTCGAATGCGCATCGACCAGCCGGCGGATGGCGTGCAGCATGGCGCCGCCACTATTGGGCGCGAACTGGAAGCCGGTGGCGACACCGGCCGAGATCGCTGCTTCATTGGCGTCGATGATGGTGTCGGCAAGGCCGCCGGTGCGGGCGACGACCGGCACGCAGCCATAGCGTAGGCCGTAAAGCTGGGTCAGCCCGCAAGGCTCGAAGCGCGACGGGATGACGATGGCGTCGCAGCCGCCCTGCATGGTGTGGGAAAGCCCCTCGTCATAGCCGACGACGACGCCGACACGGCCGCGATGGCGGGCGGTGGCAGCCAGCAGCGCGCCTTCCAGGCCGGCGTCGCCTGAGCCGAGGATCGCCAGCCGCGCGCCGGTGGCGACGACGCCGTCGACCACAGCCGCCAGTATGTCCATGCCCTTCTGCCAGGTCAGCCGGCTGACGACGCAGACGATCGGACTGTCGTCGCGCTCGAGGCTGAAGCGGTCCTCGACAACCGCCCGGTTGGGAAGCCGAGCCTTGAGCGTCGCGGCGGAGTAGGCCGACACCAGATGCTTGTCGGTCTCCGGGTTCCAGATGTCGGTGTCGATGCCGTTGACGATGCCGTAGAGGTCGGAAGAGCGCATGTTGATCAGGCCGTCGAGGCCCATGCCGAATTCCGGCGAGCGGATTTCCTGGGCATAGGTGGGGCTCACCGTGGTGATCGCCCAGGCCGCCTGCAGGCCGGCCTTGAGGAAGCCGACGCCGCCATAGTATTCTACGCCGTCGAGCACCATCGCCGCGGCCGGCAAGCCGAGCTCGCCAAAAATGCCGGCGCCGAACTGACCCTGGAAGGCAAGGTTGTGAACCGTGATCAGCGACGGCACGCCGACCGCCTTGCCGTAGCGCATATAGGCCAGCGTCATCGCCGACTGCCAGTCATGGGCGTGGACGAGATCCGGCTGGTAGCCGGAAATGGCGCCGCCGGCGATATCGCCACCGACCTGGCTCAGCGCAGCAAAACGCCGCCAATTGTCGGGCCAATCGGCGCCGGCCGCATTGCCGTAAGGGCCGCCGGGACGATCGTAGAGATGCGGCGCGTCGAGCACGAACAGGTCGAGCCCGGCGATCTTGACGGCATGGACCGAAGCCTTGCCGCCCTGCAGCAGCGGGTATTGGTAGACAGCCTTCTTTTTCTTGAAGGCGTCCATCACCTGGGGAAAGCCGGGGATGAGCGTGCGCATGGTCACGCCCCTGGCGGCCAGCGCGATCGGCAATGCGCCGGTCACGTCGGCAAGTCCGCCGGTCTTGATCAGCGGGAATATCTCGGGCGTGACCGACAGAACCTGCATGCGTTTATGGTACCCCGTCTTACAGCTTCAGCTTGTCGATCATGTCCTGCGTGACCAGGCAGATGCCCTTTTCCGAAACCCGGAAACGCTTGGCGTCGAGAACAGGGTCTTCGCCAACCACCAGCCCTTCCGGTATCCTTACACCGTGGTCGATGACGACGCGCTTCAACTTTGCGTTCCGGCCGACATGAACGTCGGGCAGCATGACGACCTCTTCCAGCGTCGAATAGGAGTTGATGCGCGCGCCGGTGAAGATCAGACTGCGCTTCAGCGAAGCACCCGAGACGATGCAGTCGCCTGAGACCAGCGAGGAGACGGCCGAACCGCGCCGGCCATCCTCGTCATGCACGAACTTTGCCGGCGGCTTCAATTCGGCATAGGTCCAGATCGGCCAGTCGCGGTCGTAGAGGTCGAGTTCGGGAGTGATGTCGGTCAGGTCGATATTGGCTTCCCAGTAGGCGTCGACCGTGCCGACATCGCGCCAATAGGCTTCGTTCTCGGCCGTCGAGCGCACGCAGGACTTGGCGAAACGGTGCGCGATCGCCTTACCGTGCTGGACGATGTAGGGGATGATGTCCTTGCCGAAGTCGCGGCTCGAACCCGGCTCGGCCGCATCGCGGCGCAGCTGTTCCATCAGGAACTTGGTCTTGAAGACATAGATGCCCATCGAGGCCAGCGCGAATTCCGGCTTGTCGGGAATGCCGGGCGGGTCGGCGGGCTTTTCGACAAAGGCGATGATGTTGTCCTTGCCGTCGACATGCATGACACCGAAGCCGGTCGCTTCCAAGCGCGGCACTTCAAGGCAACCGACAGTGACATCGGCATTGGCATCGACGTGCTGGCGCAGCATCAGCTCGTAGTCCATCTTGTAGATGTGGTCGCCGGCCAGGATGACCATGTATTCGGGGCCATAGGCCTCGATGATGTCGATGTTCTGGTAGACGGCGTCGGCCGTGCCTTCATACCACTGCGTTTCCGAGACACGCTGGCTGGCCGGCAGGATGTCGAAGCTTTCGTTTCGCTCCGGGCGCAGGAAGTTCCAGCCGCGCTGCAGGTGGCGGATCAGCGAATGCGCCTTGTACTGGGTGGCGACACCGAGGCGACGAATGCCGGAATTCAGCGCATTGGACAGCGCGAAATCGATGATGCGCGTCTTGCCGCCGAAATAGACAGCCGGCTTGGCGCGGCGGTCGGTCAATTCCTTGAGTCGGCTGCCGCGGCCGCCGGCCAGCACATAGGCCATGGCATCGCGCGCCAGCGGCTGGGTTCTCTTCAAGTCTGCCATTTTTACCCTCCCAAATTACCAGTCTGGAGCATCGCCCGGTCCGCAACGAGTCGACGGACCTAATCCGAAACGAGTTGACGGACCTAGTCCGCAACGAGTTCAAGCATGATCGTCGACAGCGGCGGCAAAAGCATCGTTGCCGAAATGCCTCCTCCTTCCGCCCTGGCTTCGACCACACCGCCATTGCCCTTGCCCGAACCACCGTAGTCCGAAGCGTCGGTGTTGATGATTTCGCGCCATTTGCCGACCTTGGGCAATGGCACGCGATAATTGTCGCGCGGCACTGGCGTGAAGTTGGAAATGACGGCGATCGGGTTGCCGCCGGGCGCGCTGCGCAGCCAGGCGAAGACCGAATTTTCCTTGTCGTCGACGATCAGCCAGGAGAAGCCGTCCGGCTCGCAGTCGCGTGCATGCAGCGCTGGGCGCGAGCGATAGAGATAGTTGAGGTCGCGCACCGTCTGCCAGACGCCGCGATGCGGGTGGAAGTCGAGCAGGTTCCAGTCGAGCGCGCGCGCCTCGCTCCACTCGCGGCGCTGGGCGAATTCCTGGCCCATGAACAACAGCTTCTTGCCGGGATACCCCCACATGAAGGCGTAAAAGGCGCGCAAAGTCGCGAACTTCTGCCAGTCGTCGCCGGCCATCTTGCCGAGCAGCGTGCCCTTGCCGTGCACGACCTCGTCATGGGACAGCGGCAGCACGAAATTCTCGGAGAAAGCGTAGGTCAATCCGAACGTCAGGTCGTTGTGGTGGTGCTTGCGGAAGATCGGCTCCTTGGCGAAATACTCCAGCGTGTCGTGCATGAAGCCCATGTTCCATTTGAAGCCGAAGCCCAGCCCGCCTTCATGCACCGGCGCCGAGACCTTCGGCCATGAGGTCGATTCCTCGGCGATGGTCATCACGCCGGGATGGTGGCCGTAGACCTCCTTGTTCATCTTCTGCAGGAAGGACACCGCTTCGAGGTTTTCGCGGCCGCCCTTCTCGTTGGGGATCCATTCGCCGGCCTTGCGCGAATAATCGAGGTAGAGCATCGAGGCCACCGCATCGACGCGCAAACCGTCGACATGGTATTTCTCGGCCCAGAACAGCGCGTTGTTGACGAGGAACGACACCACCTCGCTGCGGCCGAAATTATAGATCGCGGTGTTCCAGTCGGGATGAAAACCCTTGCGCGGATCGGCATGCTCGTAGAGTGCGGTGCCGTCGAAATTGGCGAGGCCATGCGCGTCGACCGGGAAATGCGCCGGCACCCAGTCGAGGATGACGCCGACGCCGGCGCGGTGCGCACCGTCGACGAAACGGGCGAAGCCGTCGGGGTCGCCGAAGCGCGCCGAGGGGGCATAAAGTCCGGTTGTCTGATAACCCCATGACGGGTCATAGGGATGTTCGGAGATCGGCAGGAACTCGATGTGGGTGAAGCCAGTCTCGACAGCATAGGGGATGAGCTGGTTGGCGAGTTCGTCCCATGACAGGAAGCTGCCATCATCGTGCTGCTGCCACGAACCGGCATGGACCTCGTAGATCGATATGGCTTCGCGCCGCGGATCGGCCTTTCGCCAGTAATTGCGATGCGCCTCGTCGCCCCATTCATGCGCCGGCGGCACCGCCGTCACCGATGCTGTGGCCGGGCGTAGTTCAGACTTGAAGGCGAACGGATCGGCCTTGAGCGGCAGGCGCACGCCGTCCGGGGCAATGATCTCGTATTTATAGGGGTGGCCGGCGCCGATATCGGGAATGAACAGCTCCCAGATGCCGGTGTCGCGGCGGTCGCGCATCGTATGGCGGCGGCCGTCCCATTCGTTGAAGTCGCCGACCACGGAGACGCGCCTTGCATTGGGCGCCCAGACGGCGAAATGGACGCCCGACGCGCCTTCATGGTCGAGGAGATGGGCGCCGAGCTTGTCGAACAGCCTGAGGTGCGACCCTTGCGCGATATAGTAATCGTCCATCGGGCCGAGCACCGGGCCGAAGGAATAGGGATCGGTCAGCCACCAGTCGCCGCCGGCATTTTTGGCGTGATAGCGCAGCGGCTGACGCTTCTTGATCGACAGTCTGCCTTCGAAGAAACCGGCGTCGTCGCGCCGCGTGAGTTCGCCGGCGTTCTTGCCGGCCAGCGTGTATGCGGTGACGAACTCGGCATTGGGGACGAAGCAGCGGGCAACCAGGCTCTTGCCGGCATCATGCACGCCCAGGATTGCAAAAGGATCGCCATGCGTGCCTGCAACAATTGCGGCGACATCGCCGGCTGACGCCAGCCCGTCCGACCCGCTCGTCGTCGCGGTCGCGCGCGGTTTCTTCATCAGGCGGTGTCCCTCCCTGGGAACCAGTTCTTGTGCACAAGACCCTTTGCTCGTGGCCTCATGCAATCATATCAGGCGGGCACGTTCCAGATTTCTTTCGCATATTGGCGGATCGTGCGATCGGAAGAGAACCAGCCGACGCGGGCAACGTTGCGGATAGCGCGCGCGTACCAATCGGGGCTGTTGCGCCAGACGGCGTCGACATCGCGCTGGGCGGCGGCATAGGCGTCGAAATCCGCCGCCACCATGAACCAGTCGCTGTTGTAGAGACCGTCGACCAGCTCGCGGTAGCGATCCGGCTGGTCGGGCGAGAACACGCCCGACGATACCGCGGCGACAGCCTGCGCCAATTCAGGGGAGCCCTCGATCACGGCGCGCGGGTTGTAGCCATTGCTGCGCCGCTCGGCGACTTCCGCCGTGCTCAGGCCGAAGATGAAGATGTTGTCGTCGCCAACGCATTCCTTGATCTCGACATTGGCGCCGTCGAGCGTACCGATGGTCAAGGCGCCGTTCAGCGCGAACTTCATGTTGCCGGTGCCCGACGCCTCCATGCCGGCAGTCGAAATCTGCTCGGACAGGTCGGCGGCCGGCATCATCACCTCGGCCAGGCTGACATTGTAGTTCGGCACGAACACCACTTTCAGCAGGCCGCGCACCGACGGGTCGCTGTTGATGACCTTGGCAACGTCGTTGGCCAGTTTGATGATCAGCTTGGCATTGTGGTAGCTGGGCGCCGCTTTGCCGCCGAAGAATTTGACGCGCGGCATCCAGTCCTGTTCGGGATGCGAGCGGATCTGGTCGTAGAGCGCGATCGCTTCCAGGATGTTGAGCAGCTGGCGCTTGTATTCGTGGATGCGCTTGACCTGAATGTCGAACAGCGCCGACGGGTCGAGCTTGATGCCGAGCCGGTCGGCGACCAGATTGGCGAGCTTGATCTTGTTGGAGCGCTTGACGGCGGCGAACTTGTCGCGGAAGGCGGCGTCACCGGCAAAGGCTTCGAGCCCCTTGATGGCGTCGATGTCGTCGAGGAAACGGTCCCCGATCGCCGCGCGGGCGAGCGCGGTGAGGCCTGGATTGCACTGGATCAGCCAGCGGCGTGGCGTGATTCCGTTGGTCTTGTTGTTGATGCGATCGGGATAGAGCTTGTGGAGATCGGCAAACACCGTCTCCTTCATCAGCTCGGTGTGCAACGCCGACACGCCATTGATCGAGTGCGAGCCGACAAAGGCCAGGTTACCCATGCGCACGCGGCGGTCGCCATTTTCCTGGATCAGCGAGATGCGGCTGATCTGCTCATTGGAAAACTGGTTGGTGGCGCGGGCCTCAAGCAAAACCTGCGCATTGATGGCGTAGACGATCTGCATATGGCGCGGCAAAAGCCGTTCGAACAGCGGCACCGGCCAGCTTTCCAGCGCCTCGGGCAGCAGCGTGTGGTTGGTGTAGCCGAAGGTGCGCTTGGTGATGTCCCAAGCCTGGTCGAAATCCATGCCATGGACGTCCATCAGCAGGCGCATCAGCTCCGGCACGGCGATCGCCGGATGGGTGTCATTGAGGTGGATCGCCGCCTTGTCGGGCAGCGAGGCGAGATCGCCATACTGGCTGAGATGGCGCTGGACGATGTCCTGCAGCGACGCGGTGGAGAAGAAATATTCCTGCCGCAGCCGCAGTTCCTGGCCGGCCTTGTGGGAATCGGCGGGGTAAAGCACGCGCGACAAGGCATCGGCCTTGTTGCTTTCGGCCAGCGCGCCGATGTGGTCGCCGGCGTTGAACTTGTCGAGCAGGATCGGATCGACCGGCATGCCGGACCAAAGCCGCAGCGTGTTGACGCGGTTGGCGCGCCAGCCGACCACCGGGGTGTCGTAGGCGACGGCCTGGACATGCTCGGTCGGCTTCCAGACGTGACGCTCGAGCCGGCCATCCTTGGAGGTGATCGATTCCACCGAGCCGCCGAAGCCGACCTCGAAGGCACGCTCCCGCCGCTCGAACTCCCAGGGGTTGCCGTGGTCGAGCCAGGTTTCGGGCAGTTCGACCTGCCAGCCGTCATGGATCTCCTGGCGGAACATACCGTTGGCGTAGCGAATGCCGTAGCCGTGGGCCGGAATGTCGACGGTCGCCATGCTTTCCATGAAGCAGGCGGCGAGCCGGCCAAGACCGCCATTGCCGAGCGCCGCATCCGGTTCGAGCCCGGCGATGAGGTCCAGGTCGACGCCCAGCGACTTGAGCGCTTCTCGCATATTGTCCATCAGGCCGAGATTGGAGAAGGCATCGCGCATCAGCCGGCCGATGAGGAATTCGAGCGACAGGTAATAGACGCGCTTTTCCTGCTGGGCGTAGGCCTCCTGCGTCGCCTGCATCCAGTGATCGACGATGCGGTCGCGCACGACCTTGATCGAGGCGGTCAGCCAATCATATTGCGTAGCAACGGACGTGCCTTTGCCGACCCGGTATTTGAGAGCCAGCAAGACTTCGTCGGCCAGCGTCTTGGGATCGGGTATTTCGAGATCGGGGGCTTTGGCTGTCATTGTTCGCGTCATACTGCCTCTCGTGATCGTGCTGCGATCATACCGGCTTTCGCTCTCAGTCCCAGCCTATCCTAGTGCATCGCAACATACGTTCAATCGATTTAGACCCGCATGCCGCCAGTTCCCCTGCGGCAATTTATCCGTCGAGCGGATCAGGCAGCGAGTGCAGCCTCCGGCGGAACCTTCGCTCCCGTCATGAAGGCGACGGCGTCGGACATGGTATATTGCTTGGGATCGATGACGCAGAGACGGCGGCCGAGCCGATGGATATGAATGCGGTCGGCAACCTCGAAGACATGCGGCATGTTGTGCGAGATCAGCACGATCGGCAGGCCTCGTTTCTTGACGTCGAGGATCAGTTCCAGCACGCGGCGGCTCTCCTTGACGCCGAGTGCCGCGGTCGGCTCGTCCATGATCACCACGCGGCTGCCGAAAGCAGCGGCGCGCGCCACCGCAACGCCCTGACGCTGGCCGCCCGACAGCGTTTCCACCGCCTGGCTGATGTTCTGGATGGTCATCAGGCCAAGCTCGGTCAGCTTGTCGCGGGCGCGCTTTTCCATTGCCGGCCGGTCCAGCATGCGAAGCCAGTCGCCGAGGAAGCCGGGTTTGCGGATCTCGCGGCCGAGGAACATGTTGTCGGCGATCGACAGGGCCGGCGACAAAGCCAGGTTTTGGTAGACCGTCTCGATGCCCGCCTCGCGCGCCTCCATGGGCGATTTAAAAGCGACAGCCTTGCCTTCAAGACGGATCTCGCCTTCGTCGGGCACGGCGGCGCCGGAAATCGCCTTGATCAGCGATGA
This sequence comes from Mesorhizobium sp. M0478, assembly GCF_040321305.1. Lineage (NCBI taxonomy): Bacteria > Pseudomonadati > Pseudomonadota > Alphaproteobacteria > Hyphomicrobiales > Phyllobacteriaceae > Mesorhizobium > Mesorhizobium sp. M0478. The sequence continues at coordinate 15,969 of NZ_JAMYRH010000003.1, forward strand.
TTTGCCGGCGCCATTGTCTCCGATGACGGCCAGGATTTCGCCGGGGTAGAGGTCGAAGTCGGCATTGTCGAGGGCGGTGACACGGCCATAGCGCTTGATCAGGCCGCGCGCGGTGAGGATGGGTTCCACGGTCATGCCGAAACCTTTCTGATCCATTGGTCGATCGCCACGGCGCCGATGATCAGCACACCGGTGAGCAGCACCTTCCATTGCGGATCGGCGCCCAGCATGTTGAGGCCCATCGAGACGACGCCGACGATCATCGCGCCGAAAAGCGTGCCCAGAATTGAGCCGCGCCCGCCGAACAGTGAAATGCCGCCGATCACCGTCGCGGTTATCGCCTGCAGGTTGTAGTCGGTGACGGCGGCTGACGGCGAGATCGAGCCGTTGCGGCCGATGGAAACCCAGGCAGCGAAAGCGGCGATCAACCCGGCAAGGGTGTAGACCGTCATCAACACCTTCTTGGTCTGGATACCAGACAGCTTCGCCGCCTCCTGATCATCGCCAACGGCGTAGACATGGCGGCCCCAGGCGGTGTGATTGAGCACGTACCAGAGGATCAAAACGAGCACGACCGTGGCGATGACGCCCAGTGTGAGCACCGCCGTGCCGATCTTGAAACTCAGGGCAAAGAGATGCAGCAGCGGCGCCTGGGCGTCGACGTCGGTATCGCGGATCGTCTCATTAGCCGAATAGATGAAGTTCGTCGCCATGACGATGTTCCAGGTGCCGAGCGTGACGATGAACGGCGGCAGCTTCATGTAGGCGACCAGCAAACCGTTGAGCAGGCCGCAGGCTGCGCCGGCGGCAAGCCCGATGGGCACTGCGAGCACGGCCGGCATGCCGTAGCTGACCGCGCAATTGCCCATGATCACGGCTGAAATCACCATGATCACGCCGATCGACAGGTCGATGCCGGCGGTCAGGATGACCAGTGTCTGCGCGGCACCGAGGATGCCGACGATGGCGATCTGCTGCAGGATCAGCGTCAGCGTATAGGATGAGAAGAAACGCCCGCCAATGGCGATGCCGAAAATTACGATCGACAGGACCAGCACAATCAGCGGCACCGCCGCCGGCGTGGAGTGCAGGAAATGCTGGATGCGCTTGACGGCCGATTTGTGCTCGTCAAAGGCGGCAACGCTTGTGTCGCTGCTCGAGAGAACCTTCTCGAATTCCTGTGCTTGAGCCATGTTTCCTCCCCTGGGCTTCAGCTCCATGCCGATACCCGCTCGCGCCTGTCCGGTCTGCTGCCGGGATTATTCGCGTGACGCATCGTCCACCCGAAGCGGCCGGGGATCAAGCCCCCGGCCGTCAGCTTGCCGCTGGCTGTCAGGCAGCCATCAGCCCCAGCACTTGGCGAGGCCTTCCTTGGTGTCGATCGACTTCACGCCATTGGCCGGCTTGTCGGTGACGAGGTTGACGCCGGTGTCGAAGAAGTTCTTGCCTTCGGTCGGCTTCGGCTTGGCGCCGTCCTTGGCGAAGGCGGCGATCGCCTCGATGCCGAGTGCCGCCATCTGCAGCGGGTATTGCTGCGAGGTGGCGCCAATGACGCCTTCGGTCACCGACTTCACGCCGGGGCAGCCGCCATCGACCGAGACGATCAGCACCTGGCTTTCGAGACCGACCGCCTTGAGCGCCTGGTAGGCGCCGACAGCGGCGGGCTCGTTGATGGTGTGGATGACGGTGATGGAGTTGTCCTTCTGCAGAAGGTTTTCCATCGCCTTGCGGCCGCCTTCTTCATTGCCGTTGGTGACGTCGTGGCCGACGATGCGGGCATCGTCCTCATCGCCGATCTTGTTGGGATCCTTCACGTCGATGCCGAAGCCCATCATGAAGCCCTGGTCGCGCAGCACATCCACGGTCGGCTGTGAGGGGGTCAGGTCGAGGAAACCGATCTTGGCGTCCTTGGCCTTGTCGCCGAGGGTCGCGGCTGCCCAGGCGCCGATCAGCTTGCCGGCTTCCAGATTGTCCGTCGCGAAGGTCGCGTCGGCGGCATCGATCGGGTCCAGCGGGGTATCGAGCGCGATCACCAGCAGGCCGGCGTCACGCGCCTTCTTCACCGTCGGCACGATGCCCTTGGTGTCGGACGCGGTGATCAGGATGCCCTTGGCGCCGTCGGCGATGCAGCTTTCGACCGCCGCCACCTGGCTCTCGCTGTCGCCGTCGATCTTGCCGGCATAGGTCTTGAGGTCGACGCCAAGTTCCTTGGCCTTGGCGGTCGCGCCCTCCTTCATCTTGACGAAGAAGGGGTTGGTGTCGGTCTTGGTGATCAGGCAGGCGCCGACGCCGGCGGCCGATGCTGTCGAAGCAAACGCCATCAGGCCGAGGCCTGCCGCGGCGAACACGGTGGACTTCAATAATGCTTTGGTCACGATCTTCCTCCCATGGAACTATGCGGATGCCGCCAACCGGCATCTCGAGCGCATCCACTGAAGTTCTCCCAGTGTGGACGCGCCCTCAAATGACACCAGCGGGAGCCGCCTGTCAATAATTAAATCACTCTTATTTATTATTGACAGCTTTGCGTGGTTCACTCATTCTGCCGCAAAAGCAGTAAGAATAAACCAAGGGAGGAACAAGGGTGGAGACCGGCATTGCGAGGCACGGTTCGCCCGAGGCGGCCGCCAGCCGTCTCCACCGTGGCACCAACCAGAGCGGCATGCGCGACCACAATGAGCGGCTGGTGCTGTCGTTGGTTCGCCAGCATGGCAGCCTGGCCAAATCAGACATTGCGCGCATGACCGGGCTTTCAGCGCAGACCGTCTCGGTCATCATGCGCGAACTGGAGGAGGACAGCCTGCTGCTGCGCCAGGCGCCGTTGCGCGGCAAGATCGGCCAGCCCTCCATCCCGATGGCGCTGAACCCCGAAGGCGCCTTCTTCATCGGCCTCAAGATCGGCCGCCGCAGCGCCGAACTGGTGCTGATCGATTTCCTCGGAACTGTGCGTTCCATGCTGCAGCATTCCTATCGCTATCCGGCGCCGCGCGAGACGGTTGAGTTCGTCACCGAAGGCATGAAGACGATGCGCGCCGAACTGACACCTGCGCAGGACAAGCGCATTGCCGGGCTCGGCATCGCCATGCCGTTCGAACTGTGGAACTGGGCCGACACGGCAGGTGCGCCGCGCGATATCATGGACGAATGGCGCCACCGCGACATCCGCGCCGACATCCAGTCGCAATGCGAATTCCCGGTCTATTTGCAGAACGACGCGACGTCGGCCTGCGGCGCCGAACTGGTGTTCGGCCAGACCGGCGGCGCGCGCGACTTCGTCTATTTCTACATCGGCGCCTTTGCCGGCGGCGGCATCGTGCTCAATGGCCGGCTTTTTGGCGGACCGACAGGCAATGCCGGGGCGCTGGGTTCGATGCCGGTGCCGGGACCAGACGGCAAGCCGACGCAGCTCATCGACGTCGCCTCGATCGCCATGCTGGAAAAGGCGCTTAACGCACGCGGCGTCGAGGCTTCGCATCTGTGGACGTCGCCTGAGGATTGGGGCGAGATCGGTCACGAGCTCGACGACTGGATCGCCAATGCCGCTCAGGCGCTGGCCTATGCCATCGTATCGGCGTCATCGGTGATCGATTTCGAGGCCGCGGTGATCGACGGCTGGATGCCGCTCGCTGTCCGGCGCCGGCTCGTCGATGCGATCAGGCAGGCGATCGGTACGATCGATGGCGAAGGGCTGAAGCTTCCGGTGGTGCGCGAAGGCACCGTCGGCATCCATGCCCGCGCGCTGGGCGGCGCCAGCCTGCCGCTGTCCGAACGCTTCCTCATCGGTTCGACCACCATTTCCCGGAGCACCTGAATGCTGATCGGTATTCCGTCGCTGCTCGGTCCGGAGCTTCTGGCGACATTGCGCGCCATGGGCCATGGCGACGAGATCGCGCTTGTCGACGGCAACTACCCAGCGGAGGAGCAGGCAAACCGGCTGGTGCGCGCCGACGGTCTTCACCTCATACCGGTGCTTGACGCCATTTTGAGCGTTCTGCCGGTGGATGATTTCGTGCCGGAAGCGCTGTTTCGTGCCTCGGTCAAAGGCGATCCCTCGGTCGCCGATCCGGTCCACCATGAAATCGAAACGATCTGCACCAGGCGCGCGCCGGGCCGCAAGGTGGTTGCGCTGGCGGGCGCCGACTTCTATGCACGCGTCCGGTCGGCATATGCGATCGTCGCGACCAGCGAACCCCGGCTCTACGCCAACATCATCATCCGCAAGGGCGTGATCTATCCGCCGGAGAACAAGAAATCATGATCCTCTGCTGCGGCGAAGCCCTGATCGACATGCTGCCGCGCACCACGACACAGGGCGAGCCGGCCTTTGCGCCCTATGTCGGCGGCGCGGTGTTCAACACGGCGATCGCGCTTGGCCGCCTCGGCGCGCCCGCCGGCTTCTTTTCCGGCCTGTCGTCGGATCTGTTCGGCGGCCAGTTCCGCGAGGCGCTCGGCGCAAGCAAGGTCAGCTCCACCTATGCGCACACCTCCCCTCGCCCGACCACGCTCGCCTTCGTGCGGCTCACCAACGGCCAGGCGACCTACACTTTCTACGACGAAAACACCGCCGGGCGCATGCTGACGACAGAGGATCTGCCGAAACTGGGCGCCGAGATCGAAGCCATGCTGTTTGGCGCCATCAGCCTGATTTCGGATCCGGCGGGTGCTGCCTACGAAGAATTCATGAAACGCGAGCACCAACGCCGCGTCATGATGCTCGACCCCAACATCCGGCCGAACTTCATCCCCGACAAAGCCAAGCACCTCCGGCGCATCCGCTCGATGATGGCGATGGCCGACATCGTGAAGCTATCGGATGAGGATCTGCACTGGTTCGGCGAGGCCGGCTCGCATGAGGACGTCATCGGCAACTGGCTGGATCGCGGCCCGAAGCTGATCGTCGTTACCCACGGCAGCGAAGGTGCCGTCGGCTACAGCAGGGAACACAAGGTCACGGTGATGCCGCATAAGGTGGAGGTGGTCGACACGGTCGGCGCCGGCGACACTTTCAATGCCGGCATTCTGGCCTCGCTGCACGAGCAAGGCCTGCTCACCAAGGCCGGGATCGGCGGCCTTTCGGAGGACGCCATCCGTCAGGCGCTGGCGCTCGGCGCCAAAGCGGCGGCGGTGACCGTGTCGCGGGCCGGCGCCAACCCGCCCTGGCGGCACGAAATCGCCTGATCCACGCTTAGTCCGCCGCCAGCCGCTGCAAGCAGCCGATCACTTTATGTTTCCGCGAGCCGGAAAGACGCGCTGAATCAGCCGGATTAATAGGCGGCGAAGCCCGGATTTCCGCCATCTTGCGGCAATGCAGGGAAAGCCTGAAGTAACAGGCTGCGACACCTAGACAACCCGTCCCGCGGCCGGTCCGGCTTTCTAGACCGGCCCAACTCTGGTACCAGCGGCCCGGTTAAGTTGTTGTTTCTGTGCGTGTCATTGTCCCCGGGGCAGCCCGCACCACACCGTTTTTGAGGCCGACATGCAGTTCATCGATCTTGGCGCGCAGCGCGAACGTATCCGCGACCGGCTGAAGGCCGCGATCGACAATGTCGTCGAGGAAGGCCGCTATATCCTCGGACCGCAAGTCACCGAATTCGAAAACAAGCTCGCAGCCTATATCGGCACCAAGCATGTCGTGGCCTGCGCCAACGGCACCGACGCGCTGCTGTTGCCGCTGTTTGCCGCCGGTATCGGCCCCGGCGACGCGGTGTTCGTGCCGAGCTTCACCTTTGCCGCGACGGCGGAAGTGGTGGCGCTTGCCAAGGCCGAACCGGTTTTCGTCGATGTGGACGCCGAGACCTACAACATCGACATCGCCAGCCTCGAGGCGGCGATCGCCATGATCAAGAAGGAAGGCCGGCTGAAGCCGAAGGCGATTATTCCCGTCGACCTGTTCGGGCTTGCCGCCGACTACGAGGCGATCATGGCGATTGCCAAGCGCGAAGGGCTGCTGGTGATCGAGGATGCGGCGCAGTCGATCGGCGGTTCGGCCGACGGCACAATGTGCGGCGCCTTCGGCCATGTCGGCTCGACCAGCTTTTATCCGGCCAAGCCGCTGGGCTGCTACGGCGATGGCGGCGCGATGTTCACCAATGACGACGCGCTGGCCGACCAGCTGCGCTCGTTTGCGTTCCACGGTAAGGGCGAGACGCAGTATGACAATGTCCGCGTCGGCATCAATTCACGCCTCGACACGATCCAGGCGGCGATCCTGATTGAGAAATTCGCCATCCTCGAAGACGAGATGGTCGCCCGCCAGGTGGTGGCCAAGCGCTACGCCGAAGGTCTCGGCGACATCGTCAAGGCGTCACGCAATCTGGGCGGTGGCCGCTCGGCCTGGGCGCAATACGCCATCGAGACGCCGAAGCGCGACGGGTTGAGGGCGCATCTCGGCGAAAAGGGCATCCCTTCGGTGATCTATTATGTGAAGCCGCTGCACGAGCAGGTCGCCTATCGCGACTATCCGCGCACGCCGACCGGGCTTGCGGTTTCGGAGGAACTGCCGAAGCGCATCCTGTGCCTGCCGATGCATCCCTATCTCAGCGAAGCCGACCAGGACCGCATCATCGAGACGATCCGCAACTACATTGGCTCGAACTCGGCGCATGTAGCGGCGGCGTAAGTTACGCCGCGTCCGCCGCCTTCCCGCTCGCAATAAAATGCGGGTTGGCGAAATCCTCGTCGTCGCTCTGTTTGCGCTTGCCATAGGTGAGCGGCTCGCCGTCCAGCGTGCGCGTCATGCCGCCGGCGGCGCGCAGTACGGCGTCGCCGGCCGCCGTGTCCCATTCCATGGTGCGGCCGAAGCGCGGATAGATGTCGGCTTCGGCTGCGGCGAGCAGGCAGAATTTCAGCGATGAGCCGACCGAGACGATCTCGGCGGCGCCGAGATCCTTGATGAAGGCTTCGGTCTCCGGGGTGTTGTGCGAGCGGCTGGCAACGACCGCCAGCGGCGTGACCGCCCTCCTAACCAAAATCCGCCGGCGGCCGACGATACGGAAGTCGCCATCGACCTCGATTGCTTCGGCCCAGCCCGGCCGTCCAGAGAAGAACCGCCCGCTGCACGGTGCGAAGACGACGCCGATCTCCGGCACGCCGTGCCGGACAAGCGCGATGTTGACGGTGAAATCGGTCCGGCGGTTGACGAATTCCTTCGTTCCATCGAGCGGATCGATCAGGAAGAAGGCGCCATCCAGATCGGGCGGCACAATGCCTTCGGCGACCTCTTCCTCGGCCACGCAGGGAATATCGGGATAGGCCGCACGCAGGCCGGCGAGGATGATCGTCTCGCTCTCGCGGTCGGCTTCCGTGACCGGCGAGGAGTCCGACTTGCTGTCGACCGCGCAGCCGGCCTTGAAGACCCGCATCACCTCGCGTCCGGCTTCGAGCGCCAGGCGCTCGAACACGTCGAGCATCACTTCGTCGTCAGATGCCGCCGCCGCTGTCATATTGGTCTTCGGCAATGTCGCGCTCATTCAGCCAGTGTTCCAGAGCCTCTACCATCTCCTCGGCTGTCTTGCCGAGTGTCTTGAGATGGATTTCGGGATTTTCGGGAGCTTCATACGGGGAATCGACGCCGGTGAAGTTCTTGATCTCGCCATTCAGCGCCCGTGCGTAAAGGCCTTTCGGGTCGCGTCGGGCGCATTCCTCGAACGGCGTATCGACGAACACTTCGACGAACTCGCCGTCGGCCATCAACTCCCTGGCCATGCGCCGCTCGGCGCTGAAGGGGGAAATGAAGGAGACGATGACGATCAGCCCGGCATCGGCCATCAGCTTTGCCACTTCGGCGACACGGCGGATGTTTTCGACCCGATCGGCGTCGGTGAAGCCGAGATCGCGGTTGAGGCCGTGGCGGACATTGTCGCCGTCGAGAATGTAGGTGTGACGCCCCGAAGCGAACAGCTTCTTCTCAAGCAGATTGGCGATGGTCGACTTGCCCGAGCCGGAAAGACCGGTGAACCAGAATACGGCGGGGCGCTGGCTCTTGAGGTCGGAGCGGCCGCGCTTGCCGACATCGAGCGACTGCCAATGGATGTTTTCGGCGCGGCGCAAGGTATGCAGGATCATGCCGGCGCCGACCGTGGCATTGGTGATGCGGTCGATCAGGATGAAGGCGCCGGTATCGCGGTTGTCGGCGAAGGTGTCGAAGGCGATCGGCGCCCGGGTCGAGATGTTGCAGATGCCGACTTCGTTCATCTCGAGCGACTTCGCCGCCTCGCGAGCGAAGTCGTTGACGTTGACGCGGTATTTCAGGTCGGTGACGGTGGCGCTGGTCTGGTCGGTCTCGGTGCGCAGTATATAGGAGCGTCCCGGCAGCAGCGCTGCCTCGTCGAACCAGACGATGTTGGCGGCGAACTGGTCGGCGACCTGCGGCCGTGCCGCCGGCGACACCAGCATGTTGCCTCTGGAGACCTCGACCTCGTCATCGAGCACAAGGGTGATGGCCTGGCCGGCCACCGCCTGGGCAAGATCGCCGCCTTGCGCGACGATGCGCTTGACCCGCGAGGCCTTGCCGGATTTGGCGACCACCACCTCGTCGCCCTGCGCGACGGAGCCGGACGCGATGGTGCCGGCAAAGCCGCGGAAGTCGAGATTGGGCCGGTTGACATACTGCACCGGAAACCGGAACGGCAGTTCGACCGCGGCCTCGTCGACCGATATGGTTTCGAGATGCTCGATCAGCGACGGGCCGGAATACCACGCCGTCTTTCCGGAGCGGCTGGTGACATTGTCGCCATAGCGGGCCGACATCGGGATCGGCACGATCGTCTGGAAGCCGAGCTCGTGCGAGAACTGCCGGTAATCCTCGACGATACGGTCGAACACCGCCTGGTCGAAATCGACGAGGTCGATCTTGTTGACGGCAAGCACGATATGGCGGATGCCGAGCAGCGAAGCGATGATCGAGTGGCGCCGGGTCTGGCGCAGCACAGCCTGGCGCGCATCGATCAGCACGATGGCGAGATCGGCAGTCGATGCGCCGGTCGCCATGTTGCGGGTGTACTGTTCATGGCCGGGCGTGTCGGCGACGATGAACTTGCGCTTGGGCGTGGCGAAGAAGCGGTAGGCGACGTCGATGGTGATGCCTTGCTCGCGCTCGGCCTCGAGGCCGTCGACCAGAAGCGCGAAGTCGATGTCGTCGCCAGTGGTGCCGTGCTTGCGGGAATCGCGCTCGAGTGCGGCGAGCTGGTCCTCGAAGATCTGCTTTGTGTCGGACAGAAGACGGCCGATCAGCGTCGACTTGCCGTCGTCGACCGAGCCGCAGGTGAGGAAGCGCAGCAGCGACTTCTTCTCCTGCGCCGCCATGTATTCGCGCACGCCGTCGGTGGGAGCGAGGCTCTTGGCCAGGATATGGCGCATGCTCAGAAATATCCCTCGCGCTTCTTCTTTTCCATCGAGCCGGCTTCATCGCGGTCGATGAGGCGGCCCTGGCGCTCGGAGGTGCGCGCCGTCAGCATCTCGCCGACGATGGCTTCGAGCGTGTCCGCGTCGGATTCGATGGCGCCGGTCAGCGGATAACAGCCGAGCGTGCGGAAACGCACCAGACGGTTCTCCATCGTCTCACCGGGGCGCAATTGCATGCGATCGTCATCCTTCATGATCAGCATGCCGTCGCGTTCGACCACCGGCCGCTCCTTGGCGAAATAGAGCGGCACGATCGGGATGTTTTCCTGCAGAATGTACTGCCAGATATCGAGCTCGGTCCAGTTCGACAGCGGAAACACGCGGATCGATTCGCCCGGCGCGATGCGGGTGTTGAAGATCTTCCACATCTCCGGCCGCTGGTTCTTCGGGTCCCAGACATGCTGGGCGTTGCGGAAGGAAAAGATGCGCTCCTTGGCGCGCGACTTCTCCTCGTCGCGCCGAGCCCCGCCGAAGGCAGCGTCAAAGCCGTATTTGTCGAGCGCCTGGCGCAACGCCACCGTCTTCATGACATGGGTGTGGGTGTTCGAGCCATGGTCAAAGGGGTTGATACCGTCGCGCACGCCGTCTTCATTGACGTGGACCAGCAGGTCGAAGCCGAGCTTCTGCGCCATCTGGTCGCGAAAGGCGATCATCTCGCGGAACTTCCAGGTGGTGTCGACATGCAGGAAGGGGAAAGGCGGCTTGGCCGGATAGAAGGCCTTCATCGCCAGATGCATCAGCACGGAGGAATCCTTGCCGACGGAATAGAGCATCACCGGCTTGGAGAAGGAGGCGGCAACCTCACGGAAGATGTGGATGGACTCGGCCTCGAGCCGCTGCAGGTGCGTAAGCGCGATGTTCATGGACTGTGAGCGTTCTCTCGTGCAATCCAGACCTTGCATCAGATGGATCGGGCGTCCTTTTCAGCCGCCCGGTTCAAGCTTCACTGCTGGACACTATCGGTTCGTGCCGGCGTTCTAGCAGATCGCCACCTGATATAACAACGCTGGAAAGGCCGGCGGCCACACCGATCGGCAACGAATTTTCCATGAAAAGCCTAGAATCCGGAAATTCCTGCCCGACGGAGCGATAGCATTCAAAGGCCGGGAAAAATCTTGCCTGGACCGAAAGAAACGCCGGCCGGACCTCGTCGCACTTTCGAAAACCGCACCCAGCCGCTATACCGGCTCCTGAACCTGCGCCGGGCGGCATGCCGCAAATGCCGCCGCCAAACATTGTCCGTCGCCACGCGACCCAGCGCATTGTGAACCAGAGCATTGACCCCGATCTCCGCCATCAAGCAGCACGTTTCGCCGTCACGGATCAACGTCACCTTCTCCATTTTGTGCTTCTTTTTCCCGCCGGTACTGGGATCGGCGGTCAGCTTTTTGTTCAATGGCGGCGGCCTGTGGTCGGTGCTTCTGCTTGCGCTGAAAAGACGGCGTTTCAACATCGACCGGCCGATGACCGCGATGACGGTGGCCATCTATGCCTATTGCGCAGCCAGCGTGCTCGCCTCCATCGTCAACAATTCGATCGCCAGGGATGCGCCGCATCTGGCAGGGCTGATCACCTTCCTGTTTTTCCCTGTCTCATACGCGACCTGGAGCATTACCGAGAAAACCACGCTGACGCGCATCGTCGTGCTGGCGAGCGCCGCCGCCTGTTTTGGCGCCCTGCTGCTGGCGGTCGTGCAATATCACGGGCTGGGCATACGGGCCGAAGGCGGCGCCGGCAATCCGATCGTGTTCGCGACCGTCGCCTGCCTCAGCATGATGATGTGCCTGGCAGGCGCCTTATCGGGTGTCGAAAAGAACAGGGCGTTGCTGGCCTGCGCGACACTGGCCGGCGCGGTCGACATTGTCTATTCGGGGTCGCGGATCATCTGGCTGGCGATGCTGGTGGCCGGCATCGCGGTCCTGCTGATCAACCGTCGCAAGCTCAACAACAGAAACGCCATTCGGCTTTTGCTGATTGCGGGCGCGATCGGCATCGTCATCGCGGTCATTGGTCTCCCCATCATTTCCGAGCGCGCGGCCTTCCTGTTCAGCGACTGGGATGCGCTCGCCACGAAGGGCGACCACACGACCGCGCTCGGCTTGCGCGCAGCACTTTGGCAGATTGGGCTGAGCGCCTTCCACGACATGCCGATTTTCGGTCACGGCATTGCTGCAAGCCGTGAGCTGATAAAGGATGGATTCCACAATCAGTTCCACATGCCGTCCACGGGCTTCAGCCATTTTCACAATGGCTTCCTGACTGCATTGGTGGAGGCCGGGCTGCTTGGAGCCGTAACGCTCGCGGCTGTGTTCTTCGTTGCCGCGAGAAACGCGGCCATCGTGCTGCGCACCAGCACGGACGCGATCGAGCGGTTCGGCGCCACGATGATTGTCGTCACTGCGATCACCTACCTCATCGGCGGCCTGACCGGCATTCTGGTCGGCCACGACATCCTCGATGCCACACTGATGGTGTTCCTGGTGTCCGGGACATATCTTGCATCGGGCCGGCAACAAATGCTGCCGGAACAACAGGCACCGGCCCCGGCGCCCCAGGCAAGCCGGCCGTGAAAGTGCTGGTCACAGGCGCGACGGGTTTCATCGGCAGGCAGGTCGTCAACCAGCTGCGCGAAGCCGGGTTCGGGGTGCGCATGGCATCGCGCCACCCGGAACGGCTCGATCCCGTGAGCGATGCGGTTTTGTTGCCGGACTTCGACGCACCGGCTCAGGCATACCAGGCGCTGATGCGAGATATCACCCATGTCGTCCACTGTGCGGCGCTCAACAATGACCGCAAGGCGAGCGAAGCCGACTTCATGGCAGCCAACGCGACACTGACCGCGCAGCTGGCGCGCGCGGCCGCCTCGCGGACAAGCGGGCGCTTCATCTATCTGTCGTCGATCCGGGCAGTAGCCGGTCCCGGTTTCAGCGGAACGATCAGCGAGGCGACGCTCCCTGCCCCGCAATGCGCCTACGGGCGCTCGAAACGCGAAGGCGAGATCAAGACACTGGAAGCCTATGCGTCCAGGCCCTCCGATGCCACGGCGCTGCGCCTGCCGCCGGTCTATGGCGAAGGCATGAAGGGAAACCTGCGTGGAATGATGCGGGCTGCCGCCATTGCCTTACCATTGCCCTTAGGCGCTTTCACCGCAGTTCGTTCGCTGATATCGCGCGACGCGGTGGCTGGCGCCGTGGCGCATCTTTTGACTCGTCCCACGCCACCGCGCCCGACCTATGTCCTGGGCGATGCTTCCCCCGTTGCGATGTTCGAAATCTTGACTGCATTCAGGCACGGATACGACGTTCCGACCCGGCTCGTTCCTGTGCCGGCCTGGCCATTCAGGCTGTTCGCCACACTGCTTGGCAGAAAAGCAGCGTACGACGCTTCCATGGCGACACAGATTTGCGACCCGTCACTGCTGATCTCGGAAGGCTGGATGCCGGAAACCGACACGCTCGGCCGGATTGAGGAACTTGCACGACAGGCCCGTCAGGTCCGGTAGATTGTGCCAAGCAGGATTTTGACGTCGAGTCCGATCGAGGCTCCCCTGAGATATTCGGCATCGGTTTCGGCGCAGAGTTTCGGATCCGACATGTCGATGCCTCTCATCTGCGCAAGCCCGGTAATGCCTGGAAGTGCGGCAAGCACACCCAATTGCCTGCGGCGGTCGACCAACTCGGTTTGCGTGGGCAGGCATGGACGCGGCCCGACCAGGCTCATCTCGCCCTTCAGCACGTTCCAGAGCTGCGGCAGCTCGTCGATCTTGAATTTTCGCAGCACCTTACCGGCGGCGGTGACGGAGTTTGCCGGCGCCTGATGCGAGGGCAGAGATGGCGTTCCCACAACCATCGTCCTCAACTTGTGGCAGCGAAACAGCACCCCGTGCTGGCCGACGCGAGTTTGGGAGAGGAGTGCCGGTCCGGGCGACGACAGCCTGATTGCCAGTATGGCAAGCAGGGTGACGGGCGAGGTCAGCGGCAACAGAACCGCCGCCGCGACGAGATCGAAAGCTCGCTTGGGTCCCCTCATGGCCATCTCAGCATGCTCTAGATCCGCCGCCAGATGAAGGCCACATAGAGCCCAAGCGTCCCAGCCAGCGTCTGCCGGTAGACGCCGCTTTTCCTGAGAAGGCGCAGGCGTCGCAAGATACCGCCCTTTCGCGCCCTGATGAACAGGCCGAGACAGGCGGCGGCATCCCTCGTGAGGATGTCGCGATTGACGGCCAGGCCGCTCAGATTGTGATCGGTCCAGACGGCGAACTCGCCCCTGAAGAGGCGCCCCAGCCGCGACAGCCTCGCCTTCCACGACACGTTGGCGCCGACCAGGTTTGCCTCATGCTGGCGGTAGCGCACCAGCGGTCGCGGGTCATAGCGGACAATGCCGCCGGCAGCCGTGACGATCAGATAGGTCCACCAGTCATGGCTGACGAACTCGGTCCTTGCCGATGCCTTTGCCAGCAACTTTCGCGCGGCGCGGTTGATCATCATCGTGTTGCCGCCGGCAATGCTTTGCACAAGCGCATTGCGAAATGCGGGTGGATGCTGGAACAGCGGCGAATACCCTTGCGCTGCTCCGGTTTCGGACATGGTCGCGGTTCTGGAGCAAAACAGCAGCGGCGTTCCGGCGTCGTGCCCTTGCATCCAGGCAATGGCGCTCTCCAGCCTGTCCGGCTCCCAGATGTCGTCCTGGTCGCAGAAGGCGTAGTAGTCGGCCTCGATGCGCGGATCGATGATCATCGCGCGGAAATTGGCGGCAAAGCCTTGGCGAGGACCATTCGACAGGGTCAACCGGCCCTTGGACCAGCGGCTCTGCCAGGCGCCGATAATGGCCGAAGTGCCGTCTGTCGAACCGTCGTCGGAAACCCAGAGGTCGACAACAGGATGCGATTGCGCAGCCAGCGACGCGAGCTGCTCGTCAAGGAAAGCCGCGCCATCTTTCGTGCCCAGCAGCACGGCCACGCGCTGATCTTGTCTGCTCACTGGTTCAAAATCATCTGCAAACGCCTGGGAACGGCCATCGGATCGGTTTCAATAGCCAATCCCGGTCGATCAGGACAGGCTCTTTGTTTTGACGCAATCCCGGACGGAAAACCGCTCCACACTTTTCTTGGAATTGCTCTAACCAGCTTGCCCGACTGTTTTCGCAACGGTTTCCCGGCGTGCCTCACTTGGAGGCTCTTCCGCCTGATAGAGGCCGGCCATGACGGCGAGCGCCGAGGCCTTGTCCTGATCGCGCATGGCCGCCTGCAGCAATGTCAGCGCCGCCTGGACCTTGGGCCATCCCACGACATCGGTCCTGAGGCCGAAGATCTTGGGGATATCCAGCGCGACGATCTCCTCATTGCCGCCATGCAGCACTTCGTGAAGCTTCTCGCCCGGCCTGATCCCGGTGAAACGGATCGGAATGTCGGTGTAGGGGCTTTTGCCGGCCATGCGGATCATGGTTTCAGCGACTTCGAGGATCGGCACCGGCTTGCCCATGTCGAGCATGTAGATGGCGTAGTCGTCCTTGCCCTGGCGCCGCTCGGCGTCGGCCGCCGACATGATGACGAGGTCGACGGCTTCGGCCACCGTCATGAAGTAGCGGGTCATGCGGCGATCGGTGATGGTGACCGGACCGCCGGCCTCGATCTGCGCCTGGAAGATGGTGGCGACCGAGCCATTGGAGCCGAAGACATTGCCGAACCGCACGGCGATGAACTTGGTGCCGGAGCGACGGCCGCTGGCCCCGGTGGCGTGCGTTTCGTGCAGCGAAGAGACGATCTGCTCGGCGGCGCGTTTCGTCATACCGAGCACCGAGGTCGGATCGACCGCCTTATCGCTGGAAATCAGCAGGAACTGCGGCACCCCGCATTTGGCGGCAACCTCGGCGCAGACGAGGGTGCCCAAAATGTTGGTCTGGATCGCCGATTCCCAATTTTCCTCGAGCAGCGGCACATGTTTGAGCGCGGCGGCATGGAAGATGATGTCGGGCTTGAAATCGCTGACGACGCGGGTGATCTGGCGCCGGTCTGTGACATCGACGATGCGGCTCTTGAGCCGGACATGGTCCTTTTCGTCAACCTGCTGGTCGAGCTGGAAAATACCGAACTCCGAGATATCGGCGACCAGAACCGCCTCGGCGCCAAGTTCCAGCGACCGCTTGACCAGGATGCGACCGATTGAGCCGGCGCCGCCGGTGACCAGGACGCGCTTGCCACCGATAAAGCCGCCGATCCGCTCAATATCGGAAGCAACTGTGGGGCGGCGCAGGATGGTTTCCATCTCGACAGCGTCGAGTACCAGCTTTCCGCCTTGGCCGAGCTCCGAAACGCCGGAGAATTGGACGACGGCGATACCGCTGTGACGGGCGACACGGACCAGTTCCGAATATTCCTCGATCTCGCGTTCGGTGCCATTGCCGAAAATCAGCATGTCGAGGCTTTTGGTGCCTCTTGCATATTCTTCGAGGACCTCGACCAGGCGGGGCCGCACGGCTACCACCGGAACGCCCTGGATCTGCGTGCCCAACGGCGCGCCGTTCTCGATGGCCATGATGCCGGCGATGGAATATTCGGCCGGCTCGGCCGTGCGTGTGAAGCGGATGATGACGTCTGCTTCGCCAAGCCTGCCGACGAACAGCGCTTGTTTGATCGCCGCATTGTTTGCGTTGCGGCTCAGGATTCGCCAGCTCGCCCCGTCGCGCAGGAACCGGTAATAGAGCCGAGGCGCCGATATGATGGTGAAGGAGACGAGGAAAAAGACGATGAACTGGCGCTCGTTGAGGCCGGTCACCGGCTGAAACGATCGAACCGCCAGCGAGACGACATAGAGCGTGACGGTCAGGATGGCGCAGCTCTTCAGGATGTTGAAGAAGTCCGGCGTGGAGGCGAAACGCCACACGGTGTTGTAGAGGCCGCAATAGCGAAACAGCATATGGCTGAGAAAAACAATACTTGCCCAGCACGCCAGGCCGGCCGTGGAGAGCGCGTCGAATGAAAGTCTCGACTGAGAAAGCCCCAGACTCAGCGCCACCGCGACCAGGACCATGACCAGATCCTGGATCATTATAATGGCGCGCCGCATCTTCGGCCGAAGTCCGGACACGACCTCTACATAGGATGTCATTGGGTAGTACTGAACTCCAGGCGCAAGGACATGGACACTAACGTGGTGCAAGAGCGACGGAAACCCGTCACCGATCACCTGTTTAGAGTGCCAATCCCCAGCCCCGCCGCTTTGTATCGCATAGCGTGGAGTTGTAGTGATCGCCAGATATTTTTTTGGAAATTCCCTTGGCTGGCCTTCAATCCAGGCGATCGGGCGGGAGGCGCGCACCGAGATCCATGCGCATTTGCTCAAAGCGGGCGTCGCCGGCCAGATTGTTCCACTCATAAGGGTCGGCGCTCAAATCATAGAGTTCTTCCGACAAGTCGGAGTAGCGCGTGTAGCGCCAGCGGCTTGACCGCACAGAATGATTGCCGCGCAACCATGTCATGATCGCACAATGGTCTTCCATTTTGCCGCCCCGCGCCAAAGGCATGAGTGAACGGCCGTCTATGTCCGCTGGTGGCTCGAACCCGCAAAGATCAAGAAGCGTAGGAAACAAGTCGACCAGACTGATCGGCTGGTCGACGCGAGCCGATGTCGCCATACCTCGTGGCGGCACCAGAATGAAGGGCACTCGCGTTGCTTCCTCCCACAGCACGAATTTCCGCCAGTGCAGCTTTTCGCCCAGGTGGAACCCGTTGTCTCCCCAAAGGACCACGATCGTATTGTCGGCGGCGGGCGAAGCATCCAGGGCGTCAAGCACACGTCCAATCTGACTGTCGCAGTAGGAAATGGCCCCGAGATAGCCTTGGACGGCGTTGCGCCATTGCCCGTGTTTCAGGACGGTTTCGTGGTCAGGCGGCGACAGAGCCCAAGCCTTTGCGATGGCGGGAACGTCGTCAAGGTCGTCATTCTTGACAAAGGGCAGGCTGACCTTGTCGAGAGGATAAAGATCAAGGAATCGTTGCGGTACGTACCAGGGCAAATGCGGCTTGTAGAAACCCGTCGCGCAAAAGAACGGCTGCTCGTGCGGTTTTTGCAGGAAGGCGCAAACCGCGTCCGCGGTCTTGAAATCGGGCATCTCCGGCTCGCGAGCGGATTCGATGGCGCCCCAATCGAAGTGATGATTCATCGACGCTACGTTCGGGAAATCATCAAAATCAAACATGCGGTTGAGCGGCCGATGCAACGGCATCGGCTCGGCGGCGGTCGTATGGAATTCGTCCCACAAGGCTGGGCGGTTCTCGATGTCGCTCCATCTTGCCGACGGCGTCCTGTTGCGCCCTGCATCGGCGTAGTCGAAACTGCCATGGAACACTTTCCCCGCACCCATGCAGAAATACCCGGCCTCGCGCAGGCGCTCGAGCAGTGTGACCCTGCGCAGCGGCGCCTCCCAGAATGGCTCGTTCTGATAGACACCCGTTGTCGTCGGCAGGCATCCGGTAAACACGGACATCCGGCTGGCATTGCAATAGGGCGCCGTGCAGTAGGCGCGCAGAAACGTCGTTCCACGCGATGCGAGGCGGTCGATTGCAGGCGTCTTGACGTCCGGATGGCGGCCCAACGGCGCAATCCAGGAATTGAGGTCGTCAGCCACGATGAAGAGGATGTTGGGTCGCTCCATCAGCCTTCTACCGCCAAGCCCGAATCAAAAGTCGGCCAGTCGGAAACCGACAGCCCCGAAAGTCGGGAGAATTCGACGGTGTCATCGTAAAAAATCTCGCGCAAATAGGTTACGTCCTCCGGTCGAAGCTCGTTCTCACATCGTCTCCCAAGATGATCTGTTCGCGGAGCAAGGGGGAGAAACGGTTGGATGGAAAGGAACCCGGCAACGGCATCCAGCGTAGGTTGGTGATCCCTCAACAAATCCAGTGAACGCAGGAGCAGAACGTTCTCCCTTGGGAACAAGGCAAATAGCCGGCGTAGTTGGCGTGCGTAAAAGCCCCGTTCGACATAGCTATACACACGCCATGCCGGATCGGTCTGATCCAACCCCTTTAGTCGCCAGCGGCCTTGCCGGATCGCCAGGTGAAACGGCAGATGCTCCGACCGGTTACCGGTCTCCATACGCCATTGCGACCACGCTCGCTCGATCGGATCGCGAAAAATGAAGACAAGCTTCATTGCGGGATTGTATCGCTTTATCCGTTCCAGCGATGGCGGCCAGAAGAGATAGATCGGGGTCACGTCAAATCCGATGCCTCTCCCAGCATCGTCGGAAAAAAAGCTTCCCAATTTGCGATAGTCCGGCTCCGTCCAGTTCTGCGTCTCGTCGTCAAAGAAATGCATCTCCTTGACGGACGGCGTCGCCAGCTGTGGGTGTTGGCTGAGATAGCCGAACAGGCTGGTCGTGCCGGACTTCTGCACCCCACCAACGATGAAACCCAACACAGGCTGGTCCAATGCATGCGCCCCCATGCCAAGGTTACGTCCTTGTCACCACTGTCTCTCGCCCCCCGACGAAAGTGCCCGGCAAGCCATCAAGGAAGCCTAGACAGCGGCGTTTGCCAAGTCCAGTTGCTGATAATCCCGCCCGGAAGCGAACTGCTTGATGAAATCGCGCTGTCTTTCGCTGGGGGGCTCAAGTCCAATAAAATCTGCGATCTCGCACAACAGTGACTCCGGGTTCAACAGCGAACGCTCATAGCTGACAAGGAGCGTCGGCCACTGCAATCGCTGCAGCAATTCCCAATATCTGCTGTACCTGATCAGCGCCAGGTCATAGGCTTGCTCGATCGAGGACTGCATCTGCTTGACTTCGGACTGGGCGACCGCAGCCATGTCGCGGTTGACGAACACGATGAACGGGTTCCTCACGACCTCCGCTATCGCCCCGAGGTAAAGATCGGCAGACGGATCTTTCCAACCCCATAGATCATTGGCATCATTTCTCGCCTCGATGATCTCTTCCAGCTTCTTCAAGCCATTATCTGCCGAACCATCGATCAGGCGGCCATCGATGTCCCGACCCTGGGCCGCATAAACGAGCTCCATATCCTCATGGATGATGGAAGCGGGTGACGATCCCATGGGCACACCCAGGATTATGGCCGCACCGGCGACGAGGCTTGTGCCGCCCCGGCCACATCCGACCACTATCAGGGTTCGTGGCCCCAGCGGCAACGCGAGTCTGACCGCCTTGTGTGATGTAGCCATCGCCACCGTCTTACGCTCCTAGTGTCCCAATGTTCGCAGTCGCCCGACCGCGACGCCGGCAATCGAAAAAATTCATGACGGTTATTGTTTGCCGGTTGCTGCTTTTTCCGCGCGAACCTGCAGGCGACGCTTGAAGAAATTCAGATGTTTGGCAGTGAGCGACTGGTCCCAATCCCGCGGATACTTCATTGCCTTGGCAAATCTGTACCTCTGCTCCAGGTCCCCGCTCCTTGACTTTGCCAGCTCCAAAGCTGAAACGATTTCATTCAATTCCGAAGCAGCCGGGATGATATTTCCGCTGAGGCCCTTCAAATAATCATCAGTTTTTGTCTTGAAGGTATTTGTCACAACGACACAGCCGGATCCGGCCAGATCCATCGGGATCATGCTCGGATGCGGAGAAGCCATCAGCGTGAGACAGATATCAAAACCCGAGACCTCCTCGATGTATTTGCTGAGGTCCATCCTTGGCAACGAAACCGATCGAACCCCGGGCTGCAACTCGACAACACCTTCTCCCAAGCCCATGCCCACGCAATCCCATTCCTCGGGGTCGAAAATGCCCCGCCTGAAGGCCGTCGTAAGAGCTAACGCTGTAAGTTCGAACATATTCCGATCCACCACCGGCCGAGAATAGAAGACGATCGTCTTCTTTTTCTTTGCAAGATTGCGTTGGATGAACATGTCCTTGGGCAGGAGATTGGACGAGCAGGCGTTGTTGAAAAACGTATGCGACATGCCGCGAGACCTTATGCCGCCGACATCATTCGAAATGAAGAACTGCATAAGGCTTTCGCTTGAAAATATCGCCTCGTAGTCCATCGCGTATGTACGATCTGCAACGGCATATAGACTATTTGCCGGATAAAATGCAGCCTCATAGTCCTGTATCAGGTATATAAACTTCTTGCTCTCTGTGCGCGCTGTAATCTTTTCTGCAAAATAGGCTGAATACCAAACGGTTGCCACGGCATAGTCGTAGCGCGATATAGCAAGAGGTTTCCGCCTCTCGCCGATATACTCGACTTCGAGTTCATCGAAGACACCCTCCATACCGGGGTATTTCAAAACCTTTTCTCTGAAGTCGGCGATATTGAAATAGAAATTATCAAATAGGACGAGGCGAACATTGATGCCCGTCTTGCGCAAGAACAGCGCCATCTGGAAGACGCCGAAGAACCCGGCCGAGATCGATTTGAAGTCGAAAGCAGGAACCAGGACATTGATCGTCTGCGGCCGGCGCTCGTCTATCTCGACGTCCGGCATGTCGTAGATTCGATTCAGCCGCAGGTTCAAGAACTCGTGATCATAGACATGGTTTGGCGGAGCGACCGCCGGGACGAGCGGCAGCTGCGACAGGTAGGAAAGTTGCAGGTCGGAGAGGAAGCCAAGGCGGTGCGCCGCCGACATGCACCAATAGGCAAGCCTGCCCCTATAGCTTTGCAGGGGAACGTCGGGGTCGAAGACCTTATGGTAGGATTGTTTCAAATCCTGGTGCCCGAAGATTCGGGCGCCGGCGCCGGCGAGCGTTGCAGTCAGCTGACGACGCATTAGCCAAAGGTCTCCTCTCTCACGACGCGACCTTTCTCGAGAAACACCGCGGAACTGCACATCGACCGGATCAGGGCATCGGAATGCGATGCCAGCACGACGATGGCGGCATTGTTGAGCCAATGCTCCATTCTCTCTCTGGCCTTCTTTTGAAATGACGCGTCGCCCGTGCCCAGCCCTTCGTCAAGAAGCACGATATCGGTCGGATATGCGGTGACAACCGAAAACGACAGCCGTGTCTGCATGCCGGACGAGTAGGTGCGTACCGGCAAATTTATGAAATCGCCCAGTTCCGAGAACTCGATGATCGATTCGGTCTGGCGCTCGATTTCACGGGGGGCGATACCGGTCATGAGGCTCTGAAGCCGGATGAACTCTCGGCCCGTGAGTTCGGGAGATAAACCCATGGAGGGCGTTATCAGAACGGCCGAGTCCCCGTTGATGACAGCTGTCCCGCTGGTGGGTTTGAGAATGCCTGCCAAGACGCGCAACAGTGTCGTCTTGCCAGCACCGTTGTGCCCGCTCAGTCCCAGCCGGGTGCCGGGTTTAAGATCGAGCGACACGCCATCGAGAGCCGCGACTTCGAAACGGCCGGAGTCACCGGCCAGCAAACGCCCGCCCGTGGTGAAACGGAGCGCGGCTTGCTTGAGAGAACGATTTGCCGGAGCCGACCAGACCGGAATTCGGACGGTGACGTCGCTCAGATGAATGGATGGCGGTGACATGGGGCTTCCAATACAATTGTGTGACGGCGTCAGAATTCAAAGCCAGTACGGAATTCGGTGCTCCGTCCTTCGATAGAGAAGATAGGCGGCGATGCTCCCCGCGCCGGCAATAATGGCGGACACGAGCACGCTCATGTAGTCGGTGCCGTCGCTCATCAGTGGAGTTCGCGCTGCATCGATGATGTAGGCGACAGGATTGTAGACCAGGAACGGAGAGCTGGTAGGGAGAACCTTTGCCGTCCAGATAATCGGCGAAAGCATGAACAGAAGCTGCATAACGGCAGCGGTGATCAGCGGAACGTCTCTGTATCGCACAGAAACAATCGCTACGATGGTCGATATCCAGGCGGCATGGGCAGCCAACAGCGCGGTTCCGACGATGAACATTGGTATGTTCAAGCCGGAGTTCGGATAGGCAATAATTAGAGTTATGAATATAATTAGCACATTGTGCATCAATATTATTATGTTCTTAGAGACACAACGAAATATGCATGAGGCCGGCGAGATCTTCGTATTTAGAAGAAGATCGTGAGATCCAATTAAAATTTCCGAACCTTCAATTATTGCTCCAGATAGAAATTGCCACAAGACTACACTCGTAGCCAAGTGATGTATGAACTCCCTTATAGGCTGCTTAAACAAGACAGCATATAGAAGCCCAACTGAAAGGGCAAATATTGCCGTGTTCAGCGTAATCCAGAAAGGCCCGAAAGTCGAATTTCGGTAACGAAGCCGTATATCAAACTGCGCGAGCCGAAGCCAAACCATTGATACACCCGACATTATGATACTTCCTTCAGTGTAACTTGCTCAGGCTTGGCAATTTCCGCGACAGGCATGAAGGCGCCGCGATATGGCGACTCGGCCGACATAAAGATAGCGACAAGCTGTTTCATCGCTTAACAGACACAATCGCTACGTCTTTCCATGCTGTCGGCTGGGCTTGCAAGATGCGGCGCACCACAAGCCCCGTCGATTGCTGCCACCCCTGTGCCTCCGATCCGAATGCGGCCGTGAATTTTTGCGTCGAAAGACGCGAATTAGCCGGGCGACGCGCTTTGGTCGGGTAGTCGCGCGCCGTAATATCCCGTACCGCAGCATACGGCCCGCCATGTGACAGGCTTGCCTCCAGAATGTGGCGAGCAAAGCCGCTCCAGTTGACGTCTCCGGCTCCGGCGAGATGGTAGATCCCATAGCCGTCGAAGCTGTCGTCGCCGCGCAACACCGCCGCCGCATGCAGGATCGCGTCGGCAATATCAAGTGCGGATGTCGGATTTCCCCATTGGTCGGCGACCACGGCGATCTCGTCGCGGTCGCCGGCCAGCCGCAGCATGGTTTTCACGAAATTCTTGCCGAACGGGCTGTAGACCCAGGCGGTGCGCAGGATCAGATGGCGCGGATTGACGGCGGCCACGGCCAGCTCGCCGGCAAGCTTGGAGGCGCCGTAGACGCCGAGCGGTGCGGTGGCGTCGGTCTCGACATAGGCGCCGTCCTTGGTGCCATCGAAGACGTAGTCGGTCGACAGATGGATTACGGGCACGCCGAGCTTCGCGGCCGCCTCGGCGACCTTGCCGGCGCCGACGGCGTTCACAGCGAAGGCAAGATCGGGCTCGTCCTCGGCCTGGTCGACGGCGGTGTAGGCGGCAGCCGACACCACGATATCCGGCCGCGCTGCCGCGAGTGCGTCGAACACCGTATCGGGCCGCGCCAGATCGAGCACTGGGCGGCCGAGGGTGACGACCTCGATGCCATCGCGCCTCTGCCCGGCCTCCAGCAGGCTGGCAGCGACCTGACCGTCGCGTCCGGTGACAACCAGCCTCACGCCGCGCCCTTCCTGCCTTCAACCTGGCCGCGCGACCGGACTTGCCCCAGCCGCTCGCCGGCGTAGCGCTGCTCGCGGATCGGTCCCCACCACCATTTGTTGTCGAGGAACCAGTCGACGGTCCTTGCAAGGCCGCTGTCGAAACTCTCCGCCGGCGCCCAACCGAGATCCCGACCGATCTTGGAGGCATCGATTGCATAGCGGCGGTCGTGGCCGGGCCGATCGGTGACGAAGCTGATCAAATCGCGGTAGCTCCTGCCGCCGCTGCGCGGACGCCTGATATCGAGCAGGCCGCAGATCGTCTCGACGACGCCAAGGTTGGTACGCTCGGAATTGCCGCCGACATTGTAACTTTCGCCGGGCTGGCCCTTTGTGGCGACCAGTTCCAGAGCACGGGCGTGATCCTCGACGAACAGCCAGTCGCGCACATTGGCGCCAGCGCCGTAGACCGGCAGCGGCTTTTCGTCGAGCGCGTTGAGGATGACCAGCGGGATCAGCTTTTCGGGGAAGTGATAAGGCCCGTAATTGTTCGAACAGTTGGAGAGCACGACCGGCAGGCCGTACGTCTCGTGCCAGGCCCGCACCAGATGGTCGGATGCGGCCTTGGAGGCGGAATAGGGCGAGGATGGCGCGTAAGGCGTCTCCTCCACGAACATGCCGCCATCGAAGGGCAGATCGCCGAACACCTCGTCGGTCGAGACATGGTGGAAGCGGAAGCGCGCCTTCCTGTCCTCGTCAAGGCCGCGCCAATATTCGAGCGCCGAATTCAGCACCCGGTAGGTGCCGACGATGTTGGTCTCGATGAAGGCGCCGGGTCCGTCGATCGAGCGGTCGACATGGCTTTCGGCGGCGAGGTTCATGACGACGTCGATCTCGTCGCGGTGGAGGATGTCGAGAACCGCCCGCTCGTCACAGATGTCGGCCTGCTCAAATTTGTAGTTGTGTGCATTCTCGATGGTGCGCAGCGAGGCCAGATTGCCGGCATAGGTGAGCTTGTCGAGATTGGTCACATGGTAGGCCGGATTGGCGCACAAATGCCGGCACACGGCCGAGCCGATGAAGCCGGCACCGCCTGTCACCAGAAAATTCATGGCGCTCTCCTCACATCGTCGCGCGTCATGCGAACACCTCGGCCTCAGCAAGCGCCGACGCCTTGAGGTCCTTGGCCGAGAGCTCGAAGGCGCCGGCCGGCGACGGCCAATCGATGCCGATATCAGGATCGTCGAAACGGATCGATCGATCATGCGCCGGCGAATAGGTGTCGGTGACCTTATACAGAACCTCGGTGTCCGGCACGAGCGTGACGAAACCGTGCGCGAAACCCTTCGGCACGAGGATCTGGTTGCCTCTCTCGGCCGATATTTCGAGCGCGACCCATTTTCCGAAGGTTTTCGAGCTGCGGCGGATGTCGACCGCCACGTCGAGAATCTTGCCTCGGATCACACGCAGCAACTTGTCCTGCGCGCGTGGAGGCAGTTGATAGTGAAGCCCCCGCACGACACCTGCGGCAGCCGAATAGGAATGATTGTCCTGGACGAAACGCAGATCGATGCCGGCCTCGGCAAAGGCCTCGGCATTCCAGGTTTCGATGAAATAACCGCGCGCATCGCCGTGCCGCTTCGGCACGATTTCCAGCACGCCGTCCAAACCGAGCTGCCTGACTTCCAGCACTCTATGTCTCCGTCAGCTCGGCGACACGCCGGCGCAGATAGGCGGCGTATTCGTTCTTGCCCAGGCGCGTGGCGCGCTCAAGCACCTTGTCGGCGGTCAGCCAGCCCTGCTCGAAAGCGATTTCTTCAGGACAGGCGACCTTGATCCCCTGGCGGTGCTCGATCGTGCGCACGAAGGAAGAGGCTTCATGCAGGCTGTCATGCGTGCCGGTGTCGAGCCAGGCATAGCCGCGGCCGAGTTGATGCACGTGCAATTTCCCGCGCTCGAGATAGACGTTGTTGACCGCCGTGATCTCGAGTTCGCCACGCCCCGAGGGCTTGATCGTCGACGCGATGTCGACGACCTCATTGTCGTAGAAATAGAGGCCGGTGACCGCCCAGTTGGACTTCGGCTCCCGCGGCTTCTCCTCGATCGTCAAAGCCGTGCCGCTGAGCTTGTCGAACGACACCACGCCGTAGCGCTGCGGGTCCTCGACATGGTAGGCGAACACCGACGCGCCGCTTTGGCGCTGCGCAGCAGTGCGGCAGAGCTGCGACAGGCCCTCGCCGAAATAGATGTTGTCGCCGAGAATCATCGACACATTATCCTTGCCGATGAAGTCGCGGCCGATGATGAAGGCCTCGGCAAGCCCGTTGGGCTGCGCCTGCTCGGCATAGGAGAATTCGACCCCGAATTCCGAACCGTCGCCCAGCAACTCCCGAAACACCGGCAAGTCGCGAGGTGTCGAAATGATCAAAATCTGGCGGATACCGGCGAGCATCAAGACGCTCAGCGGATAAAAAATCATCGGCTTGTCGTATATCGGCAGAATCTGCTTAGAGATCGCTAATGTAAGGGGATACAGACGCGTCCCGCTGCCTCCTGCAAGGATTATTCCCTTCAACAAGCTCTCCTTGAATTACCGGCCCCCGCCTCGAAATCAAGTTGCCCGTGCTTAGGTTTCGCGCAATGGCTTGTCAATTCAATCTCGGCCGTGGATCGGCGCCAGAATTGCTCCGCATCTGCAGCCTCGCGGCAATTTGACCGACCAGGCACAAGCTGACGATGCAAATGGGCGTGGCGATTTGGCAACCGGCTTGCACCATCGGCTGGCGGACGCGTGACAACAAAAAGCCGGCGGGCCCTGGGCCCGCCGGCTCATTCATTTGTCCGGTTTCAGGGCTGCTTGGGCAGCAGCGACCATACCGCCGGCACCAGGCTGGCGGCGAGCGCAACCTTGATCAGGTCGCCGAGGACGAACGGCAAAACGCCGAACTGCCACGCCTTTTCCGCGCCGATGAGGGTGGCCAGCCAGGCAAAGCCCATGGCCATCATGACGATTTCGGCGACCAGCATGGCGTTGAACAACTTGATCGGGTGGCGGTCCCAGCCGCGGTCGGCGGCCCAGCCGACAATGGCCGCCATCACGACGAAGCCGGCGAGATAACCGCCGGTGCCGCCGATCATGTAGGCGATGCCGATGCCCTTTTCAGGCGTGCTTTGGAAGACCGGGAAGCCCATGGCGCCTTCGGCCATGTAGAGAAGCAGGGTAGCGACGCCAAGCCGCAGGCCAAATGCGGTGGCGATCAGCAGGACGGCCAGCGTCTGCATCGAGATGTCGACCGGCCCGAGCACGACTTTCGTCTTGGCCGACAGGGTCAAAAGCAGCGTTCCGGCGATCGCCAGCAAAAGCTGGGTTGCCAGGCGCTGCGCGCCCTCCTGGGGCAAAGCGAGAGAAACAAGCGGGCGCATCGTCGTTGCAAGTGCCATGGTCTTCCCCAATCCGGATTGCCGCAGATCGCGGCCTTGCGTTTTTCTATATTGGCTTCCGTGTTATGCGGCAATCAGTTTTGCCGTCCTCCTGAACAGAGGTTCAACGACACCGCCATGGCGCTCAAATTCGACACCAGCTTCGATCCCGCCTATGGCCGGGGCGTCACCGTCGCGCTCGAGGTCTTGCGCGTCACCGCCAAAAACCCCAGCCCATTCACCTTTCACGGCACAAACAGCTACATTGTCGGCCGCGACACACTGGCGGTGATCGACCCGGGTCCGGATGATGAAGCGCATTTCCAGACGTTGCTGAAGGTGATCGCAAACCGGCCGGTGAGCCATATTTTCGTCAGTCACACGCATCGCGACCATTCTCCGCTGGCCGCCCGGCTGAAAGCGCGCACCGGTGCCGCCGTGCTGGCCGAAGGCCCGCACCGCCCGGCAAGGCCGCTGCGGATCGGCGAGATCAATCCGCTCGACGCCAGCGCCGACACCGGTTTCGTGCCGGATGTCACTTTGCCCGACGATACGCTGGTCGAGGGCGATGGCTGGACGATCCGGACGGTGCTGACGCCGGGCCACACCGCCAATCACGCGGCATTTGCGCTCGAAGGCACCGGCATCCTGTTTTCGGCCGACCATGTGATGGCGTGGGCGACGTCGATCGTGGCGCCGCCGGACGGCGCGATGGCCGACTACATGGCCTCGCTGGATAAATTGATCGCGCGCGGCGACCGCCTGCTGCTGCCCGGCCATGGCGGCCCGGTGAATGCGCCGCGCAGCTTCATGCGCGGGCTGAAAACTCACCGCAAGATGCGCGAACGGGCGATCCTCGAACGCATCCGGGGCGGCGACCGGACAATCCCGGACATGGTCAAGGCGATCTACAGGGACACCGACCCGCGCCTGCATGGCGCCGCCGGCCTGTCGGTGCTTGCCCATCTCGAGGACCTGGTGGCGCGCGGCCTGGTTGCTACCCAGGGTGACCCGGCCATCGACGGCGTTTTTGTGCCGGTGGGGTAGAACTACTCAGCCGGCGCCGCACCCACCTGGCCCGCAACTTCCTGATCAAGTTCGGCGAGGAACCCGACGATGCGCGCCGCATTGTCGCCGAGGTCGTAGCGGCCGTAGCGGGAGGCTGAGCGCATGTCGACGACGATCGTGTCGCCGTCATTGCTGACCCGGATGGCGACGTCGGCGGGCAGGCCGACCACGAAGCTCCGGGCAACGGCCGATATCGTTACCTCGTCCTGACCGTCGGTCACTGGATATGGCGCAGTAAGTTGCCAATCGCGGCGGTCGAGCACGGTTTCAACGGCGTCGACGACGGTTTCGAAAGGCAGATTGTAGCTATGCCCGGTGACCAGCGGATAGGCGTCGGCCTGCAGGCGCGCTTCGCCCGGCGTTGGCAGCGCGAGCACGTTCATGTCCTTGGTGCGGTCGCTGGTGTCGAGCACTGGCGGATTGTCGAGGTCCGTCGTGATGTCCCTCAGGGGCGGCGTGGTCGCCGCCAAATAGGTGGCAAAGCCGTAGGGCGTCAGCACCAGCAGCGCCAGCAGGGCGCCGACCGAGAGGTCGCGGCCGCCACGGTCACCGAAATGCCACAGCCGGGACAAAGCGAGGCCGGCAAACAGCAAAGCGAACGCGGCAAGCAAGGCGACGATCGCCAGCACCCACAGGAAGGCCGGCGTTTCGACCAGTTCGAAATGATGGCCGGCCAGCACGGTGAGCAGCAGGACCAGGGCAAAAGCGCCCGTGCGCCGCGACCAGCCGGCCGCCTTCGATGTCTGCCGCTCGTCAATTTCCATTGTCTTCAGCACCGCCCCAACCCGCACAGACGCTTAGAGCAAAGGATGCTCAAATTGAACATCCCCTGCCCTAAGGTTTTTGCCGCCGGTAGCTTGAAGGTCAAGGAAACGCACGGTCCCGGTCAATCCGTCGGCAGGCGGTAGTCGCTGAACTGCTTGCGCAAGGTGATCTTCTGGATCTTGCCGGTGGCGGTGTGCGGGATTTCACTGACGAAAGCGACGTCGTCGGGCACCCACCATTTCGGCACCTTGCCGTCCATGAACGCCAGTATATCGTCCTTGCTCGGCTCCTTGCCGGGCTTGGCGACCACGACCAGCAAGGGCCGCTCGCCCCATTTCGAATGATGGACGCCGATCGCCGCGGCCTCGGCGACATCGGGATGGCCGACGGCGAGGTTCTCCAGGTCGATGGTCGATATCCACTCGCCGCCCGACTTAATGACGTCCTTGGCGCGATCGGTGATCTGCATGTAGCCGCCGGACTCGATATGGGCGACATCGCCAGTGTCGAACCAGCCGTCCTTGTCGAACTGCTCGGCGCCGACGCCGCCATAATAGGCGCTGGCGACGGCTGGACCGCGCACCTTCAGCCGGCCGAAGGTCTTGCCGTCCCAAGGCAGTTCCTTGTCGTCGTCATCCGTCACCTTCATCTCGACCCCGAAGGGCGGGTAGCCCTGCTTGCCCTGGATATCGAGCCGGTCCTCGCCCTCGAGCGCTTGATACTGCGGCTTCATAGTGCACAGCGTGCCGAGCGGTGACATTTCGGTCATGCCCCAGGCATGGATGACTTCGACACCGTAATTGTCCTGGAATTTCCTGATGATGGCGCGCGGGCAGGACGAGCCGCCGATGACGACTTTGCTGAGATAGGGAAGCTTCTTGCCGGTCTCTTCCAGATGCTGCAGCAGCATCATCCAGACGGTCGGCACGGCGGCGCTGAAGGTCACCTTCTCGGTGTCGAGCAGCTCGTAGATCGAGGCGCCGTCCATCTTGCAACCGGGCATGACCAGCTTGGCGCCGATCATCGGCGCGCTCTGCCCAAGGCCCCAAGCATTGGCATGAAACATTGGCACGACGGGGAGGATCGTGTCCCGCGCGGAGAGGCCCATGGCGTCGGGCATGGCAGCAATCATGGCATGCAGCACATTCGAGCGGTGGCTGTAGAGCACACCTTTGGGATCGCCCGTCGTGCCGGAGGTGTAGCACATGCCGGCTGCGGTGTTTTCGCCGAAAACCTTCCAGGCGAAGTCGCCATCGGCCTCGTTCAACCAGTCCTCATAGGCAACCACATTCGGCAGCGTCGTTTCAGGCAGATGCGCCTTGTCGGTCAGGACGATCACCTTTTTCAGCGATTTGACCGCGCCGGCGATCTTTTCCAGCAGCGGCATGAAGGTCAGGTCGACGAAGATCCCTCTATCCTGCGCATTGTTCATGATCCAGACGATCTGCTCGGGGAACAAACGCGGGTTAAGCGTATGGTAGATGGCGCCGATGCCCATGATGCCGTACCAGGCCTCTATGTGGCGCGCCGTGTTCCAGGCCAGGGTCGCGATGCGGTCGCCGAGCACAAAGCCATCGCGCTCCAACCGTTGAGCGACCTTGAGGGCGCGGCGATGAACTTCAGCATAGGTGGTGCGAACGACAGGACCTTCGATCGAGCGCGAGACGATCTCGCGCGTCCCGTGCTGCCGCTCGGCATTGTCGATCAGCTTGTGGCAGAGCAGCGGCCATTCCTGCATCAGTCCGAGCATCTGGTTCCTCCCATTGCTTCCTCGTTTTTCCCGTCTTTTGTTCCATTGTGGGACGAACGGACGGATTGTCCAGTCGTCACGTCTCCAACCGTTAACGGCTGAAGCAAGCAGTGATCGAAAGGCGGGGAAAACCGCCACAATCCGGCCATCGTCGACGTTAAGGTTCGTTAACGGGGTAGGGGTGCGGATTGGCGACTGAAAGAGGTTCGCATGGACACGCAGCTCGACGACAAGCAGATCGACGGCAAGCAGATTGATTACAGGCAGATCGACGACAGGCAGCTGGATGACAGCGAGGCCCAAGACGTGCAGTTGGACGATATTCAACTCGACGACAAAGAGCTTGAAGACACGCTTGCCGCAAGTCTGGCCGATCTCGTGCCGGAGGCCAAAAAGGTCTCCGAAGACGAATTTGTCGAGGTGGTCGGCGGCGCCCTTGAAGCGGTCGGCGGCACGCTGCTGTTCAAAATGTGCGTCCAGAACGAAGGCGAAGGCCAGCATGTCGCCGCCGCATCGATCGGCGACGGCGGCAATCGCCAGTTCCTGCTGCTCACCTTGCCGACAGGCGGCGGCCCACTGAAGGTCGAGACGACGTCAAGAAGCACCAACCCGGTAGCCGGTATTGCCGCGGCCTATGCCGGCCTCATGGACGTGTTCAAGACCGCAGCCTGAGCATTCCACGCGGAATCGTTTTTAGTGATCGGAAGGCCAGCTCTGGGCTACTGGCGAAGGCTTGCGCAACGGGTTCTCCAGACACATTTTAGAGACATGGGAAGCAATCCCGCACGCTCTCAATCGGACTGTGCTCCCAATCGAACAAGGAGAACCCCGCATGGACCAGATCACCAACCCCGCCCCCGGCTTTCAGAGCAATCCCGGCAAGGTCATCACCGTCGAACCCTATCGCGGTACCGTGGTCGTGCGTGCCGGCGATACGGTGATCGCCTCATCGACGCGGGCGAAGCTTCTGTCCGAACCGCCCTACCGCCAGGCATTCTACATCCCCTTCGAAGACATCGACTTCACCCAGCTCGGCAAAACCACCCTGTCGACCCACTGCCCCTACAAGGGCGACGCCAGCTACTGGAGCGTGCTGCCGGCCGGCGAGACCGGCAAGGACGCAATGTGGGGCTATGAGCAGCCCTTCGACGAAATGGCTGAGATTCGCGACCACGGCGCCTTCTATCCCGACAGGGTGACGATCGAAGCAGCACCGGCCTGAGCAAGCGACTCAAGCCGCCGTTGCTCGCTTCGTCATCCCAGGGTCTTCGCGACGGAGCTTCGCTCCTGTTTCATCCTGGGATGACGAAGCTCAGAGGCCTCGGTTAATCTCAAACGTCGGCGACGTCAGTCCAAAGGCGATGAAACTGCCTGCCGCCGCCTGATCCTAATCAGTCGTCCCGTCGTTGCCGACACCGTCGGCGTCATCCAGCCGCACGAACATCAGCCCCTTGGCCTTCAGCGCGAGCAGACCTTGCACGACGCCCTCGCCGGCAGCGTGGGTCGGCTGGTTGATGTGGGCGATGATGACATCGCCATCCTTGGCGGCGGCGATGCGCCGGGCAGTTTCTTTTGCGCCGAGCAACGAGCCGCCATCGCCGTTGATCGAAAAGCCGGCGACCTTGAAGCCAAGCTTGCGGATCATGGCGATAGCCGACGGGCTGTATTCGGCGGTCGCGCCGCGAAACCATTTCGGCGCCGGCTCGCCGGTGCCAGCGAGAGCGGCAGCGCCCGATTCGACTTCGGCCTGCACCGCTTCCGGGCTGCCGGCGCTGCGGATGCCGTAGATCTTGCGCGGCGTGTCAACGGCCGGGATGTGATGGCCGCCATGGTTTTCCAGTTCGAACAGGTCCGGATGCGCGCGCATGATCTCGACGGCGGCGGCGTTGCGCTTCAGCCAGATACCGGTGACGAAGATCGTCGCCGGAATCCGGTTCTCCACCAGCGCCGACAGGATCCTCGTATCGGTCTGGCCGCCGCAGGCGTCGAGCGTAAGCGCGACGCGGCCGACACTGCTACCGTCCTCAGCCTTCAGATGCAGCGCCGGCTCGACAAGCGGCGCAGCCTGGGCCGAGGACACGGCCACGATAGATAGCGCCAAGGCGCAAAACAGCTTTTGCAAGGGATGCCTGTCTTGTCTGAGAATCGGCGCTGTCATAGCCGCATCCCAGGACCCGCAACAAGGCGGAAATCGGGATAGTGGCCGTGAGAAAGCTGATATCCCGACAATGTGACCGCCGCGCACCGTCAGACGGCGTGTTCCAGTTCCACATGCGTGCGTGACAGGACTTCGCGCACGGCCGCGACGACCGGTTCGACCTCGAGGCGCCAGACACAGCAGGCCTTGCTGGGATCGAGCGGATTGCACAGGCTGCCCGCCACGCAATTGCACGGCATGGATGGCTGCAAGGCGAGACTGGGCACGCCGACCGGTCCCCAGACGGTCGGGCTGGTCAGGCCGAACAGGCCGACAACCGGCGTTCCGGCCGCTGCTGCCATGTGCATGGGGCCGCTCTCATTGCCGACAAACAGCCGCGCCTGCTGCAACACCGCCAGCAGCGTTTCCAGCGACAGCGCGCCGACGAGGTTGATGATCGACGCGGCACTGGCGAGGATCTGCTCGGCCGGCTTGCGCTCGTCAGGGCCGCCGACGAGTACGAAATCCAGTCCGGTTTCGCGCGAAATCGTGTCGATCACGGCGGCAAAGCGTTCATGCTGCCAGCGCCGGCCGTGAAAACTTGCGCCGGCATGCACCGCGATAAAGCCGTTTGGCCGCAAATGGTGTTTGTCCAGCAATGCCTGGGCCCTCGCCGTCTCCATCGGCAATGGCCGAATCGACGGCACCCGCACGCGCAGGTCGACGCCGAGCGGCTCGAGCGGCGAAAGGTAGCGGTAGAGATAGTGACGTTCGCCAAAACCGAACGGCTCAGCAAAGACATTGGCGGGCTGGCGCTCATGCCAGCGCAGCGGCCTTTCCGGAGGATTGTAGCCGATGCGGGTGCTGGCGTTGAGGAACCTGACGATGAGCCGCGATGTCTTTGAATCGGTGAGGTCGATGGTCAGGTCGAAACGGAATTGGCGCAGCTTGCTGATCATAGAATAGAGCTCGCGCCCACGCTCCAGCGGGGTGCCGCGCATGGCGGCGCGGCGGAAGCTGACGACCTCGGCGGCGATGCCGTGCGCGGTGACGAAACTGGCGAGGCGCGCCTCGCAGAGAAAGACGATCCTGACACCGGGATATTCGAGCTGCAGGTTCTTGGCGAGCGTGGAGGACAGAACAATATCGCCGATGAACTTGGTCTGGATAATCAGGATCGAGCGGAAGGGTCTGGGCGAAATCTGTAACATCTTTTCTCGGCACCGGCGGGTTGGGGGGCCGTGAAATTGGGAAGAAACGATGTCGGGATTGCGTGTTGGGGCGCGCACATCAGCGTGAATTTGCTTACAAAATCGTAAGCTTAGCGCCAAACGGCCACCCAGGGGTGGCCGTTTCATCGATACCGAAAGGACTGTGTCGAAATCAGGATGCCGCGGCGCTCTTTTTGGGGCGCGGCACTGCTGTTTTGGCAATCTGCACCGCGGCTTGGGCTGCGGCCAATCTTGCGATCGGCACGCGGTAGGGAGAGCACGAGACATAGTCGAGGCCGACCTCTTCGCAGAAGCGGATCGAGGCCGGATCGCCGCCATGTTCGCCGCATATGCCGAGCTTGATGTCGGGCCGCGTCGCCCTGCCCTTCTCGGCAGCCATGCGCACCAGTTCGCCGACGCCCTCGATGTCGAGCGAGACGAACGGGTCCTGCTCGATGATACCTTTCTGCCGATAGGTCTCGAGGAAG
Organism: Mesorhizobium sp. M0478; assembly: GCF_040321305.1. Lineage (NCBI taxonomy): Bacteria > Pseudomonadati > Pseudomonadota > Alphaproteobacteria > Hyphomicrobiales > Phyllobacteriaceae > Mesorhizobium > Mesorhizobium sp. M0478. Next base: position 50,474 of record NZ_JAMYRH010000003.1, read on the forward strand.
GATGCTGCGTCGTCGCGCGAGATGCCGAAAGTGGTCTGGGTGAGATCGTTGGTGCCGAAGGAGAAGAACTCGGCCGTAGCGGCGATGACGTGGGCGCGGATCGCCGCGCGCGGAAGCTCGATCATCGTGCCGGTGAGATAGTCGATCTTGACGCCGGTCTCGTCCATGACAGCCTTGGCGACCGCATCGATGCGCGCCTTGACGTAGTCGAGCTCCTTCACCAGGCCGACCAGCGGCACCATGATCTCGGGAACGACCAGCGCGCCGGCTTTCTTGCCGGCCTCGACGGCTGCCTCGAAAATGGCGCGCGCCTGCATCTCGGCAATCTCGGGATAGGAGACGGCGAGACGGCAGCCGCGATGGCCGAGCATCGGGTTGAACTCATGCAGGGCTTCTGTGCGCTGCCTGAGCTTGTCGGGCGAGACGTTCATGGCGGCGGCGACCTCCGCCACCTCCGCTTCCGTCTTGGGCAGGAATTCGTGCAGCGGCGGATCGAGCAGCCGGATCGTCACCGGCAGGCCGGCCATGATCTCGAACAGTTCGAGGAAATCCGAGCGCTGCATCGGCAACAGCTTGGCAAGCGCGGTGCGGCGGTCCTTCTCGGTATCGGCCAGGATCATCTCGCGCATGGCGACGATACGCTCGCCGTCGAAGAACATGTGCTCGGTGCGGCAGAGGCCGATGCCTTCGGCGCCGAAGGAGCGCGCCATGCGCGCATCGAGCGGCGTCTCGGCATTGGTGCGCACCTTCATGCGGCGCACCGCATCGGCCCATTCCATGATGGCGGCGAAATCGCCCGACAGTTCCGGCTGCAGCATCGACACGGCGCCCTTCAGCACCTGGCCGTTGCTACCATCGATGGTGATGATGTCGCCCTTGCGGAAGGTCTGGCCCATCGACATCAGCGTGCCGGCCTTGTAGTCGACACGCAGCGAGCCGGCGCCCGAAACGCAAGGCTTGCCCATGCCGCGCGCGACCACGGCGGCGTGGCTGGTCATGCCGCCGCGCGTGGTCAGGATGCCTTCTGAAGCATGCATGCCGTGAATGTCTTCGGGGCTGGTTTCGATGCGCACCAGGATTGCCTTGCGACCTTGCGTCTTCAGATCCTCGGCATCGGCGGACGAGAAGACGATCTCGCCGGTCGCGGCGCCCGGAGAAGCCGGCAGGCCGACGCCGATGACATCGCGCGCGGCCTTGGGGTCGATGGTAGGATGCAACAGCTGATCGAGCGAGGCGGGATCGATGCGGGCGACCGCCTCCTCCGTCGTGATCAGCTTGTCGCGCGCCATTTCGACGGCAATCTTCAGCGCCGCCTTGGCGGTGCGCTTGCCGGAACGCGTCTGCAGCATCCACAATTTGCCGCGCTCGATGGTGAATTCGAGATCCTGCATGTCGCGGTAGTGCTGTTCCAGGCGGTCGGAGATGTCGACGAAGGACCGGAACGCGTCCGGCATCAGTTTCTGCAGCGACGGCTTGTCGGAGCCGGCGGCGATGCGCGCCGCCTCGGTGATGTTTTGCGGCGTGCGGATGCCGGCTACGACATCCTCGCCCTGCGCGTTCACCAGGAATTCGCCATAGAGCATCTTTTCGCCGGTCGAGGGGTTGCGCGTGAAGGCGACGCCGGTGGCCGACGTCTCGCCCATGTTGCCGAATACCATGGCCTGGACATTGACCGCCGTGCCCCAGCTTTCCGGGATGTCGTGTAGGCGCCGGTAGGTGATGGCGCGGTTGTTCATCCAGCTGGAAAACACCGCGCCGATCGCCCCCCACAGCTGCTCGTGCGGGTCCTGCGGAAACGGCTTGTCGAGTTCCTCCTCGACCTTGGCCTTGTAAAGGGCGATGACGCTCTGCCATTCCTGCGCTGTCAGTTCGGTGTCGAGCTCGTGGCCGAGGCTCGCCTTCTGGTCCTCCAGGATTTCCTCGAACACTTCGTGGTCGAGACCCATGACGACATCGGAATACATCTGAATGAAGCGGCGGTAGCTGTCATAGGCAAAGCGGGCATCGCCGGAATCGGCTGCCAACGCCTCGACCGTCTCGTCATTGAGGCCGAGATTGAGCACGGTGTCCATCATGCCCGGCATCGAGGCCCTGGCCCCGGAGCGGACCGAGACCAGAAGCAGCTTCGACGGATCGCCGAAACGGCGCCCCGTCAGCTGCCCGATATGGTCCAGCGCCTTGACGACATCGGCCTGCAACGCGGCCGGATAGCTGTTGCCGTTGGCGTAATAGGCGTTGCAGACTTCGGTGGTGAGGGTGAAGCCCGGCGGCACGGGCAGGCCAAGACTGCACATCTCGGCCAGATTGGCGCCTTTGCCGCCGAGAAGGTTGCGGTCGCCCGCACGTCCCTCCGCGGCGCCATCGCCGAAGGTGTAGACCCATTTGGTCATGCTCGCCCTCCAAGTCCTCGGAAGATAGAACACCGGGGCCAAGACCCGGTTCCCCCGCGTTCCGACCCGAGCGTTATTATGCTGCAGTGCGAAAGGCAAGGTGTGGCAGCGAAGCCCGGCGACTACAATCGATTAAGCAAAAGCTGCGTCGAAAAGACTTGCCGGATCGCTGCCCAGGATATAGAACATATAGGGAACAAGTTGGGAGCAGCGTGATGAAACTCAACGGAAAACTCGACTATCTCGAACTGCCCGCGACCGGCGCGACGCTGGACAGCGTCAAGGCTTTCTACAGCGCCGCCTTCTCGTGGTCGTTCACCGATTACGGGCCGACCTATTCGGCCTTCGGCGAAGGGCTCGATGGCGGCTTCCAGGCCGATGCAGCGGAGGCGCCGGCGAAACCATTGCCGGTGCTCTATTCGCAGGATCTGGAAGCAACGCTCGACGTTGTCGAAAGCGCCGGCGGCACGATCGTCAAGCCGATATTCTCGTTCCCGGGCGGCAGGCGGTTCCATTTCACCGATCCCGCTGGCAACGAGTTGGCGGTCTGGGGCGAATAGCGCGTCCCCGCGCCAAGCGGTGGATCAGTTTTGCACAGTGGCCAACTCGGCATTGAGCTTTCGTGCCGCTCGTCCTATAAGGCCGCGCGCAACGGGCAAAGCTCGCTTGCTGGGGCGTCGCCAAGTGGTAAGGCATCGGTTTTTGGTACCGACATTCCCAGGTTCGAATCCTGGCGCCCCAGCCAAATCACATGCCTTTGGAATCAATGATTTACCGACCTTATCGATGGCTGCCGTCAGGAGCTATCTGACTCCCACGCGACCCCGACTCCGTTGACAGAGCCGGGGCCGTGCGGAGAGGATCAGTAATCGTTGTCGTCCTGGATGACGACGGGATGATGCCGATGATGTCGATAATAGCGATGATGGCTGCGCTCGATCGAGCCGGTCACGATGACCGTATCCCGGCGATGATGTCTGCGGCCGTGGTCGTAGAAGGCAACCGTGCCGTGTCTGCGGTGATGAAGGCGTTGACCCTGGTCATTGATGACCTTTACGCTCCTGTGATGATGTCGATGGTGGGTCGTGATGACCACGTCAGCTTCGGCTGCCGGAGCTATCGTCGGCATGGCAATGAACAGCGCCAAGGCGCTCACGATCATTGTTTTCATTGTAATATCTCCACCTGCTAATTATCCCTTCGCGGGGATAACCGCGTCCCATCCCTTTGGTTCCGAGTAGCGTCGTCGGTCCACGGGCGCGATCAGTGACGGCTGCTCCCGTGCAACACGGCGTATCGAAAGAAGAAGTTGCGACAGCAGCTCCTGTTGGCAACTTCTGGTAAAGGCGCTCTTTCAAGCCGACCACCAGGGTTACGCCACTCGACAAAGGAGCGCTGCACAGGACCCTTCTATGTCGTCGCGTTCGATCTCCTGATCTGTGACGGGAAACACCCGTCTTGCGAGGAAGACCGTCGGCACAATTTGTGAGATTTACGAGACCAATCAGGCCATCTTAGATCGCCTAAGTCGGGCCGTCTCAGATCCCGTAAGAAAGTGCAAGGTAAACCACCGGCGCCAAGATCAGCAGAACCGCGATTCCGATAACCACTGCGATTGCCAGGCGCTCTGTTCGCCTGACAAGCTCAGCGACCTTGTCGTCGTCAGCCGATGGTATGAGGTCAAGAACGGAAGAAACCTCCGCAGGACTGTCGTTGTCGTTTGCGGGTCGGGTTGCGCCGTCACGCACAGATCTCTGGACAAAGGTCACTGTTAGCCTCGCTATTGAAACGCACGCCGTTGGCGGTGTCACGACAATCGGGTGCCCGCTAACCTCTCAGGAATGGCGGGCACCCGATTGACCACCGATGAAGGGACTCATGCTCGGCAGCCCGGTTCCAATGTATCGGGAGGGCATAGGTTGCCCGCCTTCAGGCCTATGGCTCCGACGTCAGGACTTCAGTCATACCCTGTTCGGACCTTGGTCTGGCAATCGACGAAGCGATGGCCGCCATTTTGTTTCGACGCAGAAAATGCGGGAACATTAGTAGGCTCTTACGAGTTCACTCCCAGCAACTAGTTCGGGAGAGATACGGTGAACAACATAATCTGGCTCATCGGAGCAGTCGTTATCGTGATTGCGATACTGAGCTTCCTGGGCTTCCGATAAACGTGGCAGCTGAATTGCGGTCGGAGCCTATTGCCATCTGCGCCTTGTAGGCCTCGCTTTCGCGTTGGCCGGGCGCTTTGCATGTGGGCTTTGGCGTTCGCTCTCAGGTGGCGCTTAAATTCCTTCTCTTCGAACCTTACAGAATGCGCGTCGCAAGCAGGTCGCAAGGGCGACGGTCCTATTGCAACAGTCGGATCGACGCCATCGCCGACGAAATCAACAAAGCATGCTGCGTCAGCTCGCCTCGCGCATCGCCTCGGCGGCCTGCAGATCGACCGAGACCAGTTGGCTGACGCCCTGCTCGGCCATGGTCACGCCGAACAGGCGGTTCATGCGCGCCATCGTGATCGGGTTGTGGGTGATGATGACGAAGCGCGTCTCGGTGGTCGCGGCCATTTCGTCCATCAAATTGCAGAAGCGCTCGACATTGTGATCGTCGAGCGGCGCGTCGACTTCGTCGAGCACGCAGATCGGCGCCGGATTGGTCAGGAACACCGCAAAGATAAGCGACATCGCCGTCAGCGCCTGCTCGCCGCCGGACAGCAGCGTCATGGTCTGCGGCTTCTTGCCGGGCGGACGGGCCAGGATTTCGAGCCCGGCTTCGAGCGGGTCGTCGGATTCGATCAGCTGCAATTCGGCCGTGCCGCCACCGAACAGATGCGAGAACAGCCGCTGGAAATGGCCGTTGACCACCTCGAAAGCGGCAAGCAGCCGTTCGCGGCCTTCGCGGTTCAGGCTCTGGATCGCTTGCCTGAGCTTGCGGATCGCCTCGATGATGTCCTCGCGCTCGGAAACGATGGCCTCCAGCCGGTCCGACAGTTCCTTCTGCTCTTCCTCGGCGCGTAGATTGACGGCGCCGAGCCGCTCGCGCTCAACCTTCAGCCGGTCGAGCTGGCGCTCGATGTCGGCCATTTCCGGCATCGGGCTGTCGGCTTCCAGGCCGGTATGGCGGATGACCAAATGCGGCGGCGTGTTCAGCGTTTCCTGGATGCGCGCCTCGACCTCGAGCCGGCGCTCGTCGGCGGCGGTCAATCGCTCTTCGGCGCGGACGCGGGTTTCGCGGGAATCGGCCAGCGACTGGATCGCCGCGGTGGCGGCCTTGTCCAGCTCGGCCTGCTTGGTCTCGGCCTCCTGCAAGCGGTCGGCGGCCGCCTTGCGCAAGGTCTCTGCCTCGGTCAGCTGCGACAGCAGCGCGCGGCGCCTGGCGTCGATCTCGTCGGGGGCGTCGGCCAGCGTTTCGCGCTCGGCCTCGGCCTCGGCCCTGCGCTCGCCGAGCGAGGCGATCTGCGTCGAGGCGTTTTCGGCCCGCTGCAGCCAGTTGCTGCGCTCGGCGCCGATGGCATCGAGCCGGCGCGTGCGCGCCTCGGCTTCGCGGCGCAGGCCTTCATGGACGGCACGCGCGTCGGCCAAGGTTGCGCGATCGCGGCTGACATTGGCGGCGGTCTGTTCGAGCTGAAGTTGCAGGTCGCCGAGATCGGGGGCGTCCTGCAGCAGCATTTCGGCCTCGGCGAAGGCGGCGGCCGTTTCTTCATGGCTGTCGACGATTCGCGCGCGCGCCTCGTCCAGGGCGGCGCGGCGGCTTGCCAGCTCGCCACCGGCCTTTTCGGCCTCGGCCAGCGCGCTGCGGGCGGCGTCCAGGCCGTGCTGGGCATCGCGCCCGGCCTGGCGGGCGTTGCGTTCGGCCTCGCTCGCCTCACGCAGCGCCTGTTCGGCCTGGGCAAGGGCAGCCTCTGCCTCACGCATCATCTGCGTCGCCTGCACCGCCTCGGCATCGAGCTCGGCCAGCCGGTTCTTCTGCGCCAGCCTCTGCGCGGCCGCGGTCGGTGCATCGGCGCTGGCGGTCAAGCCATCCCAACGCCACAGCGCGCCGTCACGGCTGACCAGCCGCTGGCCGGGGGCAAGCAGCGTCTGCAGGCGTTTGCCGTCCGCCGCATCGACGATGCCGATCTGCGCCAACCGGCGGGCAAGCTGCGAAGGCGCGCGCACCACGCTGGCGAGGCTCTTGAGGCCTTCCGGCAAAGCCGCATCGCCTGGTTCAACCTGGCTTTCGCCCCAATGCACCGGCGCGCTGCGGTCGAGCGGCACGTCGAGATCCTCGCCAAGCGCAGCACCGAGGGCCGTCTCATAGCCGCGTTCGACGCTGAGTTGCTCCAGTACCGACGGGAAAAGATCGCCGCTGGCGGCATTGAGGATCTTGGCCAGCGTGCGGGCTTCGGTCTCGATGCCGGCGAGTTCGGCCCTGGCATCCTGCAGCGGCGGACGGGCGGCACTCTCGGTGGCGCGCGCCTCGGCGACCGCCTGTTCGGCAGCAATGGCGCCGGCCTCGGCCTCCTCCAACCGGGCGAGCGCGTCCTCGACCAGAGCGCGCTTCTCGGCGGGATCGGGCAAGCCCGCAATCTTCGACACAATCTCGGACAATTCGCGGTCGACATCGGCCAGCTGGCGGGCAAAGCGATCGCGGCGTTCGGCGTTTTCGCGCAGCGTTCGTTCGATCTGATTGCGCGCGGCGGCGGCCTCGGCGCGTTCGGCGGTCAGCGCAGCGAGCTTGGCTTCGCTCTGCGACAGCGTTGCGCCGGCCTGCTCGAAAGCGGCCCGCGTCGTGGCCTCGCGTTGGGCGGCGCCGGCATTTTCGGAATTGAGCGTGGCTTCTTCCTCGCGCAGGCGCTCAAGAATATCCGCATTGTCGCGGACCATGCGCTCCTCGCGCGCGATGTCGCCGTCGAGCTGCTGCAGCCGGCGCTCGAGTTCGGCCTGGCGGGCGCGGATGCGGCCTGCCTCCTCCTCGATCTGCGCCTTGGCGATGGACAGGCGCTGGAAGGCGGCGGCAGCCGCGGCCTCGGCGTCACGCAGGTCCGGCAGCCGGTGGGCGCCGATGCCTTGCTCCCGGGCGGCAGCCATCTGGGCGGCGGCGCGGTCGCCGACCAGAGCTGTGGCAACCGCCAGCGCCGAACGCGCATCGCCCTCCTGGGTCTTGGCCAAGGTCCAGCGCAGATGCAAGAGCGTGGCTTCCGCCTTGCGGATATCGGCCGACAGGTTCTTGAAGCGCGATGCCTGGCGCGCCTGGCGCTTAAGGCTTTCGATCTGGCTCTCCAGTTCGCCGACGACATCGTCCAGCCGTTCCAGATTTTGTTCGGCCGCCTTCAGCCGAAGCTCGGCCTCGTGACGGCGCGTGTGCAGGCCGGAAATGCCGGCGGCCTCTTCGAGCAGCGCGCGGCGCGCCTGCGGCTTGGCCTGGATCAGTTCGCCGATGCGGCCCTGTCCGACCATGGAAGGCGAGCGCGCGCCGGTCGACTGGTCGGCGAACAGAAGCTGCACGTCCTTGGCGCGGGCTTCCTTGCCGTTGATGCGGTAGAGCGAGCCGGCTTCGCGCTCGATGCGGCGCGACACCTGCAATTCATCGGCGTCGTTGAAGGCGGCGGGCGCGGTGCGGTCCGAGTTGTCGAGGAACAGCGTGACTTCGGCGGTGTTGCGGGCCGGGCGCGTTCCCGAGCCGGAAAAGATCACGTCGTCCATGCCGGACGCGCGCATGTTCTTGTACGAGCTTTCGCCCATCACCCAGCGCATCGCCTCGACAAGGTTCGACTTGCCGCAGCCATTCGGCCCGACAATGCCGGTCAGGCCGCGTTCGATGACGAACTCGCCGGGTTCGACGAAGGATTTGAAGCCGAGGAGGCGAAGGCGCGAAAACTTCATTCGCGCCTGCCTATAAGGCACAAAGGTGCGCTGACGCCGAAGCGCAGTCGCTCCGGCGCCGCCTGGACGTCAGAGCAGAGGGTCGATGATGGCCGATATTTCCTCAATCGACATCGCACCTTTGTAGGTTTTCCCGTTGATGAAGAAGGTCGGCGTCGAGTCGACCTTGAATTCATCGGCGCCGCGCTTCTGGACCGATCTCACATCGTCCAGAAGTTTCTGGTCCGTCAAGCAGGCCTCGAAGGACTCCTGTGTAAAACCGGCGAGCTTGGAGATCTGCAGCAGCGCATCCTTGGTATTGTTGACGCCGACCCAGTTGGCCTGCTGCTTGAACAGCACATCGACCATCGGGAAATAATTGTCCTTCGAACAGCGCGCCAGCATGAAACCGGCCTCGGCGCTTGGATCGAACGGGAATTCGCGCAGGATGTAACGCGCCTTGCCGGTGTCGATGTACTTCGTCTTCAACTCAGGGAAGGTGGTCGCGGCGAAATGCGCACAATGCGGGCAGGTCATCGAGGCATATTCGACGATGGTGACCTTGGCGTCATCCTTGCCGAGCTGCTTGTCGGGCAAAGCGCCGGGCTTCAGCAGTTCGGCCATGTCGACATTGCCGGAAGACTCCGGGACCTTGACGGCGGCCAGCGTGGCAGGCGTCGAAGCAGGCGCGGGAGCCGCAGGCTTCACATCCGCTGCTTTGGCATCCTCGCCTGAATCGCTGCATGCGGCGAGCATAGCCACTGCCGGAATGACGGCCAGCGAAGACAGGAGGTTTCTGCGGGACAAGCTACGGTTCATGCGAATCACCTGACTGTGGTTTGATTTTGCAACGCAAAGGCTAGAAAAGGCGAGAGTTGGCGGGAATTAAGGCATCGCCGTCCCCATTCCAATCGCCAAACTCTACATGCAGGATCACGAATGCGCGAGATAGATGACGCGTTCATGACCGACTGATTTCCAGTTGATTACCTTGGCCGCTTCCTTTGGCCAAGAATTGTGGCGCCAAGACGCTCCAGCGAGGCGCGCAAGCCTTCATCCTCGATCTTGCCGACGGTATCGGACAATTTGGCCTTTTCGACAGGAGTCAGTGCTCTCGGCGACGGTTTCGGCCGGGCTTTGTCCCCCAGCACCGGCTTTTGCACGATCCGGATCCTGCCGATCGCGTTGAAGCCGAGAAAGGCATTGACGCGGTTGATGATCTCGCCGGTCTCGTGCTGTAGGTGCAGCGCGGCCATGCCCTCGCAGGCGATGACCAGCACCGCCGGCTCGAACGGATCGTCCTCATGCATGCGGCGCGGCCACTGGATTTTTTCGGGGCGCGAATGGCCGGCGAGCCTGGGGCCGGCGATCTCTTCCCATGACTGCACCAGCCCGATCGAAATGCCGGCCCGCTTGCGCAGCACGGGGTCGAGGATCGCGGTCGCGAGATCGCTCACCGGAACGGGATTGCCGTAAGGCGTTCTCCCTGCCATGTACGTTCTCCAGCCACGCTCCTCACCAGCCTAGAGCCAGCCCGCGATCAATGGCACTGCACGAACAGACCCGCAAGGCCGCATCCGGACCAACTCTATCGGGAGAGATCGCCGCGCGTCTGCTTGCCTGGTACGACGCGCACCATCGCGAACTGCCGTGGCGGATCACGCCGCACGCCGCGGCCGGCGGTGCACGGCCGGACCCCTATCGCATCTGGCTTTCGGAAGTGATGCTGCAGCAGACCACGGTCGAAGCGGTAAAATCCTATTTTCGCGCCTTTGTCGAGAAATGGCCTGATGTGAAGGCGCTGGCGGCTGCGCCGGCCGAGGATGTGATGAAGGCCTGGGCCGGGCTCGGCTATTATTCACGAGCGCGCAACCTCAAGGCCTGCGCCGATCTGGTTGCGAGCCAGGGCGGCCGTTTTCCCGACAACGAAACGGGATTGAGGGAATTGCCGGGGATCGGCGCCTATACGGCGGCGGCGATCGCGGCGATCGCCTTCGACCGTCCGGCGGCGGTCGTCGACGGCAATGTCGAACGTGTCATCTCGCGGCTCTATTCGATCGCAACGCCGCTCAGCGAGGCAAAGCCTGAAATCCGCGCGCTCGTCGAAAGACTGGTTCCGCAGACAAGGGCGGGCGACTTCGCCCAGGCAATGATGGACCTTGGCGCCACGATTTGCACGCCAAGACGGCCGCGCTGCATGCTGTGCCCGGTGCGCGAGGATTGCAGCGCCATCCTGTCCGGCGACCCCGAGCGCTTTCCGGTCCGCCTGCCCAAGGTCGACAAACCACTCAGGCGGGGTGCCGCCTTCGTCGCCGAGCGCGGCGACGGCGCCATCCTGTTGCGCAAGCGGCCTGACAAGGGCTTGCTCGGCGGCATGACCGAGGTGCCGACCACAGGTTGGACAGCACGGATCGACGGTGCAACCACTTCGGAGGCAGCGCCCTTCCCTGCCGACTGGCGGCGCGCTGGAGAGATCGCGCATGTCTTCACCCATTTCGCGCTCGAGCTCGAAGTTTTTCACGCTCAAGTGAAAAGTGATGCGCCGGAAGGGCATTTCTGGTCGCTGGCCCATGACATTTCCGGAGAAGCGCTGCCGACGGTCATGAAAAAGGTCATCGAAGCAGCGATACCGGGCGCAACCAAAAAGCACCGCCCCATTGACTAGCATTCGCTTTGAAAGGCCCGAAATGACTGAAATCCGCCATATCGTGTTCGACATCGGTCGCGTCTTGCTCCACTACGATCCGAACATTCCGTTCAGCCGCCTCATTCCCGATGCCGAAGAGCGCAAGTGGTTCTTCGACAATGTCTGCACGCATGACTGGAACATCGAACAGGACCGTGGCCGGACGTGGGAAGAGGCGGAAGCGCTGCTGATCGCGGATTACCCGGATCATGCTGAAAACATCCGCAATTTCCGACGCTATTGGAACGACATGGTGCCGCATGCCTATGAGGACAGCGTCGCCATCATGCTCGGCCTGATCGAGAGCGGCCACGACGTGACCATGCTGACGAACTTCGCCGCCGACACACTTGCCGAGGCACGACTGCGCTTCGATTTCCTTAGCCGCCCGCGCGGCGTGACCGTGTCGGCCGATATCCGTGAGATCAAGCCCGACCGCGCCATCTACGACCATCACGTCGCCGCGTTCGGTCTCGAACCGTCAGCCACGCTGTTCATCGACGACAGCCCCAGAAATGTCGATGGCGCCAGGGTGGCCGGCTGGAATGCTGTGCTGTTCACAGATGCAAAGACGCTCAAGGCGGACCTTGAGCGGTATGGCATCGCGACCTGAGCTACGCAGAGGGGTCGAAGGTAGCGCTTTATGGCGCCCCCCTCTGCCCTGCCGGGCATCTCCCCCACGAGGGGGGAGATTGGCAGCCTCGCCGACGGCTCTTTCTTACAACGTTGAAGGTTGGCGAAAACAATGAAGCGCGCGATCTCCCCCCTCGTGGGGGAGATGGCCGGCAGGCCAGAGGGGGGCGCCGTAGGGCGCCGACCTTTATGTGGTAGCGTCAGGCCCCTGCCCGCTCCATGCCGAGCCTGGCGATGCGGCGCAGTTCGTCGATCGGGGTCAGGCCGCCCGAGCGCTCATAGTGCCAGAAGGTCCAGCCGTTGCAGGCGTCCAGGCCCTGCACTTCGGCGCCGATCTTGTGGATCGAGCCGGCGCTGTCACCGATGGCAACCGTGCCGTCGGCGCGTACCTTGGCCGACCAGCGCTTCTTGGCATCGTAAAGCGTGGCGCCGGGCTGCATAAGCCCGGTATCGATGAGGCTGACAAAGGCGACGCGCGGCTCGGCGCGCTTGCCGGTGAGCACGGCGAGATCGGCGCTTTCCAGCGGCCGCACCGCATCGATGCGCTCGTTGGCGGCGTCGATATAGGCCTGTTCGCGCTCGATGCCGACGAAATGGCGGCCAAGCCGCTTGGCCACGGCGCCGGTGGTGCCGGAGCCGAAAAACGGGTCGAGCACGATGTCGCCCGGCTTGGTCGAGGCCATCATGATGCGGGCGAGCAGCGCTTCCGGCTTCTGCGTCGGATGCAGCTTGTCGCCATTGTCGTTCTTCAGCCGCTCGCCGCCAGTGCAGATCGGGAACAGCCAGTCGGAGCGCATCTGGATGTCGTCGTTCGATGCCTTCATGGCTTCGTAATTGAAGGTATAGCCCTTGCCCTTCTGGTCGCGCGAGGCCCAGATCATGGTCTCATGCGCGTTCTGGAAGCGGCGACCGCGGAAATTCGGCATTGGGTTGGTCTTGCGCCAGACGACATCGTTGAGAATCCAGAAGCCGAGATCCTGCATCTTGGCGCCGACGCGGAAGATGTTGTGGTAGGAGCCGATGACCCAGATGGTGCCATTCGGCTTCAGCACGCGGCGTGCCGCCAGGAGCCAGGCGCGGGTGAAGGCGTCATAGGCCTCGAAACTCTCGAACTGGTCCCAGTCATCGTCGACGGCGTCGACCTTGGACTGGTCGGGCCGGTGCAAATCGCCGTCGAGCTGCAGATTGTAAGGCGGATCGGCGAAGATGACGTCGATGGATTTTTCCGGCAGCCGATCGAGCGCGGCGACACAATCGCCCTTGAGGATCGTGTCCAGCCACTCGGATTGCTGGGGGGCGTGGGAGAGGTCGGCGACAAGACGCACGGCAGACATTTTTACACCCAAGGCACGCGTTACTGTTTACTCCCCGTTATGGTTACCGATCAGCGTAAATATTCGGTGAAGGACGCAACGGGCCAAGCAGCCCTGACGTCGTCAATTTGCGCAGCCCGGCCCGTTGGTGTATGTCGCGCCGCTTGAGCCTTGCCGGGCCTCTCATCACCCTCCCTCGTTCGGATGCCATGCCCCAGCCAGACCTTGTCATCTTCGATTGCGACGGCGTGCTCGTCGATTCCGAAATCATCGCAGCCCGCGTCGAGGCCGAATTGCTGACCTTGGCCGGATATGAAATCTCGGCCGAGGAATACGCCGAAACCTATGCCGGACTGACCTTCAAGGACATCATGATGCGGGTCGAGGCAAAATCCGCGATCCCGTTCCAGGCCTCGATGATCGACCGGGCCGAAGAGCTGGTTGACCGCAAACTGCGCAGCGACGTGCGCGCCATCGACGGCGTGCGCGAGGCGGTCGCCGCGGTCACCGCGCCGCGCTGCGTCTGCTCGAACTCACGCTTGGAGCGGATCGAGTTCATGCTGGAGAAAGTGGGCCTGCTGCCGTTCTTCGCCGGCCGGATTTTTTCAGCGCTGGAAATACCAAGCAAGAAAACCAAGCCCGCGCCGGATGTGTTCCTGATTGCGGCGGAGCAACTCAACGCCAATCCGGCAAACACCTTCGTCATCGAGGATTCGGTGCACGGCGTCACCGGCGCCAGGGCCGCCGGCATGCGCGTGATCGGCTTCACCGGCGCCGCGCACAGCTATCCCGGCCATGCCGATGTGCTGACCGAAGCCGGAGCCGAAACCGTCATCCGCCGCTGGGCCGAACTGAAAAGTGTGATTGCCGCTCTGTCGGAGTGGTCGGACGCCTGAACCGACCAGTCCTTGGCTTTGGCCGACCTGGCCGGTTTCTTCTTAGCCCTGTTGTAGGCAATCGCGGCGCGGACGAGCGCTTTCAGCGCATCCGCATCGATCACGTCGCCCTCCGACACATCGATGGCGCGCCACACCTTGCCGTTGAGCCCGTTGTTGAACAGCCTGTCGGGATCCGGCAGGCTGGCGCCGTGAGAAAAGGTCAGCTTCACCTTGTCCTTGTGAGCGTTGCCGACGGCGATCATGCCGTCTCGTGACCATACCGGGCTGCCCATCCACTTCCACTCCTCGATGATTTCCGGGTCGGCGTCGAGGATGGTCTTGCGCAGGCTGGCCAACGTCTTGCCCCGCCAATCGTCCAGCTCCCGGATTCGGGCATCTATCCGCTCGGAGGCAGAGGCGCCTCCCTCGTCGTTGCTCGACATGCTGATCTTCATGGTCTGCCTCCGTTCACATCTTCTCGCCGGGCAATCGGCTGGCCTGGTTCACCCAGGAGGCGAAGCGGGCTTCGTCGATCTCTTCGCCTTCATGGATGTCGAGATACCGCACTTCCTTTTGCCTGGAACCGCCGGGAGGCACAGGATCGAGCGACGTGCCGCGAAAGAAGGCGACTTTGACGTATCTGGTGAAGCAATGCAGGCTGAGGAACCAACCCTCGCCCTCGATGCCATAGAACGGTGAGTTCCACTTCACCGCCTTGCAGACGCCGGGGACGGCGCTGACGATAAGTGCGTCGATCCGGCGCCCGACATCGCTTTTCCAGCCCGGCATGGCAGCAATATATGCCTGCACCGGAGCGTCCCCATAGGCCTTCGGGATCTGCGGGTTGCCGCCCGAAAGCAGGACCGGCTTTTCCGGCTTGTCTGGGGCCGGTTTTGCGACCTTCGATTTTCCCGGCGCCTTGGCCATGTCCTACCCTTGCGCGCCCTGCTCGCCACGCGATCTCGCGACGTAAGGCAGCACGAACATGTAGAGGCCGCTGAACAGCAGCAGGAATAGCGGCAGCAGCGGCGAATAGACCACCCAGGCCGGAGGTTGCCCGAACGCCATGGTGATGAAATTGGCTGCCACGGTCAGCGTGAAGATGATCGACAGCCAACGATGGGTTTGACGTATCCATTTGCTCAAATTCATTGCAACCTCCTCTTGAAACCAGCGCCTACCAACGCGCCAGCTGGGTGATCTGGATCAGATTGCCGCAGCTGTCGTTGAGCTGGGCGATGGTCGAGCCGGTCACTTCTGTCGGCGCCATGGCGAACGCACCGCCGCGTCCCTTGATGCGCTCGTAATCACCCTTGACCTCGTCGGTGAACAGCATGAGCGCGGGCTGCCCCTGCTTGAAGATGGCCTGCTGGTAGGCCTCGGCGGCCGGGTTGTCGTTGAGCGCCAGCTGTAGCTCGGCTCCCTCGGGCTCATCGGGTGAGATGACGGTCAGCCAACGAAAAGGCCCATTGCTGAAGTCGGCCTTCACGGCAAAGCCCAGCACGTCGGTGTAGAAGCGCAGTGCGTTGTCCTGGTTGTCCACATAGACGCTGGTCAGCTTGATCTTCATCGATTTACTCCTTTTTGCATTCGGTGCCCCGCGATCAGGGCATGGTACCGGCAGGCTTCAATCCGGCTTCGCCAGGACCTGCTCCAGCTTGGTGAGGAATTGCTGCCACCCGGCCCTGGCGCCGCCATAGGCCTGCTTCTGGCTCGGATGGAAGCCCGACTGCTCGACGCGCAGATGGGTTCCCGAGCTCGTGGGTGTGAGCGTGAACGTCACCACGCTCGTCAGATTGTAGGCGGCATCCTCATGCGCAAAATCCCAGCTGTAGGACAGCGTCCTGTTTTGCTCGATGGCCAGCACCTCGCAGTCGAGCACGCCGCCCCAGTCGCCGCGAAGATTGAAGCTGTGGCCGACGACAGGCTTGAAATCGTTCTTCATGAGCCATTCCTCAATCAGATGCGGCTGCGTCAACGCGCGCCAGATCTTCTCCGCCGGCCAGGATATTTCACGTTCGACGACGACGGTGCGCAGCTCGGGATTGCTCACTGGTCCATCCTTTTCAGCAGGCTCTCGAGATCATCGAAGCGGCTCTCCCAGAATCCAGTCATTTGAACTGTCCAGTCGGTCAGCGGGCCAAGTGCCGCGGGCTGGGCGCTGTAGTGGGTCTGGCGTCCGGCGTGGCGGTCACGCACCAGGCCGGCCAGCTTCAGGACGCCGAGATGCTTCGACACCGCCGGTTGCGAGACCCCGGACTGCGCCGTCAGCGCCCCCACGGTCTGCTCACCTTGGCGGCACAAGCGCTCGAAGATGGCCCGCCGAGTCGGGTCGGCAAGCGTTCTGAACAAAGTATCGTGGGCGTCCGGCATCGGGATCAATAACCTGCGAGCTATTGATTGACGTATAACCGCCGGGATATGGATGAGTCAAGTGCGCTGGCGGAATGGATCGAGATTAAAGCGCAGACGCGACCTGCCGCAGGCGCACGCCTGCAGGATTACGATCGGATCGTTTGGATCTTTCAAAGAGTTGACCGGCACCGTCGCAGCAGCGACGGCGCCCAGGCGCTTAGTTCGTCGCGGGAGCGCGCTTCTTTTTCTTGCCGGACTTCTTGTCCGCCGCCGCCGGCGCGGTGTCGTCATAGCCGGCATAGACAGTGTAATCCCGGGCGGAGGGTTCGGGCACGACGACGTTGGGATCGGTGAACACGAATTGGGTGGCGGTCGAGGGATCGCTGACCTGGATCTGATAGGGGTGAATTTGCGAATAAAGCACGTCGGGGCCGTGCATGACGGCAATGCGGATCGGCATGGTGATGGTGCCGGGGGCGAACAGCGGTCCCGGCACGATCTTGCCGGCAACGCCAACCTTCATCGTCAACTGGCCGTTGGCACGGCTGCAATCGCGGCTCACATCGCTGATCGAGGCCTGGTAGATGATCTTGGCCGGATCCTTGTTCGGATCGACGATGGAGCCGTCAGGCGCCGTCTGCGCGGCGGCAGCGGCCTCGGCATCCTGTGCCGCATCAGCCTTTTTCTTTCTCGGCTGCGGCGCGCCCTTGGCGTAGGTATTGAAGTAGGCGGTGCCATCGCGCACCGTCACTTTCGGGCAGTAGGCCTGCAACTGGCTGGCGAGAACCTTGGGATCCTGCGGCGGTATTGGCGCATTCGGGTCGGTCTTCTTGCCGAAACCGAGATTGAGGATGCCATTGTCGCTCGATTGGCAACCGGCGGCGGCAAGCATAAAGCCGGTGAGCGCCAGACCCGCGACAAAGCGACGGTTGAACTTGTGAAACGCCATGAAACTGCACTTCCCTCTCGCAAAGTTGGTGACGTATAGCAACGCCACGGCAAAAATGCGACTGAGCCGGCTCGGAAAATTAACCAATTGCCGTGGATGAACCGGCGGCAGCAATGGACCTTGACGATGCGCTATGTGAGTACCCGCGGGGATGCACCCGTGCTTGGATTTGCCGACGCGGTGCTGGCGGGGCTGGCCCGCGACGGCGGGCTTTATGTGCCGCAGACATGGCCGCAGTTTTCGGCAGCCGAGATCCGCGCCATGCGCGGCCTGCCCTATGCGGACCTCGCCATCCGCGTGCTGACGCCGTTCCTCGGCGGCGAGATCGCCGCACCCGTCTTCGAGCGCCTGGTGCGAGAAGCCTATGCCACCTTCCGCCACCGGGCCGTCTGCCCGCTGGTGCAGACCGGCGCCAACACGTTCATCCTCGAGCTCTTCCACGGTCCGACGCTGGCCTTCAAGGACGTTGCCATGCAGCTGCTTGCCCGGCTGATGGACCATGTACTGACTGAGCGTGGCCAGCGCGCCACCATCGTCGGCGCGACCTCGGGTGACACTGGCGGCGCCGCCATCGATGCCTTCGCCGGCCGCGACCGAACTGACATTTTCGTGATGTTCCCGCATGGCCGCGTCTCGCCGGTGCAGCAGCGGCAGATGACGACATCGACTGCCGCCAACGTCCAGGCGCTGGCGATCGAAGGCAATTTCGACGATTGCCAGGGCCTGCTGAAGGATATGTTCAACGATCATCGTTTTCGTGATCGCGTGTCGCTGTCGGGCGTCAATTCGATCAACTGGGCCCGCATCATGGCCCAGATCGTCTATTATTTTTCCTCGGCGCTTTCGCTCGGCGCGCCGGACAGGCCGGTCTCCTTTACCGTGCCGACCGGCAATTTCGGCGATATTTTCGCCGGTTACGCCGCCAAGAAGATGGGCCTGCCGATCGAGCGGCTGATCGTCGCCACCAACGACAACGACATATTGGCGCGCACTTTCGCGACCGGTGAATACCGCACCAAGGGTGTGTTTGCGACGACGTCGCCATCGATGGACATCCAGGTATCGTCGAACTTCGAGCGACTGCTGTTCGAGGCCTGCGACCGTAACGCAGAGACGGTGCGGCGTTACATGGCCGGCCTCAAGCAATCCGGCGCCTTCACCATCGAAACCGCGGAAATCGACCGGATGCGGTCCGAATTCGACGCCGGACGCGCTGATATGGACGAGGTTGCCGCCACCATCCGTTCAACGCTCGAATCCAGCAATTATCTGCTCGATCCGCACACGGCCGCGGCCGTGCATGTCGCCGCCGGCAAGGCTGACGGTGCAGTGCCGATGGTGGTGCTGGGCACGGCGCACCCGGCCAAGTTCCCGGCCGCGGTCGAAGCCGCCTGCGGCGTGTCGCCGGCCCTGCCCGCATGGCTGGGGTCCTTGATGTCAGCCGACGAAAAGTACACGGTACTTCCATCCGACCTGAAAATGGTGGAAGATTACGTGAGCCGCCACTCAAGGGCAGCGCGTTAGGGAGTACTTGCCATATGGGTGTTGAGGTAAGCCGTCTGTCGAACGGCCTGACAGTCGCCACCGAAACCCTTCCAAGCCTCGAATCCGTTGCCCTTGGCGCCTGGGTCAAGTCCGGCGCCCGCAATGAGCGTGACGACGAGCACGGAATGGCCCATCTGCTCGAGCATATGGCCTTCAAGGGTACGAAAAGGCGGACGGCCTTCGAGATCGCCTCGGAAATCGAGGATGTCGGCGGCGAGATCAATGCCGCCACATCAGTCGAGACGACGTCCTATTACGCCAGGGTGCTGTCCGACGATGTGCCGCTGGCGGTGGATATCCTTGCCGATATCCTGCAGGAGTCCGAATTCGACCCGGAGGAACTGGAGCGCGAGCAGCATGTGATCCTGCAGGAGATCGGCGCCGCGCACGACACACCCGACGACATCGTCTTCGACCGTTTCACCGAGACCGCCTTCCGCCACCAGACGATCGGCCGCTCGATCCTCGGCACGCCGGAAACCGTCAAATCCTTCACCTCCAAACAGCTGCATGATTTCATCGAGCGCCAATATGGCGCCGAGAAGATGGTGATCGTGGCGGCCGGCGACATCAAGCACGACAATTTCGTGCGCGAGGTCGAAAAGCAGCTCGGCGGTTTCCGCAGCAAGTCCGACAGCACGATGCCGCAATATGCGCAGTATGTCGGCGGCGATTTCCGCGAGGATCGCGACCTGATGGACGCGCAGATCGTGCTCGGCTTCGAAGGCCGAGCCTATCATGTGCGCGATTTCTACGCTTCGCAGGTGCTGTCGATGATCCTCGGCGGCGGCATGTCGTCCCGGCTGTTCCAGGAGGTCCGCGAAAAGCGTGGCCTGTGCTATTCGGTCTATGCCTTCCACTGGGGTTTTTCCGATACCGGCATCTTCGGCGTTCATGCCGCGACCGGGCAGAGCGACATTGCCGAACTGGTGCCGGTCATTATCGACGAGCTGCAGAAGGCCGGCGAGAATATCCTTCAGGAAGAGCTCGACCGCGCCCGCGCGCAATATCGCGCCGGCCTGATCATGTCGGCTGAAAGCCCGGCCAGCCGCGCCTCGCAGATCGCCAGGCAGCTGCTTCTGTTCGGTCGGCCGATCGCCAAGGAGGAATTGATGGAACGGCTGTCGGCGCTGACCGTCGAGCGGCTGACCGACCTTTCGTCCCGGCTGTTTTCGACCAAGCCGACGCTGACCGCGGTTGGACCGGTGGGTACGCTCGCGCCCTATGAGGCGATTCTCGATTCGCTTGCGGGCACGCACACCACGGCCCGCAAGCTCGCCGTCTAAGCCTTCAAGCGCCGGTGTTCGCGCTCCCTTTCTTTCGCCGTGACCTGCCGGCACTGAAAGGCGACCGGGTCATGCTGCGCGTGCCCTACACCAACGACTATCGCGAATGGTCAGCGGTGCGCGGCGAAAGCCGTGCCTTCCTCGAACCGTGGGAGCCGCGCTGGACGCCCGATGAACTCGACCGCACCGCCTGGCGGCTGCGCATCGGCCGCTACCGCGAAGACTATGCGCAGGGGACAGCCATCGCCTTCTTCATCTTCGAGAAGGCGAGCGGCAAGCTTGCCGGCGGCATTACGCTCGGCAATATCCGCCACGGCGTCTCGCAAAGCGGCCATGTCGGGTACTGGATCGGGGAGCGGTTTGGCGGCCGCGGCCTGATGACCGACGCGGTCAAGGTGGTCTGCCGCTTCGCCTTCGATACGCTGAGGTTGCACCGGATCGAAGCTGCCTGTATTCCCGACAATGTCCGGTCGATCCGCGTGCTTGAAAAAGCCGGATTCCGGCGCGAAGGACTTCTGCGATCCTACCTCAGGATCAACGGCGTCTGGCAGGACCACTACCTCTACGCCCGGATCGCGGACGATCCGCCGGGCGCTGGAACGAAGGACTGATTTTTGACGAATTTCCTGCGAAACGGGTCGCTGTTGGCCTTTGTTCTGGCGGTTGTCGTCACGCTTTGCGCGGCGCTCCCGGCCTTCGCCGTCGAACCGATCAAGATTGCCCGCGACGATGTCGCGCTCGACCTGTCGCGCGCCGTCGAGATTTACCGCAACCAGGGCGAAAACTTCCAGGTGTCGACCGCACCCGGCCCCGATGGCATCGTCCGGCGCATCGAGGTCGAGGCCAATGACGCGCGCTCGAGCGGTGACTGGGCGGTGTTCGCGCTCGCCAATACCACCGACCAGCAGCTTGACCGGCTGATCGTGGCGCCGCATTTCAGGCTGGTGAATTCCGGCATCTTCTGGCCCGATCTCGGCGCCACCCGCATCGCCGCGATCACACCCAGCGAGGGCTTCGCGCTCGACCGCCAGTCAAGCTCCGACGCCGACGTGTTCCGGGTGACGCTGAACCCGGGAACGGTGATCACCTTCATCGCCGAACTCGCCTCGCCGAAGCTGCCGCAGGTCTATCTATGGGAGCCGGAAGCCTACAAGGACTCGGTCAATTCCTACACGCTGTTTCGCGGCATCGTCATCGGCATCGCCGGGCTGCTGGCGCTGTTCCTGACCATCCTTTTCGTCGTCAAGGGAACCTCGATGTTTCCGGCGACAGCCGCACTTGCGTGGGCGGTACTTGCCTATATCTGCGTCGATTTCGGCTTTCTGAACAAGATCATAGAGATATCGCCCGGCAACGAGCAGATGTGGCGGGCGGGAACGGAGGTGGCGCTTGCGGCGACCTTCGTGGTGTTCCTGTTCGCCTATCTCAACCTCAACCGGTGGCACGGGCATTTCAGCTATGGCGCGCTGGTCTGGATTCTCGGCCTGGTGCTGATCGCGGGTGTGGCCATCATCGATCCGGCCGTCGCCGCCGGTATTGCCCGGCTGTCCTTTGCCGCCACCGCGCTGACCGGGCTCGGCCTCATCATCCTGCTCGGTCTTCGTGGTTACGACCGTGCGATCATGCTGGTGCCCAGTTGGGTGATGGTGCTGCTATGGCTGTGCGGGTCGTGGATGGCGATCACCGGCATGCTCGACAACGACATCGCCCAGCCGGCATTGGGCGGCGGGCTGATCCTGATCATCCTTTTGATCGGCTTCACCGTCATGCAGCATGCCTTTGCCGGCGGCGCGCTGCATCAGGGCCTGTTCTCCGATCTCGAGCGCCAGGCGCTGGCCGTCGCCGGCTCCGGCGACACGGTGTGGGACTGGGACGTGCTGCGCGACCGCGTCGTCACCAAGCCCGACGTCAGCATCCAGCTTGGCCTGGCGCCCAACAGCCTGGGGGGTGCGGCCCGCAACTGGCTGCCGGTGCTGCATGCCGACGACCGCGACACGTTCCGCACCACCCTCGACGTGGTGCTCGAACATCGGCGCGGCCGGGTCTCGCAGAATTTCCGCCTGCGCGGCGCCGACGGGCACTACCACTGGTTCTTGCTTCGGGCGCGGCCGGTGATCGGCTCGGATGGCGAAGTGATTCGCTGCGTCGGCACCATGGTCGACGTTACCGAGCAGAAAAAGTCCGAGGAAAGGCTGCTGCACGATGCCGTTCACGACAATCTGACCGGCCTGCCCAACCGCGAACTTCTGATGAACCGGCTGGAAGCCATCATCTCGATCGCGCGCACCGAAGAGAAGGTGCGCCCCACCGTCTTCGTCATCGACATCGACCGTTTCAAGCAGGTCAATGACGGGCTTGGCATCTCGGCC
The DNA here is from genome assembly GCF_040321305.1 of Mesorhizobium sp. M0478. Classification (NCBI taxonomy): domain Bacteria; kingdom Pseudomonadati; phylum Pseudomonadota; class Alphaproteobacteria; order Hyphomicrobiales; family Phyllobacteriaceae; genus Mesorhizobium; species Mesorhizobium sp. M0478. Next base: position 72,718 of record NZ_JAMYRH010000003.1, read on the forward strand.
GGCGATACCATCCTGCTCACCATTGCGCGCCGCTTGCACCGGCTGTTGAAACCTAAGGATTCGCTGTCGCGCTTTGCCGGTGACCAGTTCGCCCTGATGCTGCTCTCCGAACAGGAACCCTCCCGCATCGCGGCGGTGGCAGACGCCATCAAGCACGCCATCAACAACCCGATCACCTTCGCCAAGCGCGAGATCGTGCTGACTGCCTCGATCGGCCTGATCACCTGGACCTCGGCGCAGACTTCGGCAGAAGACATGGTCAAGGACGCCGAGCTTGCCATGCACCAGGCCAAGCGCTTCGGCGGCGACAGGATCGAGCCGTTCCGGCCGGCCTTCCGCACCGTCGGCACCGACCGGCTGCAATTCGAATCCGATCTGCGCCGCGCCATCGAGCGGCGCGAATTCACCCTTGCCTACCAGCCGATCGTGCGGCTGGAGGACGGCAGCATTGCCGGCTTCGAAGCGCTGCTGCGTTGGGACCATCCGCGCCGCGGCATGATCCCGCCGGGCGATTTCATCCCGGTCGCCGAAAGCTGTGGCCTGATCGTGCAGCTTGGGCTGTTTGCCATGCAGCAGGCGGCCGAAGATCTCGCCGGCTGGCAAAAGCAGATCGGCGACACCCCGCTGTCGGTGTCGGTCAATCTGTCCAGCCGCCAGCTGATCCGCCGCGACCTGGTCAGCGATGTCCGCTCGGTCATCGCCCGCGCCAATCTGAAGCCGCGCTGCTTCCGGCTCGAACTTACCGAATCGCTGGTCATGGACAATCCAGAGCAGACCTCGCATGTGCTGACCAAACTCAAGCAGCTCGGCATCGGCCTGTCGCTGGACGATTTCGGCACCGGCTATTCCTCGCTCGCCTATCTGACCCGCTTCCCCTTCGACACCATCAAGATCGACAAGAGCTTCGTCGACGACGCGACGCCGAAGCGGGCGGTGCTGCTCAAATCCATGGTCAACATGGCGCATGAACTCGGCCTGTCGGTGGTGGCCGAGGGCATTTCCGACGAAAGCGATGCGCTGGAATTGCGCCAGATGGGCTGCGAATATGTGCAAAGCTTCATGTTCGGCGCGCCGATGCCAGGCGACCAGGTGCTGAAGGCGTTGAAAGAACAGTACCCGATGACGCAGGCGTGATGGGTGAGGCATGCGTCGTGCAGGCGCGTGGTTACATTGGAATGAACCCCGAAAATTAGCTGAAGCGACCGCGCCTTCGTCATCCTGGGGCGAAGCAAGGAGCGCAGCGACGCAGCGCAGACCCTAGGATGACGAAAGTGGCGGGCGGCTTCGGCTAGTCGCGAAGGTTCGGCGGAACGTCGGCAAATGCGAGGCCTCAGGCGTGCCCCGCGGCCAGGCTCAGATGCGCCAGATCAATCCCGATCGATGCCAGGATGCGGTCGTATTTGCGCTCGATGTCGGCGTCGAACAGAAGCTCGGGCGTCGCCGGACAGGTCAGCCAGCCATTCTCGGCGATCTCGGTTTCCAGCTGGCCGGCGCCCCAGCCGGAATAGCCGAGCGCCATCAATGCGCGCCGCGGGCCGCGGCCGGACGAGATGGCGCGCAATATGTCGACCGTCGCGGTCAGGCAGATATCGTCGGAGACGGTGAGCGAGGATTCCACCCGGTAGTCGCCCGAGTGCAGGACGAAGCCGCGGCTACGGTCGACGGGGCCGCCATTGCGCACGACGAAGTCGCGAGCCTGCGCCGGCAGCCTGATCGCCTCCTGCTCGTTCATGATGCCGAGCTGCACCAGAAGATCGGGAAACAGCATCTGCTGCGTCTGGTTGATGATCAGGCCCATGGCGCCTTCATCGCTGTGCGCACAGATGTAGATGACCGAGCGCGTGAAGCGATCGTCCTTCATGCCGGGCATGGCAATCAGAAACTGGTCGTCAAGAAAGCCGCGTCCACCGGCCGTCTTTTTGTGGCGCAACAAGTCCATGGACGGGAGCGTAACGCGTTTCCGGGACGCCGAAAAGATGCGTGGCGTGGGATTCGGCCAAAGCCCGACGGTTGGAACAACGGATTCCTGGCTGTAAACTTTGCTCGGCCGATTGCTTGAACCAACTGTTCCTTGCCCGAAGGTCACGCAAATATGATACGCAGAGCGCCATGAAAACATTGCGCGGCCATGAACTGACGATCAAATCAACGCCATGCAAAGCTTGAAAATCCTGCTGCTCGGCGCCGCCATCGGATGCGGAGTAGCCCTTCCCGCCGCCGCCTCGTCTTCCGACTGGTACAACAGCGAAGGCGGCAGGGTGCGGCTGGTGACAACAGGCAAGGCCGACGAGGCCGGCCGCATACAGGGCGTGCTCGACATCGCGCTCAAGCCCGGCTGGAAAACTTATTGGCGCGATCCGGGCGACGCCGGCGTGCCGCCGCAGATCGACGTTTCGGCCAGCACCAACATCACCGATGCGGCGTTTTCCTTCCCGCCGCCGCAGCGCCATGACGACGGCTACGGCAAATGGGCCGGCTACAACCATCCGGTCTCGCTGCCGGTGACATTCACTTTGTCGTCGCCTGGGGATGCGGCCGTCATCGATGCCGACATCTTTCTTGGCATCTGCGAGACGATCTGTATTCCGGTGCAGACGCGGCTGAGCGTCGATCCCGCCGCCGATCCCGACAATGCCGAGGACGCGGCGCTGGTGAAGGCTGCACTCGCCACCTTGCCCGCGCCTGCCAAGCCCGATTTCGGGATCAAGGTGCTGCCGGGCGACCATGAGACGCTGATGGTCGAGGCGACTTTTCCCGGAGATCCGGAGGCGGCGGATTTATTCGTCGCCGGGGGACGCGATTATATGTTCGGGGCGCCTGCACGCAGCGAAAAGGACGGCCGGCTGGTATTTACCATTCCGATCCTCGACCGGCCGTCGACGACACCGACCGATGGCGGGTTGTATTACACCCTGACAAGTGCCGAAGGCGCGGTCGAGGGCGTTCTGCCGTTCCCCTGATACCGAACCCGATCCGGGCTTTCCCTTGATCCAGGCCTTGTCGGCGGTTGCGGGAGATGCCCGATTTCGCTATCGCAAGAAACCTTCCCTGCTTTTCACACGAGGACCATCATGACGATTGCCGTTGGCGACAAACTGCCCGATGCGACCTTCAAGGAAATGACCACCGACGGAGCCAAGGTGATCACCTCGGCCGAGATTTTCGCGGGCAAGAAGGTCGTGCTGTTCGGTGTTCCCGGCGCCTTCACGCCGACCTGCAGCAACAATCATCTGCCGGGCTATCTCGAGAACCACGATGCCATCCTGGCCCGCGGCGTCGACACCATCGCCGTCGTGTCGGTCAACGATGTCCATGTCATGGGCGCCTGGGCGAATTTCACCGGCGGTCAAGGCAAGATCCTCTATCTCGCCGACGGCAATGGCGACTTCGCCAAGTCGATCGGCCTCGACTCCGACTATTCCAGCGGCGGCATGGGATTGCGCTCGAAGCGCTTCTCGATGATCGTCGACAACGGCAAGGTCACGGCGCTCAATGTCGAGACCAAGCCAGGAGTCGACACATCGGGTGCCGCTCACATTCTGAGCCAGCTCTAAACCGCAGCGGCCGCGTCGGCTTATGAACGCCATGGCCTGACGACCACGCGCTTCCAGCCGGATTGCCTGCTTTGGGGGACATCGACGATGTTTGGCATCATCTGGCGCAGCATTGCGATCGGCATCGGCGCCACGGTGCTGATGGATCTTTGGGCGCTGTTCCTGCATCTGGCGCTCAGCCAGCCGCGGCCGAACTGGGGGCCGCCCGGCCGCTGGGTCTGGCACCTTAGGGAAGGCAAGGTTTTCCACGACGATATCGCCCAAGCCGCACCTTATGCGCATGAGCAGGCGCTGGGCTGGGCTTTCCACTATGTCACCGGCATCGTCTACGGCTTCATCCTGGTGGCGCTGGTGGGCACGGCATGGCTGGACGCGCCGACCTTCCTGCCGGCCTTCATCCTCGGCATGGTCACCATCGGCGCCGGCTGGTTCCTGCTGGCGCCCGGCATGGGCGCCGGCTGGGCTGCCTCAAAGCGCCCCAACGCGATGCAGATCCGCGCCTTCAATGTGATCTCGCACACGGTGTTCGCGCTCGGCCTCTACGGCACGGCCCTGCTGATCCGCTGAGGACAGGTTCTATCCGCTGGTCGCCAGCGGCTTCATCGCGGCTACGGTATCGATGATCTCCTGACATCCGCTTTAGCGCGGCGCCAGACTGTCTATCGGCCGCCATCCGTGGACGACGCGGCGCGTGCCGACATCATAGGCGAAGTAATTGCCGCCGCCGGCCGGCTGATCCGCCGCGCGGCTGATTGCGCGGCCGCTGAGCGAGAGCAGCAAGAGCGTTCCGACGCCGCCATGGCCGACGAAGGCAATGTCGCCGCCGTCGGCAGCACCCAGCACCGTTTCGACCTCGCTGACAATGCGTTGCTGGGCGTCGATGGCCCGTTCCCAGCCGCGAATGCTTTTGTGCGGATTGGCGAAGAACTGGTCGGCGGCCGCCTCGAACTCCGGCGGCGGCAGGAAGCCGGTTGCCGACCGATCGTTCTCATGCATGCGCTCCTTCACCTCGACCGCGAGGCCGAGGTGTTTGCCAAGGATCTCGGCGGTTTCGATCGCCTTGCGCTCGGCCGACGAGACGACACGGCGGATCGATCCGACCCATGGCTGATCGAGCATAGCTGATGCTCGCGCTCGTCCGATCTCGGACAGCCCCCAGTGCGGCACGGGAACGTTGGCATCGATCTGAACCTGGGGATGGGTGATGTAGTATACGATCGGCATGAGTGAGATCCCCTGCCGATAGCTTGAGCTCAATAGCTTTGGGTCGAGCGCCGTGCCCGCGGCGCCGGCTGCTTCTCGGATGCCGCCGGCTTCAGCGCCGCCGCAGGGTTCGGCGCCACAGGTTTTAACGGACTCTTCTTGAACGGCGCCATGCCTTCCCTTGCGAGTTCGTCGGCGCGTTCGTTCTCGGTGTGGCCGGCATGGCCCTTGACCCAGTTCCAGGTCACCTTGTGGCGCCGATTGGCCTCATCCAGCGCCTGCCACAGTTCACCGTTCTTGACCGGCTTCTTGTCAGCGGTCTTCCAGCCGTTTTTCTTCCAGCCGTGGATCCATTTGGAGATACCGTCCATGACATATTTGCTGTCGGTGTGAAGCTCGACGGCGCACGGCTCCTTCAGCGCATTCAGCGCCGAGATGGCGGCCAGCAGCTCCATACGGTTATTGGTCGTCTCGGCCTCGCCGCCCGACAATTCCTTGGTCTTGCCGTTGAAGCGCAGGATGGCGCCCCAGCCGCCGGGACCGGGATTGCCCGAGCAGGCACCGTCGGTGAAGATTTCGACCTGCTTGGTCATGTCAGTCCGTATTCCGAAGGCGACTTGATCGCGCGGTGGAAGCGCATGCGGCGGATATATTCGGTCGGATCGCGCTTCATGACCAGCCCGCCGTCGGGAACGGTCAGCCAGTCATAGAGCCGGGTCAGCATAAAGCGCAGCGCCGAGCCGCGCGAAAGAATCGGCAGCGCTGCTTTCTCGCCCTCGCTCAAAGGCCGCACGCTCTGATAGCCGGCCAGTAGCGCCGTGCCTTTGGTCAGGTTGAAGGAGAAATCCTTCTCGAAACACCAGGCGTTGAGACAGGTGGCGACGTCATAGGCGTAGAGGTCGTGGCAGGCGAAATAGAAGTCGATGAGGCCGGACAGTTTCTCGCCGAGGAAGAAGACATTGTCGGGAAACAGATCGGCATGGATGATGCCTGCCGGCAGGCCCTGCGGCCAATGGCGTTCGAAATCCGCGAAATCCGCGTCGACCTCGGCCGCCAGTCCCGGCTCGACCTCGTCGGCTCGGTCGCGCGAGGCATTCCAGAGTTTGCGCCAGCCCTCGATGGCCAGCGCGTTGTCACGCGTCATCGCAAAATCCTGGCCGGCGAGATGCAGGGCGGCGAGCGCCTTGCCGACCTCCGCGCAATGCGCCGCTGTCGGCCGCCGCAGCGACAGGCCTTCGAGGAAGGTGATGATGACCGCGGGGCGGCCGGCCAGCGTGCCGATGACGGTGCCGTCATGCGCGGTCACCGGCAGCGGACAGGAAATGCCTTTGCGTGCGAGATGGCCCATCAGGCCGAGGAAGAACGGCAGGTCGGCCTTGTCGACGCGCTTCTCGTAGAGCGTCAGTATGTAAGAGCCGCTTGAGGTGTGCAGCAGGAAATTCGAATTCTCCGTGCCTTCGGCGATACCCTTGTAGGACAAGAGTTCGCCGACTGGATATGCCCTCAGGAACGCGCCGAGTTCGCCCTCATTGACGTCGGTGTAGACCGCCATGGGCTGTTCACGCGGCTCCGTTGACGAAGGCCATGTCGGCCCGCGTCAGTTCTACATCGCGCAGAACCCGCATGACTGGAAAATCCTCCGTTTCGGTGGCCGTGATCGCCAGGTCGATGTTCACCTCGAAGCGCTCGCGGAAGGCGTCGATGATCTCGTCGACGATGATCTCCGGCGCCGACGCGCCGGCAGACAGGCCGAGCGTCGAGATATTTGTGATGTCATTCCACGGAATTTCGGCGGCGCGCTGTACGAGAAGCGACATGGTGGCGCCGGCGCGCTCCGCCACTTCGACAAGACGGCGCGAATTGGAGGAATTGGGCGCACCGACGATCAGATAGAGATCGGCGCCGGCGGCGGTTTCCTTGACCGCTTCCTGGCGGTTGGTGGTGGCGTAGCAGATCGATTCGGCGGCCGGTGCATGCAGTTGCGGGAAGCGCTCCTGCAGCACCCGCAATATGCCGGCAGTGTCTTCGACCGACAACGTTGTCTGGCTTACGAAGCCGAGCGCTTCCGGGTCGGCGGGGGCAAAGGTCCCAGCGTCGGCTTCGGTCTCGATCAGCGTGACGGCGCCTTCAGCCAGTTGGCCCATGGTGCCGATCACTTCGGGATGGCCGGCATGGCCGATCAGAAGCACATGGCGGCCGAGCCGCTGATGGCGCATCGCCTGCTTGTGCACCTTGGACACCAGCGGGCAGGTGGCGTCGAGATAGAAGAGCTCGCGTGCCTTGGCGTCGGCCGGCACCGATTTCGGCACGCCGTGGGCCGAGAAGACAACCGGCGACTTGCGGTGCTCGGCCGGGATTTCCGAGAGTTCCTCAATGAAAACCGCGCCAAGGCTTTGCAGGCCCTCGACGACATAGCGGTTGTGCACGATCTCGTGGCGGACATAGACCGGCGCGCCGTATTTCTTCAACGCCAGCACGACGATCTGGATCGCGCGGTCGACACCGGCGCAAAAGCCGCGCGGCTGGCAGAGCCGGATCGTCAGCGGTGGTTTTGTGGCGGTCTGCAGCATGATTCCAGATCGGTTGATCGTATCGTTTGGCGAAATGAGGTGTGCACCCCTGCCCTGTCAAGGGCAGTTGAGATCAGGTTGAATGGTCAACCTGATCTAACTCTTTGTTGGAGCATGATCTTGTCCGAAAAACCGGTTCCCAGTTTTCGGGATGATGCTCTGGATCATTCAGTCTTTGCCGGGCGGCGCAGCCTGATGATCAGAACCGCGGCAAGAGCCGCCGCCAGGCCATACCAGGTGAAGGCATATTGCAGATGAGAGTTCGGCAGGTCGATGATGGTGACGCCGCCGACCGGCAGCCCGCCCGGGTTCGGCGTCTTGTCGGCGTCGATGAAGATCGGCACCAGCACGGCGCCGGCCGGCAGGCCGGCACTCGCCGCCATGACATCACGATCCTTCCAGTAGAAGATGTTCTTGGCCACGTCATTGTCGGGCAGCATCATCGACGGCTTGCCCGGCAGCGGGTTGCGCGCCAGGCCGGTGACCGTGACCTTGCCGGTCACCTGCCCTTGCGGCCGCTTGGCGGCATCCTTGAGATCATAGGGAACGAAGCCGCGGTTGATCAGGATATAGCGGCCATCGTCGAGGGCCAGCGGGGTGTAGACGTTGAAGCCGGCGTCGCCGTCCCAGGTGGCGTAGAAATGCCGCTCGCCGGAGTGCAGGAACGTCCCGCTGACGGTGACCGGCGTGTAGTCGACATCACCGGTTGCGGCGAATTCCTTCTCGACGTCCGCCAGCGGCTGCGGCGCTGAATGGGTGCGCTGGTCGATGGTGTGCAGAAGGGCTTCCTTCCAGTACAGGCGCTGCACCTGCCATGTGCCAAGCCCGAGCAGGATGACGAACACCACCAGGCCGAGGCCGAGCAGCAATGCCGTCTTCGGCCGCGTGCGGCCGGCGGGCTTGGTCAGCGCCTCGTTCATTGCCCCTGGTCCAGGCGGCCTTCGGCCGCCTTGTTGGCGTATTGAAGCGTCAGCAGCACCCCCTTGATCAGCCTCAGCGCCGTCAGGCACAGCGCCACGGCCAGCGGTATCCAGATGATGAAATGCAGCCACAGCGGCGGGCTCAGCGTCACCTCCACCCACAGCGCCAGCCCGACGACGATGAAGCCGATGATCAGGATGACGAACACCGCCGGGCCGTCGCCGGCATCGGCGTAGGAATAGTCGAGGCCGCAATTGTTGCAGCGCTTTCCGACGGTGAGGAAGCCGGAAAACAGCCGTCCTTCGCCGCAGCGCGGGCAGCGTCCGTGCAGGCCGGCCGAGATCGGCTCGATGGGTGGCCAGATCGCCCTGTCTTCACTCATGGATAGTCATGCTTTACGGCTCGATTTCGATCAGCGTTCCATCCGGCACCATAGTCCAGATTTCGTCCATGTCGCAGTCGGTAACCCCAATGCAGCCATCGGTCCAGTCGACCAATTGAAGCAGCCAGCCCGACCAGCCGAATCCGTTGGCCATTGATGGGCGCCGAAAAGAAGAAAGGCGACCGCGTTGCCGCGACCGCCCTTCTGATTTGTCGGTTCGGTGAAAGCCGTCAGTGGCCTTCGATCACCGCGCCGACCGATCCCCAGACGTAGATCGATGCGAACAGGAACAACCAGACCACGTCGACGAAGTGCCAGTACCAGGCAGCCGCCTCGAAGCCGAAATGCTGCTTGGGCGTGAAGTCGCCTTTCCAGGCGCGGATCAGGCAGACCAGCAGGAAGATGGTGCCGATGATGACGTGGAAGCCATGGAAGCCGGTCGCCATGAAGAAGGTGGCGCCGTAGATGGAATCCTTGAAGCCGAACGGAGCGTGCATGTACTCGTAGGCCTGCACCATGGTGAACAGCATGCCGAGGCCGACGGTCAGCACCAGGCCGTTGATCAGGCCCTTGCGGTCGCCATGGATGAGCGAATGGTGCGCCCATGTCACCGTGGTGCCCGACAGAAGCAGGATGATGGTGTTGTAGAGCGGCAGATGGAACGGATCGAGGACTTCGAGACCCTTCGGCGGCCAGACGCCGCCAGTGAAAGCGGTGCGGGCGTAATTCTGCACTTCGCTCGGAAACAGGCTGGCATCGAAATAGGCCCAGAACCAGGCAACGAAGAACATCACTTCCGAAGCGATGAACATGATCATGCCGTAGCGCAGATGCAGCGACACGACGCGCGTGTGGTGGCCCTCATGCGCTTCCTTGATGGTGTCCGACCACCAGGCAAACATCGTGTAGAGGACGATGACGAGGCCGATGAAGAACAGCCATGGATTGGCGATGTTGTGGCCGAAAATCGGAAAATCGCCGTTCTTGAGATACTGCATCAGGGCGACGCCGCCGACTGCAGTCACCAGCGCGCCGATCGACCCAAGGAAGGGCCACGGGCTCGGGTTGACGAGATGGTAGTCGTGTTGTGGTTTTGCGTGCGCGTCTGCCATATCAACCCCCGAGATTTGCTTCGGTATCTGAAACTTTGCTGCTGCTGTTCGGCGTCGATGACGCCACCGGCTTGTTCTTTTGGACCGGGAACATGGTGTAGGACAGGGTGATCGTCTTCAAGTCCTTCAGTTCCGGCACGTTGACGATATCGGGATCCACATAGAACACGACCGGCATGTCCAGCGTCTCGCCGGGCTTCAGCGTCGTGTCGGTGAAGCAGAAACACTCGACCTTGTTGAAGTAGGGGCCTGCCAGTTCCGGCTGCACGTTGAAGGTGGCGCGGCCGGTAACGGCGCGGTCGAACTTGTTGGTGGCGCTGTAATGCGCCTGCGTGGTCTCGCCGATCTTGATGGTGACCGAACGGGCGACCGGCTGGAACTGCCACGGAATGCCGTTGGTGTTGGCGTCGAAGCGCACGGTGATGTCGCGGTCGAGGATGCGGCCGGCATATTGCTTTTCGGCGCGCTGCGTCGTGCCGCCATAGCCGGTGGCCTGGCAGAACATCTTGTAGAGCGGCACCGCGGCGTAGGCCATGCCGATCATGCCGCCGAAGAAGGCGACGCAGACGGCGGCGACGACGCGGTTGGTGTTCTTCTTCCTGGGATCGGTCACGGTCTGGCGGGTCATCATCGGCCTCATCCGGTATGGCCGAATTTCACGATGGTCGCGACGTAGAAGATGACGACCAGAATCGCCAGCGCGACGCCGATCGCCGCCGAACGGTTGCGCCGCGCCTTCTTCTGGCTTTCGGTCAGCGTGACCAGTTCAAGCTTCTTGTCGATCATGGTCATGCTCCACCGATGGCCAAAGCGCGACGGACGACACAGTCGGCAAGATAGATGGCGAAGATGGCGAAGAGGTAGAGCAGCGAATAGGCGAACAGAGCCTTGGCCGGCTTCATGACGCGGTCGCTATCGGTCATGCACAGCACTTTCCAGGCATACCAGACGAAGCCGGCGCCGAGAGCCACTGATGCGACACCATAGATGGCGGTGGTGAAACCGAGCAACCAGGGCAGCACGCCGATCGGCGCCAGGATCAGGGCGTAGGCAAAGATCTGGCGGCGGGTCGAGGCCTGGCCGGCAACGTTCGGCATCATCGGGATGCCAGCCTTGGCGTAGTCGTCGGACTTGAACAGCGCCAGCGCCCAGAAGTGCGGCGGCGTCCAAAGGAAGATGATCAGGAACAGGACGAGGCTTTCCAGGCTCACCGTTCCGGTCACCGCGGCCCAGCCGATGACCGGCGGGATGGCGCCGGCGGCGCCGCCGATGACGATGTTCTGCGGCGTCGAGCGCTTCAGCCACATCGTGTAGACGACGGCGTAGAAGAAGATGGTGAAGGCAAGCAGCGCCGCCGACAGCCAGTTGACCAGCACGCCCAGCGTCATCACCGACAGCACCGAAAGCACAAGGCCGAAGCTCAGGGCTTCGCCGGGCAGGATGCGGCCGGAGGGTACCGGGCGGCCGGCGGTCCGGCTCATTACTGCGTCGATGTCGGCGTCGTACCACATGTTGAGCGCACCAGAGGCGCCGGCGCCGATGGCAATGGCCAGGATGGCGATCACCGCCAGCAGCGGGTTGATGGTCACGGGTGCAGCGACCATGCCGACAAAGGCCGTGAACACCACCAGCGACATGACGCGCGGCTTCAGCAGGGCGAAGAAATCGCCCGACGTGGCTTCCGACATGCGAAAGCCCGCTTCGTCAATCATTGGGTCGTCGACAAGGGCCATGCGTACATAAGTCCAATCATTCCGTTGGCCGAAAACCGCCGGCGGGCCGGCGGTTTCGTATTCGGGCTGCCTTACTTGATCTTCGGCAGTTGTTCCCACTGGTGGAAGGGCGGCGGCGAAGGCAGCTGCCATTCGAGCGTCGTTGCACCCTCGCCCCACGGATTGGCGCCGGCGACGCGCTTCTTCTGGAAGGCCTCGAACACGCCATAGAGGAAGATCACCACGCCGACGGCCGATATATAGGAGCCGTAGGACGACACCATGTTCCAGCCGGCGAACGCGTCGGGATAGTCGATGGTGCGGCGCGGCATACCGGCGAGGCCGAGGAAATGCTGCGGGAAGAAGATCAAATTGACGCCGACGAAGGTGACCCAGAAGTGGGTGTTGGCGATCACCGGCGAGTACATATAGCCGGTCATCTTGGGGAACCAGTAGTACCAGCCGGCGAAGATGGCGAAGACCGCGCCAAGCGACAGCACATAGTGGAAGTGGGCAATGACGAAATAGGTGTCATGCAGCGAGCGGTCGAGGCCCGCATTGGCGAGCTGGACGCCGGTGACACCGCCGACCGTGAACAGGAAGATGAAGCCCAGCGCCCACAGCATCGGCGTCTTGAACGAGATCGAGCCGCCCCACATCGTCGCGATCCAGGAGAAGATCTTCACGCCTGTCGGCACGGCGATGACCATGGTGGCAAAGACGAAATAGCGCTGCGTGTCGAGCGACAGGCCGGTCGTGTACATGTGGTGCGCCCAGACGATGAAGCCGACGGCGCCGATCGCGACCATGGCGTAGGCCATGCCGAGATAGCCGAACACCGGCTTCTTCGAGAAGGTCGAGACGATGTGGCTGATGATGCCGAAGCCCGGCAGGATCAGGATGTACACTTCGGGGTGACCAAAGAACCAGAACAGATGCTGGAACAGGATCGGATCGCCGCCGCCATCCGGGGCGAAGAAGGTGGTGCCGAAATTGCGGTCGGTAAGCAGCATAGTGATGCCACCGGCCAGAACCGGAAGCGACAATAGCAGCAGGAAGGCGGTGATCAGAACCGACCAGGCAAATAGCGGCATCTTGTGCAGCGTCATGCCCGGCGCGCGCATGTTGAAAATGGTGGTGATGAAGTTGATGGCGCCGAGGATCGAGGACGCGCCGGCAATGTGGATCGACAGGATCGCCAGATCCATGGCTGGCCCGGGCTGGCCGGAGGTCGACAGCGGCGGATAGAGCGTCCAGCCGCCGCCAACGCCATAGGCGCCGGGCGCGCTCGGCATGAAAGCCGAAGCGATGAGCAGCAGGAAGGCCGGCGGCAGCAGCCAGAACGAGATGTTGTTCATGCGCGGGAAGGCCATGTCAGGCGCGCCGATCATGATCGGCACCATCCAGTTGGCGAAGCCGCCGATCAGCGCCGGCATGACCATGAAGAAGATCATGATCAGCGCGTGCGCGGTGCCGAAGGCGTTGTACATGCTCTTGCCGCCGTCGATGGCGGCATCGCCGTTCATGCCGTAGACCATCTGCGCCAGACCGGTGAATATCTGGATGCCCGGCTCCTGCAGCTCCATGCGGATGACGACCGAAAGCGCGCCGCCCACGATGCCCGCGAAGATCGCGAAGATCAGGTAGAGCGTGCCGATGTCCTTGTGGTTGGTGGAGTACACCCACCGGACCCAGCCATGATAGGGCTTGTGGTCGTGGTCGTCGTGAGCTGCAGCTTCTGCCATGGTCGGCTCCGTTCCCTAATTCTTGCTAACCCGCGGCATCAATTGCCGGCGGCCGCTACCTTGTTGGTACCGTCGACCTCGGCCATCAGCGCCTTGTTGGCGCCGGGGAGGTCGGTCTTGGCTGCTGCCAGCCAGGTCTTGTACTGCGCATCGGATACGACGCGGACGGCGATCGGCATGAAGGCATGGTCCTTGCCGCAGAGCTGCGAGCACTGGCCGTAATAGATGCCTTCCTTTTCCGCCTTGAACCACGTCTCGTTGGTGCGGCCGGGAACCGCGTCCATCTTGATGCCGAAGGCCGGAACGGCAAAGGAATGGATCACGTCGGCTGCGGTAACCAGGACGCGCGTCATGGTGTTGACCGGCACGACCAGCTCGTTGTCGACCGCCAGCAGGCGCGGATAGACCTTGCGGTCTTCCTTGCCAATCGCGGCGCGGTCGGCGTCCTGCAGGATGGCCGAGTTGAAGGAGAGCGTGTTCTCGGTCTGGTACTCATAGTCCCAGTTCCACTGATTGCCCGTTACCTTGACGGTCAGCTTGGCCTCTTCCGGCGGCGTGTACTGCGCCGTCAGCAGCTGGAACGAGGGAATGGCGATGAACAGCAGGACGACGACCGGCCCGACTGTCCAGATGATCTCGATCAGCGTGTTGTGGCTGGTCTTGGACGGAACCGGGTTTTTGCTGGCGCGGAACCTGAAGATGCACCAGGCGAGAAGCGCCAGAACCAAAGCAGTGATCGGGACGACGAACCACATCGTGTAGTTCCCGAACCACTCGATCTGCCGCATCATGTCTGTCGCCGGCGGCTGAAAAGTCATCTCCCACGGCTGCGGCTGGGCCGCATGGGCGGAGGCACCGGCGAAAAATGCAGCGGCGGCGCCTGCCGTTGCCATCAATTTGGCGCTTGCTGGGAATTTTCTCATCGCCCTCTTCATCTCCCGGTTCCTCGCGATCGCGACGCAAGAATATCGAACAATGCCGGGATGGGAATCCCGGACAGTCCCAAGGGTGGTTCAAACCATACTCTATTTCCCTCCGCAAGAAAGGAGCGGGCGAAACCGTGCGGCATTTTTGCGCGCAAGTGCTGCCGTGCTGTTTCGACGGCCTCGTGGCCCGCGCGGGTCGTCGACAGACAGGCTATGCGGGCTTGTGTCCGGAATGCGCCCGACGGTCGCAATTCGGGCGAATTTGCTAGGGAAAAGCGCATTATTGCGCCTGCCGGGGCTGACCGGCGGTCGCCCTATCCTTTACTTGGCCTTGGCGCGGCTTAAAGTGCCGTGATTCGCAATGGAGCCGTCATGACCTCTTGGCTTTCGAGAAACGCCTGGCATTCGAAGAGCGCCTGGCATTCGAAAAGCGCTTGGCTTTCGAGAAGCGGGGCGAAGGTCGTTTTTCTCGCCGCCCTGATCGGTATCGGCTCGTCCGCAACCGGCGTCGCCAATGCAGCGCAGCCCAGCGGCACGGTCAAGTCAACGCATGGCGCGTGGTCGATCATCTGCGACACGCCGGCCGGCGCCACCTCGGAACAATGCGTGATGATGCAGAACGTCGTTGCCGAGGATCGCCCGGAAATGGGACTGTCCGTCGTCGTCCTGCGCACCGCCGACAACAAGGCCGAGATCCTGCGCGTGCTGGCTCCGCTCGGCGTTCTGCTGCCCAATGGCCTGGGCCTCAATGTCGACGGCAAGGATATTGGCCGCGCCTATTTCGTGCGCTGCTTCCAGGACGGCTGCTATGCCGAGGTCATTCTCGAAAAGCCGCTGCTCGATACGCTGAAGACCGGGACGTCGGCCACCTTCATCGTCTTCCAGACGCCGGAAGAAGGCATCGGCATCCCCGTCGACCTCAAGGGCTTCGCCGACGGTTTTGCCGCCCTGCCCTGAGCTTGATGCTTGCGAAACCGTCTTTCCTCACAATTCCCACGGGTTTGATCTTTGGCTGTGGGGGTCATCATGCGTGCTTGTTCTTTGCTTTTGTCGACCGGTCTAATCCTGACCGGCGCCGTTTCCGTCGCCTTTGCCGAGGATTCCGAAATCATCACGGCGCCCGATCCGGCCGTCATTTTCGAGCTTGCGAAAGGCTATGGCTCGGCCAAGATGGACAAGGACACGGGGCGATCCGATGGTCTCGGGCCGGCTTCAGGGCATGAAATATGTCATCTACTTCTATGGCTGCGAAAACCATGAGAAGTGCAAGTCGATCCAGTTCTCCTCGGGCTATACCAACCCCTTCACGGCCGACCAGGCCAATGAATGGAACAAGAAATATCGCTGGGTGAAGGCCTTTTCGGGTGACGGGTCGAACTTCAAGATGGATGTCATGTTCAGGGGCGGGGTTACCCGCTCCACCTGCTGCGGATCGTCATTGCGGATTGTGCAGGCGCGTCTTCGCGCCTACATCGTGGCAACACCATTCCTCCTGTGAGCGGACCTGCCATGAACAGCCTGACCGGCCAATTCGACATTTCAGATGATCGCATCAAGCGGATCGTCGCCGACACACTGAACGGCGCCGATGACGGCGAACTGTTCCTCGAATACAGCGAGAGCGAAGCGCTGATGTTCGACAATGGCAGGCTGAAGACCGCCAATTTCAACACCGACCAGGGTTTTGGCCTGCGCGCCGTGGCCGGCGAGGCCAGCGGCTACGCTCATTCCAGCGATCTTTCGGAGGCGTCGCTGCTGCGCGCCGCCGACGCCGTCTCGACAGTCAGGGGCGGCTATTCCGGCACGCTTGCCGCGGCACCCGCGCGCACCAACCGCTATCTCTATGGCGAGGAGAACCCGATCCCCTCGCCCTCCTTCGAGGTCAAGGCCAAGCTGTTGCAGGAAATCGACGCATGGCTGCGCGCCGAGGACCCGCGCGTGCGCCAGGTGACGGCCTCGCTCGCGGCGTCCTGGCAGCATGTCGAGATCGTGCGCGCCGACGGCCAGATCGTGCGCGACATCCGCCCGCTGGTCCGCATCAACGTTTCCGTCGTCGTCGGCGACGGCGACCGCCAGGAAAGCGGCTCCTATGGCATGGGCGGGCGCAAGGCGTTCGGCGAGTTCCTGGTCGAGGACGCCTGGAAGCATGCGGCCAGGGAGGCGCTCAGGCAGGCGCTGGTCAATCTCGAAGCCATTCCCGCGCCGGCCGGAACGTTCGACATCGTTTTGTCCAGCGGCTGGCCAGGCGTGATGCTGCACGAAGCCGTCGGCCATGGGCTGGAGGGCGACTTCAACCGCAAGAAGACCTCCGCCTTTGCCGGCCTGCTCGGCCAGCAGGTCGCCGCCAAGGGCGTTACCGTGGTCGATGACGGCACCATGCCGGAGCGGCGGGGTTCGCTGACCGTCGACGATGAAGGCACGCCTTCGGCCCGCAATGTGCTGATCGAGGACGGCAAGCTTGTCGGCTACATGCAGGACCGCCAGAACGCCCGGCTGATGGGCATGAAAGCCACGGGAAACGGCCGGCGCGAAGGCTATGCGCACCAGCCGATGCCGCGCATGACCAACACCTATATGACGGCGGGCGACATGGAGCCGGATGAGATCATCGCCTCGGTCAAGAACGGCATCTATGCCGTATCCTTCGGCGGCGGCCAGGTCGACATCACCTCAGGCAAGTTCGTGTTCGGCTGCACCGAGGCCTACATGATCGAAAACGGCAAGGTGACGCAGCCGATCAAGGGCGCCATGCTGATCGGCAACGGACCGGACGCCATGCACCGTGTGTCGATGATCGGCAACGACATGAAACTCGACACCGGCATCGGCATGTGCGGCAAGGCCGGACAAGGCGTGCCGGTCGGCGTCGGCCAGCCGCATCTCAGGATGAACCAGATGACGGTCGGCGGCACCAGGGTTTGAGCGAGGAGACGTCGGCGGGCTTGAATAGTTCCCCTCACAGGGATATCTTACCTTTGTCTTACACAAGGGTAATACCGCAATGGGTGCAATAGAAAAGCTTATAACGACCGTCTCGACCAAGGGACAAGTCATCCTGCCCAGCGCTATCCGCAAACGGAGGGACTGGGGCGCGGGCACGCGCCTGCAGGTCGAAGACACACCGGACGGTGTACTTTTGAGACCGGCGCCTGCCTTTGCCCCGACACGACCAGAAGATGTCTTTGGTGTCCTGCCGCACAGTGGCAGACCGAAGACCTTGGAGGAGATGGACGCGGCCGTCCTTGCTGAAGCACGGCGGCGCCATGCTCGCGATTGATACCAACGTTGTCGTCAGGTATCTGACGAACGACGATCCCGAGCAGTCCCCGCGAGCCCGGCGGCTGATCGACGATCAGCCCGTTTTCGTCGCCGTCACGGTGATCCTGGAGGCTGAGTGGGTGCTGCGCAGCGGCTATGGTTATGATCAGGCCTCGATCGTCAATGCACTGCGGGTGTTCGGCGGGCTTCCCACTGTCGAGATAGAGGATGCTGCGATGGTCTCTTCCGCGGTCGATCTAGCCGAGACGGGAATGGATTTCGCCGATGCGCTCCATCTGGGCAAGTCCTCGCACTGCTCAGCATTTGTGTCCTTCGACCGTAAGTTCATCAAGGCCGCACAAGCGGCCGGGTACGAAAGCGTTCGCGAAGGCTAGTTTGCCAGCCGGCTACGTCTTGCGGGGGGCGGCAAACTCAAGCACGGCCTTGTGAAAATCGGCGGATTAACGTCGCCGTTTCGGCTTCTCCAGCAGCGCCACGGCCTCGACATGCGGCGACCACAGGAACTGGTCGATGGGCGTGACGCTCTTCAAGATGTAGCCGCCGTCAATCAGGATGCGCAGGTCTCGTGCCAGCGTCACCGGATTGCAGGAGACGGCGGCGACGAACGGCACATCCGAGCGGGCGATCTGCTTCGACTGGTCCTCGGCGCCGGCGCGCGGCGGGTCGAAGACGACGCCATCGAAAGCATTCAGCTCCTTGAACGTCAGCGGCCGCCGGAACAGGTCGCGGCGTTCGCCGGTTACCCGCTTCAGGCCGGTGGCGAAGCGCGATCCGCGGTCGAGCGCCGAAAGGGCTGCCGCGTCGCCTTCGACCGCGTGGACTTCGGATTTGGCCGCCAGCCGAAGCGCAAAGCTGCCGCAGCCGGCGAAAAGATCCGCGACTTTCCTGGCACGCTTCAGATGTCCGCCAACGAGATCGGCCATCGTCTGTTCGGCGGCTTGCGTTGCCTGCAGGAAGGCGCCAGGCGGTATGGCGACAGCGACGGTGCCGAACATGACCACCGGCTTTTTCGGCTCGATGACAATCTCGTCGTCGATCGAAAGCCGGGCAAAGCCATTGGCCATGATGAAGTTGGAGGCGACCCGGCGCTGGTTCTCGCCCAGCTTGCCCGACTCATAGACAGCGACGTCAAGCCCCGAGCCCGTCACAGTGACCGCCATCCGGAACGATTTGGTGGTGGCGCAAACCAGGTCGGCGACCGACCTCAAGCGATCGAGCGCGGCAACGATCTCCGGCAGCGAGATCGGACATTCCTCGATGGGGATGATTTCCGGCGACAGATGGCGATGGAAGCCAAGCAGCATGCCTGTGTCGGCGCGCCTGGCGGCAAGCACGACGCGGCGGCGTGTGTGTGGCGCACACGGCACCAGGGCGCCGATGTCGCCGGCAATGCCTTTCAAGGCATGCACGACCTTGTCGCGTTTCCATTGCTGGTAAGCGTCGGCTTGCAGATGCTGGACGGCGCAGCCGCCACATTCGGTGAAATGCCGGCAGGCCGGATCGATACGCAGCGGCGACGTCTCCAATACCGCCATCAGCATGGCGCGATCCCTCTCGCGCGCGGCGGTGACGGTCTCGCCGGGCAGGGTGAAGGGAATGAACAGCTCGCCGGTTTCCGTCTCGGCGACGCCGTCGCCCTGCGAACCCAGTCTCTTGATGGTGAAGCCCGTGCTCATCGGTCCTTGGTCCCGGCATCCTTGGTCCCGGCATCCTTGATCCCGGCAAGCAGGAATTCGCGGTTGCCGTCCCCGCCTTCGATCGGCGACATGTGCAAGCCCAATGTACGCCAGCCAGGGACGCCTTCGAGCCATTCCTGCAGCAAGCCGGCCACACGGGCGGCGTCATAAGGGTCTTTCAAAAGACCGCCCTTGCCGATCGCCTCGCGGCCGGCCTCGAATTGCGGCTTGACCAGAAACACCGCACGAGCGCCGTCCCGTGCCAATGCCAACGCCGGTGGCATCGCCAGTTTCAACGAGATGAAGCTTACATCGGAGACGATGAAATCGGGGATACGGCCGCCGAGATCGGCAGCCGCGAGCTCGCGAGCGTTGAGGCCCTCGATCACGGTGACGCGCGGGTCGGACGAGACACCGGGATGCATCTGGCCGTGGCCGACATCGATGGCAGTGACATGGGCCGCGCCGCGTTCGAGCAGCACCTGGGTGAAGCCGCCTGTCGAGGCGCCGATATCGAGGGCTTCACTGCCCGCGGGATCGAGACTGAAATGGTCGAGCCCGGCGATCAGCTTCAGCGCCGCGCGTGAGACATAACCCTGCGCCGGGTCGTCGATGACGATGAGACAGTGCGGCAGAACCGTCTGGCCGGGCTTGCGGGCGACCACGCCGTCGACCGTCACGGTGCCGCGCTCGACCGCGTCGCGGGCGCGCGAGCGGCTCGCAAACAGGCCGCGCTGGACGAGCAATTCGTCGAGCCGCTGGCGTGTGCTGGCTGGCAGAGGGGAGTTCATCGGCCTTCATGGCGAAAGCCGGCCGCGAAGGCAAGGACATTGGCATAGGAGGACGTCGAGACCCGGGCCGCAAGCCAGTCCGCCCGGTTGAATAGCGCAGCCAGTCCGGCAAGATGTAGAGGCTCAGGCAATGCGGAGGAAGACGAATGCTGACGGGAACCTGCCATTGCGGCGCCGCCCACTGGACCCTGGAAGGCGATCCCGGCCCGATCACGGCCTGCAATTGCACGCTTTGCCGCCGCTATGGCACACTCTGGGCCTATGACTTTGTCGACGAGCGTATCCGGCTTGCGGGGCCTGTGCAGTCCTACACCCGCGCCGGCAAGGAGACGCCGTCGCTGGAAATCCTGTTTTGCCCGACATGTGCCTGTGTGCTTGCCTGGCGCGGTTTGCGCCGCAGCGACAGCGGCCGCACGCGGATCGCCGTCAATGTCAGGCTGGCACCGCCGGAGGCGGTCGCCGACCTGCCGATCGACCATTTCGACGGGCTGGACACTTATGACGACCTGCCGCGCGATGGGCGCTGCGTGCGCGATATGTGGTTTTAGAAGATCGTCCGTGAGACCTGCCGTTCAACGGCCGGCATCAGGCCGTCGCTTCCGTCATCTGAAGCCTGCTTGCGCGGGCGCTCGACAGCAACGACTGGTGCGTCCGGCACGACGACAAGCTGCGGCACCTGCTTGTAGGAAAAAGCGCCCCTGATATCGCCCATCTTGCGGGCGACGATGCCTGCCACCGCCTGTTCGAGCTTGCGGTCATAGCGCGTCTCGGCCATGGCCGGCGGGGCGATGACGGCCAAAAGGGCCGCGCCGCACAGAAGCGTTCGCATTGTTTTTAACTCCCTGCCTGGAGGCAGTTCTAGCAGGGCGGCGTTGAAAAACGGCCAAAAGAGACGGTAAGCGAAACGCCAAAGAGAAGCGTTAACAAAGTGTCAGGCTTGCACAGGCAACTGCTTCAGCTGCGTGAGGTTTGATTCAGGCGCGCTGCGCGCGCGCGGAATGGCCGAGCGCGACGAACACGGTGCGCACGATGCCGGCCGCGTCGAGCCCGGCATCGGCATACATTTTTTCCGGCTTGGCGTGGTCGGTGAACTCGTCCGGCAGCACCAGCGGCCGAACTTTCAGACCGCTTTCCAGCAAGCCTTCATGGGCGAGGAACTGCAGCACGTGGCTGGCGAAACCGCCGACAGCCCCCTCTTCCACCGTCACCAGCACTTCGTGCGAGCGGGCGAGACGGCGGATCAAATCCTCGTCCAGCGGCTTGGCGAAGCGGGCGTCCGCAACCGTCGTCGAAAGCCCTGCCGCGCCGAGTTCCTCGGCCGCCAGCAGACAGTCCTGCAGTCTTGTGCCAAAGGACAGAAGCGCCACCTTGGTGCCTTCCCTGACGATGCGGCCCTTGCCAATTTCGAGCACCGAGCCGCGCTCCGGCATGTCGACGCCGACGCCATTGCCGCGCGGATAGCGGAAGGCGATCGGGCCTTCGTCATAATAGGCGGCGGTGCGCACCATGTGGCGAAGCTCCGCCTCGTCGGCGGCCGCCATCACCACGAAGCCCGGCAGCGTCGCCAGGAAGGTGGTGTCGAAGGCGCCGCAATGAGTGGCGCCGTCGGCGCCGACGAAACCGGCGCGGTCGATCGGGAAACGCACCGGCAGTTTCTGGATCGCCACATCATGGACGACCTGATCGTAGGCGCGCTGCAGGAAGGTCGAATAGATGGCGGCGAAGGGCTTGTAGCCCTCGCTGGCGAGGCCGGCGGCGAAGGTCACGGCATGTTGCTCGGCAATGCCGACATCGAAGGTCCGGGTCGGAAACGCTTCGCCGAACAAATCGAGGCCGGTGCCGTTCGGCATGGCGGCGGTGACGGCGACGATACGTTCGTCCAGGCGGGCTTCCTGGACCAGGCTTTCGGCAAACACCTTGGTGTAGGCCGGCGCATTGGCCGGGGCCTTGGTCTGCGCGCCGGTGATGACGTCGAACTTGTTCACGCCATGATATTTGTCGGCCGCAGCCTCGGCCGGCGCGTAGCCCTTGCCCTTCTGGGTCACGACATGGATCAGCACCGGACCGTCGGCATGGTCGCGGACGTTCTTCAGCACCGGGATCAGATGCTCGAGATTGTGGCCGTCGATCGGGCCGATATGGTAGAAGCCAAGCTCCTCGAACAGCGTGCCGCCGGTGACGTAGCCGCGCGCATGCTCGACCGCCCGCTTGATGGCGCGATCGGCACGCTTGCCGAGATAGGAGGTCAGTTTCTTGCCGAAGTCGCGCAGGCCAAGATAGGTCTTGCCAGAGGCAAGCCGCGCCAGATAGGCGCTCATGGCGCCGGTCGGCGGCGCGATCGACATGTCGTTGTCGTTGAGAATGACGATCAGGCGAGCATCGAGCGCGCCGGCATTGTTCATGGCTTCATAGGCCATGCCGGCAGACATGGCGCCGTCGCCAATGACGGCAATGACATTGTTGTGGCCGCCGGAGAGGTCGCGCGCCATGGCCATGCCGAGGCCAGCGGAAATGGAGGTCGAGGAGTGCGCGGCGCCGAACGGGTCGTATTCGCTCTCGGCGCGACGGGTGAAGCCGGACAGGCCGCCCTCCTGGCGCAGCGTGCGGATGCGGTCGCGGCGGCCGGTCAGGATCTTGTGCGGATAGGCCTGGTGGCCGACATCCCAGATCACGCGGTCTTCCGGCGTGTTGAAGACATAGTGCAGCGCCACCGTCAGTTCGACGACACCGAGGCCGGCGCCGAGATGCCCGCCCGTATGCGAGACGGCATCGATCAGCTCGGCGCGCAGCTCCGAGGCCAGCTGCGGCAGCTCGCTTTCGTCAAGCTTCTTCAGGTCGGCTGGAATGCGGACCTTGTCGAGAAGCGGCGTATGCAGCGTTGCGTTCACTGGTAAAGGGCCTGCTCAGCTATGATGCGCGTCGATCATGGCGAAATATGCCTGCGTCGCCGGAATGTAAATGCGTGTCAGTGACGCGGGTGATGCTGACGTTAATTGTCCGGTAACGGAATGAACTCTTCCTCGTCTCCGGGAACGATATCGAAGCGGCCCGTCTTCCATTCCTGCTTGGCCTGTTCGATGCGTTCCTTCGACGACGAGACGAAGTTCCACCAGATGTGGCGCGGGGAGCCGAGCGAAGCGCCGCCGAAGAGCATGAAATGGGCGCCGCGCTCGGACGACACGACGATCTCGTCGCCAGGCCGGAACACCAGCAGCCGTTCGGCCGGAAAACGGTCGCCCGAGATTGAGACATCGCCGTCCAGCGTGTAGATGGCGCGTTCCTCGGCGTCGGCGGGAATTTTGACGCTGGCGCCGGGCGCCAGCCTCAGATCGGCGTAGAGCGTCTCGGTGTCGGCTCTTACCGGCGAGCGCAGTCCCTGGAAATCGCCGATCACCACGCGGCCGGAAACACCTTCGGCGTCGATCTCGGGCAGAAGGAGCGCGGCCGTGTTCTCGAACACCGGCGCCACTTCCTCCTTGCCGTCGGGCAAAGCCAGCCATGTCTGCAGGCCGGAGACCGACATCGGCGCGCCGCGCAGTTCTTCGGGCGTGCGCTCGGAATGGACAATGCCGCGGCCGGCGGTCATCAAATTCACGTCGCCGGGCTGGATGACCATCTCGGTGCCGAGCGAATCGCGGTGCCTGATATTGCCGTCGAACAGATAGGTGACGGTGGAAAGCCCGATATGCGGGTGCGGGCGCACATCCATCGCCTGCCCGGCGCGCAAGATGGCCGGCCCCATGCGGTCGAAGAAGATGAAGGGACCAACCAGCCGCCGCTTTGCCGTCGGCAGAGCGCGGCGAACCTGGAAGCCGCCAATGTCCTTGGCGTTTGGAATGACCATGAGCTCGATCTGGTCGCTGGCGAAGGCATCGCCAGGCTCAGGGTCCTTGCCGGGGAAGAAACTCATCTGGATGTCTTCAGGCGAAGCGGAGCGCCGATTTGGCTTTTGCCTTGGCCGCCACCTCTTCGCGATTGCGCGGATGATGCGTGGTTTCCAGCGAATGCAGCAATTCATGCGCCGATTCGGCGATCGCCTCGACGGCGCGGTCGAAGGCTGCCTGGTTGCGCTGCGAGGGGCGCGTCGTTCCGCTCAGTTTGCGCACGAATTGAAGGGCGGCGTCGCGGATCTCGTCATGGGTCGCCGGCGGCTCGAAATTGAACAGGGTCTTGATGTTTCTGCACATGCTTGAACTCCTATCTGCTTTATGCCCGCCCCATTCCACTACTCCGCGTCGAGCGGCTCCGTTCCCACCGGTTTGCCATCACGCGACAGCCTGATCTTCTCGACCTTGTCTTCGGCCGCCTTCAGCAGCCGGTCGCAATGGGCCTTCAGCGCCTCGCCGCGCTCATAGATCTTGATCGACTGGTCGAGCGGCACGTCGCCGCGTTCGAGATCATCGACGATCTTCTCCAGCGCGTCGAGTGCCTGCTCGAAGCTCATCGCCTTCACGTCTTCATTTGCTTCGCCAGCCATACTTTACCCCTTCATCAGCCGCCCGACATGGGCGGCCACCGAAAATGCCAGTCCTTGCAGATCGTAGCCGCCCTCGAGCAGGCTGACGAGCCGGTTGCCGCTGTGGCGCCCGGCGCGCTCCAGCAGTTGGCCGGTCGCCCAGTCGAAATCGCCCTCGTTGAGGTTGATCTCGGCCAGCGGATCGCGATGGTGGGCGTCGAAACCGGCGGAAATGATGATCAGATCGGGCGCGAAATTGTCGAGCGCCGGCAGGACGCGCGACAGCAAGGCATCGCGAAAGACCTCTGAGCCGGTCTGTGGCGCCAGCGGCGCGTTGACGATGTTACCGGCGCCGGTTTCGGTCTTGGCCCCCGTGCCGGGATAGAGCGGCATCTGGTGCGTCGAACAATAGAGCACCGACGGATCGTCCCAGAAGATGTCCTGCGTGCCGTTGCCGTGATGGACGTCCCAGTCGACGATGGCGACGCGCTCAGCGCCGTGTTTCTTCTGCGCATAACGCGCGGCGATGGCCGCGGTGTTGAACAGGCAAAAGCCCATCGCCGTGGTCTTTTCGGCATGGTGGCCGGGCGGACGCGCGGCGACGAAGGCGTTGGCGACACGGCCCTCGAAGACATCGTCTACGGCGGCATTGGCCGCGCCGATGGCGGTCACCACCGCCTGCCAGCTTTTCGGGCTGGCGCTGGTGTCGGCGTCGATCGGGGCAATGCCGCTTTCAGGGATCGCGGCGCGGACCCGAGCCACGAAATCCTCAGGGTGGGCATAGAGGATCGTCGCCTCGTCGCCTTGCGGCGCCGTGACCCGATCGAGCGCCGCAAAGGCCTCGTCATCGAGCACGCGCTCGATGGCGCGCAAGCGGTCGGGTCGCTCCGGATGACCGGGCGGCGTCAGATGTTCGAGGAAGATCGGATGGGTGTAGAGCCTTGTGACCATGACCCGATATAGGCGCGCCCGGCCGCTTTGACCATGGTTTGACGCCGCGCCGCCCCGACGTTCAACAGGGTTTAGGTGCTCGGCTGCGTCCAGCGCGAGCCGCCGAATGAGGCCAGCGCCTTGTCCCTGAGCTCCCGGAACTTGGACGACGCCTCGGCCAGCCGCTGGTCCCATTCGGCGTTCGGCACCTGGCCTTCAATCGTCCTAAAATAGACCTGCATCAGGCAGGCGATGGCGAAGGGTTCGATGAATGCCGCCTTGAAGGCCCAGGCCAGCAGGATCGCCAGCACGAAGGCCCAGCCGCCGAGCTGCCCCGGGATGAACCACATGATGGCGGCGGCCGGCGCCAGCATCAGCAGGAAGATGACGAAGGACACGCCCCACATGATCACCGCCAGCCAGACGGCGTTCTTGACCATGGTCTTGCCGTTCTGGGCATAGAGCACGACGCCTTGCCGCGCCGTCTCGAAGGGCGAGGACGAGTTGATGCGGATGTTGTAGCCGAGGATGATCTCGTCGACATAGGTCAGCGACAGGCGGATGACTGTGTTGATGAAAGCGACCAGGCCGCCGAGGCCCGGAATGGGCAGGAAGGCGGCGATGCCGCCGATCAGGCCGGTGATGGCGCGGATGGCGCCCTTGACCAGCTGGTCGAGCACGAAAAGGATGTTGGCCTCGGCGAAACGCTCCTTCACAACATCCTTGGCGTAGGCGATCTGGTCCTGGCCATTGGGAACGTCCCTACCGTCGATCAGATGGACCATGACGGCGATATGGCCGGCTTTGACGACGTAGAGGATGTATTCGCGGATCCAGTAAAGCGCGATCGAAACGACGCCAATGCCGACGATGCCGCCCCAGAGTGCAAAGGACAGCGGCCCGTCGGGATCGGTGGAGATGTGGCCGACGCCATAGCCGACCGAGGCGCCGCTGCCGGTCGCCACGATATAAGCCAGCGTGATGCCGAAATAGACGATCATGCGAAAGACGATGAACGGCCATGTCCTGATCATGATGGACACCGACCTGCCGATTTCGAAATCCCACATGCGCCCGAATCTCCCCTCAGAGAATGGACGGCGAGGATGATCCCGGGCCTGGAATTGTCAACATCGGCAAATCCCGAGTCGTGGGTCAGTTTGAAATCTGAAGGTGATAGTCGAACTCCCAGCGTCCCAGCCTCGTTAGTTGCGCAGCTATCGCGTCCCATGTATCGCCCTCGGTAGCTGCGCAACGATCTATGAGAAACTTTTCCAGTTCAGCGTAGTCGAATCTGAGCATGAAAATTACGCTGTCTCCAGAAAACACGTTGCCGCTTTGCGAGCGAAGAAAATAGTTCGGAGAGCAGACTGTCGCCGTAAATGCGTCGGCGCTCGCATCTCCTTCTGGGCCCGCGTAGAAATCTATAGTAATGGAAAAGTCGGTGGGATCGCGCGGCTTCCACGTGTCAAGGGCGAATGTGCCAGCTTTGGTCTCTACAACTCGGTGACCCTTGTATTGTGCTCTCATAGGGGCAATTCTCCACGCTTTCTATAGGTGCCCGCACCATCGGCTTCTCAGCTTCCTTCGCCTCGATCAGCGCAACGATGTCCGCAATCTCAAACTGATCCACTGCCAAAATGCCGGGTCTCGGCGGTGAGATTTCAGACCGGCTGAGGACCCTGCTTCTTCAGCAACCCTTCGAGCAACTGTTTGAAGGCCGCCACCACGGTCTTCGACGTCGCTTCGGGGTCGCTCGAATTGGCGATGCGCTGCGCCGCCTGGCTGCTGGCGCCGTTGATCAGCCGCGCGGCGGTTTCGGGGTCGACACCGGGGACGACCACCCCCTCCTGCTGCAGAGCGGTCAGATGATCGGTCATTGAACCGACGCAGGCATTGGCATTCGGCCATTGCGCCGGATCCCCCAGCACGGCCGGGCCATCCCTGAACATGATGCGCTGGATTTCGGGCTCCAGCGCCATTTCGATATAGGTCGTGCATTCGTCGACGAAATGCTGCCAGCGGGTCGGCGCTTTCGACGCGATCTCATTTATGCGAACCGCCATCTCGCCATCGATTTCGGCGATGACCGCCTGCAGCAGCCCCTTCTTGTCGCCGAAATGATGGTAGAGCGCGCCGCGCGTCAGCCCGGCCGAGGCGGTGAAATCGTCCATCGACGCCTCGGCATAGCCGATCGTACCGAAGGCATGGCGGGCCGCCGTGATCAGCTTGGCGCGCGTTTCGGCGATCATCTCCTTGCGGGGTCTGTGCATGGTTCTGGCCTTATTCACATACGCATCGTATGCCAATTGACATACGGCGCGTATGCACTATCTTACAATCATACGCATCGTATGTAATTGTTGAATTGGCCTTTGTCGAGGAGCCCGCAATGCAAAACCCCTACGCCGAAATCTTTCGTGCCCCCGGAGCCAAGGGCTTTGCCAGCGCCGGCTTCCTGGCGCGCCTGCCGATCGCCATGGCGCCGATCGGACTCGTGGCGATGCTGTCGCAAACGCATGGCGAATACTGGCTGGCCGGCGCCGTCGCGGCGACCTTCGCGCTGAGCAATGCTTTCGTGGCGCCGCAAATCTCAAGGCTGGTCGACCGGCTCGGCCAGACGCGTATCGTTGTTCCCACCACCATTGTCACCGTGATCGCCTTTGCGGTGCTGATTGCGGCAGCCAATCAGGACTGGCCGCTATGGACATTGTTCGTGTCGGCATTGGCGGCTGCCGCCATGCCCAGCATGCCGGCCATGGTGCGCGCGCGTTGGACCGAGATTTTCCGCGGCCGGCCGCAGATGAACACCGCTTTCGCCTTCGAGTCGGCTGCGGACGAACTCGTCTACATCGCAGGCGCATCGCTGTCGGTGGGCTTGAGCGCCGCCCTCTTCCCCGAAGCTGGTGTTCTGGTGAGCACGCTGTTCCTCGCCATCGGCTCGACAGCTTTCATCCTGCAGCGCTCGACCGAGCCGCAAGTGCGGCCGGTGGATCGTGTCACAAGCGGCTCGGCAATCCGGCTGCGCCCAGTGCAGATCATCACCTTCGCCCTGATCTTCGTCGGCACCACCTTCGCGACGACGGAAGTGAGCACGGTGGCGATCACCAAGGAACTCGGCCAACCGGGCGCCGCCAGCCTCGTTATCGGGGTCTATGCGCTGGGATCGTTCGTGCTCGGCCTCGTTGTCGGCGCGCTCAATCTGAAAGCACCGTTGCAGCGCCAACTGGCCATCGCGGTCGCTCTTGTCGCGCTCGGCACATTGCTGCCCCTAACGGCCGGCACCGTGCCGCTCTTGGCGCTGGCCGTGTTCATCAGCGGCGTGGCGATTTCGCCGACCTTCATCACCGCCTTCGGCCTGATCGAGCGGCACGTGCCGGAAGCGATGCTGACCGAGGGGATCACCTGGGTGATGACCGGGATTGGCATCGGCATGGCGCTGGGCTCGTTTGCCGCCGGCGCCGTCGTGGACGCCTTTGGAGCTCAGAACGGGTTCTGGGTCTCGGTGGCGGCCGGCACTATCGCACTGGTCACGGTGCTCGCCGGCCAGCGCAGCCTGGCCACCCATGAATGCGAGCTGGACGGATGCGACGCGGCCGCCGTTCCCGCGGAATAGGAGCACAAGCGTCCGGTTCAGCTCACGGAACGGACGCCGTTCACCTTGAAGAAGCCGGGCTTCCTAGGAGTGTTCAAACCTGTTGCGAATCTCGTCCCCATCAACAACGACGACGGGACTTCCCAGTGTCTCGACCATATCCGGGTTCAGATGGGGTATTGTTTCAGCGCGCCCGACCATCGGCGGACATTCTCCGGCGCAATACACGACCGAGCTGGTGACACGCAGGATTTTCCACAGCGCTTCGTAGAGGCGCGGACCGTCGGGCGGCCGCGCGACGGTGAAGCCTGAACATCGCGAGGCATCGCCGGGGTCGAAATTGAGATAGAGGTCGGCCGACGACGCATCGTCATAGGCGACGACCCAGCAGGTGAATTCAGGTTCACGCCTGGTGACGAACGGCGCGAAGGCATCCTCGACGATCGATGTGGGGAAGTAGCTCTCTTCGCCATCTTCAAAGCAATTGAGATAGGCCTCGAAGCTCATCCGACCGCCCCCTGTCCCCTAGAAAATCTCGGTCTTGGCGATATGAATGCCAAAGCCCTCAAGCCCGACATAGTGGCGTTCGCGCGAGGCGATCAAATTGATCGAGGAGATGCCGAGATCCTTGAGAATCTGCGCGCCGAGGCCGATTTCTCGCCACTCGTTCTCACGGCGGCGGGCCTCTTCGTGGTCCTCACGGTCGGCACTCATCGGCCGGTTGCGCTCCTGATGGGCGACGCCGACCGAACCCTCTCGGAGGTAAACGATGACGCCGCGCTTGCGTTCGCCCATCGCCTTCATAATGGCGTCGAGCCGGTGGCTGGTGCCGAACACGTCGGTCACCACATCCTCCGAATGCAGCCGCACCGGCACGTCCTCGCCGTCACGGATGTCGCCGAAAACGACCGCGACATGGTGCATGGAATCCCAGGGCAGCGTGTAGGTGAAGACCTGTGCCTTGCCGCCGAGTGTGTCGATTTCGGAGCAGGCGACGCGTTCGACCAGCGTTTCCTTGCGCTGCCGGTAGGCGATGAGGTCGGCGACCGAGACCTGCTTGAGGCCGTGTTCCTCGGCAAAGCTCGCCACCTGCGGGCCGCGCTTGACGGTGCCGTCGTCATTGACCAACTCCGAGATCACGCCAACCGGCGGCAGGCCGGCAAGCTTGCAGAGATCGACCGCGGCTTCGGTATGGCCCGAACGCATCAGCACGCCGCCTTCCCTAGCGATCAGCGGGAAGATGTGGCCGGGGCGAACGAAATCCGAACCGCCGACATTGCCGTTGGCCAGGTTGCGCACGGTCAGCGTGCGGTCCTCGGCCGAAATGCCGGTGGTGGTGCCATGCTTGAAATCGACGCTGACGGTAAAGGCCGTGGTGTGGGCGGAATCATTGTCGGCGACCATCGGCTGCAGATTGAGCCGCTTGGCCTCCTCGCGCGGCATCGGCGTGCAGACGATGCCGGAGGTGTGACGGATGATGAAGGCCATTTTCTCCGGGCTGCAATGCACGGCGGCAACGATCAGGTCGCCCTCGTTCTCACGCCCGTCATCGTCCATGACGACGACGATCTCGCCGCGCTCGAAGGCGCGGATGGCTTCGACGATTTTCTTCTGATCGTATGGCATTGGCTCGCTTCGCTCGCAGGGAATAGGGGTTGGGCAGTAGGAGTTAGGGAAGGAAGTACGGGCTGGCTTATTGCCTAATCCCTACTGCCTAATCCCCGGCCTGTCTGTCCCCGGTGCCGCAGATAATGGTCGGCGATGGCGCAGGCAACCATGGCTTCGCCGATCGGCACGGCGCGGATGCCGACGCAGGGGTCGTGGCGGCCCTTGGTCATGACGTCGACGTCGTTGCCGTCCTTGTCGATGGATTTGCGCGGCGTCAGGATCGACGAGGTCGGCTTGACGGCGAAGCGGGCGACGATCGCCTGGCCGGTCGAGATGCCGCCCAGAATGCCGCCGGCATTGTTGGACAAGAAGACCGGCTTGCCGTCATTGCCGATGCGCATCTCGTCGGCATTCTGTTCGCCGGTGATGCGGGCGGCTTCGAAACCGTTGCCGATCTCGACGCCCTTGACGGCGTTGATCGACATCAGGCCGGACGCGATGTCCTGGTCGAGCTTGGCGTATATCGGCGCGCCAAGGCCGGCCGGCACGCCGTCGGCGACGATCTCGATAACCGCGCCGACCGAGGAGCCGGATTTGCGGATGCCGTCGAGATAGCTGGTGAAGACCGGAACGGAGGCCGGATCGGGGGTGAAGAACGGGTTTTCGGCGTCACCGATGAAATTCCAGTTCCAGTTGGCGCGGTCGATCGATTTCTCGCCCATAGACACCAGCGCGCCGCGCACCACCATGCCGGGCACCACCTTACGGGCGAGCGCGCCGGCGGCCACGCGCGCGGCCGTCTCGCGGGCCGAGGAGCGGCCGCCGCCGCGATGGTCGCGCAGGCCGTATTTGACGTCATAGGTGTAGTCGGCGTGGCCGGGCCGGTACTGGCGGGCGATCTCGCCATAGTCCTTGGAGCGCTGGTCGACATTCTCGATCAGCATCGAGACGGGCGTGCCGGTGGTGATCATCGTCTCGCCGTCCTCGTCGAGGATGAAGCCGGATAGCACGTTCACCTCGTCCGGCTCGCGGCGCTGGGTCACAAAACGCGACTGGCCGGGACGGCGCTTGTCGAGTTCGGCCTGGATTTCGGCCCGTGTGAAGCGGATGCCGGGCGGGCAGCCGTCGACGACACAGCCGAGCGACGGGCCATGGCTTTCGCCCCAGGTGGTGACGCGGAAGAGATGGCCGAACGTGTTGTGAGACATGAATTTTAGCCCTGCCCGGCAGCGGAGCCGGATCAAGGGTGCGTTCTATTGGCGTTTTCCACAGCGGTCAAACTGTGATCCGGCGGTTTTAGTTTTGACACATTCGGTTGGTTTCTGCTCTCTTCCATCCGCCCGTTGAAAGCTCGCCGCCATGCAGGCGCAATGACAAAGAGGACGACGATGCGTACCCTGATTGGCGCTGCTGCCGCCATGTTGCTGATTTCCACCGCCGCCTATGCCGGCCAGACCGAAGGCCTGATCAAGAAGGTCGACAAGGACGCGCTGACGCTGACGCTGGAGGACGGCAAGTCCTTCAAGCTCAACGCCGAGACCGATCTCGATTCGCTAAAGCCGGGCATGGATATCGTCATTGCCTATGACGTGACGAATGGCGAGAACGTCGTCACCGACATGGAACTGCCCGACACCGAGTAACACCGACGCCGAACAGGGTCTTGCCGCTCGGCGGAGCCCTGCCCGGATAAACAGGACGGTCGTCCTGTTTTTATCTGCTCGAACCTAAAGCCAATCCAGACGCCCGTCCTGCAGCCTGAGCACCCGGTCCTGCCGCACTTCCAGGTTTGCCGCTTCATGTTCGGAAACACCTTCGACCATCCGAAACAGAGTCCGCACGACGCCACCATGCGTGACGCAGACCGTCTGGCGGTCGAGCGCCTCGAACCACGGCTTCACCCGTTCGAGCAGCATCTGGTAGCTTTCGGCGCCCTCGCCCGGCGGCTGGAAATTCCATTTGTTGCGTCGTCGCGCCTTCGCCGAGCCCGGCATTCGCGCGTCGAGTTCGGCATAGGTAAAGCCCTGCCAGTCGCCAAAGTGCACCTCGACCAGACGCGGGTCGGTGCGGTAGGCATCGGGATCGAGCTGCATCGCCAAGCGCAGCCGCTGCATCGTCTCGCGCGTCCGCTTCATCGGGCTGGCGACAAAGTCGAAATCCTCAGGATTCTGGATCAGTTCGGCCAGCCGCCGTCCATTGCGGGTCGCCTGCTCGCGGCCGAGCGCGTTGAGATCGGTGTCGGCCTGGCCCTGCAGCCGCGACTCGGCATTCCACTGCGTCTGGCCATGGCGCACGATGTAGACGAGCGGAACCATCAGGTCTTCCGGAAATCAGGACAGGCGGGCGGAAACCGCGGCAGAACTATTCCTTGACGGTCGAAATATCCGGCGCGTCGACCGCCTTCATGCCGACGACGTGATAGCCGGAATCGACATGGTGCACCTCGCCGGTGACGCCACGCGACAGGTCCGACAGGAAATAGACGGCGGAATCGCCGACTTCTTCCTGGGTGACGGTCTGCTTCAGCGGCGAATTGTATTCGTTCCACTTGAGGATGTAGCGGAAGTCGCCGATGCCCGAAGCAGCCAAGGTCTTGATCGGCCCGGCCGAGATAGCGTTGACGCGGATCTTCTTGCCGCCGAGGTCGACGGCGAGATAGCGCACGCTGGCTTCGAGCGCGGCCTTGGCGACACCCATGACGTTGTAATGCGGCATGACCTTTTCGGCGCCGTAATAGGTCAGCGTCAGCAGCGAGCCGCCATCGGTCATCAACGCTTCGGCGCGCTTGGCGATGGTGGTGAAGGAATAGACCGAAATGTCCATGGTGCGCAGGAAATTGTCGCGCGTCGTCTCGACATAGCGTCCGGTCAGCTCGTCCTTGTCGGAAAAGGCGATGGCATGGACGAGGAAGTCGAGCTTGCCGCCCCAATGCTTGGCGACATTGGCAAACACCTCGTCGAGGCTCGCCGGATCAGTGACATCGCAATGACCGGCGACAAAGGCGCCCAATTCCGCAGCCAGCGGCTCGACGCGCTTCTTGAACGCCTCGCCCTGATAGGTCAGCGCGATCTCGGCGCCATGGTCGACGCAGGCCTTGGCGATGCCGTAGGCAATCGATCTGTTGTTGGCGACGCCCAGTATAAGGCCGCGCTTGCCGGCCATAAGGCCCTGTCCACCCGCCATGTCAGCGCTCTCCGAAAGATTTTCTGCTTTGGAGTGCCTATCGCACAGGCAGAAAGGCGCATCAAGCGCAGACGGGGCGCGCGTTCAATTCAGACACTCGGCGTGACAACGAATGGGGGATAATAACGTTGTTGTGAGATTTGAACGCCTCACTGCGGCCAGCGCGCCTTGATGGCCCAGGCCCGCCCGACCAGCCGAATCGGCTGGCCGGCAACGCATCGGCCCTATCCAGCCATTTTGCGCCAGGGAATGAGCATTCCCACCTGCTTGCGGTAGCTTCGGTACTGATCGCCGAACATCGCGACGAGATCGCGTTCCTCGAGGAAGATGCCGAGCAAGATGTAGCCGGTGCTGCCCGCCGCGAACAGGAGATGGCCCCATGTCATGGACGGCGTCGCCCAGAAGGCCAGGAGGAAGCCGACATAGAGCGGGTGCCGGACCCATTTGTAGAACAGTGGCGTCCTGAACACGGGCGGCGCCGGTTCGCTCTTGCGCAAAGCGGCGAGAACCTGGCGCAGGCCGAACAGTTCGAAATGGTTGATCAGAAAGGTGCTGGTCAACAATACCGCCCAGCCGAGCCAGAACACGCCATGGATGACGGCGACCCAGACCGGGTTCTCGACCGTCCAGACGAGACCGGGAATCGGCCGCCATTGCCAGTAGAGCAGCAGCAGGATGAGGCTGGCCAAAAGCACATAGGTGCTGCGTTCGGCCGCGTGCGGGACAATCCGTGTCCACCAGCGCTTGAAAACCGGTCGCGCCATGATGCTGTGCTGGGCGGCGAAAAGGCCGAGCAGCAGTGCATTGACGATGACGGCTTCGACCGGACTTCCAGCGACTCCGGAATCGATCGATTTCGGCACGACCATGTTGCCGACGAAACCGACCGCATAGAGAAACGAACCGAGAAAAATCAGGTATGCGGCAACGCCGTAGATAAGGGTGATTACGCCCGCCATGACTGCCCCTCCATGCAAGCATCAGGATTCGGTCGGTCGACCGAATTCAGCGTCAAAAACCATAAATTTTCTAGCGAGTCAACTTGATCGGTCGCTCGACCGAGATAGAGTGGAGGGACGTCCAGCCCCGGACAGGAGAAGCTATGATCCGCCCAGATTGCACCGCTACCAGCGGCAGCCACGCCGCATGACGGACGCTGCCCAAGCCGTTACCCCGCCGCAGAACAAGCAAAAGCGCGACACGCGCGCCGAACTGATTTCGGCTGCCGAGTTATGCCTCCATCGAGGCGGTTATGCCGATCTGTCGACGCGCCGCGTTGCCGAGATCGCCGGCGTTCCGCTCAGCCAGATCCATTACCATTTCGGCTCCAAGGAACGGCTGTTCCTGGCGCTGCTCGACCATCTGAACGAGGGCCTGCTGAAGCGCCAGGCGGAGACTTTTGCGGCACCTATGCCGCTGTGGCAACGCTGGGAGCGCGCTTGCGATTTCCTCGACGATGATCTGGCGTCCGGCTATGTCCGGATCCTGCACGAGATGATCGCGGCAAGCCTGTCGAGCCCCGAAATCGCCAAGGCGGTGCGCCGCGACCTGCGCGGCTGGTTCGAACTGCTGGACGGACTGGCGCAAGAGGCGGAGCGGCGGTTCGGCGGCCTCGGGCCATTCTCCGCCGCCGAAGTGACCAGCCTGGTCAGCGCCGCCTTCCTCGGCAGCGAGACGATGATCCTGCTGGAGATCGAGAGCCCGCATGTCCCGGTACGGCAGGCGCTGCGCCGCTTCGGCGAAACCATCCGGCGGATGGAGGAAGTGGCGCCCGGCAGTTAGCCAGCGAAGTCGAGCCGCGTCAGCCTTTGCGGCTGCGCATCAGCGCTTCGAGTTCGCTGTCGCCGCCTTCCGGCAGCATGATGCGGACATGGGCGTAGAGATCGCCATGGCCGCCGGCCTTTTCCGGCAAGCCCCTGCCCTTCAGGCGCAGCACCTTATCGGAACTCGACCAGGCCGGAATGTTGACCGCCAGCCTGCCGGTCGGCGTGTCGACCGGCACCTTGGCGCCCAGCACCGCGTCGGCCAACGCTACCTCCAGATCGGCATGCAAGTCACGGCCCTCGATGCGGTAGCGCGGGTGCCTGCGGATACGGATCTTGACCAGCGCATCGCCCGGCTGTCCCGGCCCCTGCTCGCCCTGGCCCTTCAGCCGGATGGTCTGGCCATCCTCGACATAGACCGGCAGCTTGACCGCGATCTTGCGGCCGTCGGGGAACATCGCCGTCACCTTTTCGGCGGTCGCTATCTCCTCGATGGTGACGTCGAGCGTGACGTTCAGATCGGCGGCGGTCGCCTGCTGGCGGCGGTCGCCTGTTCCGGCGCCGCGCGCGCCGGAAAAGGCGTCGCCGAAGATCTGGCTGAAAATGTCGCTGTTGCCGTCGAACGGATCGCCGCCCGGACGCCCCGATCGGAATTCGAAGCGCGAGCCGCCGGCGCCCTGCTGGCGGCGGAAGCCACCGAACGGATCGCCGCCGCCGGCTGCGCCCTCGAAGCCCTGGAATTTCGGCTTGCCGTCGGCGTCGATCTCGCCGCGGTCGAAGGCCGCACGGTTCTTCTCGTCGCCGACGACCTCATAGGCCTGATTGGCGGCGGCAAAACGGTCCTTGGCCTTGGGATCATTCGGATTCTGGTCCGGATGATACTTCTTGGCGAGCTTGCGGTAAGCCGATTTTATGTCCTTGGCCGATGCGTTCTTGGCAACGCCCAGCACCTCATAGGGGTCGCGCATGCGTCCTGCCCTGGAAAATGAGTTAAATCCACGTTGGCCCTTATATGCGCTCCCATAGGAAGAAATTCCAGTGGCGCGCAGGCTAATCGAGGGTTGAAATTGCGATGCCCGCAAACCTCGAAAATCAGAGCGGTTTGAAGTCCTGCATGTGCCAGCCGCCGGCCGCGGCGATGCACAATTGCCCCTTGAACAAAGCGACGCCGTCGAAGCTTTCGCGCGAGGCGGTAAAGCTGCGGCAGGCCTGGCCGTTGTCCTGCACTTCGGCGAGTTCAGTGATGGAGCCCCGCGAGCCGGTGTCGGCATTCGCCCAGGGCACGGCCTGGCCGCGAAGCTCCTCGATGTCGGCCGAAGACACCGCATTGCCGATCGTGGTCTGGTCGGAAGCGCTGTCGGCGTCCGTCGATGTCACCCTGGCCGGCGCGCTTGAGGTGACGATGGAACGATCGACCTCGGCCTTTTCCAGGCTGAAGCCGCCGACGCCGCAGGCGGCAAGCGGCAGGGCGATAATCACGATCACGGCTTTCGAACTGGCCGAAGCGATAACGCTCCATTGCCCGCTGTCAAAAGCTTGCGCGATACGCGACAATCGGCAACCTCCTGAAGCTCGAGACAATTTGAGAAAAACTATGAGTGACACTGAGTTAACAAGTAGTGACTTTACCGAAGCCGCCGAGCCGTTCCGGCTCTTTGCCGAGTGGCTGGAGGACGCCAAGAAAAGCGAAATCAACGACGCCAACGGCGTAGCACTTGCAACCGTCGATGCCGACGGCACGCCGGATGTGCGGATGGTGCTGCTCAAGGGTTTCGATGAAAGCGGCTTTGTCTTCTACACGAATTTCGAGAGCGCCAAGGGCCGCGAGATTCTTGGCAGCATGAAGGCGGCGATGTGCTTCCACTGGAAATCGCTGCGCCGCCAGGTGCGCATACGCGGTCCGGTGGAGATCGTCAGCGACGCCGAGGCGGATGCCTATTACGCGACGCGGCCGCGCGGCAGCCGCATCGGCGCCTGGGCCTCGAAACAGTCGCGGCCGCTGGAAAGCCGCTTTGCCCTGGAGAAGGCGGTGGCCGAATACACGGCGCGCTACCCTATCGGCGAAATCCCGCGGCCCAAGCACTGGTCGGGCTTCCGCATCGTGCCGCAGGCGATCGAGTTCTGGCATGACCGGCCATTCCGGCTGCACGATCGGCTGGTCTTTTCGCGCAACGCCGAAGGCGGCTGGGACAAGACACGGCTTTATCCCTGAGGATAAGTTCAGGCCTTCTTGCGCGTCATGAAGGCCGTCAACGCGGCGCGCGCTTCGTCGGACTTCAGCCGCTCGGAGAAACGCTCGCTCTCCACCTTGATGCGGGCGACAAGCTCGTCGCGCGGGGCGCGCATCAGGTCACGAGCGATCTTCAGCGCCTGCGGCGGCTTGGCGGCGATCGCGCCGGCCGCGGCGAGTGCCGCGGCTTCTAGCCCGTCCTCCTCGACCACCTCATAGATCAGGCCGGCGGCCTTGGCGCGTTCGGCGGAAAAACCTTCGCCGAGTCCAAGCAGCGCAAAGGCGCCCTGCCTGCCGAGGATGAGCGGCGCCAGCAGGCTGGAGCCCGCCTCCGGCACCAGGCCGAGGTCGACGAAGGGTGTGCGGAACACCGTGCGCGGCGTGGCGAAAGTCAGGTCGCAATGCAAATTGAGCGTGGTGCCGATGCCGACCGCAATGCCGTCGACGCCGGAGACCATCGGCTTCTCCGTTTTGGCCAGCGCCATCAGGAAGTCCCAGACCTCGTTGCCGCCCTCACCGCCGGTGGCGATGACCAGGAAATCGGCGAGATCGTTGCCGGAAGAGAAGGCGCCAGGCACACCGAGGAAGACATGGACGCGAACCGCCGGGTCGGCATCGCCATCGGCCAGCGCCTTGGACATTGTCGCGTACATGGCGCGCGTCAGTGCGTTCTTCTTGTCGGGACGGTTCATGCGGATGATCTGGATGGCGCCCTGGCGCTCGACGAGAATATGGTCTGTCACGGTCATTCTTCCCTGGTGAGCGCTCTGGTATTCAGGCCGTTATCAGCGCCTTGCCGGCGGTAGCGAGGCTCTCGGCGCCATCGATGACGCGTTCCTTCAAGGCGCTGACTTCGCCGAGCAGGTTTTCGGCGAAAAAGCGGCAAAGGGCGATGCGGCTCTGCTGGGCAAGTCCGCCACGCGCCAGATAAGCGCCGCCGGCAGCAAGCGAGATCAGCCTGAGATAGGGGGTCGCACCGGCTTGCGCTTCGTCCAGACGGCCGTCGGCCAGCAGCTTCTGCAGGAAGCGCGTCGCCTCGGTGAGATCGTCGAACGCCTGGTCAAGCGCTTCGGCGGTGCGGCCGAAGCCCTGCAGGTTCGAGGTCCGCACCTCGTCGGCGATGGCCTTCAGTTCGGCGATATAGCCATGCACATGCTCGCCGCCGCCAAGCGGCAATTTGCGGGCTACAAGGTCGATCGCCTGGATGCCGTTGGTGCCTTCATAGATCGGCGCAATGCGGGAGTCGCGATAGAGCGCGGCCGCGCCCGTCTCCTCGATGAAGCCCATACCGCCGTGGACCTGGACGCCGAGCGATGCGACATCGACGCCGATATCGGTGGAAAAGGCCTTGGCCAGCGGCGTCAGCAGATTGGCGCGATCGCGCCAATGCGCGGCCTCCTCGCCTGTCGACACTCGCGCAAAGTCGATGGCATAGGCGCAGGAATACGAGATGGCGCGGGCGATCTGGGTCAAAGCCTTCATGGTCAAGAGATTGCGCTGCACGTCGGGGTGATGGACGATCGGCGCCATCCCGGCGCCTGAAAAGTCCGATGCCTTGCCCTGGCGGCGCTCATTGGCATAGGCGATCGCCTTCTGCGTCGCGGCTTCGGCCACTGCCACGCCCTGCATGCCGACGCAAAGCCTCGCGTTGTTCATCATGGTGAACATGCAGGCGAGCCCCTTGTTCTCCTCGCCGATCAGCCAACCGACGGCGCCGGGCGCAGCACCCTGGAACCCGTCGCCATAGATCATGGTGCAAGTCGGCGAGGCATGGATGCCGAGCTTGTGCTCGAGGCCGGAACAGAAGACGTCGTTGCGGGCACCGAGCGAGCCGTCATCATTGACCAGGAATTTCGGCACCAAAAACAGCGAGATGCCGCGCGTGCCGGCCGGTGCGTCGGGCAGCCGCGCCAGCACCAGATGGATGATGTTGTCGGTGAAATCATGCTCGCCATAGGTGATGAAGATCTTCTGGCCGAAGATGCGGTAGGTGCCGTCGCCGGCAGGCTCGGCGCGACTGCGCAAGGCGGCGAGATCGGAACCGGCCTGCGGCTCGGTCAGGTTCATCGTCCCCATCCACTCGCCGGAGACGAGCTTTGCCAGATACTTTGCCTTCAGCGCTTCGGAGGCATGCTTGTCCAGCGCCTCGACGGCGCCCA
Organism: Mesorhizobium sp. M0478; assembly: GCF_040321305.1. Taxonomy (NCBI): domain Bacteria; kingdom Pseudomonadati; phylum Pseudomonadota; class Alphaproteobacteria; order Hyphomicrobiales; family Phyllobacteriaceae; genus Mesorhizobium; species Mesorhizobium sp. M0478. The sequence goes on from NZ_JAMYRH010000003.1 coordinate 112,513, forward strand.
TGGTCAGCGTCGAGCCGATGCCGAAGGCCATGGCGGCGGAGTTCCACATTTCGAGCGCGGCAACGCCGAGCATGGTCGGCAGGCCCTGGCCACCGAATTCTTCCGGTCCGGACAGCGCGTTCCAGCCACCGCCGATCCAGCTGCGGTAAAGCGCCCTCCAGCCGGGCGGCATGGTCACGGCTGCATCCTTCAGCACCGCGCCGTGCTCGTCGCCGATCTTGTAGAGCGGCGCCACTTCCTCGCTGGCGAAGCGGCCGGCCTCGGCCAGGATGGCGTCGACAAGGTCTTCGCCGAGGTCGCCGAACGCGCCGCTGTCGAGCGCCGGTTTGAGCCCGGCGACATGCTTGAGCGTGAACGAAATGTCGTCGACCGGGGCCTTGTACATGCCGCTTTCTCCTCCGCTGCTCCGACTGCTCGATCCTAGGACCCGGGCCGATGCAAAACCATCCGCCTCTGGGCGGCCTCCGACCTTCTTTTTACGTAAACGTCAAACTTTGTCACGCGGATTTTCATCGAACTTCGTCGTCCACAGGTGGAGCGGGAGCGTAGCGGATGCCGAGTACCATGTCGCGACCTCGCGCCAGGGGCGCAACGGTGCAGAATTCCGCGCCGTGGCAACGCTTCGAAGTCGCGGAATGCATACTATGGTCCGCGCCGCGTCGCTTCGCTCCTTGCTTCGCCATAGAATGACGAAATCGCGAGAGCGACAGGACTCCTGCCCGAAAGCACTTCCTTAACCATACCGGTCCACCATCGGTGTTTGGTCAGCGGGGATCCCCTGTTTGAAAACGCCGGCGCATCTTCTTCGCCGCTCAGCGATCGCTCTCGCGGCGATGATGGCGCTGACGTCAGCGGCTACAGCCTCGGACTTTTCCGAGCCTTGGCGGGATGGCGACCGCGCGCTGGTGGTCGACGCCTATGAATACAATTCCATCGACTGGGCGCAGCTTGCAACCGACAAGCGCATTGTCGGCTTCATCAACAAGGCCTCCGACGGGCTGCCGCCGCCCTATTTCTGCTACGGCGACGAGCCTACGGTCAAACTCTGCAAGACATTGTGGAAACGCTTTGCGGTGACGCGCGAGCTGTTTCAGACGCGCAAGGTGGTGGCCAAGGCGCTCGGCCTGAAATGGGGCGCGTATCATCTTGCCCGCCCCGGCAATCCGCTCGAGCAGGCCAACAGTTTCATCGATTTCGCCGAGCCAGCCCCTGACGATCTGCTCGCCCTCGATCTCGAAGGCAACGACCCCTCGCAATGGATGTCGCTCGAGGATGCCGAGGAATTCGTGCGCCAGGTGCACCGGCGGCTCGGCCGTTTCCCGATCCTCTACACCAACGGCAAGACCGCCCAGTACATCGCCGACAACCGCTACCAATACCGTCTGCTGTCGCGGCTGCCGCTCTGGTATGCGCGCTACAAGCCCGACATCGACGTGCATTTTCCGATGGGCAACTGGCAGGGCTATGCGCTGTGGCAGTTCTCGGCGCAGGCCAATTGCGGGCGCCTGCGCTGCCCCTACCGCGTCGCCGGCACGCCCAACGACATCGACGTCAACGTCGCGCCGATGGACGCGGCGGCACTGCGCCAGCAATGGCCCTTCGGCGGCCTGATCGACGTGCCGCCCGACTACCTCGCCTCAATACCGGTGCCGGTGTCGCGCGCGGCCGGGCTCGCCGGCAAAGTCACCATCACATACGCCGATGTGGCGACGCCACCGACGGTCGAGGAAATGGTGGCGGTGCTCGGCGCGCGCTGGCAGACATTCCGCGCCGCCTTCCGCATGCCGGTGGTCAAGACGGTGCCGCGCCGCGCGCGCTTCGGCATTGCCGAGTATGTCGCCTGGAAGCGGACCACGTATCGTTCGGAGGCTCTGCTCGAGGCCGCCTTCTCGCAGGCCGCCGACCCGGTCAGCACCGCTTCGACGGAACTGGTTCGCGAGCGCTGAGGCTTATGTGGCGGCACTGGCCTTTTCCCGCGCCACCGCCTGCCAGCCTATGTCGCGGCGGCAGAAGCCTTGCGGCCAGTCGATACGGTCGAGCGCGGCGTAAGCGCGGCTTTGCGCTTCGCCCACCGTCTTGCCTGATGCCGTGACGTTGAGCACGCGGCCGCCATTGGCGACCAGCGCGCCGCCATTGATGGCAGTGCCGGCATGGAAAATCTCAACGCCTTCGCCAGCGGCTTCGTCGAGACCCCGAATGACCGAGCCTTTTTCCGGCGTCCCGGGATAGCCCTGTGCCGCCATCACCACGGTCAGCGCGGAATCGTCGCGCCAGCGGATCGAACTGTGCGCCAACTGGCCGTCGACGGCGGCGTTGAGCAGCACCAGCAGATCGTCCTTCAGCCGCATCATCAGCACCTGACACTCGGGATCGCCGAAGCGGGTGTTGTATTCGATCAGCTTCGGCCCCTTGTCGGTGATCATCAGCCCGGCAAACAGAATGCCGGCGAACGGCGCGCCAAGCTCGGCCATGCCGCGCATGGTCGGCTCGACGATCTCGCGCATGGTGCGCTCGACCATTTCGGGGCTCATCACCGGCGCCGGCGAATAGGCGCCCATGCCGCCGGTGTTGGGGCCGGTATCGCCATCGCCGACGCGCTTGTGGTCCTGCGCGGTGCCAAAGGGAAGTGCGGTCGTGCCGTCGCACAGGCAGAAGAAACTCGCCTCCTCGCCGGTCATGAATTCCTCGACCACGACCTCAGCGCCGGCGTCACCGAATGCGCCGTCGAAACAAGCATCGAGGGCGGCGCGCGCCTCGTCCAGCGTCATGGCGATGGTGACGCCCTTGCCGGCAGCGAGCCCATCGGCCTTGATGACGATCGGCGCTCCCATCTTTTCGACGTAGGCCTTTGCCGCGGTCAGATCGGTGAAGCGGCCATAGGCAGCGGTCGGGATATCGTATTTGGCGCAGAGGTCCTTGGTAAAACCTTTCGAGCCTTCGAGCCTTGCGGCGCGCTTCGACGGTCCGAAGACGCGGATGCCTTCGCCGCGCAGGTCATCGGCAATGCCGGCGACCAGCGGGCCTTCCGGCCCGACGACGACGAGGTCGATCGCGTTGTCCTTGCAGAAGCTGGCAACAGCGGCATGGTCGGCGATGTCGAGCTTGACCAGTTCGGCCTCGTGGGCGATGCCCGGATTGCCGGGCGCGGCATAGAGCCTGGTCAAAAGCGGCGAGGCCGCGATCTTCCAGGCCAGGGCATGTTCGCGGCCGCCGGAGCCGATCAACAAAACGCGCATGCCGATGTCCCTTGTCATTTCACGACAGGGACTGCGCTATTGCCCCGGGCGGCGCGGGTCAAGAGTTTTACCTTGCGCCATACCGGTTGCGCACGGGAACGTCGCGCCGAGAGCACGGCGTCCCCGGCCGGTATCAGCTCTGGAAGACGACCGGGAACCAGTCCTCGCGCAGTTTCTGGCCCGGCTTCATGTCATGGCCGGGATAGGGCGGCGAGGTACGGCCGGGGCGCTCGACATAGCGCGCATCGTCGCCGACCCAGCGCAGCGACAGCGCCCGGCGACGCGCCGCGGTCGGATTGCCGCGCGCACCATGCGCGGTGCGGAAGTCGAACAGGATGGCGTCGCCCGGCTCCATCTCCCATTCGAGCACCTTCAGCGACGGGTCCTTGTCTGGATCCGGCACGGGCAGATAATCGCCCTCGCCGGCATAGAAATTGCTGTCATCGAGCCAGCGCACCGGCAGGATCATCTTGTCCCATTTGTGCGAGCCGGCGATCAGCCGCAGCGTCGCTTCCTTGACCGGATCGATCGGAATCCAGAAGCTGACGGTCTGGGTGCCATCGACGAAGTAATACGGGATGTCCTGGTGCCAAGGCGTCGGCTTTTGCGTGCCCGGTTCCTTGACCAGCACATGGTCGTGGAAGAACTGGGCGCTGCGCGACTGCATCGCCGCTGCCGCGAGTTCCGCGGCCGGGGAATTGCGCACCACGTCGACGAATTCGGGAATGCGCTCCCAATTGCAGTAATCGTCGAAGAAGCTGCCCTTGCCGTTGGCGATGTCCGACGCCGTGGCGCTGCGGTTTTGCATGTTGCGCTCGATGCCGGCGCCGATGGTGCCGACCCAGTCCTTGAAAGCGCCGCGTATGCAGACCGCGCCGTCGCGCTGGTAGTCGGCAATCGCTGCGGCATCGATATGTCTGGCGGCCATCTCATGTCTTCCCTGTTTCGATGACCGACTATCGCAGCCGCCGCACATCGCGTAAAATAATAACTTCTCATCTCTCTTATAGTTTTAGACTATGAATCTGACCCTCAGCCAGCTGCGTTACCTCGTCGCCGTTGCCCGCCACGGCAGCGTCACCGCGGCCGCCCGGATGCTGAACGTCTCGCAGCCGTCGATCTCGGTGGCGATCGACAATGTCGAAGCGGCGCTCGGCCAGAAATTGTTCGTGCGCCAGCGCGGCAGCGGCATCGCTTTGACCTCGTTCGGCCGCAGCGCGGTGGCGAAGGCAAAGCAGGTGCTGGCCGAAGCGGACGAACTGGTTGGGCTCGGGACGCGCGACGCCGATGTCGGGGGCGAACTTGTGCTCGGCTGTTTCGAGGATCTGGCGCCTTATTTCGCGCCGGCGCTGATCCGCGCTTTTTCGCAACGCTGCCCGGCGGTCACCGTGGTGGTCCGCGACGAGACCTTCGAGACGCTGGGCCGGCGGCTCGGCGATGCGGCAATCGATCTCGGCCTGACCTACGATCTCGGCCTGCCCTCGCACTTCGCCCGCATCCTGCTGCATGAGCTGCGGCCACACGCGCTTCTGCCGCAAGGCCACGCGCTGGCCAGCCAGGCCAGCGTCAGCCTGGCGGAGCTGGCGACCCATCCCTTGATCACCACCGACCAGCCGCATAGCTGGCAGCATATGCTGGACCTGTTCCTCAGCCGCGGCCTGTCGCCGGTCTCGCAATCGACGGCGAGTTCGTTCGAACTGCAGCGCAGCATGGTCGCCAACGGCTTCGGCGTCGCGGTGAGCTACACCAGGCCTTATGGCGATAGGAGTTATGACGGGCTGCCGCTGGTCTGCAAGCCGCTGTCCGATCCGCTGCCGATGCAGCGCATCATCCTCACCCATGACACAAGGCAAAGGCTGTCGAAGGCGGCGCTGGCCTTCACGGAGGTGGCGAAGGAATGGTTTGCCAGCCACGATATTTTCACCGCCTGAGCGACAATGCGGCCGCTTGACGGGGCACGCCGCTGCTGCCACTCCAGCACGATGGAAACCATCCAGTCGAAAGCCGCACAGGGCCGCGTCGCCGACGCGCCGAGCGGCCATTGGGTCTACAAGATATTGCCGCGCTGGCTGTGGCCTTACGCGCAGCTTGCGCGCTGGGACCGGCCGATCGGCTGGCAATTGCTGCTGTGGCCCTGCTGGTGGTCGGCAGCGCTTGCGGCCAGCGCCTATCCGCGCGCAAGCGACCCGTTGCTCACATTGCTGCCGTCGCCGTGGTTCCTGTTCCTGTTCTTTGTCGGCGCCGTCGCCATGCGTGGCGCCGGCTGCACCTATAACGACATTGTCGACCAGGACATCGACAACAAGGTCGAGCGCACGCGCTCGCGGCCATTGCCGGCCGGCAAGGTGACGCGCCGCCAAGCCTGGGCGTTCCTGGTCATCCAGGCCTTGCTGGGCCTCGTCGTGCTGCTGCAGTTCAACGACTTCGCCATTCCGCTCGGCATCGTCTCGCTGGTCATCGTTGCCGTCTATCCCTTCATGAAGCGCTTCACCAACTGGCCGCAATTGGTGCTCGGGCTCGCCTTCTCCTGGGGTGCACTGATGGGCTGGGCGGTCGAGTTCGGCGATCTCGATGGCCCGGCCATCATGCTCTATATCGGCTCGATCCTGTGGGTGATCGGCTACGACACCATCTATGCACATCAGGACAAGGAAGACGACGCAATCGTCGGCGTGCGCTCGACGGCGCGGCTGTTCGGCGACAACACCAAGACCTGGCTGGTCGGGCTTTATGGCGGCACGCTGGTCTGCTTCGCCATCGCCTTCGCCTCGGCGCAGGCGCCGGTGGTGGCGCTGGCCGGGCTGATCGCCGCCGGCGCCCATATGGCGCGGCAGATAGCGGTTCTGGATATCGACGATCCCGATCAATGCCTGCGGCTGTTCAAATCCAACAACCAGGTCGGCTGGTTGATCTTCATCGGCCTGATCGGCGGTGCGCTGTGGGTGGCGCTAAAGCCGCTGGTGTAGGCTCCCTCTTCCTTCTCCCCTTGTGGGAGAAGGTGGATCGACGCGCAGCGCCGAGACGGATGAGGGGTGCTCCAGCGGAGTGAGGCGTTGGCGTTCCCTGGAACACCCCTCATCCGTCTTGCCGCTTCGCGGCAATCCACCTTCCCCCACAAGGGGGGAAGGAGAAGAGCGCTCTACTCTCTCGAAATAATCTCCTGGCCGTCGATCACCAGTCTCAGCCCGAGATTGCCGGCCCTGCGGCGGGCGAGGAAGCGCGGGCGGCGCGTGGTCGAGACCCGGCCCTTGCGGCGATCCTTGGCCGGCAGCGCCTTGATGGCGGCGCCGAGCGATTCCTCAAGCGTGCGGGCAATGCCGTCGGATTCGATCAGCAGCATCTGCAGCCGGTAAGCATCGGCCCAGGCGCGCCAGTCGGCGGCGACGTCGTCGAGATCGTCGGCCACCAGCAGCGGCACCGACAGCATCGGGTCGTTGTGCAGGAGTTCGAGGGTTACCGTGACATTGCCTTGCGCATCCTCCATCGCGCGGGCGGCGACGCCGCGAAACGCGTTGGCGGGCAGCGCGATGATCGCCGGCACGCCGCTCATCTCGAGCGTGCGGCGGATGACGGCGCCGCGCTGGTCGATGGTGAAGGTAACGTCGCCATAGTCGTCGCGCGTGGCATAGCTCACCACTTGCGGCAGGCGGAATGGGTCGAGGCGCATGTTGCGCCCGGCCCAGACGGGCTTCAATACACTGTTCATCTGCTGCCTTCCTGTGTTTCTCCTGAGAGCCGCTTTCACGGATCCCACCGGGCCAGTTTTCCCGGCCTCGTTGTGTGAAACATTAGCGCGAGCTTCTGCCGCCCGGCTTAAGAAAGTCAGTTAAATTTTGCTGATCTCAGGCGATGGTTATCGGAATGAGACCAGCCACAAAATGTTGAAAGGATCAGATAACCTTACCGGGATTCATGATGCCGGCCGGATCGAAGACGGCCTTCACCCGGCGCATCAGTTCGATCGCCATTGGCGGCGCGGTGGCGATCAGTTCGTCGCGCTTCAACTGGCCGATGCCATGCTCGGCCGAGATCGAACCGTGGAAGGAGCGCACGACATCGTGCACGGCATGGTTCATGGCGTGGTAGAGGCCGAGAAACGCTTCGTCGTCACCGCCCTCCGGCCGGGAGATGTTGTAGTGCAGATTGCCGTCGCCCATATGACCGAAGCAGACCACGCGCGCCTGCGGACTGACCGAAGCCACTGCACCGGCCGCCTTTTCGATAAACGCCGGGATGGATGCCACCGGCACCGAAATATCATGCTTGATCGAAGCACCTTCGGGCTTTTGCGAATCCGGCAGCACCTCGCGGAAGTTCCAGAACGCGTCGCCCTGCGCCAGGCTGGCCGCGATCACTGCGTCGCCGACGATGCCTTGCTGGAGGCCTGCCGACAGCACTTCTTCGATCAGCCCCCTGGCGTCCTCGGCCGAACGGCCCGACGACACCTGCATCAACACATACCATGGCCAATCCTGCGCCAGCGGCCGCGTGACGCCCTGCGCATGGCGCAGCGTGAAATCATACGGACGCCGGCCGATCAGCTCGAAGGCGGTGAGTGCCGCCCCTGCCCGGTCCATCGCCAGGCTGAACAGCGAAAGCGCTGCTTCCGGCGACGACAGGCCGGCAAAGGCCACTTCGCGCCCCTTGGGCTTGGGAAACAGTTTCAGCACCGCTGCGGTGATGATGCCGAGCGTGCCTTCGGCGCCGACGAACAGGTTCTTCAGATCGTAGCCGGTGTTGTCCTTCTTCAATTTGCGCAGATCGTCGAAGACCTCGCCGGTCGGCAGCACCACTTCGACGCCGAGGCAGAGTTCGCGCGCATTGCCATAGGCAAGCACGCCGGTGCCGCCGGCATTGGACGAGAGATTGCCGCCGATCTGGCAGGACCCTTGCGCGGCGAGCGACAGCGGAAACAGCCGGTCGGTGGCATCGGCCGCTTCCTGCAGCGTCTGCAGGATAACGCCGGCCTCGACTGTTACCGTGTTGGAGAAGACGTCGATCTCGCGAATGCGGTTCAGCCGCGACAAAGAAAGCACGATCTCGCGGCCGGATGCGTCAGGCACCTGGGCGCCGACCAGCCCGGTGTTGCCGCTTTGCGGCACGACCGGCGTTCCCGTCTCGCTCGCCAGCCGCATGATACGGCTCACCTCGTCGACGCTGCCGGGACGCAGCACCAAGGCCGTCCTGCCGTGCCACAGCCCGCGCCGCTCGGTAAGATACGGCGCAATATCGGCTTGGTCGCGCAGTGCATATTTTTCGCCGACAATGGCAGTGAAGCGGTCGATGAGAGCGGGATCGAGGTCGAAGGGGGAGTCGTTCATCGGCGCAAACTATGGCGCTCAGTCGAGCTTGTCACGGGGGGCAGCGGCACGAAACAGCCGATCGTTGATCGCCTCGCCAAGCCCATCGAACGGGATCGGCTCGACAGCGATCGTCGCCGCACCGCTGCGGTCGAGTTCCTGCAAATACGCGAACAGATTGCTTGCGGCTTCGCGCAAATCGCCTGACGCGGACAGGTTGCGCAAGGCGGCCGCCGCTTGCCAGCCTTCGGCGCGGTCGCCACCAAAGGCCAGCAAGGCCTCGCCTTCAGCCACACTCTGTGCATCGAGCCGCACCGATGCGCGCGGCGCATAATGCGACGCCAGCATGCCGGGCGCCTCAATGCCGGCTGTCGCGCCGCGCTGCAGCTTAATGCCGGTGACGGCCTCGATATCGGCGGCAGCGATGCCGCCTGGCCTCAGCAGCCGCACGCTGTTGCCTTCGACCTTGACGATGGTCGATTCCAGCCCGACCGGGGTGGCGCCGCCATCGACCACCAGCCGGATTTTGGCGCCGAGATCGGCCGCCACGGCTTGCGCTGTCGTCGCGCTTATCTTGCCCGAAGAGTTCGCGCTGGGCGCGGCCAGCGGCCGGCCGAGCCTGGCGATCAGCTCTCCGCCGAAGCCCCTCGGCATGCGCAGCGCGATCGTGTCCAGCCCGGCGGTGACCAGCGGATGGATGCCGTTGCCGGGTTGGAGCGGCAGCACCAGCGTCAGCGGCCCCGGCCAGAACGCCTCGGCCAGCCGTTTCGACAGCGGATCGAAGGCCGCAATGCGCTCTGCCATCGCCAGATCGGCGACATGGGCAATCAGCGGGTTGAAGCGCGGCCGGCCCTTGGCTTCGAAGATGCGGGCGACGCCGACGCCATTGGTCGCGTCGCTGGCCAGTCCATAGACGGTCTCCGTCGGGATGGCGACCACGTCGCCGCCCTCAAGCAGCGCCAACGCCTGCTCCATCGCTTCGCCGACGGATAGTATCTCAGCCACTCGCTTCACCTCACAGGCACCGGACCTAAAGCGCGTCGCGCTGAACCGGATTCATGCGACGCGCTTTAGGTCTTTGTTTTGATGCATGTCGTTCTCTCAAAACCGGGGCCACTTTTGAGCGACATGCATTAGAGCGGTTCAGCTGTTCGCTTAAACGCTCTAAGTATTTGTTTTTGCGGAATTCCGGACGGAAAACCGCTACTCACTTTTCCTGGAATTGCTCTAATACGGCAGTGGTTTTCGGGCAAGCCGGCGTTGGCGAATTATCAATGCCTAAAATGCTATGTTTCCCTGCAAGCCGGCATCAATCCACTCGGGTTAAGGCTACTTGGGTTAGGGCTGGCGGCTTGTTGGGCAAGGGGACGGTTTCGATGTCGATGCGTGTGCTTGGAGCGCTTGGTTTCACCCTGGCGGCGATGACCGGTGGGGCGCACGCCTCGTCGATCGTCTTTCTCGGCGTCTCGACCTCGACGCCATCGGTCATCAAGGTTGGCGGATCCGAACCGGTCAGGACCGCCTCGACGCCATCGATCGTCGCGCTCGGCGATGCCCAGCCCGATGTGACTTATGAAAAGGTCGCGGCGATCCCCGAAAAGCCTAGGCAGGATCCGATGATCATTCGCGGCGGCATCGTCGGCGGCGCCTTCGCCGCGCCGGCTCCGGCCAGGGCGAGCGCCGCGGCGCCGGCAACTGAGCCGACGGCAGAGACCGCACCAGCCGGAACTGCAACGGCATCGAACGGCAAGCCCGAGTCGCAACCGGCAGCGCCGCAGCCGGCAACAACACCGCAGCAGCCGATCGAGGGCGTCGGCAAAGCCGAGTAGGCCATTCAGCCAAAACAGTCGGCCAAGACAGTCGGCCGATCCATGCCGCTTGACGCCAATCGACAGCCCGGCGCACGATCGGCTTGGCGGCGGCGGCCCCAATTTCGCCAATCGGGTTTGGCATGAGCGCGCCGGGTTCTAGAAGAGCGAGGGGTTATCATGAACATGACGAAATCTTTGACTATTGCCGGCCTGTTGCTGGCGTCACCTATAGGTGTCGGCGGCGCGCAGGCCGGTGACGAGCTAGGGTCCTACGTCGCGCGCATTTCCGATCGCGACCACCATGCCAGCGACGGCTATGAGCTGAGCAGCGCAGCACAGATGGTGCGGCAGGACCGCGCCAACTGGCACAAGTTCCACCGGCGCGATGCCGACGACCAGGGCGATGACTGGTTCCGCAGCAACGATGATCGCGCGTATCTGGAACGCATGCTGAAGCGCGGTGGCGCGATGAGCTCCTCGACACGGAACGCCATCGTCAATGGCGAGCCGCTGATCCAGGTCGACGTCTATTCAGACAGCGTGCGTGTCAGCATTTTGGAGGATTGACTTCGTCAACCTCGGGAGGACTGACGGAGACTGACACGTTGGTTCCGGACAAGAAGGGCGGCGTGCGAGCGCCGCCCTTGTCGTCGCCGTATTCGGGCTTATCTGCCCTTTAGCCAGCTATCCTGGAAAAATCCGCGACCTGATCGGTGGCCGTGCGGATGCGAGCCAGCAGCGCCAGGCGGTTGGCGCGCACGGCCTGGTCCTCATCATTCACGAGAACGCGTTCAAAGAATGAATCAACCGGTTCACGCAACACGCTAAGCGCCAGCATGGCGGCGGAAAAGTCTTCGTTTTGAATCGCTTCGCCGGCTTCTCTCTCCGCCTGATTCACCGCTGCAAACAGCGATTTCTCGGCCTCCTCGCGAAACAGCGCCGGCTCAACGGTTTCGGCGATGGCCGTTTTCTTCTTCTCCTCGGCGGCCAGAATGTTGGCCGCCCGCTTGGCGCCCGCGAGCAGGTTCTTGCCGTCCTCGGTGTCGAGGAAGGACCCCAGAGCTTCGACGCGGCGCACGATCTGCAGGAGGTCGTCCGAGTGCGATTGGCCGATCTCCCCCCTTGTGGGGGAGATGCCCGGCAGGGCAGAGGGGGGCGCGCCAGAATGAGAGGTCGGCGGGACAGCGCCCCCCTCTGTCGGCTTCGCCGCCCCCACAAGGGGGGAGATTGGCGCGCTTCCACCACCTGCCAGCACGGCGTCAATGAGATCATGCCGAGCGCCCTGGTCGCGGAGATAGACTTTCAGGCGGTCGTGGAAGAAGGCGAGGAGGTCGGGGCCAAAGGCCCGTCCAGCCTTAGACGCGAGATAACTCGCCGTTTGATAGGCACTATCGAAGAGCGATGTCAGCGGCAGTGAGATCCCATTCTCGATCAGGATCCTCACCACGCCCAGTGCGGCCCTTCTCAGCGCGTAAGGGTCCTTCGACCCCGTCGGCTTTTCATCAATGGCCCAGAAGCCGACCAGCGTATCGATTTTGTCGGCCAGCGCGACGGCAATCGACACCGGATCGGTCGGCACGCGATCAGACGGACCTTGCGGTTTGTAGTGCTCCTCGATCGCTGCAGCCACGGACGGATGCTCGCCCTGCAGCAGCGCGTATTTGCGGCCCATGGCGCCTTGCAGTTCGGGGAATTCTCCGACCACTTCGGTGGTGAGATCGGCCTTGGCGAGCACCGACGCACGCCCGGCGAGCGCGGCAATCTCCCCCCTTGAGGGGGAGATGTCGCCGAAGGCGACAGAGGGGGTCGTCTCGCGTGGAGCGCCAACTCCCTCTTTCTTCGAGAGACCGGACGGCGTCGCGGCGGCCGGAGCGACCCCCTCTGGCCTGCCGGCCATCTCCCCCTCGAGGAGGGAGATGGACTGCGCCACTGTCGGCGCGATCTCTTGCGCCAGCCGCTTGATCCGCTCTACCCGCTCGCCTTGCGTGCCGAGCTTGGCGTGGAAGGTGACGTTGAGATGGTCGAGGCGGGCCATGCGCTGGTCGAGCGGCTTTTTCAGATCGAGGCCGAACTTTTTCGCCGATGCTTCGAACTCTCCCAGATCGGGCAGATCGCCCTGGTCGGTCTTCCAGAAATACAGCGCATCCGACAGGCGGGCGCGCACCACCTTGCCGTTGCCGTGCGCGATCTCCTTGCCGCCGTCGTTGGCCTCGATGTTGGCGGTGAGGATGAAGCGGTTGGAAAGGTTTTCGCCGTCGCCCTGCGGCCGGGTGACAAAGCATTTCTGATTGGCGCGAATGGTCAACCGGACCACTTCTGGCGGAATGGCAAGAAAGGCCTGCTCGAATTCGCCCATCAGCACCACCGGCCATTCGACCAGGCCCGACACTTCCTCCAGCAGCCCTTCGTCCTCGACCAGATCGAGCCCGTTGGCGAAGGCGAGGTTGCGGGCGTCGGCAAGGATGATCTCCTTGCGCCGGTCGCCGTCGAGCACGACCTTGGCTGCTTCCAGCTTGGTCACGTAATCGTCGAAGCGACGCACGGTGATTTCACCCGGCGCCATGAAACGATGGCCGTAGGTGATATTGCCCGAGCGGATGCCATCGATCTCGAAATCGACCACCACCGGCTCCTCGGTCTCCGGCCCGAAGGTGCACAGAATCGTCTGCAGCGGCCGCACCCAGCGCAGCGAACCGGGCTTCGCCGAAGCCGGCCCCCATCGCATCGATGTCGGCCAGGGGAAGCCGCGAATGATGGCCGGCACCAGTTCGGCGATGATTTCTTCCGCCGCCCTGCCCGGCTTCGAAATATGGGCGACGTAGAAATCGCCCTTCTTCGGATCGGAATGGACATGCGCCTCGGCAGCCGAGGCAAGACCTGCCTTGCGCAGAAAGCCCTGCACCGCCTGTTCCGGCGCCGTCGTCGACGGCCCCTTGATCTCCTCGTGGATATCCTTCGAGCGCGCGGTCAGGCCCCTGACATCGAGCGCCAGGCGCCGCGGCGTCCAGTATTCGCGCGCGGCGTCATAGGTCAGACCCGCCTCGACCAGACCGTCGGTCAGCATCTTCCTGAGATCGCCCGCCGCCTTGCGCTGCATGCGGGCGGGGATTTCCTCGGAGCGGAGTTCCAGCAACAAATCCGGCATCAGAGTTTCTCCACCCGCATGCCTTCTCCCTGATTGCGCGTCCTCGCGCCTCCGGCGCTGCGGTTGCGCGGCCGGGCGGGGATTTCCCCGGAGCGAAGTTCTAGCAAAAGATCAGGCATCAGAGTTTCTCCACCCGCATGCCTTCTCCCTGATTGCGCGTCCTCGCGCCTCCGGCGCTGCGGTTGCGCGGCCGGGCGGGGATTTCCTCGGAGCGAAGTTCTAGCAAAAGATCAGGCATCAGAGTTTCTCCACCCGCATGCCTTCTTCCTGATTGCGCGTCCTCGCGCCTCCGGCGCTGCGGACGCGCGGCTGGGCGGGGATTTCCTCGGAGCGAAGTTCTAAGAGCAGGTCTGGCATGGTTAAGCTCCCACCCTCCCCTTGATGGGGAGGGTCGGCGCGTAGCGCCGGGGTGGGGTGGCGACCTCTCAGCCGCCGATACCTTCGGCACCATCGCGCAAACGCAGGTGTGATTTTCGTTCTTCCACCGCCGCATAGATCGTATCGAGCACGGAATCCAGTTCGTTTTTGATTTCATGGTTCCAGAAGCGAATGACGCGGTAGCCTTGGCTCTCGAACCATTTCGTTCGACGCTCGTCATGGCGCAGCTGGTCATCGAAGCTGTGATGGGCACCGTCCACCTCAATGATCAGCTTCAGCCGGTGGGAGATGAAATCAGGGAAGTAAACGCCTACCGACGCCTGCCTGCGAAAATGAGTGCCTTCTACTGGAATGCGCCACAGATGCCGCCACAGGATGCGTTCCTCGTCGGTCATCGCCGCGCGAAGCCTTTGCGCAGACTGCAGCTTGAATCGATCGAGTTTTGGCATGGAACGTCGCGCTGTCACCCCCACCCGCCGCTTCGCGGCGACCTCCCCCATCTAGGGGGTGGTAAGAGGGCATGGCAACTCGGCTGACCGCTGTTTCCAGGAATTTTGACCCCCCCTGTCGGGCCGCAACCAGCCCGCCCGTCCTTTGATCAAAGATTTCCATGAACCAAACGCAGCGCTGAAGCGACCAACGCTCAGGCAGGGACCTATTGGCTGAACGACCATGAAAACGGCATCGAGACTTCTCCAGATCATCGCGCTCAGCGCCTGTTTCGCCGCGCAGGTGCATGGCGCCTTCTCGATGCCGGGTGTGCGGCAGGCTATGCGGACCATGGCGGGATCGTCTGGCCAGTTCTCGGCGCCAATCAACATTTCCCCCGAAATGATAAAGTGAGCCTCAGGCGGCGAGCCCGCCGGCCTGGGTCTGCAAAAATGCCTCGCCGCAGGCCTTCGCCAGATTGCGCACCCGCAGGATGTAGCTCTGCCGCTCAGTCACCGAAATCACGCCGCGCGCATCGAGCAGGTTGAAGACGTGGCTGGCCTTGATGCACTGGTCATAGGCCGGGAAGACCATGCGGTGCATCTGCAGATTGTCGTTCGAAGCCGGGGCGCCGGCCGCGAGCAGCGCCTTGCATTCGGCTTCGGCGTCCTCGAAATGCCTGAGCAGCATGGCGGTGTTGGCATATTCGAAGTTGTGCCTGGAATATTCCTGCTCGGCCTGCAGGAAGACATCGCCATAGGTGACTTTTTCGGCGCCTTCTCGGCCATTGAAGTTGAGGTCGTAGACATTGTCGACGCCCTGCACATACATGGCCAGCCGCTCCAGGCCGTAGGTCAGTTCTCCCGCCACCGGCGCGCATTCGATGCCGCAGACCTGCTGGAAATACGTGAACTGCGACACTTCCATGCCGTCGCACCAGCACTCCCAGCCGAGCCCCCAGGCGCCAAGCGTCGGGCTTGCCCAGTCGTCCTCGACGAAGCGAATGTCGTGCAGCAACGGATCGACGCCGATCGCCTTGAGCGAGCCGAGATAGAGCTCCTGCAGGTTCGGCGGGTTGGGCTTCAGGATCACCTGGTACTGGTAATAATGCTGCAGCCGGTTGGGGTTTTCGCCGTAGCGGCCGTCTTTCGGCCTTCGCGAGGGCTGGACATAGGCAGCGTTCCAGCCCTTGGGCCCGAGCGCGCGCAGCGTGGTGGCCGGATGAAAGGTGCCGGCGCCGACTTCCATGTCGTAAGGCTGCAGGATGACACAGCCATAGGCGGCCCAGTAATTGTGCAGGGTCAGGATCAGCCCCTGGAACGAGCGGCTGGGGTGCATATGGGCTGGACTGTCTGACGTCACGGCGGCCTCGGAAAGCGCGAAAAAGAAGACATTCCCTAGTTGCCGGGCCGGTAGGCGTCAAGGCAGCGCCTATGGCCGCCTTGATGAGAGGTTGAACGCTTTGCTTCGGACTGGCCCATTGCCGGACGGTGCCGGTGGCCGTTTGCTCGCCCAGCTTCAACGACAAAGGTTCAGCCATGCAAGGCCAGTTCACCGTACGCCCCGTCACCCGAGAGGATTACGAGCAATGGCTGCCGCTGTGGGACGGCTACAATGCGTTTTACGGCCGCTCGGGCGAGACCGCCCTGCCCGGTGACATCACTGCAATGACATGGTCGCGCTTCTTCGATGCCTATGAGCCGATGCATGCGCTGGTCGCCGAGAGCGAAGGCAAGCTTCTCGGCCTTGTCCACTATCTCTACCACCGCACCACGACGGCGATTTCGCCGAACTGCTATCTGCAGGATCTCTTCACCAATGAGGCGTCGCGCGGCAAGGGCGTCGGCCGGGCACTGATCGAAGACGTCTATACCAGGGCGCAAACCGCAGGCTCCAGCCGCGTCTACTGGCTGACACACGAAACCAACCACACGGCGATGAAGCTCTACGACAAGATCGGCGATCTCTCGGGGTTCGTCGTCTACCGAAAGCTGTTCTAGAATGAGCGCCAACGCTGGGTCTGCGCCGCGTCGCTTCGCTCCTTGCTCCGCCATAGAATGACGATCCCGATAGGGCGTCTCTATCTCTTTGTTTCTGTCGCAATTCCGAACGGAAAACCGCGCACACTTTCCTGGAATTGCTCTAAGACATCAAACCGAAAAAACGGGGCTCAGCGAGCCCCGTTTCATCAGAAGTATGGCCCGATCACCCCTTCGGCGCTGGCGGGGTGGCCGGCTTGACCTTCGGGGTTTCCTGCGCCGTGTTGGATTCGATCGGCGGCAAGCCCTTCATCAGCTTCTGCTGCAAAATGGCAAGCACATCGGGATCCGGCTTCAGGTCGCGCGCCTGATTCCACTGGAAAGTGGCTTCGAGCTTGCGGCCGACGCGCCAATAGGCATCGCCGAGATGGTCGTTGAGCACCGGATCTTCCGGCTTGAGCGACACGGCGCGCTCCATTTCGCGCACGGCGTCGTCGAACCGGCCCATGCGGAAATAGGCCCAGCCCAGCGAATCGACAATGTAGCCGTCGCTCGGCCTGAGGTCGACGGCCTTCTGGATCATCGCCAGGCCTTCCTTGAGGTTCATGTTCATGTCGACCCAGGAATAGCCGAGATAGTTCAGCACCTGCGGCTGGTCGGGGAACAGTTCCAGCGCCTTGAGGAAGTTCGGTTCGGCCTTGGGCCATTCCTTCAGCCGCTCATAGGCGATGCCGCGCTGATAGTAGATGTTCCAGTTGGCATTGGTCGGCGTCTTCAGCACCGCGACCGCCTTGTCATAGAGAGTGGCGGCGGAGCGGAAATCCTCCTTCGAGGCATAGACCCCGCCGAGCGCCAGATAGGCGCGCATGTCATCGGGGTGAGCTTCGACGAATGCCTTGAGATGGGCGATCGCCTCGTCGTGACGGTTGAGATCGGCAAGGTTGAGGCCGAGCTGCAGGTCGGAAAGCTCCTTCAGCGGCGAGGAGGCTGGAATGCGGCTATAGAGCGCAATGGCGCCTTCGCCGTCCTTCAGCTGCTCCGCAACGGCGGCAAGCTGCACCAAAGCGGCGTCGCTGTCTGGCTTGAGCGCGAGCGCATATTGCAGATAGAGGCGCACGAACGGCTCGCCGCCGCCGCGATTGAGCGCGATGGCGAGGTCGAGCAGGATTTCAGCGGCGCCTTCGGAGGGACTGGCGACGAAGGGCTCGATCTTGTCGCCCTTGCTGATCCTGTCGCGAAGCGCCTGGATGTCGAGCTTGCCGGGCGCGAACGCCTCGGCCTTGTCGAGCACGTAGAGCGCCTTGTTCTTGTTGCCCTTGCGCGCCAGGAAAGACGCGTAGGCCTGGGCGTTGCGCATCCATGTCTCGGGCGCGGCACCGCCGGCCGTGACGTCGGTCAGGGTCGCGTCATAAAGCGCGTCGGCCTTGTCCGACAGGCCTGCGGCATCGGCGATCAGCGCGCGGTGGAAGGACTTGAACAGGCCGAACCAGTCAGGCCCCTGCAGTTTGTCGATCGAGGCCATCGCCCCGGTGGGGTCGCCGGCGCCCTCTTGTGCCCAGCCGGACATGACGCCGGAAATCAGTCGGTCGAGATCGGATTCGAGCGACAGCTTGAGCCAGTACTGCGCCTTGGTGAAATCCTTCTTGTGGAAGGAATCGACCGCCAGAGCCAGACGCGAGAAGCGCTCGACGTCGGGAACTCCCTTGAGCTTGTCGGCATAGACCAGCGATTCCTCGAAGCGGCCTTGCGCGATCAGCGACAGCATCAGGCTTTGCTGCAGTGAGGTGTCGCCGGGATTGAAGGCGAGCGCCTGCTTGTAATAAGCGATGGCATTGTCGAGGTCGTTGTCGCCTTCGGCGATGCGGGCGGCGAGATAGGCGCCCGAGAAGGAGGTGATCTTGACCGGGTCGGTCGATTCCTTGGCGTAGGCAGGCAGCGGAGAAATCGCCATCCCTGCCACAATTGCCAGCCCCGCGAGCCAGCGCGCACGTCCTTGCCGCATCGTATCCCTTTCAGCCAAGCGCCATCCCGCGTCGGCGCGGAGAAGCCATAGACTCGATGTTTCCTGACAAAGCATGGCCTTTTTGGGGTCAGGCTTCAATCCGGGCCGAATTCACAATCGGGTCACCCGATTAACAAACCATGGCGACGCAGACACTATCGGTTCCGACAATAGCAGATCGGGGTTGGGAGCTACAGCCTGACATCGCGATATCCGCCTGCCGCGACAGTGCTGCACAGGCCGGCCCACTCGCAACCCTGGCAGGCCTCACGCGTCACGCCGGCTGCAAAGGCGGCGCGCAAGCCGGCAAGCGTTGCCGCGTCGAGGCTGAAGCGGACGCCGGCCCGGATCGGCCGGGTCAGCAGCTTGCCGACATCGCGTGCTGCCAGCTCGTCCCGGTCGGCGGCGCTTTCGCGCAAGCAGTGGGGCTGCGCCCCGCCGAGCAGCGGCTGGCAGATGTCGTCGGGGCCGGAGACGATCAGAATATCCTCGCCCCGGCCCAGACGTTTCGCGATCACGTCATAGTTGGCGACGAAGGCTGCGCTGTACCCTTCGCCGATATAGGTCAGCAGGCAAAGAAGATGGTGGGAGCGCAGCCGGACGGTCATCGGTCAGGACGCACCAGCGGAGCCTGTTCCATCCCGATGGTATCGGGATGGGGCTCCATCTCTTTGTTTGAGCATGATCTCTTCCGAAAACCGGACTCCACTTTTCGGGATCATGCTCCTGCCGGGTCCGCCTTGTTGCTCCAAAACAGCTTGAGCGTCGCGGCGCCGAGCGCCGATTTCAGCAGGCCGCCGACGAGGAACGGCAGGAAACCGAAGGCGATGGCCTGTTCGAGGCCGATCATGACGGCGAGCCAGGCCGTTCCGAGAACCAGGCAGGCGAGGTTGCCGAGGACCATGCCGGCGAAGGCGAGCAGCACGCGGTTGCCGTTCCAGCCGCGCTCGGCCAGCCAGCCGACAAGCGCGCCGACGAGCGGGAAGGCGAAGAGATAACCGCCCGTTGCCCCGACGAAATACGACGCGCCCGCTGCCCCTCCGGACAGGACAGGAAAGCCCACGGCGCCCTCGGCGAGCCAGGCGATGATGGTCATGGCGCCAAGCCGCCAGCCATAAAGTGCGCCGACCAGCGTCACGGCGAAGGTCTGCATGGTGACCGGCACCGGCACCATCGGCACCTCGATCTGGGACAACAGCGCCAGAAACAGCGTACCGAGGACGACGGCCGCGGCTTGCCAGGCATACGAGCGGGTTTGCAGGCGCAACGGGCTGAAGGAGGGCTTGGAGGGCGAAAAGGCGATGTCGGTCATGGCGGCTTCCCTGGCTGGTTTGAATTATAGATAATTTTGTTGTTCGATCTATTATCGAATCCATATTTGCGCGGGAATGGCAACCCTCGCCCCTAAAAAGGCTTGGGCTTGCGTGTCGAATAAAGGACATTTGGAAAGGCTGGCGGGACAGCACCCCCCTCTGGCCTGCCGGCCATCTCCCCCGCAAGTGGGGAGATCGGATGTCGCCTTTGCTTTCGCCAATGGCCGACGTTGCAGGACTAACGCAACGGCAAAGCTGTTGATCTCCCCCCTTGCGGGGGAGATGTCCGGCAGGACAGAGGGGGGTGTGAAGGATCGCTACGCGCGGAATCCGACGACTTGTCCCTTCGTCCCTACCCGACGATGGCAAACGCTTCGCGCATCTTGCCCGACGCGGTCTTGACCGGTTTCTGGCCGATCCACTGAACGTGCCGGCCAAGCGTGGCCGCGGCCGATTCGGTGTTGCCTTGCCGCAGCGCGCTCAGGATCGCGCGATGATCCTGGTCGGTGCGGATTTCCCATTCCGAGCGCCAGGCGGCGAACAGGAAGCGGGCGCTTGCGGCGTGCAAATCGTCGATGGTGGCGATGAGCCGCGGCATGCCGCAGGGCGCCAGGATCAGCCGGTGGAAGGTGCGGTTGGCCTCCTCCCAAGAGCGGACATCGCGGGATTTGTCGCCGGCCTTTGTGGCTTCTTCGGCAAGGTTGAGAATGGAAGCCGTCAGATGCGGCGCGGCATGGCGCAGCGCCAGCACTTCGAGGGCTGCCCGCATTTCGGCGACTTCCCTTACCTCGCCGAGATCGAAAGCGGCGACGCGCACGCCCCGCCTGGGCTCACTGACCGCCAGCCCTTGCGCCTCCAGGCGCCGGAAGGCTTCGCGCACCGGGACATGGCTGGTCTGGAATTCCTCGGCGATGTGATCCTGCCGCAGCCGGGCGCCTGGCTCGATCGCGCCCGATATGATGCGATCCGCCAGCACCTTGCTGATGCGCACGGCGATGGTGTCGTCTGCGGTCTTTGCCATGTTTTATAGATAATTTGCACTGCTGCCGATTGTCGAGCGGTGATTGCCCGATTTTGCATGCAAACTTGCTTTGGCGCCAGGCGCGGGTCAGTTCACCCGGCTGATGCAGAAGTCGATGACGTCGATCAGCGCCGATTTCTGCGGCGTCGCCTCCAGCGGCGCCAGCGCGTCGCGGGCGATCTCGCCGAAATGGCGGGCGCGGCCGATGGTGTCGGCAATGGCGCCATGGCGGGTCATCAGGCCGATCGCCTTTTCCAGGCCGGCATCGTCGGTGACATTGTCCTCGATGGCGCGCTTCCAGAAGGTGCGCTCGGCCTTGGTGCCGCGCCGGTAGGCGAGGATGACCGGCAGCGTAACCTTGCCTTCGCGGAAATCGTCGCCGACATTCTTGCCCAGCTCCTGACTGGAGCCGCCATAATCCAGCGCATCGTCGATGAGCTGGAAGGCAAGGCCGAGATTCATGCCGTAGGAGCGCAATGCGGCGCGATCGTTGCGCGTCGCCGATGCGATGACCGGACCGACCTCGGCGGCAGCCGAGAACAGCGCCGCGGTCTTGGCCTTGATGACGGCGAAATGCTCGTCCTCGGTGGTATCCAGGTTCTTGGCGGCCGCCAGCTGCATCACCTCGCCCTCGGCGATGATCGAGGCGGCGCTGGACAGGATGTCGAGCGCTTCCAGCGAACCGACATCGACCATCATGCGAAAAGCCTGGCCGAGCAGGAAATCGCCGACCAGCACGCTCGCCTGGTTGCCCCAGATCATGCGGGCAGTCTTTTTGCCGCGCCGCATGCCGCTCTCGTCGACGACGTCGTCATGGAGCAGCGTGGCGGTGTGCATGAACTCGACCGCGGTGGCGAGCTTGACGTGGCCCTCGCCGGAATAGCCGAACATCTGGGCCGCCGCGAGCGTCAGCATGGGACGCAGCCTTTTGCCGCCCGACGAGATCAGATGATTGGCGACCTCCGGGATCATCTCGACGTCGGAGCCGGCCTTGGACAGGATCAGTTTGTTGACGCGCCCCATATCGGCTGCTGTCAGGTCGATGAGATCCTTGATGGAGGCGGGTTCCCGCTTCCCGTTTTCGATGTTGAGAACGACACCCACCAACAAACACTCCCGTCTTTGATCACGCGTGCGACGGCACCCTGGTCCCGCCTGGGACTCTAGGGCGGCACATACGGGCACGGCAAGAGGCGAATTGGCGCGGCTGCGGTGACGGCGTGTCAACCTTAGCGACCGTATGCCGTTGCCCGAAAACCGCTCCACACTTTTGGTCGCCATGCTCCGGCGTTTACATCAACGCTGCAACCTGCGAACTTCGTCCGATGATAGAACTCGTGCGCACCAACGATGCCGTGATCATCTCCTTTGTCGAATCGCTGATGCGCGATGCCGGGATTGCCTGCTTCGTCGCCGACCAGAACATGAGCATTCTCGAAGGGTCGATCGGTCTTTTGCAGAAGCGCGTCATGGTCGATGCCGACCAGGCCGATCAGGCGCGGCGCATCTTGAAAGACGCCGGCATCGAGAACGAAATCCGCCAGACATAATGGCTGAAGCGAGCGCGCTTACCAGCGATACGCCGGCCCATACGGTCGATGCCTTCCATCGTGGCCGCTTCTGGCTGGTCCAGCCCAGGACAGGGCATCGCGCCGGGATGGATGCCATGATGCTGGCGGCAGCAGTTCCATCCGGCTTTTCTGGACGCCTCGCCGATTTCGGCGCCGGCGCCGGTGCGGCGGGTCTTGCCGTGCTGTCGCGCTGCCCAGAGGCGCAGGTCGTGCTCGTCGAACGGTTGACCGAGATGGCAGGCTTCGCCACAACCACGCTCGCCCATCCCGGCAATGCGCATCTCGGCAATCGCGCCTCGGTGCTGACCGCCGACGTCACGCTGTCGGGCCGGGCGCGGACGCAAGCCGGCCTTGCCGACAATTCCTTCGATTTCGTCATCATGAACCCGCCCTTCAACGCGGCGCAAGACCGCGCCACGCCCGATCCGCTGCGGCGGCAGGCGCATGTGATGGAACAGGGGCTGTTCGAAAGCTGGATCCGGAGTGCGGCTGCCGTCGCGAAGCCGCGCGGCGGCCTGGCCGTCATCGCGCGGCCGGAACAGCTTGGCGACCTCCTCCATGCGCTGTCGGGCCGCTTCGGCGACGCCGAGATGCTGGCCGTGCATCCGCGCCCGGAAGCAGCCGCAATCCGCATTGTCGTCAGGGCAGCGCTCGGCGCGCGCGGCAAGCTGTCGATCCGCCCGCCTTTGATGCTGCATGGGCAAACGGGCGACGGCCCGTCGGAACGAACCGAGATGATCAACAACGGACTGGCGTCGCTGTTTGGCGATTGATTTAGGCCCGTCAGTGTCGTTGCCGCAAAACCGGCACACAGTTGGCTGAGATGGATTGCAGCATTGCCGTTGACCGGCAAATCCCTACATGCGTTGAAGCCATTTGGAGACAGCCACCTCGTGAAACGCCTTTTCAACCGCCTGCTGCCGAAATCCTGGCGATCCAGCGTCGTCACCATTCCCGTCATCAGGCTGCATGGCACCATCATGGCCGGCGGCGGCCCGTTCCGGCCGAGCCTGTCCTTGGCGTCCACCGCCGCCCTCATCGAAAAGGCGTTCCTGTTCGATGCGCCCGCTGTCGCCATTTCGATCAATTCGCCTGGCGGCTCGCCGGTGCAGTCGCGGCTGATCTTCAAGCGCATCCGCGACCTCGCGGTCGAGAAGAACAAGAAGGTGCTGGTCTTCGTCGAGGATGTGGCGGCCTCGGGCGGCTACATGATCGCGGTCGCCGGCGACGAGATCTTTGCCGATCCGTCCTCCATCGTCGGTTCGATTGGTGTCGTCTCGGCCTCGTTCGGCTTTCCCGAGTTGATGAAGAAGATCGGTGTCGAGCGCCGTGTCCACACCGCCGGCCAGAACAAGGCGGTGCTCGACCCGTTCAAGCCGGAGAAGAGGGAAGACGTCGAGCGCCTGAAGGCGCTGCAGCTGGAAGTGCACGAGACCTTCATCGACCTGGTCAGGGAACGCCGTGGCACCAAGCTGAAGGACGATCCGGACCTGTTCACCGGCCTGTTCTGGACCGGCAAGAAAGGGCTGGAGCTTGGCCTCGTCGATGCGTTGAGCGACATGCGCACGGTACTGAAAACCCGCTTCGGCGCGAAAACCCAGCTCAGGCTGGTCACCGCGCCGCGTGGCCTGTTTGGCCGCATCGGCCTGTTCGGCTCGAACTTTTCAGCGCCCGATATTGCCGCCGCCGCCGCAAGCGGCGTGATCGATGCGGCGGAAGAGCGCGCATTGTGGGCGCGCTTCGGGCTTTGAAAAAGCGGGGAAAGCGTCTAGCATAAGCGCTTGACAGTCTGCCTTGCCGTCTTGCGAGGGAGGAGCTTTGAAATGCCACAGATCATTTTCTTCGCAGTTGTCGGCGCAGCCGCTTATTTCGGCTACCGCACCTTCGTCCGCGAGGCCGAACGTGTGACCGCCAAGGTGCGGCGCACCGAAAAGCAGGCAGCCAACGGCACCAACGGCACGCTGGTCCAGGATCCCAAGACCGGCGAATACCGCCTGGCCAAGGACTGAGCATCATCCCGTCAGCAGCCGACAGTTTGGATGCCGCAGCCCGGACGTGGCTTGCGCCCGCCAAGATAAATCTGGCGCTGCACGTCACCGGCAGGCGCGCCGACGGGTATCATCTGCTCGAGAGCCTGGTCGTTTTCACCCGCTTCGGCGACAGGGTCGAGATCGAGCCTGCCGACGCCGACCGGTTCTCCGTATCGGGCCGTTACGCGACTTCCGTGCCGATCGACGACAGCAATCTGGTGGTGAAGGCGCGCGAGGCGCTGCGCAGGCAGGCCGGCCAGCAGAGCACGCCGCCGGTTGCCATCCGGCTGGAAAAGAACCTGCCGGTCGCATCCGGGGTCGGCGGCGGCTCGAGCGACGCGGCGGCGGTATTGCAGGGTCTTGTCCGGACCTGGGGGCTCGACATCGGCGAGGCCGAACTGAGCCGGATCGGTCTCACGCTCGGCGCCGACGTGCCGATGTGTCTTGCGGCAAAACCGCTGGTTGCGCGTGGCGTCGGCGACGAGCTGTCGCTGGTGCCGGATTTTCCGGCGCTCGCTTTGGTGCTGGTCAATCCCGGCGTCGCCGTCTCGACGCCCGATGTGTTCAATGCACTTGAAAAACGCGACAATGAAGGACTGCCGCCGCTGCCGCGCGGTTTCGATTTCCACGGCGTCCGCAATTGGCTGGAGATCACCCGCAACGATCTTGAGGAACCGGCGCAAGCAATACAGCCGCCCATCGGCAGAGCGCTTTCCCTGCTGAACAGGGCCGGATCTGGATTCTCGCGCATGTCGGGCTCCGGCGCGACATGCTTCGGGCTGTTCGAGACCGGCAATGTCGCCAAGCGCGCCGCCGCCGAGATCCGCAGCCGCGAACCGGAGTGGTTTGTCGCCGCGACACGAAGCATCGCTTCAGAGGGGGCCGATGACCAAAATTGACGAAAGCCGCCTGTTCATCCCGGTGCGCATCGCGGTGCTGACGGTGTCCGATACGCGCAGCCTTGCCGACGACAAATCCGGCCAGACGCTGGCTGATCGCATCGCCGAGGCCGGCCATGTCCTGGCCGCGCGCGACATCGTCACCGACGACCGGGAGAAAATCCGCGACAAGGTGCTGGGCTGGTCGCGCGACGAAGACATCGATGTCGTCATCACCACCGGCGGCACCGGTTTTACCGGCCGCGACGTGACGCCGGAGGCGCTGGAGCCGATCTTCGAGAAGCGCATGGATGGCTTTTCCGAAGTGTTCCACCGCATTTCCTACGACAAGATCGGCACCTCGACAGTGCAGAGCCGGGCGACGGGCGGCGTCGTCAACGCCACCTTCGTCTTTGTGCTGCCGGGCTCGCCCGGCGCCTGCAAGGACGCCTGGGACGGCATCCTGAAACCGCAGCTCGACTACCGCCACATGCCCTGCAACTTCGTCGAGATCATGCCGCGCCTGGACGAGCAGTTGCGGCGCGGCAAGGCCGCCTCGTAAACCAAGGCAAAGCCGGCCAAGTGCTGCCTTTGTCAGGCAGAATGGCGGCTGCGCCTTCGAGAGGTCATTTCCTCCGGGTCGTCGGGCGGATAGTCTGTCGCCAAGTCAAGACGGAAGAGATCCGATGAGCGCGCACCGCGGCGGCTGCCATTGCGGCAACATCCACCTGACCTTCGAAACCGGAATTGAGCCGTCCGAGATGGAGATCCGCGCCTGCCAGTGCGCGTTCTGTGTCCGGCATGGTTCGCGCGCCGCCGCCGATCCGCAGGGGCGATTGATCGTCGCGGTCGAGGACGAGGCCCGGCTGCACCGATACCGGTTCGGATTGCGCACCGCCGATTATCTCATCTGCCGGGACTGCGGCGTCTATGTCGCTGCTGTGACCACCGACGGCGAACCGAGAGCGATCGTCATCGTCAATGCGCTGGATGACCGGCCGCGGTTCAACCGCGAGCCGGTCCCAATGGACTATGATGCCGAGAACAAAGAGGGTCGCATTGCCCGGCGGCAAGCGCGCTGGATGCCGGTCGAGATCCGCTCCGGCCTCAGCGGATGACCGGTTCGCCGTGGAAGCGGCGGCGCGAGGGCGGCGAGACGCCGAAGCCGACCTCCATCATCAGCCGTGGCGTGGTGGACGGCACGGTGCCCATGTGGAAGCCGAACGGGTCCTCGACGAAGCCGAGGCCGGCCTCGCCGGTCAGCGTGACCGGGCTGTCGTCGCCATAGACCTTGAGCACGTCTTGCGCCGGATGGCCGACCAGCAGCGTCAACTGGTGCTTGAGGCTGCGCCTGTTGTGGCTGCCTTTGACATAGACATGCGGGCCGGTGCCGGCATCGCAGGGCTTGAGATAGAAGAAGAATTTCAGCATCCGCCAGTCGTCGAGATCGAAATGATATTTGCCGAGCGAGGCAAGGTTCTTGTCGGCGTCGGAAGCCTCGCCGGTCGGAAAGCTCCACCAGATACGCGTGGTGATCAGCTTTGCCTGCCCGCCCAGATAGTGCTGGGCGATGTCGAGCAGCAGCGGGTCGTTCTGGATGGCGAGTGCCGCCTTGCAGCCGAGGATGCGCTCGAAATAGTGTCCGCTGAGCAAAGAGCGGCCGAACCGCTTCTCGGCTTCTGCGTGTTCTCCGGGCATGAATTCGAGCCGGCGGTCGAAATTGCCGAAGCACGGCGTGCTCTGAGCAAAGCTGGCGATCTCTTCGTGGATTGCCTGCGGAAGGACCAGTCCGGAGAACAGCCCATCGGTGCGCAGCGCCGCGACGATCGACTTGAGGTCGACGCCCCTGAACATCGTCGCTCCGGCACTCTGCGCGGGGCGCGCGGCTTTGGCGCCAAGCCAGTGCAGCTTGCGCGCCGGCATGGTGCGGGCAAGCACGAACATCGGCAGCCATGCGGGATTTTCGCGCAGGTCGGACAGATAGGTCGGGATACGCACCGCAATGCGGCGGAGCAGGCTGCCGTTGCGGGCAATGGCTTCCAGACTGGGGGCGCCGGATTTGTCAGGGGACGAAAGGTTCATCGGGGTCCTCAGATATGAACGGCAGCAACGATGACGCGGCGCTTGCTTACCGCTCCGGCACTACCCAAACCCCGATATCACGCATCAACGGAATGCTAATCCCGCGTCAGCTTTTGTGCAATGCACAATAGCTTTTTGCGGCGAAAAAGAGGGATGGTGCTGCGACCGTGCCAATGCGGATGAGACGCCGACGCTGCCCCTCATCCGCCCTTCGGGCACCCTTCTCCCTGGGAACGGGAAAAGGGAGAAACATCACTTCTTCGGCGCCAGCCAGATTTCGGCGTCGAGCCGCCTGGTGGCGAGACCGCGCGCAAGGGCTTCGGCGCTGTGCGCGTTCTTCGACAGGGCAGCGGCCTGGCGCTTGCTGATGACCAGCCCTTCGGCCAGCGCCCGGTTGCCCGAAAACACCCGTGACAGGAACGGCGTGCGGCTGCCGCGCGCACGGGAAAAGCGCGCCGGCATGGTTTGCCGCGCCGTGTGAGCGACAACGTCGTCGATCCAGCCCTCCGCCAGCCTTGCGCCGGGTTCCAGAAACAGCAGCCAGTCACCCTTCGCCTGCCTGATTCCCGCGGCAATGCCGCCGGCCACGAAGTGGCAGCCGGCATGATCGGCAACCCGATGCGTCTGGTCGGTCGAGCCGGTGTCGCAGACGATGACATCGCGCACCACGCCCTCGACCGCGCCGCCGATCAACGAGGCGAGCGTGCGGGCAAGGCCTTCTTCGTCATCCCGGGTTTCGATGAGAACGCTGAGCATTTTTAGCCGAATAGCGGAAAGCCCGGCGCAGCGCCAGTTGTGTATGGCCCAACGAAAAAGTTCTTGCTTTGTTCTCATCGACGAAATAGGATTATTTTCATGAACAGAGCGATTCGACAGCCAGCCGACAGTCCTTGGGAAAGGGCCAAAATGGAACATATCGTGCGTGCGGACATTGCTGCTTTCGGAGCAGGGCGAGCCGAGATGGCCAATGCGATGATCGAACAGAGCGGCATGCGCGTCCGTCCGGATCGCAACCGCGGCCGTTCCGCCGGCATCAACCCATCCGGCCGGTTCGAGCCGGTCAGCCGGCATGTGTTCGACGACGGCTGGAATTCGCTGGAGGAATTGCCGCCGTTCAAGACCGAAGTGCAGGTCGAGAAGCCGCGCACCATCATCACCCGCAACGAATCGCCCGACATTTCCTTCGACCGCTCGATCAACCCCTATCGCGGCTGCGAGCATGGCTGTGTCTATTGTTTCGCCCGGCCGACGCATTCCTTCATGGGCCTGTCGCCGGGGCTGGATTTCGAAGCGAAGCTGTTTGCCAAGCCGGATGCGGCGCGGCTGCTCGACAAGGAACTGTCGAAGGATGGCTATCAGCCGCGCACCATCGCGATCGGCACCAACACCGATCCCTACCAGCCGATCGAGAAACAATACCGGATTATGCGCGAGATCCTCGAAGTGCTGGAGGCGCGCGGCCATCCGGTCGGCATCGTCACCAAATCCCATCTGGTGACGCGCGACATCGACATTTTGTCGCGCATGGCCGAACGGGGCTTGGCCAAGGTGGCCCTGTCGGTGACAACGATGGACCGCATGCTGGCGCGCACCATGGAGCCACGCGCGTCGACGCCGACCAAGCGGCTCGAGGCGATCCGGCAGCTTTCCGATGCCGGCATCCCGGCCTCTGTCATGGTGGCGCCGATCATTCCCGGCCTGACCGACCAGGAGATGGAGCGCATCCTCGATTCGGCACGCGCCGCAGGCGCCCGCGAGGCCGGCTATGTGATCCTGCGCCTGCCGCTCGAGGTGGCGCCGATCTTCAAGGACTGGCTGCTGCGCCACTATCCCGACCGCTACCGGCACGTGATGTCGCTGATCCGTTCGATGCGCGACGGCAAGGACTATGATTCGGAATGGGGCAAGCGGATGAAAGGCGCTGGCCCCTATGCCTGGCAGATCGGCCGGCGCTTCGAGATCACGGCCAAGCGGCTCGGCCTCAACGCCGAGCGGCGCACGCTCCGAACCGACCAGTTTGTCGCCGCCGCCAAGGCGACCGAGCAGCTGATGCTGCTCTGAGAGTAGCGCCTGCCCTGCCCTCGTGGCTGTCAGGCGACCCAAGAATCCCGTCCGGCCTGTCCCCCGGCCTGCAGACGGTGCCCTCCCGGTCTTGCCCCACTCGACCCTGGAGGGACTTGCGGAGAATCGGAGCCGATGCGAACCTCGCCGCAACATGGCTCGCGCACGTTCCGATTCTCCGCTTCTTTTCGAAATCGTCGAAAAGCCCGACTTCTCCTTCGAGACGAAGGCGATGGCCGAAGGCCTGTGGCCGGTGGCAGGCATGGACGAGGCCGGCCGCGGTCCGCTGGCGGGGCCGGTGGTGGCGGCGGCGGTGATCCTCGATCCCGCCAACATTCCCGACGGGCTAGACGATTCCAAACGGCTCAACCATTTGCAACGCGAGGCGCTGTTCCTGAAAATCCTGGGGTCAGCGCTCGGCGTGTCGATCGCCTCGGTCAGCGCCGAAGGCATTGACGGCAGCAACATCCTCAAGGCCAGCCTGGAAGCCATGCGCCGCGCCCTTGCCGGCCTGCCGATCCAGGCGAAGCTGGCGCTGGCCGATGGCCGCGATGTACCGCCGGGCCTCCTCTGCGAAGGCCGCGCGCTGATCAAGGGCGACCAGCGCTCGCAATCGATCGCCGCCGCCTCGATCGTCGCCAAGGTGATGCGCGACCGCATGATGTGCGGCTGCGGCAGCCATCACGAGCGCTACGGGTTCGAGGTCCATATGGGCTACGCCACCGTGCGGCACCGCACCGCGATCGAAGCGCATGGGCCGGTGGCAAGGCTGCACCGGGCATCATTCGCGCCGTTCAGGCTGGGTGGGGTTGAGGTGGTGGAAGAAGAAGGGTTTGTCGGGTTGGACAGCTAATCTCCCCCCTTGAGGGGGAGATGGCCGGCAGGCCAGAGGGGGGTCGCCGCGCGTCAAGCGCCAGCCCTTCTTCGCAGCAGAATGCGTCGCGCCCGGTCGAACGGACCCCCTCTGTCGCCTTTGGCGACATCTCCCCCTCGAGGGGGGAGATCAGGCGCACCACCGCCTTCGCCAATCTCCGTCGCCGCTCAACAAAAAAGCCGCCAGGTTGCCCGGGCGGCTTGATGTCAGCGAGTTAACCCCGCTCAGTTCAGCCTGGCCTTCACGTCCTGCAGCGCGGACTTGAACAGGTCGGCGCCGGCCTTGGCGTCGATCTTGCCGGCAAGCAGCGTGCGGGCCGCCTCGACAGCGATGTCGACGGCGCTGGCGCGCACTTCGGCGACGGCTTCGCGCTCGGCCTGGCCGATCTTCTGCTCGGCAAGCGCGGTGCGGCGGGTGACATAGTCTTCGGTCTTCTTGTGCGCCTCGGCGGCAAGCATGTCGGCTTCGCGCTTGGCGGCAGCGACGATGGCTGCGGCCTCCTGCTCGGCTTCCTTGCGCTTCTTCTGGTATTGGCCGAGCAGTTGCTGGGCCTCTTCGCGCAACCGGCGGGCTTCCGCAAGCTCGTCGCTGATCTTGGTCGCGCGGGCGTCGAGCGACTTGGCGATCAGGCCCGGCACCTTGATGTAAACGGCAACGCCGAGGAAAATGACGAGGGCAACCGTTGCCCAGAGCGTTGCGAGAGATGTGGCGTCCATAATGTGCTCCTCACCGGGCCACGGATTTGACCGCAGCCGAGATCTCGGCCTTGCTGGTCTTGCCGCCGACAAGCGCATCGACGATGGCTGAAGCGGTGTCCTCGGCAATCGTGCCGACTTCCTTCATGGCGTTGGCCTTGATGGAAGCAATGCTGGCCTCCGCCTCGCCGAGCTTCTTGTCGAGGGCGGCCTCGACCTTCTTGCGGGCAGCCTCGGCTTCAGCCTTGGCAGCGTCGTTGGCCTGCTGGCCGATCGCGTTGGCCTTGGCCTTGGCTTCCGCCAGTTCCTGCTCGTAAGCGGCAACGGCGGCGTCCGCCTCGCCCTTCAGCTTGGCGGCCTGGTCGAGGTCCTGCGTGATGCGATCGCTGCGGACGTCGATGATGCCGCCAAGGCGCGGCATCACCACCTTCTTCAGGAACAAATAGAACAGCCCGAACGTGATCGCCAGCCACAGAAGCTGGGACGGAAACGTCGCCGGATCGAATGGCGGGAACGTGCCGTGCGCCTCGGCAGGCACGCCGGTGCCGGAATGCGTGTCGCCTTCCGTACCGGTATGGGCGCCTTCAGCGGCGGGTGCGGACTCTTGCGCAAACGCAGATGTCACGAACATGGACTATCCCCTGATATCAGGCATGGCCGCAGGAATGCGGCCAGCCAATTCTTCCCAATGCTCGTCCGACCAATAATTGGCCGAACAGGGGCTCAGCCGAACAGGGCGAGAAGCGCGATGAGAAGCGAGAAAATGCCCAGAGCTTCGGTCACGGCGAAGCCGAAAATCAGGCGGCCGAACTGGCCATCGGCGGCCGACGGATTGCGCAGGGCGCCCGCCAGGTAGCTGCCGAAGATGTTGCCGAGGCCAATGCCCGCGCCGCCCATGCCCAGGCAAGCGATACCGGCGCCGATGTACTTTGCTGCTTCTGCGTCCATTTTAAACTCCTTTGGATCTGTAATTCGTTGCAATTCCATCCGGCGAAAGATGCCGGAAATTCTAGGTCAGTGCCCGGGATGCAGGGCGTCGTTCAGATACATGCAGGTCAGCACCGCAAAGACGTAGGCCTGCAGGAAAGCGACCAGCAATTCCAGCGCGGTCAGCGCGACTGCCATGGCCAGCGGCAACACCGAACCGGCAACGCCGACGGCGCCGAGCGCGCTCAGGCTGACGACGAAGCCCGAAAACACCTTCAGTGTGATGTGGCCGGCCAGCATGTTGGCGAACAGACGAACCGAGAGGCTGACCGGGCGCGACACGAAGGAGATCACTTCGATCAGCACCACCAGTGGCAGCAGGAACACCGGAACGCCATGCGGCACGAAGAGCTTGAGGAAACCCAGACCGTGCTTCGTGAAGCCGTAGACAACGACGGTTCCGATCACCAGGGCTGCGAGGCCGAAGGTGACGATGATGTGGCTGGTGACGGTGAAGAAGTACGGGAAAAGGCCAAGCAGGTTGGCGACCAGTACGAACATGAACAACGAGAACACGAAGGGGAAGAACTTCATGCCCTGCGTTCCGGCGGCGTCGCGCAGCATGTTGGAGACGAACTCGTAGCCCATTTCCGAAACCGACTGCAGGCGCCCGGGAACAAGGCTGCGGCTCGAGGTCGAGAGGTACAGAAACGCCGATGCGACGAGGACGGTCGCGACCATGAACAGGGACGAATTGGTGAAGGACAGGTCATAGCCTCCGATGTTGATCGGAATCAGCTTGACGATATGGAACTGGTGGATCGGATCGACCTTGTCAGCAGCCATTTACATCCCCGTCAAAGCCGCGAACGGCCTTAAGTGTCCTTGTGCGCCGTTGGCGGCGCCATTTCATTCTTTCGGATCGTGCGACTTCTCGCTTTTTCCGAATTCCGCCACAACACCTGACGAACGCAGGACATTGAGCACGCCGGCGCCAAAGCCCAGCAACAAGCCGACGACCAGACCCCATGGCGAGGTTCCCGCCACACGATCCAGAAACCAGCCAAGGCCCACACCCACCACTATCCCGGCGATGAACTCGCTGGACAGCTTGAGCGCCTGGCCATATCCGGCCGTCGCTTTCGCGCCGTCATTCCCCTCGAGCTGATCCGGCCGTCTTGTCGCAAGCGATGCTCCAAGCTCACGCCGGCGGCGTTCGAGATCTTCGTCGCGGATGTCGGCCTCGTGCTTGCTGCCGCGGCC
This sequence comes from Mesorhizobium sp. M0478, assembly GCF_040321305.1. Taxonomy (NCBI): domain Bacteria; kingdom Pseudomonadati; phylum Pseudomonadota; class Alphaproteobacteria; order Hyphomicrobiales; family Phyllobacteriaceae; genus Mesorhizobium; species Mesorhizobium sp. M0478. The sequence continues at coordinate 145,508 of NZ_JAMYRH010000003.1, forward strand.
GGTTTCTCCGGTTCCGTCTGGCCCGTTCTTGTCGGCCATCGTAACCCCCCTGCCCGGTCAGACCGTCACCGTCCGTCCGCTTCTAAAGTCGCCGGCAACATAGTTAGAGGGTTTGCGCCCGTCAAGCCACGGGCGGGACTTCAAAGCCATGTATTTTTTCTATTGGAATCAATTACTTGGCGAGGTGCGACATCGTGCCCGGCACTATCGGGTCGGCACATGCCCCGAATCCGTCCGGCGACCGCTGTCCGATTTCGGCTTCCAGGGCCTTTGCGGTTCGTTTGCGACAGGCAAGCCGAAGGGCTCAGCTCCAGCCGCCGCCATAGGTGCGGTAGAAGATATGCAGGCCGATCTTGGTCATCTTCTGCATCGTGCGCGCCCAGCCCGGATGGACGTAGTTGGCGTAGTAGTGGGTCGATGAGCCGACTTCGGGAATGAATATCTTGCCGGCGGTGACCGCCATCGCGACGTCCTGCGCGGTCTTGTAATGGGCGGGGCTCTCGATGCGCTTCTTGCGGCCGTCGCAGGCGAAGGAGAACTGGCAGCGGTTCAGCCAGTTGTCGTTCTGGTAGACGACGCCGCAAATCGAGTTCGGATAGGCCGGATTGCGGACGCGGTTGAGAATGACCTGCGCGACGGCGGCCTGGCCGCGCACGGATTCGCCGCGCGCCTCGAAATAGATGCCGTTGGCGAGGCAGGCCTGCTCCTTCGTGGAGAAGACGCTGGCCGGCAGCGGGTTCTGGATCCACGAGTGGTCACCCTTGGCCATCGGCGGAATGAAGCGCCCGCTGCTCGGCTCCTCGTCCTGCAGCAGCGCTTCGAAGGGTGAGGCCTTGGCGTAATCGGGTTCGGCCTGGGCATAGGCGGTGGCCAGCACGTCCGGTCTGTCATTGTTGACCAACGCGGCAAGCATGGCCGGCACGCCGGGATCGGGCTTCTTGTCCACGTTGGTGTGGAAGGCCTGGGCGATCTGGATTTCCTTGCCCTTGATGCCGGGCTTGGCGAAGGCGAGCTTCAGGCCGCTGTCCATGCTCGGCCGCAGCAGCGAGGACGTGCGCTGAAAGATCGAGCCGGCATTGAAGTTCTTCGGCGGCGCCACCGGCGAGACCTGGATGATGCGGCCCTTCTTGTCGGCGCGCATGATGCGGTCCTCGTCGGGCGTGATGCCGGCGACATTGCCCTTGCCGCGAAACGAGACCTTGCCGACGCCGAGCAGGCGCACGCCCGAACCCGAGAGCGAACCGGTGGTGACGGAATCGATGAAAGGCATTTCGGCGGCATGAACCGAGCCGGCGACGGAGCGCTCGACATAAGAGTTCCAGCGGGTGCCCGAGGCTTCGAGGCCGGAAATCAAGCTGCCCATGTCCTGGTAGGCGACGACAGTTGGAAAGCCGATCCAGATGCCGAGCCCGATGACCAATGGCGATACGAAGGAACGTTTTTTCTCACCGGCGGCGGCGGCCAGCCGCTTCAGGACACGTCGATGCACGGGGAACTCTCCAGAAACGCCACTGAGCCACTGGAGAGCCAAAGTGAAGCATTAACCTTGATGCGGGGTTAACGCGGTCGATCGTGTTTTTCCGAAGCGGCCCGAAATGGGACGCCGCTTGCCGGCCGGCAACCCGTCAGTTCGGCCTCAGGAAAATTGGCCATGCAATCATGGCGCAGAGCGCGCCCACCAGCCAGACGCCAGGCCACGACCAGACAAGCAGCAAAGCCGGAATGGCGGTCGGCACCACGGAGAAGGCGATGAAGACGAAGCTGTTGGCAAGACCGAGCGCGGTTCCGGCGCGGCTGGCACCGGCAAGCGTGGCGAGTTCGGTGTAGGCGACGCCATGCCAGGCGGAGACCGAAATGCCGGCGAGGACCAGCAGCACGGCGATCGCCGGGATCAACGCGGCATGGGCGTCTGGCGTGGCTCCTGCCGCCAGGACCAGCAGGCCGACGGCCGCGAAGCCAAACGCGCTTGTCACGCTGCAGAGCCGCAGGAATGAGCGGCGGTTGCCGTGGCGGTCGGTGTAGCGGCCGCTCCAGACGCGCATCACCATCGCGCCGGTCTGCACCGCGGCAAGGCTGGCGCTGATCGTGAGCGTGGCCATGCCGGCGAAATCGTGCAGGAAAACGGAGGCGAAGGTGAGCACCGCCACTTGCGGAAAGCAGAGCAGGCCGATGGCGGTGGCGATGCGCCAGACCTCGACATTGCGCAGCGGCGCGGGACCGCCCGACTTTGCCATGGCCATGCTGCCGGCATTGTCCAGTTCCGGCGGCTGGTGCAGCCATCGCCAGGCAAACAGCGCAGAGACGGCGTTCATGGCGGCCAGCAGCCCGAAGACCGCCGCGAAACCGTGCACCGATGCCAGCGACGGCAGGACCAGCGCGCCGAGCCCGCCGCCGAGCGGCACCGCGGTCTGCCTGATGCTCATGGCAAAGCCACGTTCGCCTTCGTGGAACCAGGCCATGATGGCGCGGCCGCTGGAACCGTTGACGCTGCCGCCGAGCAGGCCGGCGACCAGAAGGCATGCGGCCAGCATTGCGACGCCAGGCACATAGGTCACTGAGGGCACGATGAACAACGCCATCAGGGCGAGCCACGCCGCGGTCGCACCAAGGCCGGTCAACAGCACGCCGCGATCTCCCCACCGGTCGGTGAGCAGGCCCCAGGGCAGTTCGCTCAAGGCAACGCCCAGTCCGAGAAGGCCGAGGACCAGGCCGAGATTGCCATTGCTCAAGTGATAGCCCGACCGCAGAAACACCGCCGCCGCCGGTATGCCGGCGAAGGTGGCGGAGAAACCGGCATTGGCGGCAACGCCGATGCCAAGCACCTTCCAGCGATGATTGGCGGGAAATCGTTCAGCCTTCGACGTGACGGCGGCGGCTCGGCCAACCCGGCCTGGCTCACGATTTGCGTCGGCAATCGACATGGCGGGACTCCTGTTGATGCCCTTTCGGGACCTTGACGCCTCGCCTTTACCGCCATAACTTCATCCCGAATATCGGGAATTTTTTGACAATTGTTCCCGAACAACAGGACCGTTTTGATGCGCCGCGTAACCTTCGACCTTGATGTCCTCCGAAGCTTCGTCACCGGGATGGAACTCGGCAGCTTCGCCAAGGCCGCCGACCGGCTTGGACGCTCGACTTCGGCGGTGAGCGCGCAATTGAAGAAGCTGGAGGACCAGGCGGCGACGCCGATCTTCCGCAAGTCGGGCCGCGGACTGGCGTTGACCGAAGCCGGCGAAACCATGCTCGGCTATGCCAGGCGGCTGCTCGAGTTGAACGACGAGGCGGCCTCGGCCATCCACGACGTGGAACTGGAAGGCTGGGTCAGGCTCGGCCTGCAGGAGGATTTCGGCGAGGCGGTGCTGCCGGAGGTGCTCGGACGCTTCGCCCGCGCGCACCCCAAGGTCAAGATCGAGGCGCGGATCGGGCGCAGCTATGAACTTGCCGAGCGGATCACATCAGGCAATCTCGACATTGCGCTGGCCTGGGACAGCGGCCAGGCGCTGCCTTACAGCCGGCATGTCGGCGACGCGCAATTGCGCTGGATCGGGCCGGCCAAGCTGATCGAGACCAGGCTGCGCGAGGGCGAGGCGCTGCCGCTGGTGGCGCTGGAAGCGCCGTGCCTGCTGCGCACGGTGACGACGGAAACACTCGACCGCGCCGGCCTGCCATGGCGGATGGCCTTCTCCAGCCCCAGCCTTGGCGGCATCTGGGCGGCGGTCGCCGCCGGCCTCGGCCTGACCATCCGCACGGATATCGGCCTGCCGGCCAATGTCAGGGCGATGGCGCCGCAAACGCTGGGCTTACCCGCGCTGCCGACCATGGCGCTGGTGCTGCACCAGAAAGACGCCGAACTGGACCCGGTGGCGGCGCGGCTGGCGGATATATTGTGGCACGCGGCGGTGGCGGCGCTGCCGCAGGACGAGCGGTTGAGAGAGGTCGCTTAGACGGAAGCGGCTGTCCAGCGTAGCGTTCCGTCACACCCCCCTCTGTCCTGCCGGACATCTCCCCCGCAAGGGGGGAGATTGGATCTCGCGAATGCTTTCGCCAATTTTCAACGTTGCAAGAGAGGCTCCAAGGACGAAACGACTGATCTCCCCCCTTGCGGGGGAGATGCCCGGCAGGCAGAGGGGGGTGCTGTCCCGCCAATCTTGCGGAGAATTTCGCAACCGTCACCGCTCACTTGCGCTTGTTCGCTCTCCCCGCGAACGGGTTGTCCGAAGTCCGCAGCGCTATCCTGATCGGCACGCCGGGCATGTCGAAGGCTTCGCGCAGGCTGTTGGAGAGGTAGCGGACATAGGATTGCGGCATCGCGTCGGGCCGCGAGCACTGGACGACGAAACCCGGCGGCCGGGTCTTGGCCTGGGTGACATATTTGACCTTGAGCCGGCGGCCGGCGACAGCGGGCGGCGGGTGATGCGCCAGAATGCTTTCCAGCCAGCGGTTGAGCTTGCCGGTGGAAACGCGGCTGTTCCACACCTTGTGCGTCTTGATGACGGCATCCATCAGCTTGTCGAGGCCGCGCCCGGTCTCGGCCGAAACGGTCACCGCCTGGATGCCGCGCACCTGCGGCAAAAGCCGTGTGGTCTTTTCGCGCAACTCGGCCAGCAGTTCCTGCGGATTGTCGATCAGGTCCCATTTGTTGAAGGCGATGACCGGCGCCCTGCCCTCCCGGATGATCAGGTCGGCGATCTGCAAATCCTGCTTCTCGAAAGGGATGGTGGCGTCGAGCACGATGATGACGATCTCGGCAAAGCGGATGGCGCGCAAGCCGTCCTGCACCGACATCACTTCCAGCTTCTCGTGGATCCTGGCCTTGCGGCGCATGCCGGCAGTGTCGAACAGTTTTAGCCGGCGGCCATGCCAGTCCCAGTCGACGGAGATGGAATCGCGGGTGATGCCGGCTTCCGGGCCGGTCAGCAGCCGCTCCTCGCCGATCAACGCGTTGATCAGCGTCGACTTGCCGGCATTGGGCCGGCCGACGACGGCGATGCGCATCGGCTTGGTGTCGTCATAGGCGGGTTCGGCGTCGGGATCGGTGATGTCCTCGCCGATCAGCACCTCGCTGGCGGCGACGTCCTCGGCCTCGTCTTCTTCCTCGCCGAAGGCGCGGTCTTTGCCCAGCGCCTCGATCACCGCGTCGCGCAGATCGGGCATGCCCTGGCCGTGCTCGGCCGAGACCGGGATCGGCTCGCCCAAGCCCAGTTCCCAGGCTTCCAGCATGCCGCCCTGGGCGCCCTTGGCCTCGGCCTTGTTGGCGACCAGCACGACCGGCTTGCCGGACTTGCGCACGATCTCGGCAAAGGTGCGGTCGTCGGGCAAAAGCCCGGACTTGGCGTCGATGGTGAAGAAGATCAGGTCGGCTTCGCGGATCGCGATCTCGGTCTGCGCGCGCATGCGGCCGGGCAGCGTCGAGGCGGCGGCGTCTTCGAAACCGGCGGTGTCGATGACATCGAAATGCAGATCGTAGAGTTTGGCCGCGTGGACGCGACGGTCGCGGGTGACGCCCGGCGTGTCGTCGACAAGCGCCAGCTTCCGTCCCACCAATCGGTTGAAAAGCGTCGATTTGCCGACATTGGGCCGGCCGATAATGGCGACTTTGAAGCTCATCCGGCTATCCATATCATCGCCCAAACCGCAGCGCGCCCTTGGGTCAGGCCCGAGGGCAGGCTTTGGGCGATGCGTATCATGACGCGCCCGAGCCGCGGATCAATTCCGACATCAGCGTCGCCCGCTGGCGCGCGTTGCGCGGGGCGCCGTCATCGGCGGCGATCTGGTCGAACAGTTTCAGCGCATCCTGGGTCTTGCCTTCCTTCCAGGCGGCAAGGCCGAGCGCTTCGCGCGCTGTGTGGCGCAGCGTGTTGTTGTCGGCGGTCAGCGCCTCGACGCGGCTGGAGACGTCGGCGAAGGAGCCGTGATCGACGAGCAGCAGGGCGGCCCGCAGGCGCGCCATGTCGCGAATGCCCTGGGGAATGGCGTTGTCGGCGGCGACGCCATCGAAATCGGCGACGGCGGCGGCAAAGTCGCCCTTGTCGGCCTTGACGGTTGCCGCGCGCATGCGGGCGAGCAGCGGATAGGCGCCGTAGCCATCCTTTTCCAGCTGTTCGAGGGCGGTCAGCGCCTCGTCGCTCTTGCCGTCATTGGCAAGCTTCAGCGCCTGCGAGAAGGCATCGCCGGAGCGGTTGGCGCGGGTCTCGTCCCAATAGCGGTAGCCGACGAAGGCGGCGGTGCCAAGCACCACCAGGATGGCGAGGCCAAGGATCGCCGGACCAAAGCGGTCCCATAGCGCCTGCGCCTGCTCGCGACGGATCTCGTCGTTGACTTCGCGGATAAAACTGTCGTCGGACATCAATCAAAACCATTGCTGCCCTAACAGGGGCGCTTCTTGAGCCCGCGTTTTAGCGAAATTTCGCGGGCATGGAAGGGGCTCGGCAGGAAAATCGGCTAATCGCCGGGCGCATAGCTGCCGACGTTGATCGCACCCACGCCACATTTTGCCGATAGCCGGCTTGGACTGCCTCCAGATCAAGCCCAGATTGCCGATGCCACGTTTGTCCCGCGTTGTTGCGTTTTCCTCAGCCGTGCTTGCCATGGCTGGTGCGGCTTTCGCCGACCCGCCGGCGCCGCCTGCCCCGGCAAAGCCGAAGCAGATCGTCATCATCTCGTTCGATAGCGCCCGGGAGATCTCGCAATGGCAGCGCAGCCGGGCGCTGGCCAAGCGCACCGGCGCGCATTTCACCTACTTTTTGTCCTGCGTCTTCCTGCTGTCGCCGCAGACGCGGGCCGACTACACAGCTCCGGCCAAGTCCGCGGGCAAATCCAACATCGGCTTTGCCGCTTCGAAGCAGGACGTCGCCGATCGGCTCGATCAGATCGGGCTCGCCGCTTCGGAAGGCCACGACATCGCCAGCCATGGCTGCGGCCATTTCGACGGCAAGGACTGGAGCAAGGCCGACTGGCTGAAGGAATTCGCCTCGTTCGAGCGCATTCTGGAAAACGCCTATGCGATCAACGGTATTGAACCCGAGCCCAAGGGATGGCGCGATATTGCCCATGCCGTTGTCGGCTTTCGCGCGCCGTACCTCTCGACCAGCAAAGGGCTCTATGAGGCCCTGCCTGAAGCCGGCTACCACTATGATGCCAGCGGCGTTTCGAAAGGCCCGGTCGAGCCGCCGACCGGCGGCGGCTTGACCCGCTTTTCGCTGCCGCAGATCCCGGAAGGCCCTGATGGTAGGCTGGTGATCGCCATGGACTACAATCTCTATGTCAGGCATTCCGGCGGCTTCGAGCGGCCGAGCCAGGCAGCCGAGTTCAGCGATCGGACCTACCAGGCCTTCCGCGCCGCCTTCGACAAGCAATATCAGGGCAAGCGCATCCCACTGGTGCTGAGCTTCCACTTCACGCCGATGAACAACGGCGCCTACTGGAACGCGCTGGAGCGCTTTGCCGACGAGACTTGCGTGAAAGCCGACGTCGAATGCATCAGTTTTCGCGATTATGTGCAGCGGCAACGTGGTAGCGAGAGGCAGGCGGCGGTGGGCGGCTGAGCCGCCAACCGTCTATGCAGATAGGATCAAGCTGGGTCGGGTTCCTTTGCCTGTTCCTGACGCTCCATGAAGTGGCGGTCAATGTCGGGCAGCGGCTCGCCGCGAATCGTCGCCTCGAAGGCGCGAAGGCGCTTGTGAACTGACAGAAGCTCGACAATCGTCGACCAAGAATTGACGAGATACTGGAATGAGTTGGTTACCTGACTGAAGGCTGAACTGACCTGGTTGATGAGACCCAGCGTCAGCGTTCCAGCGATCATGGAAGGCACCATCAGGAAGTAGGAGAAGACGTTGTTGGTCTGAAGATAAAGATAGCGGACCACGTTGAAATACACATAGTGGAAATACAGGCGAAAGTAGTTTTGCCGCACACTCGCAAACAGCTCCGCGACGGTCGGCGGCTGCGCCCGGGCCGGATCGTCCTCACCGTAGACGAGTTCCTTGCGATATGCTGCCTCGACGCGCTGGTTACGAAACTGCAAGCCAGGAAGCTTGATGCCTGCGGTCGCAATGATGACTGTACCGAAGACTGCCCAGAAGATCGCAGCCAAAACCAGCGGCTGAGGAACATGACCGATCAATGGCAACTCTGTGACATGCTTAGAATAACTGAGCAGGATCGGCATGAAAGCGATAAGCGTCATGATGGAATCGACGAAGCTAGTGCCAAGGTCTTCCATTATCTTGGAAAACCGCATCGTGTCTTCCTGCACACGCTGTGCAGCGCCCTCAATATGGCGCAGCTTCGGCCAATAGGACATGTAGTAATTGTTCATCGCAGTGCGCCAGCGAAACACCCAGTGGCTGACGAAGAAGTTTGTCAAAACGAACACGGTAACCGCGACAAGAGCGATACCGAGGAAAGTGATTATTTGAGCGTAAAGATCAGCCTCGGTTGCCTTGACCGTTTTGCTAACGATGCCCTGAATGAGGTCCCAGAATGGTCCATACCATGCGTTGATCGCCACGCTTACCTGCACCTGAAAGTAGGTCGTGAACAGGAGCAGCGAACTGCCGAGGATAGACCATTGGTCCCACGGGTGCGGAGAATACCAGTGCCAGAAGCCATAGAATATCAAAACGCCAAGCGCATAGTAGATGTAGAACCAGAGGAACGGAGGCGACCAGAACACCGAGACGCCTATGATGGGCGGCGCGTCGGCAAGAGCCGGAGGCAAGCCGAGAAACGCGCCAAGCTGGTCAGCACCGAGGAACCAGGCTGCCACGAGAACCGCAGTCCAGACGACGGCCGAGATGAAAAACAGCTTCGGCTGCGGGAAGAAGGATACGAACACTGTGGTGAAATCCTCGGTCGGTGCGCAAATCAGCGGGGTTCGGCGGGCATAAAGTCACACATTAGGTGGAAAGCAAATGCCCGTACCCGATGCCCGGCATCGAGCAAGACCACAATCATGGCGATTTTGGCGCGGCCGACCAGGTGATCCCAGCAGATACCAGCAATACGCCAGCAGCGACGATCGAGGCCAGGAAGAAGTTGCCCGAGGCTTGCGCCAGCAGTCCGGCGACGATCGGGCCGACGATCTGGCCGATGCCGAAGGAAGCGGTCATCAGCGCAAAAATCCGGCGCGGCGCCTCCGGCACGAGCTGCCTTGCCGTCTGCAGGCCGAGCGCGGTGATGGCGATGAAGGTGCCGCCGAGCAGGACGCCCGCCAGCAGCGGCCCGGCGGTGCCGCCGATGGCGACGCTGGCGGTGACGCCGACCACCTCGACCAGGCAGCCCACGGCATAGGCGGTATAAAGCCCGATCCGTGCCGCTACCTTCTGCCACAGCCAGACCGAGGGAAAGCCGGCAAGGCCGGTGACCATCCAGACGCTTGCCTCGAAGACGCGGCCGCCGCCGCCCTGGCGCACGATGGCGACCAGGAAGGTCGCCGTCACCACATAGCCGAAGCCGAACAGGCCGTAGGCAACGATGACTTTTGCCAACGACCGGTCCCTCGGCAGTGCCGGTTCGCGGTCGGCCACGCCGCGGCCAGGTGCGGTGCCGCCGGCGAGCAAGGCGACCATCGCAAGGCCGCCGGCGGAAATCGCTGCCGACCACAGCCAGCCCGAAGCCCAGCCGGCATGTTCGGTGACCAGAACCGCCATCAGCGCTGAGGATGCCGCGATGCCGAGGCCGACGCCGCCGAAATGCAGCGCCTGCAGGTCGCTTCTGTTGGCGGCTGCCAGGTGACCGAAGACGATCGAGGCCATGAACACCATGACGAAGGCGCTGGCGAGACCGGCAAGGAAGCGGAGGACGACAAAGGCGGTCATCGTCTCGCTCAGCCCCATCAGGGCGGCGAGCGCAGCACTGGCGGCAAGGCCGCCAAACATCAGCAGGCGCTCGCGCCCATGCGCCCAGCCGCCTGCCGCCGCAAGCGCGCCGACGAGGTAGCCGAGATAATTGGCCGACGCGATCCAGCCGGCATCGGCCGGCGACAGATGCAGTTCTTCCATCATTCCGGGCAGGATCGGCGTGTAGACGAAACGGCCAATGCCCATGGCGACGGCCATGGCGATCATGCCAGCGAGAGCAAGGCCCAAGGGTGATGGAGCGGCGTTCATTGCAGCGCACCATAGAATTGGCGACCGATGAAACAATCCGCTTTGTGTTGGGCCAGCGGGCGCGACTAACGCCCCCGCATCTCAGCCGCAGCCGAGCGCCCCGGTCTCGTAGGCGGTGCGGCGCGCCGTCAGCCGGAACGGGATATCTCCGAGTTCGCGTTCCGACATGGTGTCCAGCACCGGATGCGACAATGGGTCGGTAACCCAGTCGATGACATCGCCGCCGTGCATCCCATCATAGCGGTCCGGCCGGAGGCCGGCAGCGGCTAAGATCTTGAACAATGATACGATCGTCATCCTCGCCTCCTCGGTCTGACTGTCCCACTAAAATCTGCCTTGTCGGGCTGTCTTTCAATTGAGATTTCAGCCGCGCCGGTTTAGAAAAACTGAAATGGCTATGCTGAACCGCGTCCATCTCAACGGCCTGCGCGCCGTCGAAACCGTCGCCCGCCTCGGCTCGCTCGCGGCGGCGGCCGGCGAACTCAACGTCTCGGTCAGCGCCGTCAGCCAGCAGATCAACCGCACTGAAAAGCAGCTCGGACAGGCGCTGTTCGAACGCACCGCAAGCGGGCTGGTGCTGACCGAATTCGGAACGGTTTTTTCCGCCCGACTGGGCGCCGGTTTTCGCGAGCTGGCGCAAGCGGTGGCGCTGGCCGACGAGGCGAGCCAGTGCACGCTGGTGGTGTCGGTGGCGCCGGCCTTCGCTTCGAAATGGCTGCTGCCGCGGCTGTCACGTCACTTCGACCGGCATCCCAATGTGCTGTTGCGCATCGACGCCTCGGTGCGGCTCGCCGATCTCGAACGCTCCGACATAGACATCGCCATCCGGCTCGGCGACGGCAAATGGCCGGGCGGGCGGGCGGAGCTGCTTCTGGCGCAGGAAGTTTTCCCGGTCTGCGCGCCGGTGATCGCCGAGAAACTGAAATCGATCGAAGACCTCGCGCAGACCTGCGCCATCACCGACGAGCGGGCGATGATCAATTGGGAGAGCTGGTTCAAAGCCGCTGACGTCGAACCAGTCACCTTCCGCAAGGGTGCGCGTTTCACCGACCCGATGCTGTGCCTGGAATCGGCGATCGCCGGCCATGGCGTCATGCTCGGCTGGCAATTGCTGGCCGCCGATGCGCTGGCCGACGGCCGCCTCGTCGCGCCTTTCGGCGTGCGGGCGCAGAGCGGCCTCGGCTACTGGCTGGTGACCTCGGCGACCAAGACCGAAAGCCGCAAGGTGCGCGATTTCAAGATCTGGATCCGCGAGGAAATCGCGGCGACCGTGGCGCAGTTCAGCGCGCTGGAAAGCGCTGCCTAGGGCTGTCCGTCGCGACGGTGCTGGAAAGCACAGCCGCGCCGATCTATGTTGGAAGCTTCACCTCCAAGACCAAGGCAGGCAGGATCATGACCACACATTCGCGCGGCGTTTCCGCAACCATCGACCCGGTGAAGCTCGACAGGCTGGCGGAAGTCGCCATCAAGGTGGGGCTGCAATTGCAACCGGGGCAGGATTTGGTGCTGACCTCGTCGATCGCAGCCCTGCCGCTGACCAGGCGCATCGTCGAGCACGCTTACAAGGCGGGCGCCGGGCTGGTAACGCCGATCTTCAATGATGACGAGATCACGCTGGCGCGCTTCCGCTACGGCGCGGATGCCGGCTTCGACCGCGCCGCCGGCTGGATATATGAAGGCATGGCGAAGGCCTTTTCCAACAATGCGGCGCGGCTTGCCGTGCGCGGCGAGGACCCGTCGCTGTTGTCGGCGCAGGACCCGGCGAAAGTGGCGCGCGCCAACAAGGCGAACTCGATGGCCTACCAGCCGGCGCTGGAAAAGATCACCGGCTTCGACATCAACTGGAACATCGTCGCCTACCCGGATCTCGCCTGGGCCAAGCAGGTCTTCCCCGGCGATGCCGACGATGTCGCCGTGGTCAAGCTTGCCGATGCGATCTTTTCGGCATCACGGGTCGATGTGGAAGACCCGATCGCAAACTGGACGGCGCACAATGCAGCGCTGCGCGGCCGCACAAAGTGGCTGAACGAGCACAATTTCCATGATCTGCATTTCAGCGGCCCGGGCACCGACCTCACCGTCGGGCCGGCCGATGGCCATGAATGGATGGGCGGCGCCTCGACCGCCAAGAACGGCGTCACCTGCAATCCGAACATCCCGACCGAGGAGGTCTTCACCACGCCGCATGCACGGCGCGTCTCCGGCCATGTCTCCTCGACCAAGCCGCTGTCCTACCAGGGCACGCTGATCGACGATATCTCGGTGCGTTTCGAAGAGGGCAGGATCGTCGAGGCCAAGGCTTCGAAGGGCGAGGACGTGCTGAAGAAAGTGCTCGACACCGACGAGGGTTCGCGCCGGCTCGGCGAGGTGGCGCTGGTGCCGCATTCCTCGCCGATCTCGGCCAGCGGCCTGCTGTTCTTCAACACGCTGTTCGACGAGAACGCCGCCTGCCACATCGCGCTCGGGCAGTGCTATTCAAAATGCTTCGTCGACGGCGCCTCGCTCAGCCAGGACGAAATCGCCCAGCGCGGCGGCAACAAGAGTTTTATCCACATCGACTGGATGATCGGCTCGGACAAGATCGACATAGACGGCGTGCACAAGGATGGCCGCCGCGTGCCGGTGATGCGCAAGGGCGAGTGGGCGTAAAGGGGGCGGATGGCCTTCGACCTGACGGTCAAGCGAATTTACGAAGCACCCGCGCCCGATGACGGGCAGCGGGTGCTGGTCGATCGCATCTGGCCGCGCGGCGTCAGCAAGGAGGATGCCGCGCTGACGCTGTGGCTGAAGGACATCGCGCCGAGCGATGAATTGCGGAGGTGGTTCGGACATGAGCCGGCGCGGTGGGCGGAGTTTCAGGTGCGGTATTCGGTCGAGCTGGATGGGAATAGAGAAGCGGTGGCGAAACTGCGTGGCTTGCTCGGCAAGGCCAAGGTGACGCTGCTTTATGGCGCACATGACGAGGCGCATAACAATGCGGTGGCGTTGGCGGGGTATTTGCGCGGGAGCGGTTGAGAGACAGCGAACCGCTGCATACGCCGCAAGCGAAAGCCTTCAGAATTAGCGATCGCCCTCCACGCGTTCGTCATCCTCGGGCTGACCCGAGGATCCTGTGTGTTGTTCCCATGCTATGTTTGGGGTGGGAAGGAGACCGACAGGATCCCATGGTCTGCGCTGCGTCGCTTCGAACCTAGCTTCGCCACAGGATGACGAAGCGAGGCGACGCTACTTCACCACCCCTTCATAAGCCTCCGGCTTGAAGCCAACCAAAATCTCATCCCCGACCTCGAGCACCGGGCGCTTGATCATCGTCGGGTTGGCCAGCATCAGCTTCCTGGCCTTCTTCTCGTCGAGCCCTTGCTTGTCCTTGTCAGGCAGTTCGCGAAATGTGGTGCTGCCCTTGTTGAGCAGCTTTTCCCAGCCAACCTTGCCGACCCACCCGTCCAGTCTGCCCGCCTCTATCCCCTCGGCCCGGTAGTCGTGAAAGCGGTAGGGCACAGCATGGCCCTCCAGCCAGGTGCGCGCCTTGCGGATCGTGTCGCAGGTGGTGATGCCGTACATGGTGATCGTCAAAACGCGCTTCCCTCGACTGACAGTCGAATCCTCAGACAGCCTAAAACCGCCCTCCCCGCTTTGCCAGCGTCCCAATCGCTAGCGGCGCTTTTTTAGAGGTTGCCAATACTAAGGAAATTTCCTAAGTATCTGCTGCACCGCGTCGACAGACCTCAGGATCGCCCATGCCAAGCCTCCACGCCCCAACTACAAGTCTCCCGCCGATCGACGGCATCTTCCGCGCGCTGGCTGACCCGACGCGGCGGCGCGTGGTCGAGCGGTTGAACCGCAGTCCCGCCTCAGTCAGCGAGTTGGCGCAGCCTTTCGAGATGGCGCTGCCTTCCTTCATCGAGCATCTGAAAGTGCTGGAAGGCTGCGGTCTGGTGCGATCGGGAAAAATCGGCCGCACCAGAACCTATCAGCTGGCGCCCGAACCGCTGCAGCTCGCCGAAAACTGGCTGGCCGAACAGCGCACGCTGTGGGAGCGCCGACTCGATCAATTCGACGCCTATGTGATGAGCCTCAAGGAGCCAGAAAAGTGAGCTATCCCTTCAAGCCCGACCCCAGACTGGACCTTGTGCTGGAGCGCAAGCTCGACGCGCCGCGCGAACTCTTGTGGAGCGCGATGACGGTGCCGGAGCATGTCAAGCAATGGTTCACGCCCAAGCCCTGGCTGATCACCGATTGCGAGATCGACCTTCGTCCGGGCGGACTGTTCCGGACGCGCATGCAATCGCCCGACGGCAAGGAGGTCAACGACCGCCATTGCTGCTATCTCGAGATCGTGCCGAACGAGCGGCTGGTGTGGACCGATGCGCTGCTGCCGGGCTATCGGCCCTCCGGCGAGCCCTTCATCACCGCAGTCATTTCGCTTCAGTCGGATGACAAGGGCACGCGCTACACGGCAACGGCCATCCATCGCGACGAGGCTACCCGCAACAATCATGAAGAGATGGGGTTCTTCGACGGCTGGGGCACGGTGGCCGATCAGTTGGCGCAGTATGTGAAGACCATTTGAGCTTTTCCCACTGCGGCCAGGACTTTGTCCCGGCCGCCTGGTTTTTGGGTCGTGCAGCGAAGTGCGCCGGAACCCTACGGCACCCGGGCTCAGTAGTAGAAGCGCTCTTCGGTGATCTTGCCGTTCTTGACCGTGTACAGGCCAACCTCGTCCATGGTGACCCGTTCGCCGGTGGCCTTGGGCGTTATGTCGAACTTGAAGCGCACCGCGAACTGGTCGCCGTTGACATAGGGGCCTTCGACAGAGCCGCCATGGACTTCGTGGTTCTCTTGCCACCATTCGCCCTTTTGCCTGAGAGCCTCCTTGCCACGGGCGATGGCCATCGGCCCCTCCATGGCTTCGAGGCTGACGATATCATCGGCATTGTACTTTTCACCAGCACCCAGGTGATCCCCCTGCTGGAGCATTTCGGTGAAATCCTTGGCAACATCCGCGATGGTCATGTGTGTTCCTCCTGTTCAGACTGGTTTGAAGTAGGGAAGCGCTTGCCGGCCCGCCACCTTTACCCGCACGACAGCTGACAAGGTGTGTCAGGACGATGATATAGCGCGGCTGTGTGACGACGATTGCGGCGGCGTCGGACAGCGACTTCGGTTGCAGACAAAAGCCAATTCCGCAATGCTGGGTGCATGTGCAACCTCTACAACATCACGACGACGCAAGAGGCGGTCCGCCAATGGACCCGCACATTGCGCGATATCAGCGGCAACCTCGAACCTTCGCTTGATGTCTATCCCAATCAACCTGGGCTTGTCGTTCGCAACAGGACGGATGGGGAGCGTGAACTGGCGAAACTGCTTTGGGGTTTGCCAACGCCGCCCGAGCGCATGAAAGGTAAGGCCGACTACGGCACCACCAACGTTCGCAATCCGCAATATTCGCACTGGCAGCAATATGTGGGCGTCGAGCACAGATGTGTCGTGCCGGTGACCAGCTTTGCCGAGCCCAGCCCTGCGGCGAACGATAAAGACCCGGAAACAGGAATCCAGCGAAATTACTGGTTTGCCCGTGGCGAGAGCCGGCCGCTGTTCTTCTTCGCTGGTTTCTGGACGTCTTGGCAGGGCGTGCGAAAGGTCAAGGACGGTCCCGGCGACTTCGAGCTATACGCCTTCATGACCACCAAGCCTAATGGTCTCATTGCGCCGATACATGAGAAGGCTATGCCCGTGATCCTCACCACGCCGGAGGAAACCGAGGCTTGGCTGACGGCGCCATGGTCGGAAGCACGGCGTTTGCAGCGGACGGCGCCCAACGACGCGTTGGTGATCGTTGAGAAGCCAGCCACACAGATCAAGTTCCCACCACAGGCCCCGGCCCAAGGGTCTCTGTTTTAGCCCGAAATCGGCTCTCCTCAATCGTCGTCTCGCCAGATTACCCGGCGAACCATGCGGATTTCGACAAGACGTCTGACGCGAATTTTAAGGCGTTCAGCAGCGCTTGGCAGAATGATGCCTGCATCGAGCTCACGACCTTTGCAGCGCTCGCACCGCATGTGCCGCTCCACATCCCAAAAGGGGATATCACCAACCAGCTTTGCGAGATCGCCAGGCAGATAGTGTCGAGTGATGTTGCAGTTCCGACATCGAACACGAATTAGCTGCCCGACTTCATGCGCCAAGCAGAGGGTTTGCACATTTCGGCGCGGTCGGGTGCTTAGTTCGGGCATCCCGCAAAGTAGGAATATGTTCCTTTGCGAGTCAATTCACAGTTAATTCCACCTTGGCGATCTTCACAGCAGGTTAAATCCAACCGTCGATGAAGGGATTGGGTTGGATCAGCTTGGCAGCATAGGGCAGTTGGCACCACGGCGCAGGCTGATATGCGCCACGTCGCCGACGCTGAATTGAAAGCCCTCGGCCTGGCGCGGCGCATCGATCACCACCGGCAATCCCTGCCCCAGCTCAGCATGCAGCCGCAGCGTGCGGCCGTGGAAGACGATGGAGTTGACGCGCGCCGGCGCGGTGCCGGCGGCGGCATCGGTGGTGGCCAGCAAGTCCTCGGGGCGAACGCCGATGGTGCGCTCAGTGCCTTCGCCGGGTGTGTCGCCGGTTTCAGATGTTGCTTCCAGCGAAAGCCCGCCAGCGGCGAAGCGCAGGCGGTCGCCGTCGCGGCCGATGAAGCGCGATTGCAAGAGGTTCATGGTGCCGATGAAGCTTGCGACGAATTTCGTCGCCGGCCGGTCGTAAAGCGTGGCCGGCGGCGCGATCTGCTCGATGCGGCCCTTGTTCATGACGACGATGCGGTCGGAGATCGACAGCGCTTCGGTCTGGTCGTGGGTGACCATGACGAAGGTGGTGCCGAGCCGCGACTGCAGCCGCTTCAGTTCGACCTGCATCTGTTCGCGCAGATGCGCATCGAGCGCCGACAGCGGTTCATCGAGCAACAGAACGCGCGGCTCGCAGACTATGGCTCGGGCGAGCGCGACGCGCTGGCGCTGGCCACCCGACAGTTCGGAAACGCGGGCGCCGAGCTTGTCGGCGAGGCCGACCATGTCGAGGGCTTCGCGGACGCGCTTTGCCTGCTCGGCGCCGGACAGTTTGCGCAGCGACAGGCCGAAGCCGACATTCTCGGCGACGTTCATATGCGGGAACAGCGCATAATCCTGGAACACGGTGTTGACGGGACGGTCGAACGGCCTGAGCGCGGTGATGTCGCGACCATCGAGCAGCACCTTGCCGCTCGACGGGCTCTCGAAACCGGCAATGACGCGCAGGCTGGTGGTCTTGCCGCAGCCCGAGGGCCCGAGCAGGGTGATGAACTCGCCGCTGATAATGTCGAGATCGACGGCGTCGAGCCCGACAATGCCGCCGGGGAAAACCTTCGAGACCGTGTCCAGGCGTACCAGCGCATCAGGCGCCATCGCGAACCTCGGACGGCTTGGTGGTGTTGACCCAGAGGATCTGGCAAGGCTCGGTGCCGGGATTGCGGAAGGCGTGCAGAAGCGTGCTCTTGAAGGCAAAGGAGTCGCCGCTCTTCAGCACGTATTTTGTCGAGTCCACCACCAGTTCGACCTCGCCCGACAGGACACAGCCGAACTCGTGACCGATATGCGCATAGGCTTCCGCCGTGCCGCCATCGGCTTCCACCGTCACCAAGAGGCCGGTCAGCGCCGCGCCCGGCGGCGACAGCAGCGCCTTGGCGATGCCTTCCGACTTGACCGGGAGCTGCCGCCTTTTGTCGGCGCGCACGCAATAGAGATCGTTGGCGGCTTCGTTGCCGTCGGTGATCAGCGCCGAAGGCTCGATGTCGAGCGCGGCCGCAAGCGGCCAGATCACCTTGACGCGCAGCGAAGACAGGCCGCGCTCGATCTGGCTCAGCGCACCAATGGAGACGCCGGCTTTTGCTGCCAGCTCGGCCAACGACAAATTGCGCTCCAGCCGCAGCGCGCGCACGCGCCGGCCGACGCGAATGTCGGCGTCGGCCTTTGGTTTCGCTTCAAGCATGTCCATCAGTTGGTCCTTGTTGCAGTCTTTGGCGCGGCGGCAAGACCCGCGGGCTTCAGGAGATTAGTCACAATTACCTGCCGTCGGCGCTGCCCCTCATTGTCCTGCCGGACATTTCTCCCCGTATAGTGACGGGGAGAAAGCGGCTGGCCGCAAACTCGGCGCCATTTCTGCAACGTTTGCGATTGCGAAATCGCTGGTGACAGCGCCCCTCTCCCCGTCCACTATACGGGGAGAGGATGCCGGCAGGCAGGTGAGGGGCAGCGCAACCGTCGGCGATGGATCCCTCACCCGCCCGCCTTCACTTTCTCGAACATCTTCGCCACATCGTCGTTCTGCTTCATCGGGCCGGTGAAGATGGTGGTCTTCAGCATCACCTCCGGGTCCGCCGGCAATTGCAGCTTGTCCAGTTCGTCCTTCGCCACGCCGGCGAAGGCGGTGCTCAGCGAGCTGCCATAGCCGTAGGCCTGGATCAGGTACTTACCCGAGTCGGCGTCGAGCCGGCTGTTGATGAAGTCATAGGCGAGGTCGACGTTTTTGGCGTCCTTGAGCATGACGAAGCCGCAGGCCCAGGTCAGCATGCCCTCCTTCGGCTTCATGAACTCGACCGGCACGCCCTGCTTCTTCAGCGAGGTTGCCGACGCGTTCCAGGTCATGGCGGCGACCAGTTGGCCGCTGGCCAGCGCCTGTTCGACCGAGGTCATGTCGGTGGTGTAGTTGGAGAGCAGCGGACGCTGCTCGCGCAATTTTTCCGCCACCTTGTCCATCTGCTCCGGCGTCATATCGAAGGGGTTTACGCCGGCCAGAAGTGCTGCAACGATCGGCGTGTCATGCACGGCATCGATGGTCGCCATGCGGCCGGCATATTGCTTGTCCCACAGAAGGTTCCAGCTCGCTTCCGGGTTCTTCACCAGATCGGTGCGGTAGAGGATCGACGTGTTGCCCCAATCCCACGGCACCATCCAGACCTTGCCGTCGCCGGCCTGGATGTCGGGCAGGTTCTTGAACACCGGGAAGATCGAATCCCAGTTCTTGATGCGCTTGGTATCGATCGGCTGCAGTAGGCCTTCCTTGTTCCAGCGCGCCACCTTGTCGTAGCAGGGATGGGCGATATCGGGGCGGAAGCCGGCCTTGACCTTGGTGAAGGCATCGTCGTCGTCGCCGAAGATCGAGGCCTCGACGCCATCGGGATGGGCCGTCAGGAAGCTCTTGTTGAAGTCTGGCAGTTCATAGCCGGACCAGGTGAAATATTGCAGCTTGTCGGCGGCGAAGGCGACAGTCGACGACAGGACGATTGCAAGCGCGGCAAGCCCGGTGCGGGCTGTCTTTGCAGTGATCGATTTCGGGCCAGTGATCGATTTCAGCCCATTAATTGATTTCGGGTCGAATGCCATTTCGGTTCTCCTCTTTTGTTAGGGTTCAGGCTGGACTGGTGGGCGCCGTCCGACGGGCTGTGCTCAGCCCGCGATGGCGCAGGATTTCGGCGATGCCGGCGATGATGACGGACACAGCAAGGATAGCTGTCCCCAGCGCCATCACGGTCGGCAGCGAGCGAGGAAAACGCAGTTGGCTCCAGATGTAGAGCGGCAGCGTCGGCTCGGTGCCGGCGAGGAAGAAGACGACGATGAACTCGTCGAAGGAAATCAGAAAGGCCAGCATGAAGGCCGAGACGATGGCCGGCAGCGAGAGCGGCAACATCACCCGCCGGAAGGTCGTCCAGTCGGAAGCGCCGAGATCGAGTGCGGCCTCGCGAATGGTTTTCGGAATTGCGGCAAACCGGCTGCGCATGATCACCACGGTGGTCGGCAGCGCCACCAGTATGTGGCCGAGAACGATGGCGATGCGCGACGGGCCGAGGCCGATGAGATTGACGAGGATCAGCAACGATATGCCGACGATGACGCCGGGGATCAGGATCGGCAGCCTGGAGATGGCGCTGATGGTGGCGGCGAGCGGCGAACGACCGTAGAGGTCCATATAAGAGACGGTGATGCCGCAGAGCGTGGCGCCGGCGGCGGCCACGACGCCAATGACGAGACTGTTCAAAAGCGCGCCGGACAGCGCCGGATTGCCATAGAGCGTGGCATACCATTCGAGCGTGAAGCCCTGCAGCGGAAACGCGGCCTGGATGGAGTTGTTGAAGGAAAACAGCGGGATCAACAGCACCGGCAGATAGAGGAAGACGAGATAGGCAAGCACATAGACGCCGAGCCAGCCGCGGCCATCATCTCTCCGCGCCGCGCTCATGTGCGGCTGCCGAATTTGCGGTCGGCGCCGCGTGCGACCAGCACCACGCAGAGGATGACCAGCATCACGCAGACTGAAAGTGCCGCCCCGAACGGCCAGTCATTGGCCTTGCCGAACTGCGACTGGATCAATGTGCCGATCATGGTGCTGGCGGGACCGCCGACCATGGCCGGGGTGACATAGTCGCCGACCGTCGGCACAAAGACGACGAGGGCGGCCGCCAGAACGCCCGGCATCGAATTGGGCAAGACGACGCGGCGAAACGCCGTGAACGGTCTGGCGCCGAGATCGGAGGCGGCTTCGAGCAGTGATTTCGGGATGGTGTCCAGCGCCACATAGATCGGCAGGATGGCGAAGGGCGCATAGGCATGCGCCAGCGTGACGACCACCGCCGCCGGCGTGTTGAGGAAGGCCAGCGTCGGCTCCGACCAGATGCCGCTTTCGATCAGCGCCGAGTTCAAGACGCCGTTGTAGGCGAGCACGATCTTCCAGGCGAAGACGCGCAGGAGATAGCTGGTCCAGAACGGCAGGGTCACCAGAAACAAAAGCAGGCTGCGGCGGCGGCCGGCATAGAAAGCGAGATAGTAGGCGACGGGATAGGCGGTGACGACGGTCGCCAGCGTCACCAGGCCGGCGATCACCAGCGAGCGCAGCGTCACCGTCCAGTAGAGCGGATCGGAGACCACGGTGAT
This sequence comes from Mesorhizobium sp. M0478, assembly GCF_040321305.1. Taxonomy (NCBI): domain Bacteria; kingdom Pseudomonadati; phylum Pseudomonadota; class Alphaproteobacteria; order Hyphomicrobiales; family Phyllobacteriaceae; genus Mesorhizobium; species Mesorhizobium sp. M0478. The sequence goes on from NZ_JAMYRH010000003.1 coordinate 166,575, forward strand.
GAAGTTGCCTGCCGTGAAGCCGGCGCCGAGCAGCGAACCGTCATTGCCGCGAAGTGAGAGGAAGAGCACAAGGCCAAGGGCAAACAGGATCAGGAACAAGGTGACCAGCCCGCCCGGCAGCAACATGGCGAAGCGGAAGCCTCGGGACGACCCTGCCGGCGCTTCTGTTGCAACGATGCTCGACATCGGACTGCTCAACGGAAATATGAAATCGGCTTAGCTTTTTTCATATTTGTGAAACTGTCAAGCTGAATCCACGAGGCCTAGGCGACCGGCACCCAATCAGCGCTCGAAGGCGTCGAGCATCCGGTACCAGGCGATGGTCGCGGCGACGCCGACCTGGCGGAAGGCGTGGAACGGGATCGGCCGGACCGGCGACAGCGGGAACGGCAATTGATTGACATCGCCGCCCGCGAGGTAGCCCGCCATGCGTTTTCCCAGCGCGGTCATCAGGCCGACGCCCCTGCCCTGGCAACCAACCACGGCGAGCAGGCCCTTTTCCGGCTCATGGATGTGCGGCAGGTGATCCGGTGTCATCGCCACGCGGCCGAACCAGCGCTTCTCGATGACGACATCGGAGAGCGCCGGATAGAGCCGCACCAGCGCGTGCTGCAGATGCGCCCAGTCGGCCTCGCTCCTCGGCCGCGCCATGCGGCCGCGGCCGCCAAGCACCAGATGGCCGTCGGCTGTTTTGCGGTAGTAGACGAGAATGCGCCTGGAGTCGGACACCGCCTGCCCTTCCGGCAGGATCGTCGCCGCAAGGTTGGATGACAGCGGCGCGGTCGCGACCTGGAAGGAATGCAGCGGCACGATCGTTTCCGCGAGGCCCGGAAGCAGTCCATCGGTATAGGCGTTCGTCGCCAGGACAACCGCTTTCGCCCGCACCTCGGCGCCGCTTTCGGTTGAGACACGCCAAAGGCCGGCCTCCTTGCGGAGTTTCACCACCTTCTGCCGCTCGGCAATGCTGGCGCCGGCGGCGGCGGCGATGCGCGCCAGTTCCACTGTATAGGCGAGCGGATCGATGATGCCGGCGCGGCGGTCGAGCCAGCCGCCGAGATAGCCTTGCGCGCCGGTCATATCGGCGATCTCGCTTTCATTCAGAAGCCGGACATCGGCGCCACGCGCCCGCCATTGACCATCCCTGTTCGCCGCCGCTTTCAATGCGGTTTCGGTATGCGCGGCCTGGATCCAGCCCTTGCGGGTGAGCGGCACCGCCAGCTTTTCGTCGCGGATGAGATCGAACACCGTATCCGCCGCCGAGGCGGCGAAATCGACCAGCGCTTGGCCACGCTCGGGGCCGAAATGCTCGAGCAGCCATTCGGGATCATATTTCAGGCCGGGAATGACCTGGCCGCCATTGAGGCCCGAGGCGCCCTGGCCGATCTCGCCAGCCTCCAGCACCTGTACACCGAGACCGAGCCGGGCTGCGTGCAAGGCGGTCGACAGGCCCATGAAGCCGCCGCCGACGATGGCAACGTCGACCGGCGCAGTGACGAGCAACTGGAAGGCGGATGCGGTCTGCGGCTTCTGCCAGATCGGAACGGAAAACGGTGTGGGCAAGGCTTCACCTGGAGTATGCGGAAAATGAAAATTCTAGTGCTAGTTTCATTTTTTTGAAAGAGCGGGCCTCATGTCAGAACCGACAATTGCCTGCGCCACGGGATAGACCTTTGGCGTGAATCCGGTGAAAGTGCCGCGGCCCAGCTGCCATCTCGATCATCAAAGGACCGTAAGCCATGACGAACCCAACGCAGCTTCCCGCCGACGGGCTCTTCATCGGCCGAGCCAGGGCAAGCGATGCCTCGCATCCTCTGGTGGTCACCGTGCGCGACGGGATCGTTTTCGACGTCACCTCGACCACCGCACCCACAGTGCGCGACATCTGCGAGATGGCCGATCCGGCCGGACACGTGCGCTCTGCCAAGGGCGAACCGATCGGCTCGCTCGACGCGATCGCCGCCAACAGTTTTCAGGCCACCCGCGATCCGGCAAAACCCTATCTGCTCTCGCCTGTCGACCTGCAGGCGGTGAAGGCGTCGGGCGTGACCTTCGTGGTCAGCCTGCTCGAACGCGTCATCGAGGAGCAGGCGCGCGGCTCGGCGGAAAAGGCCGACGCCATCCGCGCCGACATTGCCGGGCTGATCGGCCACGATCTGTCGAAGCTGAAGCCCGGCTCACCCGAAGCGATGGAGATCAAGGCCAAGCTCATCCAGCGCGGCGCCTGGTCGCAATATCTGGAAGTCGGCATCGGCCCCGACGCCGAGATCTTTACCAAATGCCAGCCGATGGCGTCCGTCGGCTTCGGCGCCGATGTCGGGCTGCATCCTGTCTCCACCTGGAACAACCCCGAGCCGGAGATCGCCATGATCGCCGCCAGCACCGGCAAGATCGTCGGCGCGACCATCGGCAACGACGTCAATCTGCGCGACGTCGAGGGACGCTCGGCGCTGCTGCTCGGCAAGGCCAAGGACAACAATGCCTCGGCCTCGCTTGGGCCCTTCATCCGGTTGTTCGACGCAAGCTTTTCCATCGACGATGTCAAGCGCGCCACGGTGCGGCTGAAGGTCGAGGGCGAGGACGGGTTTTCGCTGGAGGGCGCGAGCTCGATGGCCGAGATCAGCCGTTCGCCCGAAGAGCTGGTCGCGGCCGCCATGGGGCCGCACCACCAGTATCCCGACGGCTTGGCGCTTTATCTCGGCACCATGTTCGTGCCGTCGAAGGATCGCGGCGAGAAGGGCAAGGGATTCACCCACAAGATCGGCGACATCGTTACCATCTCGTCGGAGAAATTCGGCGCGCTGGTGAACCGCGTGCTTCTGTCGCCCGATTGCCCGCACTGGACCTACGGCGCCAGCCATCTCATGCGGGACCTCGCCAAGGCCGACCTGATCTGATTTCGGAGCAGCGGGACGAACGGATAGCCGATAAACGTTCCTATCCGGTCCCTGTAAGCCGTTTGTTAGCGGAATCCGGGTGACTGTATCGGAAATTCGCTCCAGGATCGGGGCGCGGTCTGTGGGGGCCGAATCGCATGCTCGGTTTGCCGATGATATCGGTGCGCAATCTCGCCATGCGTTATGGCGGCGTTGTCGCGCTCAGAGATATGAACCTGTCTGTCGGACAGGGGACCATCCATGCTGTCGTCGGTGAAAGCGGCGCCGGAAAGTCGACGCTGGTAAAGGTGCTTGCCGGCGTGCTCCGGCCCAACAGCGGCACCATCCGCGTCGGCGACCAGATGGTCACCGTCGACAGCCCGATCGCTGCACGCAAGCACAGCTTCGGCGTCGTCCACCAGGGGCTCGGCCTGTTTGCCGACCGCTCGGTGCTGGCCAATCTGTTCGTCAATCGCGAGCCGTTGCGCAATGGCTTCGTCTCCAGGCGCGAGATGGAGGCACGCAGCCGCACCTTGCTTCGGCAACTCAAGCTCGACGTCGATGTCCACGCTCCTGTGGGACAACTCGGCATGGGCGAACGGCATTATGTCGAACTCGGCCGCGCAATTCTGGAAGGCCCGAGGCTGCTGATCCTCGATGAACCGAATTCTGCGCTCGACCGGCGCCAGACCGAGCACCTGTTCACCGTACTAAGTGACCTCAAGGCCAAGGGCACGAGCGTGCTCTATGTCTCGCACCGGCTGGAGGATGTGTTTGCGATCGCAGACCAGGTCACCGTGATGCGCAACGGCCGTGACGTGCTGACAAGTGAGCGCTCGGCGTTGAGCGAAGCCGATGTGATCGACGCCATGATCGGCCAGCAGCGCGGCAGCCTGTTCCCGCCTGCACTGCCGGCCAATGCCAGCACGATAAGGCCGCGGATCACGGTGGAGGGTCTGAGCGGCGGCCGGATTTCCGGCGTCAGCTTCACCGCCCGCTCCGGCGAGATCCTCGGCTTGGCCGGGCTTGAGGGGTCAGGCGTTGAACACCTGTTCGAGATGCTGTTTGGCCTGCGCAAGGCGCAAAGCGGCAGGGTGCGGCTCCCCGACGGCTACGGCTTGCCTGGAAATCCGACCGAAGCGGCGCGGCGCGGCATCGGCCTGGTGCCGGCCAACCGCCTGTGCAACGGCCTGATGCCCGACCGGTCGCTGGCCTTCAACATAGGCAACATCGCTACCGGCGCCCGCAACTGGGGGTCGCGCCGCTACTCGCCCAAGGCCGCGCTCGCCGCCGCCGCAAGGCAGATCGATGCGCTGCGCATCAAGGGCCTGCCGGACGCGCCGGTGAATTCGCTGCTGGCCGGCGATCAGCAGAAGATCGTAATCGCCAAATGGCTGGAGACGGCGCCGCAAGTGCTGCTCCTAGACAATCCGGCTGGCGGTATCGAGGCGGCTGCCAAGCGCAAGATCTATGCGCTGATCCGGCAGATGGCAGCCAATGGCTGTATCGTTTTGCTGCGTTCGGTCGAGCCGTCCGAACTGACCAACCTCAGCAACCGCGTCCTTGTCTTCCACCGCGGCCGGGTCGCCGGCGAGCTGTCCGGCGCCGAGATGAAGCGAAGGACAGTGCTGCAACTGACCACCACCGGCGAGATGCCGGAGGCGGAGCGGCCGAAAAAGAAACTCGTGGGAGCCATGGCATGACACGATTGGATCCCATGCTACAGCTTGCCGGTTCGGCTGCCCACCCGAAGCGCAGCCTTCGCCTGCCCGTCGAACTCAGGCCGCTCATCGGGCTCGTTGTCCTTGTGGCGATTACAGGCTTTGCCCGGCCGGATTTCCTCGACGAGGCCAATGTGCTGTCGTTGCTGGAAACCGCTGCGTATCCCGGCATGCTGGCGATCGGCATGGTGTTCGTGCTCGCACTCCGCGAGATCGACCTTTCCGTCGGCTGGATATTCCATCTCGCGGCCCTTCTCACCGCATTCCTTCTGGCCGCCGGCATCGACCCGTGGCTTGCCGCCCTTGCCGGCGTGCTGCTCGGCGCCGGGCTCGGCCTCGTCAACGGCCTGCTGGTGGTGGCGCTGCGACTGCCGGCCATCGTCGTTACGCTGGGCACCTTTGCAATGTTCCGGGGCCTGGCGGCGGTGGCCGTCAAGATGCAAGCGACAGCTCCGGCCAGCCCAGGCGGCGACTTCTTTGAGATCGTTCACGGCAAGCTGTTCGGCCTTGTGCCGACGGCTGTCTTTGTCTTCGTCGCAATGGCGGTGGTGATGCACCTCGTGCTTCACCGCAGCCGCTTCGGCTACCGGATCCAGGCCGTCGGCAGCAATCCGCAGGCGGCGCTCTATGCCGGCATCCCGACAGGTGCTGTGCGGCTGCAGACGCTGGTGCTGATGGGCGTCGTCTCGGGGCTGGCGGGCGCGCTGTGGCTTGGCTCTCCCGTTACCGACGTCGACCAAGGCGGCGGTTTCGTGCTGATGGCGATTGCCGCGGCGATCATCGGCGGCACCTCGCTTTCCGGCGGGCGCGGCACCGTCTTCGGTGCGGTGATCGGCATGCTGATCGTCCAGGTCATCTTGAGCGGCGTGACCCTGTTCGGCATCGACGCCGCATGGAGCCCCTTCGTGATCGGCGCGGTGATGGTGCTGGCGCTCGCGCTCGACCGGCTGGCCAAGGTGCTGCCCAACCGCCAGGCCGAGCGCTTCCAGGAAAATCCGCGCGCCTGAGTTTAAGCCCCGCCTGCTTGCCGGGAAATATCTCTATCTCATGGTTGACGCAATTCCGGACGGAAAACCGTTTCACACTTTTCCTGGAATTGCCCTCTAACTGATGCGATCTGATGGGATCGATGATGGCGCGTTGCATCGCGCCACCATCCATTGGGCGGATAGAGGCTTGCCATCGGCCGCAAAAGAAGATGCTCTGCGCATCCGGGTCGGCGCTGGCAGGAGGAGAGGATCAAGGGCATGGCCCGGATCATCGCCGGACGTGGAGGTCGTTTTTCAACATGGGAGGAAAGCAAATGCTGACGAGGCTACGATTACTCGTGCTTGGCTTGATTGTGGCGCTGGCCGTTCCGGCGGCGGCACAGGCCAAGACGTTCTACTGGATTTCGCATGGCGGCCCGGCCGACCCGGTATGGACCTACTTCCTGGCCGGCGCCAAGCAATGGGCGAAGGACACCGGCAACACCGTCAACACTTCGTTCCACAATGGCGACGTTGCCTCGCAGCAGGAGGCCGTGCGCGCCGCGATCTCGGCAAAGGCCGACGGCATCGTCACCACCAGCCCCGATCCGGGCAGCCTGATCGAAATCGCCAAGGAAGCCAACACCGCCAAGATCCCGATCATCAACTTCAACACGCCCGATCCCAAGGCAAGCTTCGACGCCTATGTCGGCGGCGACAACGTCACCTTCGGCAAGCACTGGGCGCAATATCTGGTCGACAAGGGTCTGGTGAAGAAGGGCGACTTCGTCTGGATGCCGGTCGAAATCCCCGGCGCCACCTACGGCGTCCAGGAAGAGGAAGGCATCAAGAGCGTCTTCGAACCGCTGGGGATCACCTATGAGATCACCGAAGCGACGCTCGACCAGGCCGAAGCCATCAACCGCATGGTCGACTATCTCACCGCGAACAAGGCCAAGGTCAAGGCAATCATCGGCCTCGGCGATCTGGTCACCGGCTCGATCAAGCGGGTGTTCGACCAGGCCGGCATCAAGCCGGGCGAAATCCCGGTCGTCGGCTGGGGCAACTCGCTCGACACCACCCAGGAAGTGCTGACCGGCTACGTCAATGCCGGCCAGTGGCAGGACCCGCAGGCGACCAGCTACGTCGCGCTGTCGCTGGCCAACATGGCGGCGTCAGGCATTCCTCCGGGCTTCAACGTCATCACCGGCGCGCTCTATGAAAAGGACACCGCGCAGGTCTACGACGACATCCTGTCCGGCAAATAACCCAGACCTTCAACAGTCGCGGCCGCAGCCGCGGTCGCGACTGTCTTTCGCCGAGCCCTTCGCGTTGCGCGCTGGGCTCAGCCTTCCCCTTCCTGTCGCAGGTTATCAGTGGAAAACCGTTCGCTCATCCAACGCCAGATCGCGAGGCCGGAATTCGGGCCCTTCGTTCTGCTCATCGTCGAAATCGCGGTGTTCTGGAGCATCAACCACGATTTCCTGTCGCCGCAGAACATCTCCAACACGCTGGCCTTCACCGTCGAGCTCGGGCTGATCGCGCTGGCGATGACGCTGTTGATGACGTCGGGTGAATTCGATCTGTCGGTCGGCTCGCTGTTCGGCTTTTCGCCGGTGCTGATGTGGACGCTGTTCAACAGCGGCCTGACCTCGCTGGAGGTCGGCTTCCTCGCCGCGCTGCTGATCGCGGCCTTCATCGGCCTGGTCAATGGCTGGTTCGTCACGCAGCTGAAAATCCCATCCTTCCTGGTGACGCTCGGCATGCTGCTGGTGGTGCGCGGCACCGCGCTGTTCGTCACTGACGGCTTTCCGCAGCGGACGTGGAGCGCCGAGGGCAGCTGGCTGGCCGAAGCGCTGGTCGGTGATTTCTTCATCGGCCCGTTCCGCATCTACATGTCGCTCTTCTGGTTCATCGCGGCGGCCATCGCGCTGGGCTACGTGCTGACGCAAAGCCGGACCGGCAACTGGATCCAGGCAGCCGGCGGCAATCCAGGCGCCGCAAGGGCGCGCGGCGTCAACGTCAGCGGCGTCAAGATCGGCCTGTTCGTGCTGTCGTCGGTGATGGCTTCGCTTGCCGGCGTCATCTCGTCGCTGCGCACGTCGGCCGCCAACCCCAACAGCGGCACCGGCTACGAGCTCGAAGTCATCGCCATGGTGGTGATCGGCGGCACGGCGCTGACCGGTGGGCGCGGCACCATCATCGGCACCGTGCTCGGCATCCTCATCCTGCGCGTCATGCGCAACGGCATCGTGCTGATCGGCGTGCCCGGGCTGGCCTACAACATCTTCATCGGCGCCATCATCCTCGGCATGATGGCGCTGCACTCATGGCTGGAACGCCGGCATCAGGCAGGGACCTAGAACCATGGCTGAACCGCTCATCCGCATGTCCAACATCAAAAAGTCCTACGGGCGCGTGCAGGCGCTCGAAGACGCCAATTTTCATGTCAACGAAAGGGAGATCGTCGGCCTGCTCGGCGACAATGGCGCCGGCAAATCGACGCTGATCAAGGTGTTGTCGGGGGCGGTGCCGCTGACCAGCGGCGACATTTTCATCCGCGGCAAGAAGGTCAATCTGCGCAGCACCAGCGACGCCATCGCGCACGGCATCGAGACGATCTACCAGGATTCGGCACTGGTGACGCAGCTGTCGATCGCGCGCAACCTGTTCCTCGGCCGCGAGCCGATCAAACCGCCGCGCTTTTTGAACCGCATGGACCAGGAGGCGATGAACAATGTCGCCCGCGACCTGTTGAAACAGGTCGGCATCTCCAAGAACATCCCGCCGACGACGCCGATCGGCTCCCTGTCCGGCGGCGAGCGGCAGGCCGTCGCCATCGCGCGCGCCATGCACTTCGACAGCGACCTGATCATCCTCGACGAGCCGACCAACAATCTCGGCGTCGCCGAGACGCAAGGCGTGCTGAGCTTCGTGCGCAACGCGCGCGATTCCGGGCATTCCTGCATCTTCATCGCCCACAACATCCACCATGTCTTCCAGGTGGTTGACCGCATCGTCGTCATGCGCCGGGGCAAGGTGGTGGCCGACGACATCGACCCGAAGAAGACCAGCGTGGCCGAGGTCGAACGCATCATCACCGGGATGTCGGACAAGGAGATCCGCGACGCCATCATCGAAGGCGGGCCATCGCACGGCTGAACCGTCTTCGCGCCGTCTGGCACGGAAACGCATCCGCTCTAACTCGTTGTAGAGCATGACCTTTTGACAAAACGGTTCCCGTTTGTCCGAGAAAACCGGTTCCCACTTTTCGGGATCATGCTCTATGACTGCAGCCATGAAAGCCACCGTTGCCGACATAGCCAGGAGCTGCGGCCTGTCGACCGCGACCGTCGACCGGGTTCTGAACAACCGGGCCGGCGCGAGCGCCGCCAACCGCCAACGGGTGATGGAGGCGGCCAAGCAGCTCGGCTATTTGCCGGTGGTCGATCAGGTGACGCTGCCGTCGCGGCCGGCGCATCTTGAATTCTTCCTGCCGATCGGCGCCAACGGTTTCATGATCGACCTCGCCGGGCACATCGAGGACTATGCGGGACGCCTGCCGCTGGTCGCCTCGTGCCGGATCCACAATCTCGGCGGCATCTCGCCGGCAGCGCTGCAGGCGGCGGTTGAAAATCTGTCGCTGAAGGCCAATGGCGTCGGCGTCATTGCCGTCGATCATCCGCGAACGCGCAACATATTGCGCGATGTGGTCGAGGCAGGCATCCGCCTTGTCACGCTGGTCTCCGACGTTCCAGCCGCCCCGCGTTCGGCCTATGTCGGCATCGACAACCGGGTTGCCGGACGCACGGCGGCGCTGTTGATGGGGCGCTTCCTCAACGGCCGCCAGGGTCATCTGGCGATGGTCGTCGGCTCGCGTTCCTATCGCGGGCACGAGGAGCGCGAAATGGGTTTTCGGTCGGTGCTGACAGAGGAATTCCCCAATCTCACGGTCTCGAGTGCGGTCGAGATCAATGACGAACCCGAAGGCAGCTACACAGCAACGATGCAGGCGCTGCACAACGAGCCGGAACTGCTCGGCATCTATTGCGTCGGGGCCGGGCGCTCAGGTGTGGCGAGAGCGCTGCTCGAGGCCAAGCCAAAGAAGAAGCCGGTCTTCATCTGCCACGACCTGACCAAGGAAACGCGCGGCTATCTCGTCGACGACCTCGCCGATGTCGTCATCGACCAGAATGCGCGGCTGATCGCGGAGCAATCTGTGATCCGCCTGCTCGGCTCGATCGCGTCCGCCGCGCCCTACCTGACGAAGAAGTTCATCGAGCCACGGCTGATCTTCAAGGAAAACGTGCCGGTGCAGTGAAGTCGCGCCGTGGCGGTTTCTCCGATTTGTACGACAAGTCGGGGTAGATGCCGCAAATCTGCACAGCAGCCATGCAACTTTCATTGTTGCCGAATCATTGGGCAACCCGTACTCATCTGGGTGTCGGCCATCTACTCCTCCCAGATGCGATGCCGACGCTGAGCGCGGTGCACCTCCTCCCGCATCTCGTTCGAAATCGAGCCCGCTGCCACCTCCTCCCGGCAGCGGGCTTTTTTCATTCTCAAACGAATCTAAATTAGAGTTGACGGGCAAGTTCGGAGAATAGCCAAAAGCCCCGCCGGATGATGGGGACTCCTCAACTCCGAAAGCTGGAATTCAGCGCGCCCTGAAAGAGCTGATCAGGCCTTCAGCCATGCGCACGAACTGCGTGCTGGGGCCCTGGCAGCCCATGGTCTGCACGCTGACGCGCGCCCCTTCGAACAGCAGCGACAGCGTATCGGCCAGAAGCTCGGCCTGACCGATGCCCGCATCCCGGCACAGCGCAACGAGGCGATCGCGCTGAGCGCTCTTGAGCTCCTTGATCACGCTCCTGGCGGGATGGTCCGGCTCGGTCAATTCGGCGGCGGCATTGGCCATGTCGCAGCCGCGACCGTCAGCCGCCAGGCAAGCAGCGGCCATGCGAATCCAGGCATGCAACTGGGCGAGCTTGTCGCCGGGATGCTCAGCCTCGAATTGGTCCCACATCGCGGCGCCTTTAGCCGCCGACGCGCGCAGGCATTGGACGATCAGTTCGTCCTTCGACTCAAAATGACGGTAGAGCGTCATCTTGTTGGTGCCGGCGGCTTCCGTGATTGCGTCGACACCGACGCCCTTGATGCCATGCTTGTGAAACATGTCCTGCGCCGTCTCCAGGATTCGGTCCCGGGGGCGCACGCGATCGGTAATGCCGTCTGCCATCGCAGTCTCCTTGTCTCCCTAAAAATTCGGTTCACCTCTTGACTAGGGTGTTACCGGTCTGTAACTATCCGAATGTTACTTACTGGTAACACCTATGTGGCCTTCCGTCAATAACAAGGCCGTGAACTGGTCCTGCCAGATCACAAAGGGTGAAAATTGCAGGTCATGCGGCTCCGGCCGGTGAAGAGATGAAAACCGGTTCGCGATCGTCCGATGCGAATCGCTGGAATGGAGACGCTCCAATGTCGCAGCGCAAGGATTTGACCATCGATGAAGCCATCCGGGATCCGATGATCCGGCTGGTGATGAAAGCGGACCGCGTCAATCCGCGCGCCTTCGAAGCGATGCTGAGGACCGTTGCCGATGAGCAGGGCCTCAGCGGTGCGGCGCCGTCTTCGTATTTTTTGCAAGACCCGGGTTCGGTGCGCGGCCGGCGGCTGTCCCGGTCTGCCAATTCTTTTAAAGAGGCCGGTTCTTCTAAAGAGGTTTGCGTGTCGTGGTAAACTTTTTCATCCATCGTCCGATCTTCGCCTCGGCCATCGCCATCATCATGGTGCTCGCCGGGACGATTTGTTATTTCCTTTTGCCGGTTTCGCAGTTTCCCGACATCACGCCGCCGCAGGTCGTGGTCAGCGCCCATTATCCGGGCGCCAGCGCGCAAGTGGTCGCCGATACGGTGACGACGCCGCTGGAGCAGCAGATCAACGGCGTCGAAGGCATGACCTACATGTCGTCGTCGAGCTCCAATGACGGCTCCTCGACCATCACCATCACCTTCGATGTCGGCTATTCCCTGAGCACCGCGGCCGTCGACGTCCAGAACCGCGTCTCGCAAGCCGCCTCGTCGCTGCCGGCGATCGTCAACCAGGGTGGCGTGACGATCAAGAAGCAGAACCCGAATTTCGTCCTCATCGTCAATCTGACCTCGCCCGACAGTTCGGTCGATCCGGTGGCGCTGAGCAACCTCGCCTATCTGCAGGTCGTCGATCCGCTGAAGCGGCTGCCCGGCGTCGGCGACGTGCAGATCTTCGGCGAACGCCGCTATTCGATGCGCGTCTGGCTCGATCCGGACAAGCTCGCCAATCTCGGCATCACCGCTGTCGACGTCCAGAACGCCATCTCGGAACAGAACGTCCAGGTGGCGGCCGGCAAGATCGGCCAGTCGCCGGCGCCCGCCGGCACCGCCTTCGAGATGCAGGTCAACGCCGTCGGCCGCCTGAGCGACCCCAAGGAGTTCGGCGACATCGTCGTGCGCGCCAACACCGGCACGGGCTCGCTGGTGCGGCTGCGCGACGTCGCCCGCATCGAGCTCGGCGCGCTGCAATATTCGTCGTCGGCCTTCTTCGGCAAGGACCCGACGGTGGTGCTGGCCGTCTACCAGATGCCCGGTTCCAACGCGCTCGATCTGCAGCAGCACGTCAAGGACAAGATGCAGGAACTGTCGGCCCGTTTCCCCAAGGGCGTCAGCTACGCCATGCACTACGACACCACGCGCTTCGTGTCGGCATCGATGCATGACGTCCTGATCACGCTTGGCGAAGCGCTGGTGCTGGTCGTGGCCGTGGTGTTCATCTTCCTGCAGAGCTGGCGCACGACGATCATCCCGACCATCGCCATTCCGGTGTCGCTGGTGGCGACGATGGTGGTCATGGAAATGATGGGCTTCTCGCTCAACATGCTCTCCCTACTCGGCATGGTGCTGGCCATCGGCCTCGTCGTCGACGACGCCATCGTGGTGGTCGAGAATGTCGAGCGACAATTGGAGGCGGGCCTCAAACCGCTGGCGGCGACCAAGGCCGCGATGGCCGAGGTCACCGGACCAATCATCGCCACCACCGCAGTGCTGATGGCCGTCTTCGTGCCCGTCGCCTTCATTCCCGGCGTCTCCGGCAAGCTCTACAATCAATTCGCGCTGACGGTGGCGATTTCGGTCGGCATATCCGCCTTCAACTCGCTGACGCTCAGCCCCGCGCTGAGTGCCGCCTTCCTGCGCCATCGCGGCGAGACGCAGTTCGCCCCGTTCCGCTGGTTCAACACGGGCTTCGACAGACTGTCGCATGCCTATGCGCACGGCGTGCGTATCCTCATCCGGCTGCGCTGGATCATGCTCGGCCTGTTCGCGGCCGGCCTGGTGGCCACCTACTTCGTCTGGCAGAAGCTGCCCTCGACCTTCCTTCCGGTCGAGGACCAGGGTTACTTCTTCGTCGTCATCCAGCTGCCTGACGGCGCCTCGCTGGAGCGCACCGACGCGGTGGCCCAGAAGGCGCGCGACATATTGCAGGCTACGCCCGGGGTCGAGATTGTCGGTTCGATCAGCGGCCTGAACTTCCTGACCAGTGCGGCGCAGTCGAACTCGGCTGTCGAGTTCGCCATCCTGAAGCCATGGGAAGAGCGCGGCCCCGACCAGAGCGCGTCGAAGCTCGTAGCCGACGTGCGCGGCAAGCTGATGCAGATTCCGGAAGCCTTCGCGCTGTCCTTCGATCCGCCTTCGATCCCGGGTATCGGCACCACGGGCGGCTTCGAATTCGTCGTCGAGGATCTCACCGGGCGCGGCAGTTCAGCCCTCAACGACGCGACGCAAGCCGTGATCGCCGAGGCGCGCAAGCAGCCGGAAATCAACCCGCAGCAGCTGTTCTCGCCGTTCTCGACCTCGACGCCGCAGTTCAACTACGACCTCGACCGCAGCAAGGCCAAACTGCTCGGCCTCAACCTGCCCGACGTCTTCAACACGCTGCAGATCTATCTCGGCTCGCTCTACGTCAACGACTTCAACCTGTTCGGCCGCACCTTCCGGGTGACCATCCAGGCCGACAAGGATGCACGTGCCGACGCAGGCGACCTTTCGCGGCTCTATGTGCGCAACGCCTCCGGCGGCATGGTGCCGCTGAGCACACTGGGCAAACTGGTGCCGTTCGTCGGCCCGGAAACCGTGCCGCACTACAACAACAACGCCTCGGCCACGATCAATGGCGGCGCAGCCCCCGGCTTCTCGTCGGGCCAGGCGGTTGCCGCGATGGAACGGGCCGCCGCCACCGCTTTGCCCAGGGATTTCGGTTTCGAATGGACCGGGATCACCTTCCAGGAGCTCAAGGCAGGATCGATCGCGTCGGTCGTCTTCGGCCTCGCCATCGTCTTCGTCTTCCTGATCCTGGCGATGCAGTATGAGAGCTGGGCGATGCCGTTCATGGTGCTGCTGGCGGTGCCACTGGCCCTGTTCGGCGCCTTCGCAGCCCTGTTCCTGCGCGGCATGCAGATCGACGTCTACTCGCAGATCGGCTTCGTCATGCTGATTGGCCTCGCCGCCAAGAACGCGATCCTGATCGTCGAGTTTGCAAGGCGGCGGCGCGAGGAGGGACTGAGCATTGTCGACGCGGCGATGGAAGCTGCGCGGCTGAGGCTGCGGCCGATCCTGATGACGGCCTTCGCCTTCATCCTCGGCGTGCTGCCGCTGATGTTTGCGACGGGTGCGGGTGCGGCAAGCCGGCAGTCGATCGGCACCACCGTGTTTGGCGGCATGGTCGCGGCGACCATCCTGTCGCTGGTGTTCGTGCCGGTCTTCTACGCGGTCATCGAACAGCTGCGCGAAGGCCGCGTGCGCAGCGAACCGAACGCTGCTCATGACCAGGACAATAATGAACCGACTGCCGAACCAGCGCCGATGCGCCTGGCCGAAGCAGCCGAATAGAATTGGAGACCAAAATGCGTAAATGGAAAATAGCTTTGGGAACGGCCGTCGCCCTGGGAGCGATCTCGGTGGCAAGCGTCCACTTCCTCGACATGGGCAATCTCAGCCTCAATGCCGGCACGGCGGCAGCGACGGCAGCACCTGCGGCATTCGTAATGCCGGTGCCGGTGACGAGCGTGGTCAAGAAGACGATCCCGATCTATCTCGACTACGCCGCCCGCATCGAGGCGATCCGCAGCGTCACCTTGCAGGCCCGCGTGCCCGGCTATCTGCAGGAGCAGACGGCTAAGGACGGCGCGGATGTGCGCCAGGGTGATCTGCTCTACAAGATCTCGCCCGACGACTTCAAGGCGGCTCTCGACCAGGCCAAGGCCGAAGTGCAGCGCGACCAGGCGAGCCTCGACTATGCGCGCTCCAATCTCGGCCGCGGCTCCGAACTCGCCAAGAGCGGCTATCTGGCCAAGGATGGGTTCGACCAGCGTACGAGCACCTTGCGCCAGGCCGAAGCGTCGCTTGCCGTCAACCAGGCGGCGGTGCGCACGGCCGAGCTCAATTTGAGCTACGCCGAAATCCACGCTCCGTTTGCCGGCCGCGTCGGCCGCAACCAGGCTTCGGTCGGCACGCTGGTCAGCGTCGCCGGTACGGTGCTGAACACGCTGGTGCAGCTCGACCCGATCTACGTCACCTTCAATCCGAGCGAGACGGACCTGGCCGAAATCGAACGGGCCCGGGCCGCCGGCCCGATCGAGGTCGAGGTGCTGCTGCCCGGCGAGACCGAAGCCAGCCAGAAGGGCGAACTCACCTTCATCGACAACACGGTCGACCACTCGACCGGCACGATTACGGCGCGCGCCACCATCGGCAATGCGAAGTTCTCGCTGCTGCCGGGCCAGTATGTCCGCGTGCGGCTGCACATCAAGCAGCTGCCCGACGCGCTGATGGTGCCGCAGGTGGCGCTGGGTTCGAGCCAGCTCGGCAAATATGTCTATGTCGTCGGCAAGGGCAACACGGTCGACCAGCGCATCGTCTCGCTTGGCGCGACCAGCGGCGATCTTGTGGCGGTCCTCAGCGGCGTTGCCGAAGGCGACCAGGTGATAACGGGCAATCTGCAGAAGATCGGACCAGGAATGCCGATCTCGCCGTTGCCCCAGGAGAAACCGGCCAGCTGATAACCCCCATCAGCCCCGGTCCTGCGGCGCCTTCGGCTTCCACGCCGAGGGCGCCGTTTTTTTATGGAGCGCCGCACGCCGTTTTTGGAGTAACCGCAAGGCACAAGAATCCGGAACAATCATCTTGTAGGATTGTCGACAATCTGCTTGTCTGGTTTCCGGCTCTCACTGGAGTGACGGAATGGCCAAGCTGGACTTCAGTCCGATCGCGGATACGACACGCCGGGCCGAGATCGTCGCGCTGTTGCGGCGGGCGATCCTGACCGGCCAGCTGGAACCCGGCCAAAAGCTCAACGAGCTGAGGATCGCCGAGCAGATGAGGGTCAGCCGTGCGCCGTTGCGCGAGGCGATGCGCGAGCTGGTGCAGGAAGGCATCCTGACCAGCATTCCCTATGCCGGCACCTTCGTCATCGATGTCACCGCCAAAGATATCGACGACGCCTATTCGCTGAACAAGGTGCTCGATGAATTCGCCATCGAGCGGACATGGAAGCTGCGCGACCAGCGCTTCTTCGACGAACTCGACCGCCGGCACGAGGCAGGGAAGCAGGCGACGCGCGCGCGCGACACCACCCGCCAGATCGAAGCCGCGCTGCAATTGCACGGGCTGATCTATGAATGGGCCGACAATTCGGTGCTGCTGGAAACCTGGCAGCGGCTGACCAGCCGGCTGCAGATGTATTTTGCCCTGCACCAGCGGGCCCGCAACGAGCCGGTGCCGGCCGAAGATCTCCACGAGACCTATGTGCGGTTCTTGAAGGGCGCCGACATGCGCGCTGCCCAGCGCCATGCGCGCGAGCATATCGACCTCGATTTCGAAGAGCTGCTTGCCTATGCGCGTGGCCTCGAGCAGCGGAACATCGAAGGGCTGACCCTCCTCAACACCTAGAGACAACGGACAGACAAGTGCAGATCAAATCCATCAAGGCCTATCGCGTCGTGCAGCCCTTCGTGGACGGGCCTTACCGCATGTCCAAGGGGCGTGTGGCCGACTGTTTCGACGCGGTGATCGTCGCCATCACCTCCGACAGCGGCGTGACCGGCTGGGGCGAGATGGCGCCGCTCGGCAATTTCTATTCGGCCGCGTTTCCGGCGGGAACGCGCGCGGGCGTGGTCGAGATCGCGCCGCACCTGATCGGCCAGGACCCGCGTGCTCTCGCCGGCATCGGCCGGCTGATGGATACGGTGTTCAAGGGCCATCCCTACATCAAGTCGGCGCTCGACATGGCCTGCTGGGATCTGGCCGCCCGCGCCGCCGACGTGCCGCTTGTGACCATGCTTGGCGGCCGCGAGAGCGACATGGCGGAGACCTACCGCGTCGTCACCCACGGCACGCTCGACCAGATGGCGGCACTGGCCAAAAGGATCATCGCGGAAGGCTGCCGCCGGCTGCAGGTCAAGGTCGGCGGCAATGTGCATGAAGACATCGAGCGGGTGAGCGCAGTCGCTTCGGCCGTGCCGAAAGGCACGGTGATTTTCTGCGACGCCAATGCCGGCTGGACACCCTACCAGGCGCGGCAGTTCGCCGACGCCACGCGCGGCATCGACTACACGTTCGAGCAGCCCTGCACGTCGATTGAGGAGAACATGTCGGTGCGCCGCATGCTCGACAAGCCGATGGTGCTGGACGAGAGCGTCATCTCGCTCGAGGCGATGCTGGAAATCCACCGCCTGGGCGCCGCCGACGGGCTGACGCTGAAGATCTCGCGGCTTGGCGGCGTAACCAGGACAAGGCAAATCCGCGACGTCGCCGTCGATCTCGGTTTCATGATCACCGTCGAGGATACGGGCGGCGCCGAGATCGACACGGCGGCGATGGCACATCTGTCGCTGTCGACGCCGGAAGAACGCCGGCTGCACGCCATCGCCTTCCATGAGTGGGTGACGGTGCGCACGGCCTCCAACGCGCCACCGGTCACCGGCAGCCACATGGGCATTCCCGACGGGCCCGGCCTCGGCGTCGATGTCGTGCCCGACCTGCTCGGCAAGCCTTTCCTAGAGATCGGCTGAGATCAAGCGCAGCATGAAGCTGTCACCCCACGAATCCTCCGTGGGAGATTTGGCCCTGCAGCCATTCTCCGATTTGCGGTTGAAATATTTTTCAAATGGAAATAGGAATGTTCAAAATGATGATTTGACGCTGCGGCGCGTCATGACTGGAGGAAGCGATATGGCCCATCCGCAATTTGCAGCGGAACTTCTGCAGCGCGCTGAAGCCCAAGGGCCTATCACCATCGGTCTCGCCGGCGCCGGGCAGATGGGCACCGACATCGTCGTCCAGGTGGCGCTGATGCCGGGCATGCGGATCGGTGCCATTTCCGAGGTGCGCCCGCAAGCGGCGATCGATGCCGCACTGCTCGCCGGCCATGACCGCTCCGACATCGTCCAGGCTGCGACCGCCTCTGCCATCGACCGCGCCATCGAGGCCGGCAAGATCGCTGTCACCGAAGATCTGCATGCGCTGGCCGCGGCCGGCCGCATTGATGTCATCATCGACGCGACAGGCAATCCCAACATCGGCACGCTGTTTGCGCTCGAAGTGATGAAGAACGGCAAGCACATCGTTATGCTCAATGTCGAGGCGGACATTACGATCGGCCGCTTCCTCAAGGAGGAAGCGCGCAAGGCCGGCGTGGTCTACACCGGTGCGGCCGGCGACGAACCCGCCTGCACGCTGGAGATCATCGGCTTCGCCAAGAGCCTCGGCTTCAACATCATCGCCGCCGGCAAGGGCAAAAACAACCCGCTCAAGATCGACGCCATGCCCGCCGACTACGAGAAGGAAGCGGCCGAGCGCAATATGAATGCGCGCATGCTGGTCGAGTTCGTCGACGGTTCCAAGACGGCGATCGAGATGGTGGCTATCGCCAACGCCACCGGGCTGGTGCCCGACGTGCCGGGCATGCACGGCCCGACGGCGACGCTGGAGGAACTGGCCAGCGTGCTTTGCCCGCGCGAGGATGGCGGCGTG
The DNA here is from genome assembly GCF_040321305.1 of Mesorhizobium sp. M0478. Taxonomy (NCBI): domain Bacteria; kingdom Pseudomonadati; phylum Pseudomonadota; class Alphaproteobacteria; order Hyphomicrobiales; family Phyllobacteriaceae; genus Mesorhizobium; species Mesorhizobium sp. M0478. The sequence goes on from NZ_JAMYRH010000003.1 coordinate 185,201, forward strand.
CTGCACCGCAAGGGCGTGGTCGACTATTCCATCGGCAAGGGCGTGGCGCCCGGCGTGTTCTGCATCATCGAAACGAGGCATCCGCGCGTGCTGGAGCGCATGGTCGACCTCAAGGTCGGCAAGGGCCCCTATTTCACGATCTACCGTCCCTATCACCTGACAAGCCTTGAAGTGCCACTGTCGGCGGCGCGCGCCGTGGTCTACAAACGCGCCGACATGGAGCCCCTCGACCATCCGGTCGCCGAAGCGGTGGCGGTGGCCAAGAGCGATCTCTGCGCGGGCCAATCGCTCGGCATGATCGGCGAGAACGACTATCGCGGCTTCGCCATGACCTGGGAGGACGCCCGCGCCAAGGGCGCGCTGCCGCTCGGGATTGCCGAACGCGCCAAGGTGGTCAAGCCGGTCAAGACCGGCGACTTCCTCACCTATGAAAATTGTGTACCCGACGATTCGATGGTGATAACGCAGATACGCCGCCGTCTCGACCAGTCGGACGGACAGTTTGTGACCAACGCCGCCTGAACCTTCGGGATCTCCCTGTGATGGACGATGTCGTTATCGGGATCGATGCCTCGACGACGGCGGTGAAGGCAATCGCCTTCACCCGCGACGGCGCGGAGCTGTTCCAGGCGCGCGAGGCCTATCCGCTGGCCAATCCGAAGCCCGGCCATTTCGAGCAGGATGCCGAACATTGGTGGGCAGCCCTCATCAGTGCGCTGAAGCAGGTTGCCGACAAGGTCGGCGCCGCGCGCGTGGCGGCAATTGCCATAGCCCATCAGCGCGAGACCTTCACCCTGATCGATCAGGCCGGCACGCCGCTCATCCCGGCGATCCTGTGGCTTGACGAGCGCGCCCGGCCTCAAGTCGCCAGGCTGTCGGCCGAGCTTGGCCGCGAGACGATCCGCGACTGGAGCGGCAAGCCGCCGGATCCGACGCCGGCGCTCTATGCCATCGCCTGGCTGGCCGAACACCAGCCGCAGGTGCTGGCCAACGCCGCCGCCCTGGTCGATGTTCATGGCTTCTTCGTTCACCGGCTGACCGCACGGCTGGTTACCAGCACGGCAAGTGCCGACCCGCTCGGCTTGCTCGATGTCGCGACAGGCGAATGGCACCCTGAGCTTGTCGCGGCTGCAGGGCTGCAGCCACGGCAGTTGCCGGCGCTGATCGGCCCAGGCGAAATCTGCGGCGGCCTTGCCGAAAGCATTGCCCAGCTGACTGGCCTCAAAGCGGGCACGCCAATTGTCGCCGGCGCCGGCGATGGCCAGGCCATGGGTCTCGGCATGGGCGTCTATGGTGCCGGCAAGAGCTATCTCTCGCTCGGCTCCGGCGTCGTCAGCGGCTGCTATTCCGGCACGGTCACCACATCGGATGCGTTTCGCACGCTGGTCTCGCCGACCGGCTCCGGCTTCATGCTGGAAACCGTGCTGCGCTCGGGCATGCAACTGGTCGACTGGATCGTGCGCACCACCGGCGCGTCTTCCGCGGCAGAACTGGAGAAGGGTGCGGTCGATGTTGCGGCCGGCGGCGACGGTCTTTTGGTCATGCCCTATTGGGCCGGCGTCATGAGCCCCTATTGGGATGGCGCGGCGCGCGGCGCCGTTGTTGGCCTGTCGCTCGACCATGAGCCCAGGCATCTCTTCCGCGCCACGCTGGAAGGCATCGCTTTGGAGCAGGCCATCGCCAGCGAGGCGATGGAGGCCGAAAGCGGCGGCAAGTCGGGAGAGATGATTTCCGCCGGCGGCGGCACCAATTCGGCGCTGCTGATGAAGATCATGGCCAGCGTGCTGGAGCGGCCGCTGTTCGTGTCGCCGGTCAACGAGGCGGCGGCCCTTGGCGCGGCCATGCTGGCTGCTTCGGCGATCGGCTGGTTCGCCTCGGCGGAAGACGCCGCCAAGGCAATGGCGGCGGCGCCGGCCAGGCGTGTCGATCCGGATATGACGCTGGTGCCGGCTTACCGGGCGCGCAAGGCGATCTACCGCGACCTCTATCACGCGACACGCGACATCCACGCGCGGCTCGGTGCGATCTGAGTTCAAGCGCAGCTTGCCTGCGTGAGGCTCCCATGCCCAACCTGCCCAGCTTGCCGATTTTGCGTCCTGCCCGGCCAATGCTAGACTCATCGGGCCTATGAAAGCAGTATTTCACCTTGCCGCCCTGCCCTGGATTGTCGCGCTTGCGGCAGCTCCAATGACGGCGCGTGCGCAGGACGAGCCGCCCTTCGAGGTCACGCTCGACATGGACAATGACGGCAGGATGGATCGGGCCGCGATCGCGGCGGATCCCGACAGCGGGCTGGCGGATCTCTCGATCTATCTGGCTGCCGGCGAAGGAAAGCTCGATCCTTCGCGCAAGCCTGACTTTGTCAAAAAGGCGCTGACGCAGGACTGTATTCTCGGGCTCGAAAGCAAGGGCAAGGGATCGCTTGCCGTCACCTCGTGCTTCGGCTGCGGCGCCAACAAATCATGGGATGCGACGCTGACCATCGTCTGGCGCGGCGGTAAATTCCTTGTCGCCGGCTACAGTCGCGACTGGGACTGGAATGTGCAGAAAGCCGACGGCTCGGTCGAGACGACGCTGGGCGGCTGCGACATCAATTTTCTCACCGGCAGAGGCATTGCCTCAAAGGACCTGGACGACGGCAAACCGGTCGCGGGAAAATTCGTGCCGGTCGCGCTGGCCGACTGGTCGGACGACAGTCGTCCGGAGCCCTGCGAATTCTGACAAGCCCCCGCGTGCTTCAGCGGTTGAGCAATCCCTTGGCCGCATCCTCATCGGTGATCAGCACCGAAATCCTGGTGTTGGCCAGCGCCGCGCGCATGACGGCGACCTTCTCCTGACCGCCTGACACCAGGATGATGCTCGGAATATCGGACAGATCCTGCAGCGGATAGGCGCAGACGCGGCGGTTGACCTCATGGTCGACAGGGTGGCCCTCGGCGTCGATGAAGTGGCACAAGAGGTCGCCGACCGCGCCGGCCGCCTGCAATTCCTCGAGTTCGCTCGGTTTGATGAAGCCGTAATTGGCGATCGGGCTGTCCTTGGAAAACGAGCCGACGCTGAGCACGGCGATGTTGGCGCGGCGCGCGCGGAAGACGACATCCTGAACGCTGCGCTGGCTCATGAAGGCATCGCGCTGTTCCGGCTTGTCGGCATAGACCGGCACCGGCAGCAGGAAACATTCAGCGCCGATCTTTTCGGCGAACTCCCAGGCGCTTTCGGTCGGGTTGAGCGGCTGCGCGTGGGTGAGGCCACCGAGCATCGAGACAACCGTCGTCCTGGCGATCGGCCGCCTCGGCAGTTCGTTGATGGCGAATTTCAGGGTGCGACCCCAGCCCAGCGCGATGACGTCGCCGGCATTCACATTGTCGGCGAGATAGGCGGCAGCCGCGTGGCCGATCATCAGCGGCGCGTTGCTGCGATCAGCGGCTGATGGCACCACGACCGCCTGGCTGAGCCCGAAACGCTGCTTCAGGCTCTCCTCGAGCTGCACGCATTCGACGACACTGTCGCGAATGCGGAACTGCACGATGCCCTCCTCTCGCGCAGCGGAGAGAATGCGGTGCACCTTGATGCGGCCGACGCCGAGGATCTCGGAAATGCGCTCTTGCGTCAGACCTTCGACATAGTAATGCCAGGCGGCCCGGGCCTTGAGCTCGGCATCGGGGAAGCGCGAGGCCTTCTCGTTTTCGACGGTCGCCATCTTTTGCCCTCCCGCGGCAGATTTCGGAAATCTTTCCGCAAGCGCCGCCCCCTGGCCTTCCCTAGGACAAACCGCCCTGTGGCGCAAACCACCGCCGAATGGCGCAACGGCTCTTGACAATTTTCTAATGAACAGTTTAGCTGAACAAAATTGCATATCAAAGATAAATTGTTCACAGGGAGGTGCCTGGTGAACAAGAGCGGACGGCAGGCCATCGCCGTTTCGCTGACGGAGGAGACGAAGTGGCCGTGAGTAATGATGCAAGCGAGTCGAAGGCTGGCGAGTTGAAAGCCGCGCCCGGCACTCAAGGTGCGACGGCCGCGAAGCTTTCGGCACTGTTTGCCGGAACCATGGGACCGCTGATCGGACTGCTGCTGCTCTGCCTGGCGCTGACACTGACCACCGACACGTTCCTCACCGTGCGCAACATCCTCAACGTGCTCGACCAGATCACGGTGCTCGGCATCATGGCAATCGGCATGACGCTGGTGATCCTGATCGGCGGCATCGATCTCTCGGTCGGCTCGGTGCTGGCGCTGGCCGCCATGGTGATGGGCTTTGTCTCCCACCCCGACTATCTCAATCTCGGCCTTGCGGCCGGCGTCGTTGCAGCACTGGTCGTCGCCGGCCTTTGCGGACTGGTGTCCGGCCTGCTGGTGACCGTCACCCGGCTGCCGCCGTTCATCGCGACGCTGGCGATGATGTCGGTGGCGCGCGGCCTTGCCAACATGATCACCGACGGCTCGCAGATCGTCGGCTTTCCCGACTGGTTCACCAGCCTGTCGATCATCCGCCATTTCGGCTTTCTGTCGGTCACAGTCGGGGTGATGATGGTGCTGGCGATCGTCTTCGCCATCTTCCTCAACTACCGCGCCGCCGGCCGCAGCCTTTACGCCATCGGCGGCAGCGCCGAGGTGGCGCGGCTCTCCGGCATTCCGGTGAAGTCGCTGACCAACTGGGTCTATGCCATTTGCGGCGTGCTTGCGGGTCTTGCCGGCATCGTGCTCGCCGCGCGGCTGGATTCGGTGCAGCCGAGTTCCGGCCTGGGCTATGAACTCGACACCATCGCGGCGGTGGTGATCGGCGGCGCCAGCCTCTCGGGCGGCGTCGGTTCGATCGGCGGCACAGCGGTCGGCGTGCTCATCATCGGCGTGCTGCGCAACGGCCTCAATCTGCTCGGCGTCTCGCCCTTCATCCAGCAGGTGGTGATCGGCGTGGTGATCGCGCTGGCCGTCGCCAGCGACACCTGGCGGCGCAGGGCGCGATAGAGAGCGGGGCACAATTGAGAATTCGCCCGGAGCGTCCGGGCGATAGACGGATCGGTCGATCCGAAACTGGGATGTTCCAAGGGGCGCGATGCGCTGGCGGGACAGTTTGACTATCAACGGAGGAAACACATGCTGACCAAACGTTCATTGCTGCTGGCCGCTGCCGCCATCATTCCTATGCTCGGGCTGACCGACATGGCCTCGGCCAAGGAGGCCAAGAAACTCGGCCTCGCCGTGGCCAATCTGCAGGCCGACTTCTTCAACCAGATCAAGCAGTCGGTCGAAGCCTACAGCAAGGAAAAGGGCATCGAGATCGTCACCGTCGACGCCAAGGGCGATTCGGCAACGCAGGTCAGCCAGGTGCAGGATCTGATCACGCAGAACATCGACGCGCTGATCTACATTCCGGCCGGCGCCACCGCCGCCACCGTGCCGACCAAAACCGCCAAGGCTGCCGGCATCCCGGTCGTCAATGTCGACCGCAACGCCGACGGCGCGCCCGGCGACACCTTCATCGCCACCAACAGCGTCGCCTCGGCGCAGGCGGTGTGCGACTACATCGCCAAGCAGGCCGGCGGCAAAGGCGAACTGATCATCATCCACGGCCAGAAGGGCACCACGCCGGAAGTGGATCGCTCGAAGGGCTGCGGCGAAGCGCTCAAGGCCTATCCCGATATCAAGGTGGTCGGCGAATTGTGGAGCGAAGGCTGGCACCAGGACGAAGGCTTCAAGCTGACGCAGGACCTGCTGCAGTCGCATCCCGATGTCTCCATCGTCATCGGCCAGGCCGATGCGCTGGCGCTGGGCGCGGCACAGGCGGTCAAGGTCGCCAATCCCGGCCACAAGGTCTGGGTCGCCGGCTTCGATGGCGACGTGGCCGCACTCAAGGCGCTGAAGGACGGCGTGTTCGACGTCACCGCGACGCAGCAGACGCAAGGCATGGGCCGGCTCGCCGTCGATGCGGCGATCAAGCTGGTGGCCGGCGAAAGCGTTCCGGCCGAGCAGCTGCAGGATGCGACGCTGACCACCAAGGACAATGTCGAACAGTTCATCGCCAAGCACCCGTAATAACCCGCACCGCTTAGAGAGAGCGCCACGATGTCTCCTGATCCTCGCCACAGCGAAAGCCCGCACAACGGGCTTTTCGTCAACGGCCTCTGCAAGAGCTACGGACCGGTCCAGGTTCTGGCCGATGCGAGCTTCGAGGTGCGGCCGGGCGAGGTTGTGGCGCTGCTCGGCGAAAACGGCGCCGGCAAGTCGACGGTGTCCAATATCATCGCCGGCTCGACCCGGCCCGACGCGGGCACCATCATCTGGCGGGGGAAGCCCTATTCCCCCGCCTCGCCCGCCGCCGCCATCGATGCCGGTGTGGGCATGATCCATCAGGAACTGAAGCTGCTGCCGGATCTGTCGGTGGCGGAGAACGTCTATGTCGGGCGCCTGCCGATGCGCGGCGGCCGCATCGACCGCGCAGCGATGAACGCCAAGGCCTCGGCGCAGTTGAAGCGGCTTGGCCTCGACGTCTCGCCCGAGCGCAAGGTGGGCACGCTGCGCATCGCCGCCCAGCAACAGGTCGAGATCGCCAAGGCGTTGACGCTCAATGCCGAATTGCTGATCTTCGACGAACCGACCGCAGCGCTTGGCGGCGAGGAAACGGAGCTTTTGTTCCAGCAGATCCGCAAGCTCAAGGCGGAGGGCATGTCCTTCATCTACATCAGCCATCGTCTCGACGAGATCGCGCAGATTGCCGACCGCGTGGTTGTGATGCGCGACGGACGCATCGTCGCCCGCCACGAACGCGCCGATATTCCCGTGCGCACAGTAGTGGAGCAGATGGTCGGCCGCTCGGTCGAGCGGATGTTCCCACACTTGACGCCGCCGCGCGAGGAGACGCTGCTCGAGGTCGACAACCTGTCCTCGCCGGAGAAGAGCTTCAACAACGTTTCCTTCTCGGTCAAAGCAGGCGAGATCCTCGGCATTGCCGGGTTGATCGGCGCCGGCCGCACCGAACTGGTGCGGGCGATCGCCGGCGCCGATCCGATCTCGTCGGGCTCGGTGCGCGTTGCCGGCAAATCGGTGCATCTCAGCGGGCCGGCGGCAGCGATCAAGGCCGGCGTCGTGCTGGTGCCGGAAGACCGTAAGGCGCAAGGCGTGGTGCTCGACCAGACCATCGGCGAGAATCTGGCGTTCGGCAATTTCGACCATGTCGCGCCGAAGGGCTGGGTGTTTCCGAAAGCGGTGCAGAAATTCGCCGAAGCCGGCATCGCAAGGCTCGGGGTCAAGGGCAAACCTGGCCAGGCGGTCAGCAAGCTTTCCGGCGGCAACCAGCAGAAGGTGATCATTGCCAAATGGGTGTCGCGACCGCCAAAAGTGTTCATCCTCGATGAACCGACGCGCGGCATCGATGTCGGCGCGCGTGCGGCTATCTACGACGTGATCGCCGACCTCGCCCGCTCCGGCATGGCGGTGGTGGTGGTCAGCTCCGACCTCGAGGAGGTGCTGGGGCTGTCGCACCGGGTGCTGGTGCTGAGCCGCGGCCGCCAGCGCGGCATTCTCGACCGCAGCGAGGCGAGCAATGTCGCGGTGATGGAACTCGCCACGAGCTGAGGACAGGAGTCGGAACAAAGCACAGCAGGTGGTATCCTCCCAAGGACCGGACCGCGCGGGGCGCCAGCAAAGACTGGCGCCCCTTCATTTCAGGAGGGGGAACAACATGAAACTATTCGATCTCAGCGGCGACGTAGCGCTGGTAACAGGCGCCGGCAGCGGCATTGGCCAGGCCATTGCCATCGGGCTCGCCGAAGCCGGCGCCGACATAGCCTGTTTCGGCCACTCCTCCAAGGGCGGGCTGGACGAGACGGCGCACAAGATTTCGGCACTTGGCCGCAAGGCGCTGGTGCTGACCGGAACGGTGACGTCGGAGGCCGATCTCGCGTCAGCGATCGAGCGCACCGAGAACGAACTCGGCGCGTTGACCATCGCCGTCAACAATGCCGGCATCGCCGGGGCCGAGCCGGCCGAGACGCTGCCGCTGGAAAAATGGCAGAGTATCTACGACGTGAATGTCAGCGGCGTGTTCCTGTCCTGCCAGGCCGAGGCGCGCGCCATGCTGACGCGGCGCAAGGGCTCGATCATCAACATCGCCTCGATGTCGGGCTCGATCGTCAATCGCGGCCTGACCCAGGCGCATTACAATTCGTCGAAGGCGGCCGTCATCCACATGTCGAAGAGCCTCGCCATGGAATGGGCCGATCGCGGCCTGCGCGTCAATGTGGTGAGCCCCGGCTACACGCTGACGCCGATGAACAAACGGCCTGAGGTCGCGGAACAGATCAAGATATTCGAGCGCGACACACCAATGGGCCGCATGGCGACGCCGGAAGAGATGGTCGGCCCGACCGTGTTCCTGGCCAGCCGCGCCGCGAGTTACGTCACCGGCATCGACCTGATCGTCGATGGCGGTTTTGTCTGCTGGTAAGGAGAAAAGATGCAGAAGCGTTTTGAAGGCAAGACTGCGGTCATCACCGGCGCGAGCGGTGGCATCGGCGCGGCGATGGCGAAGCGCTTCGCCGAGGAAGGTGCCGCGGTCGTGGTCAGCGCGATCGATGCCCGCGTCGAAGAGGTCGCCGCCGGCCTCAAAGCGGCTGGCGCCCAGGTCGCGTCGATGCGCATGGACGTGACCAACAAGGACGAGGTCACCGCGCTGTACGACCTCGCCGAGAAGGAATTCGGCCGCGTCGACATTTCGGTGCAGAATGCCGGCGTCATCACCATCGCCCGGATCGAGGCAATGACCGAAGCCGAGTGGGACAAGGTGTTGGCAGTGAACACCAAGGGCGTGTTCCTGTGCTGCCAGGAAGCGATCGCGCGCATCCGCAAGCATGGCGACGGCGGCCGGCTGATCAACACGGCATCGGGCCAGGCGCGGCAGGGTTTCATCTACACGCCGCACTATGCGGCGTCGAAGTTCGGCGTCGTCGGCATCACCCAGAGCCTGGCCAAGGAAGTAGCCAAGGAAAAGATCACCGTCAACGCGATTTGCCCCGGCATTATCGACACTGACATGTGGGCTTACAACGACGCCGCCTGGGGCAAGCTGATGGGTGACTACAAGCCCGGCGAGCTGATGGCCGAATGGGTGAAGAACATCCCGATGGGACGCGCCGGCAGCGGCGAGGACGTGTCCGGCCTGGTCAGCTTTCTCGCCAGCGACGACGCCACCTACATCACCGGCCAAACCATCAATGTCGATGGCGGCCTGATCATGTCGTGAACGTCAGCTCTGGCGGTTGGCAATCGACCAGTCTGAAATTCCGCAGTGCACAGGGCATCAGCCGTTGCGCCGCATGAACGTTGGTATATATAATTTCATCTCATGAAACGGCCTTGGCGGGGATGGGGCTCGCCGGCCGAGACCATGGGACCTTGATGGCTCGCACGTCTGAGAGCGCCGCTGGAGCGGCGATCGATCTGTTGACGATTGCTCACGCAGCAATCCATCCGATGCCATGACGCGGGCCCGCCCGGCATCACATAAACGCCAAGTCGAGCAACCATTTCGCCTGCGCAAGTTGCGGCTGCGGCACTGGCTTGGTGCGAACGAGCTTGCGTAACGACCCGCCTTTCCAACACAATCAAGAAAAGACGCAAGAAGGGAACGATCAAGAAATTTCCACATGGTTTGACAGGAGAACAAGCATGTCATTTCGCAGTGTGATTTCGAACCTATCAATGGGAGCCTTTGCGCTTGCCACCGCAAGTTCGCTTACATCGCCGGTCCAGGCAGCAGCACCCGAATCCAACGACCCGATCAAGATCGCGCTGTTCGACTGGACCAGCGTCAATCTCAACGCCAAGATCCTTGGCGGTATCCTCGAAAAGCTCGGCTATACCGTCGAATATCCGACAGCCGACTACCTCTCCAGCCTGACCACCGGTCTCACCAATGGCGACCTCGATGTCGGCCTGGAGTTCTGGGACACGACGGCCGGCGAGGCGATGAAGGCCTCCGACGCCACCGGCCAGACCGAGCGGCTGGGCAAGCTCGGGCCGAAGGCCAAGGAAGAGTGGTGGTTTCCCGAATATATGAAGGAGAAATGCCCGGGCCTGCCCAATTGGGAGGCGCTGAAGGACCCGAAATGCGCCGAGGCGTTCTCGACGGCGGAGACGGCGCCGAAGGGCCGCTATCTCGGCGGCCCGGTAACCTGGGAAGGCTTTGACGACGAGCGCGTCGAGGCGCTGAAGCTGCCCTTCACCGTCATCCATGCCGGCACCGACGCGGCGATGTTCGCCGAGTTGGACTCGGCCTATCAGCGCAAGGCGCCGATCATGCTGTGGATCTATTCGCCGCATTGGGCGCCGGCCAAGTACAAGGGCGAGTGGGTCGAATTCCCGGAGTATACGCCCGAGTGCTACACCGACCCGAAATGGGGCACCAACCCGGATGCCAAATATGATTGCGGCAAACCGCATGGCGAAATCTGGAAATACTCCTGGTCCGGCATGAAGGACAAATGGCCGGTCGCCTACAAGGTGGCCAAGGCGTACACGATCGATACCGATGAGCTCAACAAGATGAGCGGCGAGATCGACCTCGGCGGCAAGACGCCCGAAGATGTCGCCGCCGCCTGGATCGCCGCCCACGAAGCCGACTGGAAAGCCTGGGCGCAGTGATCGCCTGACTGGAAGCCAGACCCGGCCCTAGCGGCCGGGTCTTATCTCCATTTTCCAGAAGGACCATTGGATGACGGAAGCGACTGAACCGCAGGCAACTGGCACGCCCAAGGATGTGCGGCCGATAAAGCTTGCCTGCCGCAATGTCTGGAAATTGTTCGGGTCGAACGCGGCCAGCTTCATCCGCGAGCGTGACGGCAAGGCCAGCATGGCCGACATCGCCGCGGCCGGACTGGTCGGCGCGGTGCGCGCCGTCGATCTCGAAATCCGCCAGGGCGAGATTTTCATCATTATGGGGCTGTCCGGCTCCGGCAAGTCGACGCTGGTGCGCTGCATGTCGCGGCTGGTCGAGCCGACCCACGGCAAGGTCGAATTCGAAGGCAACGATCTGCTCAAGATTTCCGATTCGGCGCTGATCGAACTGCGGCGCCATCGCATGGGCATGGTGTTCCAGAATTTCGCGCTGCTGCCGCATCTGAACGTGCTGGAGAACATTGCCTTCCCGCTGAGTATCCAGGGCCAGGACCGGCCGACGCGCGAAGCGAGAGCGCGGGAGGTGATCGATCTCGTGGGCTTACGCGGCCGCGAGCATTTCTATCCGCGCGAACTCTCCGGCGGCCAGCAGCAGCGCGTCGGCATCGCCCGCAGCCTCGCGACCAAGCCGGAGATCTGGTTCCTCGACGAGCCGTTCTCGGCGCTTGACCCATTGATCCGCCGCGAGATGCAGGACGAGCTGATGCGGCTGCAGACCATGCTGCACAAGACCATCGTTTTCATCACCCATGATTTCGACGAGGCGATCAGGCTGGCCGACCGCATCGCCATCATGAAGGACGGCGAGGTCATCCAGATCGGCACACCGGAGCAACTGGTGGTCAATCCGGCGACCGACTATGTCGCCGAATTCACCCGGGATGTCGACCGCGCCAAGGTGATTTCGGCGCGCAGCCTGATGCGTGCCCTGGATGGCTCCGAGCATGGCGGCACGGTTTCGCCCGACGCCAGGATCGCCAGCTTCTCGGCCAGCATCGTCGCTTCGGGAAAACCGTTCGCGGTGGTCAACGGCAGCGGCAAGTCGATCGGCGAGGTGACGCCGCAAGCCGTGATCGGACTGCTGGCCGGCATCGACAAGCAAAGAGCCGGCGCATGACGGTGACTGCAAGCGCCAGCCAAACGAGGCCACCGGTTCAGCGCTGGCTGCTGATCTGGGCGCTGGCGCTGGCCGCCGTGCTGGTGGTGTTTCTGCTGCAGGACAGACTGCCCTGGGCCGTCAACTATCCGGCCGAGGCGGTTATCCCGGTCGCCGACTGGGTCAGTGCGCTGATGCGCTGGATCAAGTCGAACTTGTCCTGGCTGACCCGCTCGATCACCGCGGTGCTCGGCGTTCCCCTCGATTTCGCGCTCGACCTGCTGGCCAAGAATTTCAAGATTGGTCATGGTGCCGATGCCTATGTCCTGCCGCGCCTGTCCTGGATCGGCGTCTGCGCCGCCGCCTTCATCGCCGGGCATGCCGTGGGCGGTAGAAAACTCGGCATGCTCGTCGGCGGCTGCTTCCTCTACACCGCGCTGTTCGGCCAATGGACCAGCGCCATGCTGACACTGGCACTGATTTCCATCGCGGTGCCGTTCTGCATCGTCACCGGCCTGTTCGCCGGCATCTGGGCGTGGCGCAAGCCATGGGCCGAGCGGCTGATCATCTCACCTGCCCTCGATTTGATGCAGACCATCCCGACCTTCGCCTATCTCATCCCGATGCTGCTCCTGTTCGGCAACAGCCCGGTCTCGGCGATGATCGCCACCGCCATCTTCGCCACGCCGCCGATGGTGCGGGCGACGATGCTCGGCCTGTCGCGGGTGCCGTCAGAGATCGACGATTTCTCAGAGATGGCCGGCTGCACGGCGCGGCAGAAATTGTGGCGCGTGCTGCTGCCGTCGGCGCGGCCGACACTGATGATCGGCGTCAACCAGGTGATCATGCTGGCGCTGAACATGGTGATCATCGCCTCGATGATCGGCGCCGGCGGCCTCGGCTATGATGTGCTGCTGGCGTTGCGTGCGCTGAAGGTCGGCGAAGCGATGGAAGCCGGGCTCGCCATTGTGGCACTCGCAATCGGGCTCGACCGGTTGAGCCAAGCCATCGCCCACAAACAGGCGAAGGGCCATGTTCAACAGCAGGCGAACCAGAGCTTTTGGCGGCGCTATCCCAATCTGTCGCTGGCCATCGCCATCCTGGTCGTGACGACGCTGCTCGGCCCGTTCGTACCGGCGTTCGCAGCGGTGCCCAAGGAGATCACCTTCACCACCGCGCCACTGTGGAAGGCGGCGGTGAGCTGGGTGACGATCAACTTCTTCGACGTGATCGAAGCGTTTCGCGTGGCGCTCATCCTCAATGTACTGAACCCGCTGCGCGCCTTCTGCGAAGGCTTTCCGTGGCTCGGCGCGGTGGCCCTGCTCGGCCTCGCCGGCTACCAGTTCGGTGGCCTGCGTCTCGCCGCCCTCGTCGCCGCGCTGACCGCCTTCTGCGCCGTCACCGGCCTGTGGGAAAAGACCATGGCGACGGTTTATCTCTGCGGCATCTCGGCCTTCATCGCTTGCCTGATCGGCATCCCGATTGGCCTGATGGCCGCGCGCAGCGACCGCTTCGAAAAGATCGTCACGCCCATCATCGACACGCTGCAGGTGCTGCCGTCCTTCTGCTTCATCATTCCCGTGGTGATGCTGTTCCGGGTCGGCGACGTCACCGCCATGATCGCCACGGTCGCCTTCGCCGTGGTGCCGGCGATCCGCTACACCAATCACGGCATCCGGCAAGTGCCGCCGGCATTGATCGAGGCGGCGAAGGTTTCCGGCTGCACGCCGCGCCAGACCTTCTTTCGGGTACAATTGCCACTGGCGCTTCCCGAAATCATGCTGGGCGTCAACCAGACGATCCTGATGGCGCTGGCGATGATCATAATCTGCGCCATGGTCGGCACACGCGACCTCGGCCAGGAAGTCTTCATCGCGCTGTCCAAGGCCGATTCCGGACGCGGCATTGTCGCGGGTCTCGCCATCGCTTTCATCGGCATCGTCGCAGACCGGCTGTTCAATGCCTGGACGGCGAAGGCGCGGGCAAGACTAGGATAATTGTTGAATGTCCAATCCCGGCGAACCGCCTTTTGCCGTACTCGTCTTCGACATGGCCAAGACCGGCGAGCCGGACGGGGAGCACGTAGTTTCGGGGTTTGAGACGCTGGAGGCGGCGACGTCCTACGCCATTGCGCGGGTTCGCGCCTCGGTGGAGGACTTGCGCAAGCCCGGCATCGCCACTGCTGAGCTTCGCCAGCTCTGGCACCTCTATGGCGAAGACTGTTCGGTGCTGAACGCCGGAGTGCGCGGCAGCGATCTACTCGACGATTTCATTGCGACGCCGTCGATGCCGGCCGAATGCAACTGGCAAGTTCTCGCGCCAAGGCTGCGCCGCTTCCGCGCCTCGCTGCTGATCTCCAACGGCAACAACGAATCCGTCTGGGCGGGCGGCTTCTTTCGCTCGACCTACAGGCTGACGCGAGACGGCCTCCTCGAGCGCTTTGGCGACGACGCCATTGCCGCCTTCAAGGCCAAGGGGATCGAGCCGGCGGAGCCGACGAAGCTCATGGTCGCCAATTACTTCGAGCTGCCCGACCCGCCCTACCCGCCGCCAGGCGTGACGCTGCGATCCTGGAAGGTCGAGGTCGGTTTCGTCTGCCATGACGTGAAGTTCGGCGGCGACGCCGCCGGAATCTTCGCCTGGCCGCAAGAGCCCACCGACTGGGCGCTCAGAACCATGCAGCTCCTGCTGATGGCCGACATGATGGCCATGCGCGGCGATGGCCCCGACTGGGCCAACGACTGCGAGATACTAACCGCCAAAGTGACCGAGACGGAGGCGCCTCCCGACTATCCGCTGGATTGAAGTGATTATCATCACCTGCCCCGTGGCCGGCACACGCGATCTCGGCCAGGAAGTGTTCATCGCACGGTCCAGGGTCGCGGCATTGTCGCGGGCTGGCAACAACCTGCCATCGACATCATCGCGGTCGGTCTCCGACCCCTGAGCCGCGAAAGCTCAAGCACGGCTCGGATAGACGGTTTCGCCTCTTCTGGAGTTCGCCTCTTCTGGAAATGGCAGGCCGCGCTCCAGCTCTTGACTTTGGCGCATTTTCGCGCGGAAAGCTGCTTCATCCTCGACCAGCCTGAGCTTGCTGCCGAATGTCCGATCAGCGCGAACCGCCTTTTACTGTCGTCGTCTTCGACATGGCCAAGACCGGCGAGCATGTGGTTTCGGGGTTTGAGACGTTGGATGCGGCTACGTCCTACGCGATTGCTCGGGTTCGCGCCTCGGTGGAAGAGCTGCGCAAGCCTGGCATCGCAGCAGCCGAGCTCCGGCGGCACTGGCATATCCATGGTGAGGATTGCACGGTGCTGAACGCCAATGTGCGCGGCAGCGATCTGCTTGACGATTTCATCTCGACGCCGGGGACACCGGCCGAATGCGACTGGCCGGCGCTGGCGCCACGACTGCGCCGTTTCTACGCCGCTGTGAACGTCTTCAACAACGACGGCAAATCTATCCGGGTCAGCGGCTTTTTCCGCGCGACCTACCGGTTATGGCACGCTGGCCTGCTCGCAAGATTTGGCGACGACGCCATCGCCTCCTTCAAAGCCAAAGGCATCACGCCGGCAGTGCCGACGAGAGTCTCGGTCGACCATCACTTCGAGCAGCCCGATCCGCCGCGCCCGCCGCCCAGCGATATCAGGCCGTTGCTATCCTGGAAGGTCGAGATCGATTTCGGCTGCACCGATGTGAGGTTCGGCGCCAAAACCGACGGCGTCTTCGCCTGGCCCGAGGAGCCGACCGGCCGGGCACTCAACGACATGACACATCTGCTGATGGCTGACAGACTGTCCATGTACGGCACCGGCCCGGAGGGTGCCTATTATAGCGAATTGGTGTGGGTCAAGGTGACGGAGACCGATGCGGCTCCCGACTACCCTCTGAATTGAAACTGGGCCGGTGCCGGCGCATTGTTTTGCATCACGCCGACCTATTCCGCCGCCACGCCCTTCACCTGGAGATAGCTTTCCATCGAGTCGTCCAGCGCCTGCAGCCAGGGCGTATGGTGCAATGGCGCCATGGTGCCGGTCATCAGCGAGCGGTAGGCGTGGTCGCGAAAGCTCATAATGTCTTCCGCCTTGTGGTGCTCCCACTCCATGAAGGTCTGGTTGACCGCCTCGACGTCGAAGCCGGGATAGTCGGTCTGGTCCATCAATTCCTTGGTGTAGTCGCCCTGGAACCAGATCATCTGCTCGGCGTCTTCCAGCGTCTCTTCGCGTGCCCGCCACTTGGCGCCGTGCTCGGCCATCGCCTGTACCGACGGCAGCTTGATACGGCCCATGATGACGTCGCGGGCGAACCAGGCCTGGGCGTCGAACATGTTGAAAGTGTAGAACTGGTCCTGCATGCCGATATAGGACAGTTTCGGGTTCTTCTCCCACACGACGCCCTCATAGAGCCCGTCCGGCCACATGCGATTGGCGGTCTTCAGTTTCAGCTCTTCCGTGAGGAACGGGAAGGAATGCAGGTAGCCGGTGCACAGGATGATGGCGTCGACGTCCTTGGTGGTGCCATCCTTGAAGTGCGCCGTCTTGCCGACGACCTTCTGCAGCAGCGGTACTTCCTTCCAGTTCTCCGGCCATTTGAACCCCATCGGTTTGGAGCGGTAGCTGGAAGTGATCGATCTGGCGCCGTATTTGTAGCACTGCGAGCCGATGTCCTCGGCAGAATAGGAGCGGCCGATGATCAGTATGTCCTTGCCCTTGAACTCCATAGCATCGCGGAAATCATGGCTGTGCAGGATACGGCCGTTGAACGTCGAAAAGCCTTCGAAATAAGGAACATTGGGAACCGAGAAATGCCCTGAGGCAACGACGACATTGTCGAACTCCTCGGAGTAGGTGACGTCGTTCGTGCGGTCATGCGCGGTGACGGTGAATTTTCTCGTCTCGTCCGAGAAGGTCACCATGCGCACCGGACTGTTGAAGCGCACCCATTTGCGCAGGCCTGATTTCTCGACCCGGCCCTTGATGTAATCCCACAGCACCGCGCGTGGCGGGTAGGAGCCGATGGGACGGCCGAAGTGCTCCTCGAATGTGTAGTCGGCGAATTCCAGGCACTCCTTCGGTCCGTTCGACCAGAGGTAGCGGTACATCGAGCCGTGGACGGGGTCGCCATGCTCGTCGAGGCCGGTGCGCCAGGTGTAGTTCCACAGGCCGCCCCAGTCCGACTGCTTTTCGAAGCAGACGATTTCGGGGATCTCGGCGCCCTTGTCGGCAGCCGACTTGAAGGCCCTGAGCTGGGCCAGACCGGATGGCCCCGCTCCAATGACGGCAACGCGCGTTTTCATGGCAGGCCTCCCGGGATGATTTCGACTTTGACGCAGTTCCTATGGGAAAACCGCTTCACGCTTTTCTTAGGATTGCTCTTACGAAACAAATTTCACTCACAGTGACAGTAATTGCCTCTTCGATGCTGTCAACTGGGCTTATGGCGAAACCGCATTTCGCCCCACCAGATTTCCAGCAGAAACTGATGACAGCGCAAATCCTGAGCGGACACCATTCGACTTAAGGGCTTGCTGTCGCGGTTGCGTTTCTGTATCGGCACCGAATATGTTCACCTGGAGTGAAATAAATCACAGGGATTCGGGGGCGAGATGGCGAAGACAAGTTCCGACTCCAAGGCTGGTCCCGCTTCGGCAAAAGCAAAGCCGCTGCCGAAGACCTCCGCTGATGGGAAGGCCATCCGCGCGCCGCTGACGCAGAATCCGCACGCCATTCGCGACAAGCGCGAAAAAGTGCTGGAGGTGGCGATCGGGCGCGAGGTGCGCGCCTTCCGCAAGAAGCTCGGCATCACCGTCGCCGATCTCGCCGTCGCCACCGATATTTCGCTGGGCATGCTGTCGAAGATCGAGAACGGCATCACCTCGCCGTCGCTGACCACACTGCAGGCGCTGTCCAGGGCGCTCGGCGTTCCCGTCACCGCCTTCTTCCGGCGTTTCGAGGAAGAGCGCAGCGCCGTCTTCGTCAAGGCCGGCGAAGGGCTAGATGTCGAACGCCGCGGCACCCGCGCCGGCCATCAATACAATCTGCTCGGCCATATCGGCTCCAACACCAGCGGCGTCGTCGTCGAACCCTATCTGATCACACTGACCGAGGATTCGGATGTGTTCCCGACCTTCCAGCATGAGGGCATGGAATTCCTCTACATGCTGGAGGGCGAGGTGGTGTACCGGCACGGCAGCAACCTCTATCCGATGAAGCCGGGCGACAGCCTGTTCTTCGACGCCGATGCGCCGCATGGGCCGGAGCAGCTGACAAAACTGCCGATGCGGTATCTGTCGATCATTTGCTATCCGCAGAATAGCGCTGGGTAATCGGACCGCCGCAGCCCCCTCACCCGGATTGCCAAGGCCGAATTGCAAGAGCAATTCGGGGCAATCCGACCTCTCCCCGAGGGGAGAGGAGTCTGGCGTCAGCGCTGGCGATCTCTTCTCCGCTCGGGGAGAAGGTGGCCGCGCAGCGGCCGGATGAGGGGGCCTTTAGTCCGGCCCGAACCCCGGTGACGTCGCACTGCCATCATCCAACTTCGACAGCCATTCGAGCAGCGTCGGCCGATACCGCGTCAGGCCCTTGTAGGTGGCCAGCTCTTCCGGCAAATCCCGGATCACCCGGTGCAGTCGCCTTGCCCATTTCGGCTGTGTCACCAGTTCGTTCATCTTGATCAGATAGCAGCGGATCGGGAAGACGATGCCGTTCGAGCGCGGCAAGCGCCAGAAGCTTTGCAGTTCGACGCGCAGATGCACCTTGTCGCCGACATTTTCGGGCGTCACCGTCGCGCGGTCCGGGCCCCATTTGTGGTAATTCTCCGGGCTGGTGTCGAGGCGCGGGTTTATGGTCATCGTCCAGTTCAGCCGCCGCGCCGGCTTGCCCTGCTGGATGTTGGTGAGGAACTTCAGCGCCCTGACGAAAATGCCCTTTTCATGCGCCAGCGGCACCGGCGCGTGCCATTCGAAAAAATTCATGCCGATGTCGAAATCGAGCGACCAGTCGGCCTGGGTGGTGACCATGCCGGCATCCATCCACAGATTGCCGTCGCGCTGGTCGAGGATGCAAAAATCGCCCTGGCTCTGGCGGGTGATGTACTCCATCGGCCCGTAAGGCAGTGTCGAGGTGTCGCCGAAGGTGAAGGTGTCGTCGATGCCGAGCGGCCGGTTGATCCAGCGCCAGCGGTCGCCGTCGCGGATCAGGGTGAAATGCTCGGGATAGCCAAGTGCCTGTTGCTCCATCAAAAGTTCGAGCAGGTCCCAGCCGGCCAGCGTCATGTGCGGCAGCGACTGGCAGCGCAGCGGATCCTCGGCCAGCACCAAAGCGCGGTCCTGCATCTCGGCGACATAGTGCTCGTCGACGTCGATCAGGTTTTCCAGCACGCTGCCCTTGGGACCGACGACATGCGGCTCGATGTTGACCGCATACATGTAGCTGTCTTCGTGGAACGGAAACGGAAACCGCCTGATGTGTTCCGGGCTGTTCCTGAAGGTGAAATCGTCGCGAAACGTTTCCTTGCGAAAGGTGATGCCCAAGCTCGCCTCCTATCTTTCCAGGACCAGCGACTTGCCTTCGAAGCGCGACACGCACGGCATGATCTTGCAGCCGGAGCGGTGGTCTTCCTCACTCAGCCAGTGGTCGTTGTGGATGAACTTGCCGTCATGCGAGATGACGTTGGTCTCGCACTGGCCGCAGACACCGCCGCGGCAGAGATAGGGCGGATCGACGCCGGCGGCCTCGATGGCTTCGAGCAGGCTCTGCTGCTCGCCGACGCGGATGGACTTGGCGCTGACGGCAAGTGTGACGTCGAACGGCAGGCCGGGCTGGGGTGCCGCGAAATGCTCGTAATGCACGGTCTCCGCCGGCCAGCCGAGAGCCGTGGCGCGCTCGCGCACCCAGTTGATCATGCCGGCCGGGCCGCAGACATAGAGATGGGTGCCGAGCGGCTGCGAGGACAAGAGACGGTCGAGTTCGATGCGCTCGTCGCGGTCGTCGTGATAGAGCCGGACGCGACGGCCATAGCGCTCCTGCAGCACATCGGCATAGGTGCCGAGCGAGGCGGTGCGGCAGGTGTAGTGCAGCTCGAAATTGCCGCCGGACCCGGCGAGCTGCGCGGTCTGCGCCATGAACGGCGTGATACCGATGCCGCCGGCAAGCATCAGATGCTTCTTTGCCCTGAGGTCGAGCGAGAACAGATTGACGGGGTAGCTGACCACCATCTCCAGACCGGGCTTGACGCTCCGGTGCATGAACAACGAGCCGCCGCGGCCGACATCGTCGCGGCGCACCGAGATGGTGTATTCGCGGGTGTGGAGCGGCGATCCCATCAGCGAATAGGGATTGAGCCTTGTGCGGTCGCCATCGCGCATCTCGACCACGACATGGGCGCCGCCGGAAAAGGTCGGCAAAAGCTCACCGTCACGGCGGCGGAAATGGAAGCGCGTCACCAGTTCGTTGACCGGGACGACGTCGCTGACGACGACATCGAGCTTGGTGGTGCCGGTGCTCATGGGAAGACCTCCTCGATGGGAGGAATCTCCGAGCGATCCTCGGCATTTATGCAGACGCCCTGGAATGCTGCCAGCCGTCGCGAATAATGATCGCGCACCAGAAGCAGCAGGCCGCAATGCGCGCAGGTGGCCGGCTGCGTCGTCACATTTTCGGTGATGCCTTTGCAATGCACGCACTGCATGCGCCGCGCCAATGAGCCGCGATGCTCGGTCTGCATGGAGGTATGATCGATGCCGGCTTCGAGCGCCACCTGCATGGCCTGGCCGATCAGCCCTTCGGTGCCGGCGAGATAGAGGCGCAGGCCCATATGCGCGTTGGCAAGCGTCTGCTTCAGCCGGGGCAGCAGGCTGGCGAAGGTTGGCGCGACATGAAATTGCGCGGACTTCAGTGCCTCAAGAGCGGCAACATGCTTGCCGTCGGCCCCGGGAATGAAGACGATTTCGGCGCCGTCGAAGAAGCCGGGGGGCGCCGTCCTTGCCATATCGACGATCGCCAGCGCGCCTTCCGCATCCGCCACGAAAAGATGATGCTTGCCGGGCTGCGGGGACAGGGTTCCGTAAATGGGCCGGCTGATGATCGTTTTGGCTGCCATTCTCTACTTCGTACCTCGAAACCCCTCGCTGTCGATTGTGCCTCAGCCTTTCGCCGTGCGCTTGGTCTTTTTGGGATCGTCGAAGGGCAGAGGCTGCGCCGTCGCCCTGATCGAACCGCTCTTGTTGCGGATCTCGAGCTTGGTGTCCTTGACCGCGCAGTCGACGTCGAGGCGGGCGATGCCCATCGATTTCTCGACCAGCGGCGAATACATGGCGCAGGTGACCACGCCCACCTTTTTGCCGTCGCGATAGACCGGCGCGCCCTCATCCGCGGGTTGCTTGCCGTCGAGCAGCACGCCGTAGATCTTGAAGCGCTCCTTGCCCTTGAGGCGGTAATGCTCTTCGGCGCCGCGAAAGCCGGTCTTGCCGGGGCTGACGGTGAAGTCGAGGCCGAGCTCCCACAGCGTGTCGCCGGGGCCTTCGTTCTCGAACGGATATTTCTGCGAGTTGTCATAGGGATAAAACAGCAAATAACTTTCGACGCGCAGCATATCGAGCGTGGTGAAGCGGCACGGAATGATGCCGGCGCTCTTGCCCTCGTCGAGGATCCTGTCCCAGATCGTGCCGGCGTCCTGGCCGCGGCAGAATATCTCGTAGCCGCGCTCGCCGGTATAGCCGGTGCGCGAGATCATGACGGGAAAGCCGAACAGCTGCGTCTGCATATGATGGAAATAGTTGAGGTCGCGAATGCCCGGCACATGCTTTGAGAGATAGTCGACCGCGGTCGGTCCCTGCAGCGACAGGTCGTGCAGATTGTCGTCGAAGCGCAGCGATACGTCGCGGCCGACGGAAGCGCGCTGCAATTCCTCATGGCCGGTGCCGGAGCCGTGCACCACCATCCAGGCGTTCGGCCCGGTGCGGTAGAGGATGCAGTCGTCGGTGAATTTTCCGGCCTCGTTCAGCATGCAGGCATAGGCCGACTTGCCGGGATAGATCTTCTCCACGTCGCGCGTCGTTGCCAGGTCGATGAGGTGTGAGGCGTGCGGCCCGGTGATGTGAACCTTCTTCAGGCCCGACACATCCATCAGCCCGGCCCTGGTGCGGATGGCGGTGTATTCCTCGTCGGCGTCCTTGTCGTAGGTCCAGGCGGTGCCCATGCCGCTCCAGTCTTCGAGCTTCGAGCCTAACGCGCGATGGCGATCCGCCAGGGTCGAAAATCTCCAGGATGCCGTCATCCGCAAATCCTCCGTTCGAAAATTCTATTGTGTTCCCGGCTCCCTGCGCGAGGCGGGAGCATTTGGTCGAATATTGATCGCAAACGTCCTGATGCCGCAATACCCGGAAGCAAATAATTTCATTGTCAGGCAAAATTCGCGGCTGGGGACAAACGGTTAACCCAACGTAAAATCGGCTTGACAATTGCTGGATTCGGCCCGAATTTATGAAAAAAATTTCACTCTGTTGAAAGAGGCAGCGGGCGGCCAATTCGGGGTCGGGCGCTGGAAAAGGGGAAACCGATGTCAGACCTGCAGCAGCGCATCGAAACGCTGTACCGTTCCGACCTGCGCGGGTCCGCGCTCCTGATCATCTGCCTTTGGGCGACGATCCTCTTCGTGCTCGTCATGACATGGCCCTACATCCCGGACACCGGGATCAAGATCGTCGTCGCCATCGCTGCCGCCGCCGTGCTGATCTTCAATACGGCCGCCATCCTGGCGATGGTCAATCACTACAAGGAAGACAAGGACTTCATCTACGGTCTCGACATCAAGAACGCCGACGCGGCCCGCAGCCGCAAGTCCTGAAAACAGAACGTCCTGAGGGGTAGAAGTCATGTCGCGCTACACGCCGCCGGAACAAGGCAAGGCCGGGCAGATTTTCGATATCGTGGTCGTCGTGGTCGCCATTTTCGTGGCGCTGTGGCTGCCATTGAAACTCGGCCTGGCGGGTGCGGCGAAATCCATCGACGCGCTCGATGCCAAAACCTGGGAAGCGTTGGGACAGAACCCGACCATGGCCTCGATCTGGGAAAAGCTCGGCTATACGCCGGAGACCGCGCACGACATCATCCAGAACCGCTTCCACTACATCATCGACTGGCCGACGCTGATCATCATGGCGGCGGTGCTGATCGGCTATTTCGTCTTCCTGTTCCGCGCCTCCGACCGCGAATATCGCGACGTCATCAACGAAAAGTTCGACGACAAGTAACGCCAGAGATTTTGGGGAAGCACGCTCATGTGGGTCGCACTCTCTTACGCATCGTGGGGCATCTCGGTCGTGCTTGCGCTGTGGATGCTCTACGACTGGTTCAAGATCGACACGACCTATTCCGAGGAGGTGCTGACTTCCTCGCGCGAAGGCGAGCTTGAAGCCGCTTCCGAAAAACACCGGATCTGAGTGGGGATTGAACAATGACGATCACGCTTGAACCGGCAATACACGGCGACAGGGTTTCACTGCTACGCGTGCTCGGCCCGGCCCATGTCTGGGCGCTTGGCGTCGGCATCGTGCTGGTCGGCGAATTCACCGGCTGGAATTTCTCGGCCGACAAGGGCGGCGCACTGGCGGCGCTGATCGTCTGCTGGGTGGTCGGGCTCTTGTACACTTCGGTCGCCATGATCGACTCCGAGGTGACATCGACGGTTGCCGCCGCCGGCGGCCAATACGCGCAGGCCAAGCACATTGTCGGGCCGCTGATGGCCTTCAACGTCGCGCTGTTCCTGGTCTTTGCCTACACCATGCTGGAGGTTTCGGACGCCATCCTGCTCGGCGACACCATCGTCGCCAAGGCCGGCGTCGAAGGGCTCACCCACAACTCCTTCATTGCCGCCACCATCGTCGTGCTGGCATGGCTGAACTATCGCGGCGTGCTGATGACGCTCAACGTCAACTTCGTCATCACGGCGATAGCCTATGTCTCGATCGTTATCCTGTTCTTCTCGGTCAGCCCCTGGACGCAGGGTGCTGTGCTGAAGCTCAACGAACTGGTCACCCCCGGCAATGCGCTGCCCTATGGCTGGATCGGCGTCATCGCGGCCTTCCAGTTCGGCATCTGGTACTATCTCGGCATCGAAGGCACCACGCAGGCCGCCGAGGAAGTGCGCTCGCCGGCGCGTTCGCTGCCTTACGGCACCATGGCCGGCATGATCACGCTTTTGATCGCCGCCGCCATGACCTGGTATGTCTGCGCCTCGCTGATGCCCTGGGAGTACCTCGGTATCACCTATTATCCCTTGTGGGACGCCGGCAAGCTGACCGGCAGCCCGCTGCTGGAAAACCTGTTGTTCGTCGCCACGCTGCTCGCGGCACTGGCGTCGGCCAATGGCTGTATCAACGATGCGGCCCGCGCGTGGTTCTCGCTTGGACGCGACCGCTATCTGCCGACATGGTTCTCGGCCGTGCACCCGAAATACCGCACGCCCTATCGCTCGATCCTGTTCCTGTTGCCGATCGCGCTCGCCTTCGCCTTCATCGCCGACCTCAACCAGGCGATCACCTTCTCAATCCTGTCGGGCGTGCTGCAATACACCTTCATGAGCATAAACATCATGATGTTCCGCAAAAAGTGGCCGCTGGGCACGATCCGCCGCGGCTATACGCACCCGTTCCACCCGATCCCGGCGATCGTGCTGTTTTGCCTCTGCGTGGTGACCTTCTTTGCGATCTTCCTCGGCTACGGCACGCAGCTGATCGCCATGGTCGCCTTCTACTTCCTGATCTCGCTGTGGTTCCACTTCTACCGTTACCGCTATGTGCGCCGCGGCGACCAGTTCACCATGCCGTGGCCGAAGCCGCAGGGCTATTGACAGGAGAGGGCCTGCCGGTCTGGGCGGGCATGGCGTGACGAGGTGTCTGACGTGACGACAGCATTGCTGGCCGGGGCGGTCGCCGTGGCTCTCGTCCTGCACCTCGCCTGGCATACGCGCGCCAGCCGCAAAAAGGCCAAGGCTGATCTTGCAGCCGAGGCAGCCAGCATCCGGACCGTCATCACAGATGCCGTTGATGTCTCCGATGGCACAGCCGGCGTTGTCACCTGGGCCGGCACATGGAACGGACAGCGCGTGCAGCTGCGCACCATCGTCGACACGCTGGCAACGCGAAAGCTGCCGGCGCGATGGTTGAGTGTCACGATCACAGAGCCGGTTGCGGTGCCGGCGACCTTCGACATGATGATGCGGCCGGGCTCGCCGACGACCTTCTCCAATTTCGATCATCTTCAGCATACGCTGCCGAAGGCTCCGGGATTTCCGGCTGAAGCCGTGCTGCGAACCGACCTCAGGGCGGCGCGCTTTCCGCAGAACCTGATCGCCAGCCATCTCGACATCTTTGCCGAAGGCCGCGCCAAGGAACTCTTGATCACCCCGAACGGCGTGCGCATCGTCTGGCTGCTGGCCGAGGCCGAGCGGGCGCGCTACGGCGTGTTCCGGCAGGCCGCATTCGGCGGCGCAAGGCTGGATCCAACGCTGGTCGAGAGACTGCTGACCTCGGCCTCAGTGCTGCGCGATGCCATCAACCGACAGGAAAGGCAGGTCGCATGAGCGCACCCGCACCGACAAACCCGTATCTGGTGCTCGGCGCCGCAATCGTCTTACCGGCCAGCGGCCACGTCATTCTGGGCGTGCCCGTGCGCGGCCTGCAGTTCCTGTTCTTCATGGTGATCCTCGCCTGGGTGACGGCCAAGATCGCGCCGGCCGACGCCAGCTTCGTCGGCCGCCACGCCGGCGGCTTCCTGATCTATGCGCTGTCGATCCTCGATGCCTACAGAATAGCCCGCATCCGCACCGCCACATGGATTCACAGCGCCCGCGACGGCGGCGATAGTTCACAAGGCCGCATCGAGCCGGATACGTAACTACAGGAATATTTTTTTCATACGATTGAATTCGCACGACGCATTCGATACATCATCGTCTAGTGGTAACGCCGGGAGGCTGACATGTGTGGAATCGTCGGACTTTTTCTGAAAGACAAGTCGCTTGAGCCGCAGCTCGGCTCGATGCTGTCGCAGATGCTGATATCGCTCAGCGATCGCGGCCCCGACAGCGCCGGCATCGCCATCTATGGCGCGCCTTCCAGGAATGAAGCCAAGATCACCATCCAGTCGGCGAAGCCCGAGCGCGATTTCCGCGGCCTCGACGCCGAACTCGCCAAGGCCATTGGCGCGCCGGTGAGCATAGCGGTGAAGTCGACGCATGCGGTGCTCCGGACCGCGCCCGACAAGGTCGATGCCGCGCGCGAAGCGCTGCAGTCAATCCGCCCCGACGTGCGCATCATGGGCGCCGGCGAAGCGGTGGAAATATACAAGGAAGTCGGTCTGCCGGAAGCGGTCGTCGACCGTTTCGACGTCCGCTCGATGACCGGCACGCATGGCATCGGCCATACCCGCATGGCGACGGAATCGGCCGTCACCACGATGGGCGCGCATCCGTTCTCGACCGGCGCCGACCAGTGCCTGGTACACAATGGCTCGCTGTCCAACCACAATAATGTGCGACGTGAGCTGGTGCGGGAGGGCATGAAATTCGAGACCGAGAACGACACCGAGGTCGCCGCCGCCTATCTCTCGTCGCAGATGGCGCATGGCAAGAACCTCGGCGAGGCGCTGGAAGGTACGCTGTCCGACCTCGACGGCTTCTTCACCTTCGTCGTCGGCACCAAGAACGGTTTCGGCGTGGTGCGCGATCCGATCGCCTGCAAGCCCGCCGTCATGGCCGAGACCGACCAGTATGTCGCCTTCGGCTCGGAATATCGCGCGCTGACCAAACTGCCCGGCATAGACAATGCGAGGGTCTGGGAACCGGAACCCGCAACCGTCTATTTCTGGGAGCATTGAGCCCATGCCGGCAACCAAACTTTCGAAGGCGGCGCAAGACCAGGCGTCCCGGGTCTTCGATCTCGATGTGTCGTCGCTGCGAGAGCTCAACCAGGCGCTTCACAATCTGACGCCCGGCTCCAACGAAACGGCGTGGGAAGTGCTGCACCCGAAGGGCAGCCATTCGGTTGCCGTCGGCGTCGACCAGCCGGTCAGCATCGATGTGCGCGGCAGCGTCGGCTACTACTGCGCCGGGATGAATGACGGCGCTGCCATCACCGTGCACGGCTCGGCCGGACCTGGCGTCGGCGAAAACATGATGTCGGGCTCGATCGTCATCAAGGGCGACGCCAGCCAGTATGCCGGCGCCACCGGCAAGGGCGGGCTGCTCGTCATCGAGGGCAACGCATCCTCGCGCTGCGGCATCTCGATGAAGGGCATCGACATCGTCGTGCACGGCAATATCGGCCACATGTCGGCCTTCATGGCGCAGTCCGGCAATCTGGTGGTGCTGGGCGATGCCGGCGACGCACTTGGCGATTCCATCTACGAAGCGCGGCTGTTCGTGCGCGGCAAGGTCGAAAGCCTGGGCGCCGACTGCATCGCCAAGGAGATGCGGCCCGAGCATATCGAACTGCTGCAGGGACTGCTCGACCGCGCCGGCGTCACCGGCGTCAAGCCGTCGGAATTCAAGCGCTACGGCTCGGCGCGCACGCTCTACAATTTCAATATCGACAACGCCGACGCGTATTGAGGCAGCATGACCTACAAGAACCCGCCGACGACGCCGCGCAAATCCGCGACCTTCGACGACTACACGCTTTCCGAAATCCGCCGCGCGGCGGCGACCGGCATCTATGACATCAGGGGCGCCGGGGCCAAGCGCAAGCTGCCGCATTTCGACGACCTTTTGTTCCTCGGCGCCTCGATCTCGCGCTATCCGCTGGAAGGCTATCGCGAGCGGTGCGACACGTCGGTCGTGCTGGGCTCGCGCTATGCCAAGAAGCCGATCGAGCTGAAAATCCCGATCACCGTTGCCGGCATGAGCTTCGGGTCGCTGTCCGGCCCGGCCAAGGAAGCGCTCGGCCGTGGCGCGACCCTGTCCGGGACGTCGACCACCACCGGCGACGGCGGCATGACCGAGGAAGAGCGCGGGCATTCCAAGCAACTGGTCTACCAGTACCTGCCGTCACGCTACGGCATGAACCCCAGGGATTTGCGCCGCGCCGACGCCATCGAAGTGGTCGTCGGCCAAGGCGCCAAGCCCGGCGGTGGCGGCATGCTGTTGGGACAAAAGATTTCCGACCGCGTCGCCGAAATGCGCACGCTGCCGAAGGGCATCGACCAGCGCTCGGCCTCACGCCATCCCGACTGGACCGGGCCGGACGATCTCGAGATCAAGATCCTCGAGCTGCGCGAGATCACCGACTGGGAAAAGCCGATCTACGTCAAGGTCGGCGGCGCCCGCCCCTATTACGACACAGCACTTGCGGTGAAGGCCGGCGCCGATGTCGTCGTCGTCGACGGCATGCAGGGCGGCACGGCGGCCACCCAGGAAGTATTCATCGAAAATGTCGGTCAGCCGACGCTTGCCTGCATCAGGCCGGCGGTGCAGGCGCTGCAGGATCTCGGCATGCACCGCAAGGTGCAGCTGATCGTGTCGGGCGGCATCCGCAATGGCGCCGACGTCGCCAAGGCGCTGGCGCTCGGCGTCGACGCGGTGTCGATCGGCACGGCAGCGCTCGTCGCGCTCGGCGACAACGACCCGCGCTGGGAGGCCGAATACAATGCGCTTGGCACCACCGCCGGCGCCTATGACGACTGGCACGAGGGTCGCGACCCCGCGGGCATCACCACGCAGGACCCCGAACTGATGAAGCGGGTCGATCCGATCGCCGCCGGACGGCGGCTGGCGAACTACCTCAAGGTGATGACACTGGAGGCGCAGACCATTGCGCGTGCCTGCGGCAAGAACAGCCTGCACAATCTCGAGCCCGAGGATCTCGTAGCCCTCACCATCGAAGCCGCCGCCATGGCTGGCGTGCCGCTGGCCGGCACCAACTGGATACCGGGGAAAAACGGCTTCTAAAAAACACATCAAAATAAGCGAGGAACTATAATGGGGAACGATCTCGCCGCATTCGCCAAAGAGAACGGCGTCAAATATTTCATGATTTCCTACACCGACCTGTTCGGCGGCCAGCGCGCCAAGCTGGTGCCGGCGCAGGCGATCGCCGACATGCAGAAGGACGGCGCCGGCTTCGCCGGTTTCGCCACTTGGCTCGACCTCACGCCGGCGCATCCTGATATGCTGGCGGTGCCGGATCCGGATTCGGTGATCCAGCTGCCGTGGAAGCCCGATGTCGCCTGGGTCGCCGCCAACTGCATCATGGACGACAAGGAAGTCGAGCAGGCGCCGCGCAACACGCTGCGCCGGCTGATCGCGGAAGCCGCCAATGACGGCATGCATGTCAAGACTGGCGTCGAGGCAGAGTTCTTCCTGATCTCGCCGGACGGCAGCGTCATCTCCGACAAATACGACACGGCTTCAAAACCCTGCTACGACCAGCAAGCGGTGATGCGCCGCTACGATGTCATCGCCGAGATTTGCGACCACATGTTGGCGCTGGGCTGGAGCCCCTACCAGAACGACCATGAGGACGCCAACGGCCAGTTCGAGATGAACTGGGCCTTCGACGATGTGCTCGCCACCGCCGACAAGCACTCCTTCTTCAAGTTCATGGTCAAGTCGGTGGCCGAGAAACACGGCCTGCGCGCGACCTTCATGCCAAAGCCTTTCCAGGGCCTGACCGGCAATGGCTGCCACGCCCATATTTCGGTCTGGGACAAGGCCGGCAAGGTCAACGTCTTTGCCGACAACGCGATGGAACTCGGCCTGTCGGCCAAGGGCAAGAATTTCCTCGGCGGCATCATGAAACATGCCTCGGCGCTGGCCGCCATCACCAACCCGACGGTGAACTCCTACAAACGCATCAACGCGCCGCGCACCATTTCGGGCGCCACCTGGGCGCCGAACACGGTGACCTGGACCGGAAACAACCGCACTCACATGGTGCGCGTGCCCGGCCCCGGCCGCTTCGAGCTGCGGTTGCCGGACGGCGCCGCAAACCCTTATCTGCTGCAGGCCGTCATCATTGCCGCCGGTCTCGACGGCATCCGCTCCAAGGCCGATCCCGGCAAGCGCTACGACATCGACATGTACCAGAACGGTCACACTGTGAAGGGCGCGCCGAAGCTGCCGCTCAACCTGCTCGACGCGCTTCGCGAATACGACAAGGACAAATCGCTCAAGGCGGCGCTGGGTGAGGAATTCTCGTCGGCTTATCTAAAGCTGAAGCACCAGGAATGGAATTCCTATGCTTCGCACTTCACGCAATGGGAGCGCGACCACACGCTGGACATATAATCGTCCTAGCGGTGCGAGCGACCTCGGAATGACCTGATGAAATATTCGCTCTTCTCGCTCGCCCGTGCTGCCCTTTCCGGCCACAAGAACTGGCAGCGCACCTGGCGCGATGCGGCGCCCAAGGACCACTACGATGTGGTGATCATCGGCGGCGGCGGCCATGGGCTCGCCACCGCCTGGTTCCTCGCCAGCGAGTTCGGCATCAGAAACGTCGCCGTGCTGGAAAAGGGCTGGATCGGCTCCGGCAATGCCGGCCGCAACACCACCATCATCCGTTCCAATTACGGCCTGCCCGGCAATACCGGCTTCTACGAGCTTTCGATGAAGCTTTGGGAGCGGATGGAGCAGGACCTCAACTATAACGCGATGGTCAGCCAGCGCGGCGTCCTCAACCTCTATCATTCCGATGCGCAGCGCGACGCTTATGCGCGGCGCGGCAACACCATGCGCATCAATGGCATCGATGCCGAACTGCTCGACCAGGCGGCGCTGAAGAAGATGCTGCCGTTCCTGAATTTCGACCATGCGCGCTTTCCCGTGCAGGGCGGCCTCCTGCAGCGCCGCGGCGGCACCGCGCGGCATGACGCGGTGGTCTGGGGCTATGCCCATGCGGCGAGCGAACTCGGCGTCGACATCATCCAGAACTGCGAGGTCACCGGCTTTGTCCGGGACGGCAACGGCAAGGTGACTGGCGTCGAGACGTCGCGCGGCAAGATCGGCGCCGGCAAGGTCGGCATGGCAGTCGCCGGGTCATCGTCGCGTGTCGCAGCGATGGCGGGCATGCGCCTGCCGATCGAAAGCCATGTGCTGCAAGCTTTCGTCTCGGAGGCGATCAAGCCGCTCATCCCCGGCGTCATGACCTTCGGCGCCGGGCATTTCTATGTCAGCCAGTCGGACAAGGGCGGGCTGGTCTTCGGCGGCGACATCGACGGCTACAATTCCTACGCCCAGCGCGGCAATCTGCCTGTCATGGAGGATGTCTGCGAAGGCGGCATGGCGCTGATCCCGATGATCGGCCGGGTACGGCTTCTGCGCCAATGGGGCGGCATCATGGACATGTCGATGGATGGCTCGCCGATCATCGACAAGACGCCGGTCGATGGGCTCTACCTCAACGCCGGCTGGTGTTATGGCGGCTTCAAGGCGACGCCCGGTTCCGGCTTGGTCTTTGCCCATCTTCTGGCGCGTGACGAAACGCACAAGGAGGCGGCGCTGTTTCGGCTCGACCGCTTCCAGCGCGGCGCCATGATCGACGAAAAGGGCCAAGGCGCCCAACCGAACCTGCATTGAGGCGGCCGGAACAAGATGCGTATCACCTGTCCTTTCTGCGGCGAACGCGAACTCGGCGAGTTCAGCTATCTCGGCGATGCCAAGCCTGTACGGCCGGCGGCGGATGCCGGCGAAGATGCCGTCTACGACTATGTCTATCTGCGCGACAACATCGCCGGCGTGATGGCAGAGAACTGGTATCACGGCGGTGGCTGCCGGGCCTGGCTGAAGGTCACCCGCAACACGCTGACGCACGAGATCTCGGCGGTGGAACCGGCGGCGGGGGCTGGTGCGAGCCAGGTGGAGACATGAGCTATTCTGTCGAGACCACAGCCGTCGCGAAAAGCGCCAGCCCCCTACCTCCCCCTTGTGGGGAGGTCGGACCGCAGGTCCGGGTGGGGGTCGGTGCCGCGGCCCCCCCCCCCCCCGCGGGCGGGGCCCCCCCCCCCCCCCCCGCGTGGTGGGGTGGGCGCACCGCGGGGGGGGGGGGGGGGCGGTGCCGCACCCCCACCCCGCTGCTGGGCAGCGACCCTCCCCACAAGGGGGAGGGTAAGGGGCGGCGCCATCCTTCGCCATGACACCATATGGATCAGAGGCTGGACATCGTGACCTCTCATCGTCTCTCATCCGGCGGTCTCATCGACCGTTCCACCCCCCTCACCTTCCGCTTCGACGGCACGACATTTTCCGGCTTCCAGGGCGACACGCTGGCGTCGGCGCTGGTCGCCAATGGCGTCAAGCTGGTCGGCCGCTCGTTCAAATACCATCGTCCGCGCGGCATTCTGACTGCGGGCTCGGAAGAACCCAACGCGCTGGTCGAACTGCGCACCGGCGCACGGCGCGAGGCCAACACCAAGGCCACGACGGCCGAACTCTATGAAGGCCTCGAAGCGGCCAGCCAGAACCGCTGGCCGTCGCTGCGCCACGATGTGATGTCGGTGAACCAGCTGTTCGCACCGATCTTCGTCGCCGGCTTCTACTACAAAACCTTCATGTGGCCGGCAAAATTCTGGGAAATGGTCTACGAGCCGGCGATCCGACGCGCCGCGGGTCTGGGTCGCGCGGCGGTCACCCCCGATCCGGATCACTACGACAAGGCCTGGGCGCATTGCGATGTGGTGATCGCCGGCTCTGGTCCGGCCGGTCTCGCCGCCGCACTCGCTGCAGGCCGCAGCGGTGCGCGCGTCATCCTGTGCGAAGAAGATTTTGCGCTCGGCGGCCGTCTGTTGTCGGATGGCGGCACGATCGATGGGCTGCCGGCTGCGGAATGGATCCAGCGCACACTGGCCGAACTCAGCTCAATGCCTGACGTTCGCATCATGACGCGCACGACGCTGTTCGGCGTCTATGACGGCGGCACCTATGGCGCGATCGAACGCGTCAACGATCATCTGCCGGTTCCGCCCGAGCATCAGGTGCGACAGCGGCTGTGGCGCATCGTGGCCAAGCGCTGTGTTGTGGCTGCAGGCGCGATCGAGCGTCCCATCGTCTTTGCCGGCAACGATACGCCCGGCGTAATGATGGCGTCGGCGATGCGGACCTATGTCGCGCGCTATGCCGCGACGCCGGCAAAGCGTGTTGCGCTGTTCACCAACAATGAGGATGGCTGGCGCACGGTCGAGACCGCGCTCGCAGCCGGACTGCAGGTCGCGGCGGTGATCGATGCGCGGACTGACGTCTCGCCTGCCCATCGTTCCCTCGCCTCCAGGAACGGCTTCACCGTGCTGCACGGCTCGGTCAGCGGCGTCGACGGCGGCAAGGACGGCGTAAGAAAAATAGCGGTGTCGCTGACCGGCGGCGCGCGCGCCGAGGTCGAGGCCGACGGGCTTGCCGTTTCCGGCGGCTGGAATCCGGCGGTCGGGCTCACCTCTTACCATCGCGGCCGGCCGAAATGGCGAGACGACATCGCCGCCTTCGTGCCGGACGGCGCGCCGCCCGGTATGGTCGCGGCAGGTGCCGCCAACGGTGCCTTTGGCCTCGGCGCCTGCCTGCGTGAAGGTTTTGAAGCTGGTGCGGCGGCCGCACGCGAAGCGGGGCGGTCGGGCAGCGCTGGATCACCGCCGACCGCCAGCGACGAGGCCTTCTCGCTGACGCCTCTCTGGCACGTCGCCGGCAAAGGCAAGGCTTTCGTCGACCAGCAGCATGATGTCACCGCATCCGACATCGAGCTGGCGCAGCGCGAAGGCTTTGAATCGGTCGAGCATCTGAAGCGCTACACCACGCTCGGCATGGCGACCGACCAGGGCAAGACGTCCAATGTCGCCGGCCTCGCCATCATGGCGGCGGTGTCGGGCAAATCCATTCCCGAGACCGGCACGACCATCTATCGCCCGCCCTACGTGCCGGTCGCCATCGGCGCTTTTGCCGGCCACCATCGCGACGAAAATTTCCATGCGACGCGGCTGACGCCGTCGCATCACTGGGCGGCCGAACAGGGCGCGATCTTTGTCGACACCGGCCTGTGGAAGCGCGCGCAATGGTATCCGCGCGCGGGCGAGAAGGACTGGCTGGAATCCGTGACCCGCGAAGTCAAGGCGGTGCGCGGCGGCGTCGGCTTCTGCGATGTCTCGACGCTGGGCAAGATCGATGTGCACGGCCCCGATGCCGGCGCCTTCCTCGACCGCGTCTACATCAACACCTTCTCAAACCTTGCCGTGGGAAAAGCCCGCTACGGGCTGATGCTGCGCGAGGACGGCCTCGTCTATGATGACGGCACGACCTCGCGGCTGGCCGATGACCATTATTTCCTCACCACGACCACGGCGAAGGCCGGGCTGGTGATGCAGCATCTCGAATTCTGCCGGCAGGTGCTATTCCCCGAACTCGACGTGCAACTGACCTCAGTCTCCGACCAGTGGGCGCAATTCTCGATTGCCGGGCCAAGGACGCGAGACCTGTTGAAGGAAATCGTCGACCCTGCCGAGGACCTTTCGAACGAAGGTTTTCCCTTCATGGGCGTGCGCGAAGTCGCTTTGCGCGGCGGCATCAAGGCGCGGCTGTTCCGCATCTCCTTCTCCGGCGAGATGGCGTTCGAGATTTCGGTGCCGGCGCGTTACGGTGAAGCGATGGCACGCAATTTGATGCTGGCGGGAAAACCGTTCGGCGTGACGCCGTATGGCACAGAAGCCCTCGGCGTCATGCGCGTTGAAAAGGGCCATGTCGCTGGGCCGGAACTGAGCGGCACGACGACCGCCGCCGATCTCGGCCTTGGCAAGATGATGTCGACCAAGAAGGATTTCATCGGTCGCGTCATGGCCGGCCGCGAGGCGCTGGTGGCGCCGGACCGGCAGGTCGTGGTCGGGATCAAGCCGGTCGACAAGGCGCGCCGCCTGCGCTCCGGCGCGCACATCATCCCGAAGGGCCAGACGCCCGGGCCTGATAACGACCAGGGCTACGTCACCTCGGTCTGCTTCTCGCCGGCGCTCGACCAGTGGATCGGTCTCGGCCTTGTCGAGCGCGGCCGCGAACGCATCGGCGAGATCGTCCACGCGCATGATCCGCTGCGCGGTGAAGACTATGATGTCGAACTCTGCAATCCCGTCTTCTACGATCCCGATGGAGGGCGCCAGCGTGGCTGATTTTTCCTGGGATGTTCGTAGCCCGCTCGAGCGCGCGCTCGCTCCTGGCGCTTACGGCGTGCAAGGCGATGCCGGTGTGTCGCTGACCGAGATCCGTAATTTCGACCTCGTCCAGGTGATGGCACGGCGCGGCAAGGCGGGTGATTTGGCCGAGGCGGCGAACGCTCGTTTCGGCGTCGCGGCTCCGGAAACGCCGAAGGCGGTTGGCACCGCGGATGCGACGCTGATCTGGTCGGGACCGGATCAGTTTTTTGTCCTGTCGAAGGGTGGCAGGACTGAGGTGCTCGCTCAGACCTTTGCATCTTCCGCCTCACTATCCGACCAATCGCATGCCCGCGTGCTGATCAGCGTCTGCGGCCCCAAGGCGCGCGCCATGCTGGCGAAACTGTCGTCGATTGATTTGCATCCCGATGCGTTTCCGGTTGGCGCTGCTGCCGCGACTTCGATGGATCACACCAGCGTCACGCTCTGGCGTGGTGGTGACAAGGCGGATGGGCAGGCGGTGTTCAACCTCCTGGTGTTTGCGACGTTTGCCGAAAGTCTGTGGCACACGATGTTGGATTCGGCTGCGGAGTATGGTGTGGCTGTCGAGCATTCCGAGGAGCTTTAGCTCGATAGTTTCAGATGTTGGCGCCGCCCTCATTGCCCTGCCGGGCATTTCTCCCCGTATAGTGACGGGGAGAAAGAAGCTGGCCGCAGCCTCGGCGCTCATCCTGCAACGTTGGCGATTGGCGAAGCCGGCGACGACCGCTTCGCCCGTTTACGGGGAGAAGATGGCGGCAGCCAGATGAGGGGCGGCGCTGGCGTTCGGAAGATGGGTTTGATTGGAAGGGTCTAACCTGCAGCGACCGCGTCGAGAACGCCACCTCCACCTTGCCAAACCCAACCGCGCTGCTATTCTTGCTGCTAAAATAATTTTACACACAGGCAAACTTGTTTCTCGAACCGCAAGGCTGAGATGAGCCAGTCGCCCTACCCTTCAGTGACAGCCGGGCCGCCCCGGCCAAGCCTCATCCTGCGGCCCGGCCAGATCGCGCTGCCGCCGGGCATGGAGCGGTATGCGGCCCCCGGTAACGGCGCGGTGCTGATCGATATCGAGGCCGGCGATACATTTGCCATCCGCAATGTCGAGGGCGGCCAGGCCTGCGAGCTTTTGGCCTGGGACAAGTCAGGCGCCACCGACCCCGCCATCTTCGGCGAAAAGTCCAATAGCAATGCCGCCGGGATCAAGGCGCTATTGGCCGAGGGCGACGATAGCCTCGCTTCCGTGCGCCGCGGACTCGAGCGCCGCCAGGTGCAGCTTGACCAGGCCAAGGCGGTGCGCGTCTTCGGCGGCGCCACGCCGGCAGGCACCGAGCAGGCCTTCACCGTCGCGCGCGATGGCGGCTTGCTGATTGCAGCGCCTAGCGGGCCGATGCTGGTCGACGGCCACGACACGGCAACGCCGCTCACCGTCATGGTGCGCCGCGCCACCGTGCGCCTGAAGACAAAGTCGCAGCTGGCCGATCCGCTTGCCGATCCGGTGCTCGATCTGCGCGTCCATTCGGCGACAGCCGAACCCTATTTCGTCAAGGCGGGCGACTACCTGCAGATCATCGATGTCGACGGCCGCCAGTGCACCGATTTCCAGTGCTTCTCGGCGCGCAAGCTGGACAAGGGGCTGGACCATCCGCTCGACGTAACGACCACGCGCACGCTGATGGGGTCGAGCTACCCGATGCCCGGCCTTCACTCGAAATATTACGACCAGGACATGGAGCCGTTGGTCGAGGTTATCCAGGACACATGCGGCCGGCATGACGCGTTCGCGCTGGCGTGTGCCGCCAAATATTACGACGACATCGGCTATCCCGGCCACACCAACTGCTCGGAGAATTTCAACCGCGCGCTGGCCGACAAGGGTGTCACCCCACGTGCCGGCTGGATGGCGATCAACTTCTTCTTCAACACGGCGATCGACGCCCATGGCGTCATGGTGTCGGATGAGCCGTGGTCGCGCGCCGGCGACTATGTCCTGCTCAGGGCGCTCACCGACATCGTCTGCGTCTCCTCCGCCTGTCCCGACGACACGACACCGGCCAATGGCTGGAACCCGACCGACATCCATGTGCGAACCTATTCCGGCCAACACAAATTCTCGCGAGCGATCGCCAGACGCATGACGCCCGATTCGGAACCGAAAATGACCCGCGAGACCGCCTTCCATTCAAGCTTCGCCAAGCACACCCGCAACTTCGTGGAATACCGGGGTTATTGGCTGGCCAATTCCTTCGCCAAGGAAGGCGCCATCGCCGAATACTGGGCCTGCCGGCAGGATGCCGTGATCATGGACCTGTCGCCGTTGCGCAAGTTCGAGGTCACCGGCCCGGATTCCGAGGCGCTGCTGCAATACACGCTGACCCGCGACGTCAAGAAGCTCGGCGTCGGCCAGGTCGTCTATTCCGCCATGTGCTACGAGCATGGCGGCATGATCGACGACGGCACGCTGCTGCGGCTCGGCAAGGACAATTTCCGTTGGGTCGGCGGCGACGACCTGTCCGGCGAATGGCTGCGCGACACCGCGAAAAAGCTTGGCCTCAACGTGCTGGTGCGTTCCTCCACCGATCAGATGCACAATGTCGCTGTCCAAGGGCCGAAGAGCCGTGACATTTTGCGAGAGGTGGTCTGGACCTCGCCGCTGCAACCGTCGATCGACGAACTCGAATGGTTCCGCTTCGCTGTCGCGCGCATCGGCGGCGGCAATGGCATTCCGGTCGTGGTGTCGCGCACCGGTTATACCGGCGAGCTCGGCTACGAAATCTGGTGCCACCCACGCGACGCCGAAAAAGTGTTCGATGCCATCTGGGAGGCCGGCCAGCCGCACGGGCTGAAGCCGATGGGCCTGCAGGCACTCGACATGGTGCGCATCGAAGCCGGGCTGATCTTCGCCGGTTACGAATTCT
Organism: Mesorhizobium sp. M0478; assembly: GCF_040321305.1. Lineage (NCBI taxonomy): Bacteria > Pseudomonadati > Pseudomonadota > Alphaproteobacteria > Hyphomicrobiales > Phyllobacteriaceae > Mesorhizobium > Mesorhizobium sp. M0478. The sequence continues at coordinate 223,042 of NZ_JAMYRH010000003.1, forward strand.
CCGACCAGACCGACCCGTTCGAGGCGGGCATTGGCTTCACCGTACCGTTGAAGGCCAAGACCGACGATTTCATCGGCCGCGAGGCTCTGATAAGGCGCAAGGAACATCCGCAGCACAAGCTCGTTGGCCTCGACATCGACAGCAATGTCGCCGTCGGCCATGGGGATTGCGTCCATATCGGCCGCGCCCAGATCGGTGTCGTCACCTCGGGCATGCGCTCGCCGGTGCTGAACAAAAACATCGCTCTGGCGAGGCTTGACGTCACCCACGCGGCAATCGGCACAGAGGTGGAGATCGGCAAGCTCGACGGTCATGCCAAGCGGCTGCCGGCGCGCGTCGTGGCCTTCGCCCACTACGATCCGCAAAAGACCAGGCCGCGATCCTGAGGGTTGCACCCCCGGCCCTTCGCAGGCTCAGGGCGTTCGAAGCTCGAAAGCAATTGGCTTTCCGTCCGCTACCGCGGACCGCTTCTCACCCCACAAGGGGAGAAGGACAAAGCGAGCGTTTCGCAACCGTGATGTGCACGACGCCACAAATCACTTGACGTGAAAGCGCGCCGGATCAATCTTCACTGTTAAGAAAAAAATACGACTGAGTGGAAACACTGGAGTCGTGCGGTCATGTACCGGGGAACAAGCTTCGCGAAGCCGAGGCATCACCGGCCGGGAACACAAAATGGGGAATTCAGACAGATGAGCACGATTACCACTGCCCTGGAGCAGCCCGCTGAAGGCAAGCTGCTCCGCAACATCGACTGGCGCGGCGCCTTCTGGGTGGCGAGCGGCGTTCCTGCCCTTGTCCTGTTTTCGATCGGCGGCATTGCCGGAACGACGGGAACGCTGGCCTTCGGGATCTGGATCGCTTCCATGATCATGGGCTTCCTGCAATCCTTCACCTATGCCGAGATCGCCGGCCTGTTCCCGAACAAGTCGGGCGGCGCCTCGATCTACGGCGCCACCGCCTGGCTGCGTTATTCCAAGTTCATCGCGCCGCTGTCGGTGTGGTGCAACTGGTTCGCCTGGTCGCCGGTGCTGTCGCTGGGCTGCTCGATCGCCGCCGCCTATATTCTCAACGCGCTGGCGCCGGTGCCGCTGTTCACCGAGGCGTCGCCGGACGTCGTCGCCTATATCGCGGCGCATGCCGGAACGGTGCCTGCCGACGCCATCGCCGCGGTGACCGCGGCGGCCACGCCGGCGATCCGCAACTGGACGCTGTTCAGCCACACGCTAGGTCCTGTCTCCTTCACCCTCAATGCCACTTTCTTCATCGGCGCGGTGCTGATGCTGATCATCTTCTCGATCCAGCATCGCGGCATTCTCGGCACCGCCAATGTGCAGAAGTATATCGGCCTCCTGGTCATCATCCCGATGCTGATCGTCGGTGTCGTGCCGATCGTCACCGGCCAGATCAACTGGGCGAACTTTTCGCCGCTGGTGCCGCTGGCGGCGGCTTACGCGCCGGAGCCCGGCTCGTGGAACATTGCCGGCTGGACGCTGGTGCTGGGCGGCATGTTCATCGCCGCATGGTCGACCTATGGTTTTGAGACCGCCGTCTGCTACACATCGGAGTTCAAGAACCCGGGCACCGACACGTTCAAGGCGATTTTCTATTCCGGCCTGCTCTGCATGCTTCTGTTCATCCTGGTGCCCTTCACCTTCCAGGGCGTGCTGGGCCTCAACGGCATGCTGGCGACGCCGATCGTCGACGGCTCGGGTGTCGCCGATGCACTGGCCGGCATGGTCGGGGGTGGCGCATTGATCCACAGCCTCTTGGTGATGCTGATGATCCTGGCGCTGGTGCTGTGCATCATGACGGCAATGGCCGGCTCGTCGCGCACGCTCTACCAGGGCTCGGTCGATGGCTGGCTGCCGCGCTATCTCAGCCACGTCAACGAGCATGGCGCGCCGACGCGCGCCATGTGGACCGATCTCGTCTTCAACCTGATCGTGCTGGCCATCGCCTCGGCCGACGCGACGAGCTTCTTCTTCATCCTCGCCGTGTCGAACTGCGGCTACATCATCTTCAACTTCCTCAACCTCAATGCCGGCTGGATCCACCGCATCGACAACGGCCACATCAACCGGCCTTGGAAGGCGCCGAGCTGGCTGCTCGGCCTCGGCGCCATCTTCGCCTATGTAAACGCCATCTTCATGGGCGCCGGCGCCAAGGTGTGGAACCCGATGGCGCTCTGGGCCGGCCTGATCACAGCCGCCTTGATCATCCCGGTGTTCTGCTACCGGCACTACGTCCAAGACAAGGGCAAGTTCCCCGACCACATGCTGGCCGACCTCGGCATGGCGGGCGCAGACCTCTCGGTCAAAAAGGCAGGCATGCTGCCCTACCTGACGCTGGTCGCCGGCGTGGTGGTGATGCTGCTCGCCAACTGGTACTTCGTCATCTGAAAGTGATGGCTTGAAAAGAATGGGCGCGCTTCGGCGCGCCTGTTTCTTTTTATGGCAGGACGTCAGCCGGCCTTGCGAATGGCCCCTTCGGAGCCTTCGAAGAACCGGTTCGGCGGCCGCTTCAGGCCGAGATTCTCGCGCAAGGTGGTGCCCTCATACTCGCGCCGGAAGAGCTTTCGCCGCTGCAGCTCGGGCACCACCTTCTCGGCGAAGTCGTCGAGCCCGGCTGGCAGATAGGGGAACATGACGTTGAAGCCGTCTGACCCTTCGGCAAACAGCCATTCCTCCATCGAATCGGCGATGGTTTTCGGCGTGCCGACGAAAGCAAGGCCGGAATAGCCGCCGAGCCGCTGCGCCAGCTGGCGGACGGTCAAATTCTCCCGGCGCGCCAGCTCGATGACGCGCTCGCGGCCGCTCTTCGAGGCATTGGTTTCGGGGATTTCGGGCAAGGGCGCGTCGGGATCAAAGCCGGATGCGTCGTGCCCCAGCGCGATCGATAGCGAGGCAATGCCGCTCTCGTAATAGACCAGGCTGTCGAGCTTGGCGCGTTTGGCCTGTGCTTCCTCGACACTGTCGCCGACGATGACGAAGGCGCCGGGCAGGATCTTGATGTCGTCGCGCGAACGGCCAAGCTTCTCGGCCCTGCCTTTGACATCGGCGAAGAAGCGCTGTCCGGCTGCGAGATCGGAGTGGGCGGCGAAGATCACCTCCGCCGTTTCGGCTGCCAGCTGCCGCCCGGCCTCAGACGCGCCGGCCTGGACGATGACCGGCCAGCCCTGCACGGGGCGCGCAATGTTGAGCGGGCCGCGCACCGAGAGATGCTCACCCTTATGGTCGAGCACATGCAGCCTCGCGGGATCGAAATAGAGCCCGCTCTCGGGGTCGCGGATGAAGGCGTCGTCGGCAAAGCTGTCCCAGAGGCCGGTCACCACATCGTAGAATTCCCGCGCATTGTGATAGCGCTCGTCGTGCTCGACATGCTCGTCGAGGCCGAAGTTCAGCGCGGCGTCGGGATTGGATGTGGTGACGATGTTCCAGCCGGCGCGGCCGCCGCTGATATGGTCGAGCGAGGCGAAGCGGCGGGCAATGTGATAGGGCGCGTCGAAGGTTGTCGATGCGGTGGCGACAAGGCCGATATGATCAGTGACGGCGGCGAGCGCCGACAGCAGCGTGAACGGCTCGAACGAGGTCACCGTGTGGCTGCGCCGTAGCGCCTCGATCGGCATGTTGAGAACGGCCAGATGGTCGGCCATGAAGAAGGCGTCGAACTTCGCCGCCTCAAGCGTCTGCGCGAAGCGCTTCAGATGGGCGAAGTTGAAGTTGGCATCGGGATATGAGCCGGGATAGCGCCAGGCCCCGGTGTGAAGACTGACCGGACGCATGAAGGCGCCGAGCCGCAATTGCTTGTTGTCTGCCATGGGATGATCACCTGATGCGAATGAGCGTTGCCGCTCCGATATGTAAGCAGGATCGGACGGCTTTGCCGTCCAGGAAAGGAATTCTGTTTTGCAAAACCGGCGCCGCGAAGCATTTTCATACAGGTGGCCGTTCAACCTATTTTGATGAACCCGCCTGGTGTTGAGATACTTGCCTGGGTGCTCGGTGCCACCGGCAAGGAGAAAGCCAGAACGCCGCACGTCAAGCGTACGGCGTTCCAGCCTTTTCCAAGGTGCATCCTGTGCGCCGGCAGCGCCTACTCGGCGGCCAGCGCGAGTGGCGGCCTGTCATTGTCCTGCACCGCCTCATCAGCCGGCTTCCTGCCTTTCTTCGGCTCGCGGCCGAAGAACAGCGCGTAGCCTGCCGGCAGCACCAGGATGGTGAGTACGGTGGCGACGAGGATGCCGCCCATCATGGCGTAGGCGAGCGGTCCCCAGAACACCGCACGCGAGATCGGGATCAGCGCCAGCACCGCCGTCATCGCCGTCAGCACGATCGGCCGGAAACGGCGCACGGCCGAGCCGATGATGGCCTCCGATCGGTCCATCCCCCTGGCGATGTCCTGATCGATCTGGTCGACCAGGATGATCGAGTTGCGCATGATGATTCCGAGCAGCGCGATGACACCGAGGATGGCGACGAAGCCGAACGGCGCGCCGCTGATCAACAGAGCCGCCGCCGCACCGATGATGCCGAGCGGACCGGTGGCCAGCACGAGCATCGCCTTGCCGAAATGCTGCAGCTGGATCATCAGGAGCACGACGATGACGGCCAGCATGATCGGCGCCTTGGCGGCAATCGAGGCCTGGCTTTCGGCGGAATCTTCCGCACCGCCCTGGATCTCGATCTTGTAGCCGGGCGCCAGGCCGGCGCGCATGCCCTGCATGTCATTGTAGAGCTTGGTGACGACGTCGTTCGACTGCACGCCATCCGGCAGCGTGGCGCGCACCGAGATGGTCGGCAGGCGGTCGCGCCGCCATTCGACGCCCTGCTCGAGCACCGGCACCACCTTGGCCACCTGCGACAGCGGCACGAAGCCGCCGAAATCGGTCGGGATATAGACCGAGTCGACCGAGGACAGCAGGCTGCGGCTGGCGTCCGGTTCGCGGGCGACGATGGAAACCGTCTCCTCGCCATCACGGAAGTCATCGAGCGGCGCGCCGGACATCGCTGCCTGCAGCATCTGGCGGATGCGTTGCGAGGTGACGCCAAGAGCACGGGCGCGGTCCTGGTCGATGATCAGCTTCATCGCCGGTACCGGCTCCAGCCAGTCGTCATGGACGGCGCCGAGCAGCGGATTTTCGGCGAATTTCGCCTTCACCTGGTCGGCGATGCGGCGCACCTCCTGGCGGTCCGGACCCATGATGCGCATCTGCACCGGCCAGCCGGTCGGCGGGCCGAGGAACAGACGGTCGACCTTGGAACGGATCGAGGGGAAATCCTGCGCCAGGATTGAGCGCAGCTTGAGGATCAGCCGCTCGCGTGCCGGCTCGTCATTGGCCATCACCAGAAGCTGCGCATAGTTCGGATTGCGCAATTGCTGGTCGAGCGGCAGGAAGAAGCGCGGCGCGCCTTCGCCGATATAGGTGGCGATGAAGCGCTTGTCCTTGTCGTCCATCATCCGGGCTTCCAGCGCCTTGGCCTGCGTCTCGACTTCCTTGATCGAGGTTCCCTCAGGCAACCAGAGATCGACGAGGATTTCCGGCCGCGAGGATTGCGGGAAGAAGTTTTGTGGGATGAACTGGAACGCCCACAGGCTGGTGGCGAAGGTGACCAGCGTCATCACCAGAACGATGATGCGGTGGCGCACCGCCCAGCCGACCGTGGCGCGCAGCCGCCGGTAGAAGCCGGTGTCGAAGGCGTCATGATGGTTGCCGGCATGCTTGCGCTGCTTGAGGATCATGTAGCCCAGCCACGGCGTGAAATAGACGGCGACGAACCACGACACGACGAGCGCGATGCCGACGACATAGAACAGCGTGCGCACATATTCGCCTGCGGTCGAGGCGGCGAAGCCGACCGGGATGAAGCCGGCGATGGTGATCAGCGTGCCGCTCAGCATCGGGAAGGCGGTCGAGGAATAGGCGAAGCTCGCCGCATCGATCTTGACCAGCCCCTCTTCCAGCTTGCGCTCCATCATCTCGACGACGATCATGGCGTCGTCGACCAACAGCCCGAGCGCGATGATCAGGGCGCCGAGCGAAATGCGCTGCAGATCGATGCCGAGCTCGTACATGATGGCGAAGGTGGCGGCCAGCACCAGCGGAATGGCAATGGCGATGACCAGGCCGGAACGCCAGCCGATCGACAGCAGCGAGACAGCAAGCACGATCAGCAGCGCCTCGCCGAGCGCCTCCATGAACTCGTTGACGGCGTCCTTGACAACCTCGGGCTGGTTGGAAATCTGGTCGACCGCAACGCCGTAGGGCAGCGCTTCCTCAAAGCGCTTGTAGGTCGCCTCGACATCCGTGCCGACGTCCCTGACGTTAAAACCCTTGGCCATGACGACGCCGACCTGGACGCTTTCGTGGCCGTTGAAGCGGTACTTGCGCTGATAGGGATCTTCGAGACCGGAACTCACGGTGGCAATATCGCCAAGACGTGTCACCTGACCACCGGCGCGCAGGCGCAATTCCCTGATGTCGGCAGCCCTGGTGACATCGCCCTCGACCGAGATGCGCACCGAGCGCAGGCCGGTGTCGACGGAGCCCGCCGGATCGACATTGTTCTGGCCCTTGATGGCGTTCTGCAGGTCGGTCAGCGTCAGGCCGCGTTCGGCCAGGGCCTTGGACGAGACGTCGATATAAAGCTTCTCCGGCTGGTCGCCGATGATGACGGCCTTCTCGACGCCCGGCGTCGTCAGCAGCATGTCGCGAGCCTGGGTGGCGAATTTCTTCAGCTCCGGATAGCTGTAGCCGTCGCCGCCGATCGAGTGCAGGGTGATGAAGGTGTCGCCGAACTCGTCGTTGAAATAGGGCCCGAGCAGGCCTTGCGGCAGGTCGCCGGAGATGTCGCCAACCTTCTTGCGCACCTGGTAGAAGGCGTCCTTCACCTCCTCTGCATTGGTGTCGCCCTTGATCTGGACGGTGATGATGGCGCTGCCGGCGCGGGTGTAGGAACGGACGAAGTCGAGGTGCGGCGTTTCCTGCAGCTTGCGCTCGATCTTGTTGACGACCTGGTCTTCCATCTCCTGGATCGAGGAGCCCGGCCAGATCGCCTGGACGACCATGACGCGGAAAGTGAAATCGGGGTCTTCCTTCTGGCCCATGCGCATCAGGCCGAGCGCGCCGGCAATGATGATCAGACCGAACAGGAAGCGCGCGATCGAGGGATGGCCGATGGCCCAGCGCGAAAGATTGAAAGGCTGCTTTTCAGTGCTGTCGGTGGTGGTCATCGGCGTCAGTCCAATTCGTTGATCGTGCGCGCATGCGCTTTGCATGCAGCTAGGATATTCCGATGCTGGCTTCCGGGCGGCGAGGCTTTCCGAGCGGAGAGACACTCATCGCGGTGGGACGCGCGGATCGATGCGGGGGAACTCGATCTTGGCGTCTCGACCATCGGGCGCTCGCCGCCCGGAAACCCTGAATTCGCTTGCCCAGCCCTTTCGCCAAAGCGACGATCAAGCCGGCTTCATGCCTGCGGTCAGCGCAGGGCCTTTGCGGCATCGCCTTCCGCAGAGGCGGCCTGGACCGCATCGCCGGTCAGCTTGACTTTGAGATTCTCGGTCATGAACTGGGTGCCGGCGGCAACGACGACATCCCCCGGCTTGAGCCCGTCGGCGACGCTGACGCCGTCGGCGGTGAACTCCGCAACCTTGACCAGGCGCTCGTGCACCGTCTCGCCGGCGCGGTCGACGGTCCAGACAATCTTGCGACCATCCTTTTCCGCAAGCGCGCTAAGCGGGATCGACACCATCTCCTGCTTCTTGGCCACCGAGGCCTCGATGTTGGCGGTCATGCCGAGCAGCACGCGCGGGTCGTCGGGCAGCGAGACGCGGACGGCAAAGGTGCGCGACTGCTGGTCGGCGCTGCCGGCGACTTCACGCACTTTGCCGGAGAGCGCCAGCGCGTCATCGGACCAGAAGCTGGCCTTGACGTCCTTTCCCGGCTTGAAGGCGGCGATGTCCATTTCGGGAACCGCGATCAGCACTTCCTTTTCGCCGTCAACGGCAACAGTCATCACAGGCGTTCCGGCGCCGACCACCTGGCCGACATCGGCCGAGACCGCCGTGACGATGCCGTTCTCGCTCGCCTTGAGATCGGTGTAGACGACTTGGTTCTGCGCCTGGGCAAGGGTAGAGCGGGCGGCATCGCGCGTCGCTACCGCCTGGTTGTAGCTCAGCGTCGCCTGTTCGAGCTGCGACTTGGAGGTGAAGTTCTTGGCAAAAAGCTGTTCAGCGCGCTTGCGGGACAGATCGACCGTCTCGACCTGCCGCTCGGCGGCGTCGAGGCTGGCCTTGGCGCTCTTGACCGACAACTCATAGTCCGTGGGATCGATACGGGCTAGCACATCGCCTGTCGTCACATGCTGGCCGATGTCGACCAGACGCTCAGTGACCTTGCCCGAGATGCGAAAGCCGAGGTTCATTTCGGTACGGGCTCGCACCGAGCCGGAATAGGTGAGTTCGCGACTCTTTTCGGCCTGGCCGATCTCGACCACCTTGACCGGACGGATGATGTCCTGGACCTCGGTCTTCTCCTGGCTGCAGGCGGCGAGCCCGAGCGTGGCGACGATCAGGCCGGCGACCGGCAGCTTGCGGATGATGGAACTGGACAAAGACACTTTCGTACTCCCGACTGGAGATGAACGGTCGACACCGGCGCCCGGCGGGCGGCGGCTATTACTTCAGAGCCTTGATCGCGTAATCGATGAGATCGTCGGGCATCGCCCGATTGGTCTTGGCAAGGCACTGCGCCACCATTTGCGGGTGGCACAGAATGACGGTGGCGGCGCCGAAGCAGCGCGATGCGATGACCGGATCCTGGTCGGCAAACTCGCCGGCCTCGATGCCCTCGCGGATGACCTCGGCAAACAGGTCGTGAATGCTGTCGATATGCTTGTCGATGACGCCCCAGTCGCGCTCGAGCGCGACGATGACCATTTCGTGGACCTTCTGGTCGTCGAGCATGACTTCCAGCGTCATCTTGTACTGCGCATGCACGTAGCGGCGCAGCCGCTCCTCGGCGCTGATCGGCAACCGGGAAATCTCGTAGGCCATGTTGTAGCTGGCGAGGAGCATGCGGCCGCAGACGGCCTGGTGGATTTCGACCTTGGAGGCGAAGAAACGGTAGATATTGGCCGGCGACATGCCGAGTTCGCGGGCGATGTCGGCGACATTGGTCTTGCCGTAACCATAGTGCCGGAACAGGCGTTCGGCACAGTCGAGAATGCGGGTGACATTCTCCTGGCGGGTGGAGTCGGCCATTATGCTGGCGGCTTCGGACATGGCTCTCTGTCGATTTATGAGTGACGAATTTCAACTTTCGTCAGTCGTAAATCGAAAAGAGGGAAGTGTCAATGCGAATTCGACGTACGCGTATAATTTGGTGACAGAGGGTGTGCGCGAACTCGACCTTGCGCGTGCCGTTGCGCTCTGGAACTAAGATCCCTTCGCCATTTCCCGCAGCTGAAACTTCTGGATCTTCCCCGTCGATGTCTTCGGGATCTCGGCAAAAATCACCGCCTTCGGCACCTTGAAGCGGGCGAGCAGCGCGCGGCAGTGTTCGATGATCTCGGCCTCGCTTGCCACCTTGCCGGGCTTCAGCTCGACATAGGCGACCGGCACCTCGCCCCATTTGTCGTCTGCCTTGGCGACGACGCCGCAGGACGCCACGGACGGGTGTTTGTAGAGGGCTTCCTCGACCTCGATCGATGAAATGTTCTCGCCGCCGGAGATGATGATGTCCTTGGAGCGGTCCTTGAGCTGGATGTAGCCGTCGGGATGCATGACGCCGAGGTCGCCGGAGTGGAACCAGCCGCCGGCGAAAGCCTCGTCGGTCGCCTTCCTGTTCTTCAGATAGCCCTTCATGACGATGTTGCCGCGGAACATGACCTCGCCGATGGTCTCGCCGTCGGCCGGCGTCTTCTGCATCGTCTCCGCGTCCATCACCGTCAGGCCTTCGAGTGCGGCATAGCGCACGCCCTGCCTGGCCTTTCTGGCGCTGCGTTCGCCCTTGTCGAGACCGTCCCAGGCGGTGTGCCATTCGTTGACGACCGCCGGGCCATAGGTCTCGGTCAGGCCGTAGAGATGGGTGACGGCAAAGCCGGCATCGGCCATGCCTGACAGCACGGCTTCCGGCGGCGGCGCGGCAGCGGTGTTGAAGGTAACGGTCTGCGGGAAGTGGCGCTTGTCCTCATCGCTGGCGTTGATGAGCACCGACATGACGACCGGCGCACCGCAAAGATGTGTGACGCCGTGGTCGGCGATGGCATCGTAGATCGGCTTCGGCCGCACCCAGCGCAGGCAGACATGGGTGCCGGCCTGGACGGCCAGCGTCCACGGGAAGCACCAGCCATTGCAGTGGAACATCGGCAGCGTCCACAGATAGACGGCGTGCTTGGCCATGCCGGCATGGATGGTATTGGTGTAGGCCATCAGGGCAGCGCCGCGATGGTGGTAGACGACGCCCTTCGGGTTACCGGTGGTGCCCGAGGTGTAGTTGAGCGAGATGGCGTCCCATTCGTCGTCGGGCATCGACCAGGCGTAGCCCTCGTCACCGCCGGCGACGAACCCCTCATAGTCGATCGCGCCGATGCGCTCGCCCTTCGGATAGGGTGCATCGCTGGCATAGTCGGGATCGTCATAGTCGATGACCAGCGGCTTCACCTTGGCCAGTGCCAGTGCCTGTTTGACGACAGCAGCGAATTCGCGGTCGACGATGAGCACCTTGGTCTCGGCATGGTCGAGCTGGAACGCGATGACGGCGGCATCGAGCCTTGTGTTGAGCGAATGCAGCACCGCTTTGGCCATCGGCACGCCGAAATGCGCCTCCAGCATCGGCGGCGTGTTCGACAGCATCACCGTGACGGTATCGCCCTTGCCGATGCCGCGCTTCGACAGCGCCGAGGCGAGCTTCAGCGAGCGCTGCCAGAAGGTGCGATAGGTGATGCGCTGGCTGCCATGGATGATGGCGACATGATCGGGATAGGTGCTTGCCGCCCGCTCCAGATAGGTGAGCGGCGTCAGCGGCTGATGGTTGGCGGCGTTCTTGCCGAGATCCTGCTCGTAGGGACTGCCCATCCCGTGCTCCCCGAATTTTCATTGTTGAGAACTTCTATCCACAGCTTCCCGCCACGTCACCATCGGCGATTCCCGACCGGGCACATTTGGCGCAATGATCGTCCAGATTCGCTGGGCAAAGAGGTATCGTGTACCCACGCCAGTTTGACTTTTGTCGAGAGCCGTGAATAATGTCAGCCGAGGAGACGGCATGGCGATCCGACCGGCAGAACAGCTTATCCACAAGGCCGCATGGCTCTATTATGCCCATGGCCTGCGCCAGGACCAGGTCGCCAGCCAGCTTAACATCTCCCGCGCCTCGGTCGCCATGTATTTGCGCAAGGCGCGCGAGACCGGCATCGTCAACATCTCGACCTCGACGCAGCTGTTCACCGACGACGTGCTTGCGCGCCAGCTCGAGGACGCGCTCAAGCTTGATGCGGTGTGGATCGCGCCGGAGAATGCCTATGTCGTCGACCCTTCGACGGACGTTGCGGTGCTGGCGGCGGGCGTCTTTCTCGAACTGGTCAAGAAGGGCGGCCGGATCGGCGTCGCCTGGGGCCGCACCGTCTACACCATCGCCGACGTCATGTCCTATGCCGACCTGCAGGACGTCACCGTTGTGCAGCTCTGCGGCAATCTCGGCGCGCCCTACTCCTACCGTCCCGACCAGTGCACGATGGAGATCGCCCGGCGGCTCAACGCCAAGGGCCTCAATTTCTACGCGCCGCTGGTGCTGACGACGGAATTGCTGGCGCATGGGCTGCGCGCCGAACCGGTGATCCGCGAACAACTGGCCGATATTGCAAACTGCGATCTGGCGCTCTATTCGGTAGGCACGGTCGATGGCGACAGCCATGTCGTCAAATGCGGCGCGCTCAGCCCCGGCGAGATGGGGCTGTTGCGCGAAGCGGGCGCCGCCGGCGTCGTTGCCGGCCAGATCATCGATGCCGCCGGCAAGGCGCTCGACTGCAGCTACAACCGCCGCGTCATCTCGGCCTCGCTGTCGTCACTGCGCCAGATCGAAAAGCGGCTGATGGTGGTGCAGGAAGACAGCAAGTTCGAACCGCTGCTCGCCGCGCTCGCCGGCGGGCTCTGCACGCATCTCGTCGTCGGCGCCAGCATGGCGCGGCGGCTGCTCGACCATGCCGGAGCCAGTGCGGGGGCAAAAAAGGCTTCCTGACCAACGAAATCCCAGCAGCCGGCGCATTGTCATCAAGGCGTCGCGGTACTCCTGTTCACAGCAACATCAAAGACAGCAAAGCGGACATAGCGACATGAAGAACCTTTGGAATGACGGCGACGCGGAAAGACTGGTTGCCGACTATGCGAAAAAGGGCGTTGCCCGCGACCTCGCGCTGCGCGTCTACACGACCCGGCTGCTCGGCGGCGAGCCGCGGCTGGTGCTGCATGGCGGCGGCAACACCTCCTGCAAGACCAAGGCCACCGATCTCGTCGGCGACGAATGGGATGTGCTGTGCGTCAAGGGCAGCGGCTGGGACATGGGTGTGATCGAGCCGCAAGGCCTGCCGTCGGTCAAGCTCGGCGCGCTGCTGAAGGCGCGTGCGCTGGCCAGCCTCGCCGACGAGGACATGGTGGCGCTGCAGCGGGCGAACCTCATCGACCCCGCCTCCCCCAATCCATCGGTCGAGACGCTGCTGCACGCCTTCCTGCCGCATAAATTCGTCGACCACACGCATTCGACCGCGATCCTCGCCATCGTCGACCAGCCGGACAGCAAGCCGCTGATCAAGACCGTGTTCGGCGACAAGATGGGGTACGTGCCCTACATCAAGCCGGGCTTCGACCTCGCCAAGGTGGCCGCCGATGTCTACGACGCCGACCCCAGCGTCGAAGGCCTGATCCTCGACAAGCATGGCATCTTCACCTTCGGCGACGATGCGAAGCAGGCCTATGACCGCATGATCCATTATGTGAACGTGGCCGAAGACTATGTGGCGAAGAACGGCAAGCCGAAGACAGCGAAAGCCGCACTGCCGGCCAAGCTCGCAACGCCGGCAGCGATCGCGCCGATGCTGCGTGGCGCGGTGGCAGTGGCGCGTGGCGAAGGCCGCTTCGACCGCATGATCAGCGATTTCCGCACTTCGGACGCCATCGTCGATTTCATCAACTCAGCCGGCATTGCAGACTATGCCGGACGCGGCGTGTCGACGCCCGACCTGTCGATCCGCATCAAGACCGGACCGATGGCGGTTCCGGTGCCAGACGCCGACAAGATTGGCGACTACAAGGCCGTCATCAAGAGCCATGTCGACGCCTTCGCCAACGACTATCGCGCCTATTTCGAAACCAACGATGCGCTGGACGACGTCCAGCGCACCATGCTCGACCCGATGCCGCGGCTGACGCTGGTGCCGGGCCTCGGCATGTTCGGCCATGGCCGCACGCTGAAGGATGCGAAGATCGCATCTGATGTCGGCGAGATGTGGATCGAGGCGGTGCGCGGCGCCGAGGCCGTCGGCAGCTTCCATCCTCTATCGAAGGCCGACCTCTTCCCGCTGGAGTACTGGTCGCTTGAGCAGGCCAAGCTCGCCTCCAACAAGCCGAAGCCGCTGACCGGCCAGGTGGTGCTGATCACTGGCGGCGCCGGCGCGATCGGTGCTGCGACGGCAAAACTGTTCGCCGCCAATGGCGCGCATGCCGTCGTCGTCGATCTCGATGCGGCCAGGGCGGCCGAGGCGGCAAAGGCAGCCGGCAACAATTCGATCGGCGTCGGCGCCGACATCACCAACCCGGCCGAGCTGCACGCCGCCTTCGACAAAGCTGTCGCTGTCTATGGCGGCGTCGACATTCTGGTCTCCAACGCCGGTGCCGCCTGGGAAGGCCGCATCGGCGAGCTCGACGATGCCCTGCTGCGCAAGAGTTTCGAGCTCAACTTCTTCGCCCACCAGTCGGCGGCGCAGAACGCGGTGCGCATCATGCTGGAACAGGGCACCGGCGGTGTGTTGTTGTTCAACACCTCCAAGCAGGCGGTCAACCCGGGTCCGAAATTCGGCGCCTATGGTGTGCCGAAGGCGGCGACGCTATTCCTGTCCCGGCAATATGCGCTCGACTACGGCGCGCACGGCATCCGCTCCAATGCGGTCAACGCCGACCGCATCCGCTCCGGCCTGTTGACCGACGCCATGATCGCCAGCCGTTCCGGCGCGCGCGGCGTGTCGGAGAAGGAATACATGTCGGGCAATCTGCTCGGACAGGAGGTGACGGCAGAAGACGTGGCGCAGGCCTTCCTGCACCAAGCATTGGCCGAACGCACCACCGCCGATGTGACGACGGTCGACGGTGGCAACATCGCCGCAGCGCTGCGCTAGACATAGACCTGGAGCGGTTCATCGTTCACCAAAACGACGAACCGCTCTCCCACCTGAAGGACTCCAGGCGGAGAACTGCTTTTGCAGGTCGTGCTGAAAAACTGCTCGAACTGGTCAAAATCCACTCCAATCCTTGGCCTATTGCTCGACCACTTTAGGGCGCGCCTTGTGTTTCGCATGCGAGCTCCGACCCTGATCCTTGGTGGAGTTGTCGATGGCTGCGAAGAGACTTCGTGTCGGCTTGCTGTTCGGCGGGCGCTCCGCCGAGCATGAGGTGTCGCTGCTTTCGGCAACCAATGTCATAGCCGCGCTGGACCCGGCGAAATACGACGCCGTTCCCATCTTCGTCACCCGCGAAGGCCAATGGCTGCTGAGCAATTTCAAGGACGGCGCGCTGGCGACACCGTCTGATGGGACGCAGCTTTGCCTGGCGCCGGGCGGGCATGGGCGGATGCTGGCGATCCCCGCCAAGGGTGCGCCGCACGACCTGCCTGCCATCGAATATGGTGTTCCGGTACTGCACGCCTGCATGGCGAGGACGGCGCGGTGGCTGGTGCGAGTCGGGCGGTCATGATGCAGGGGCAGATTCCTAACAGATATTGTTAGATCTTGTTGGATGCATTATAATGTGGGTATGAAAAACGAACCTATGCGCACCCTCACCATATCCCTCACCGCGCAGCAGATAGCTCGCCTGCAAAGCGCTATCGAAGGTGGCGGTTATGCTTCCAACAGCGAGATTGTCCGCGACGCCCTGCGCTTATGGGAGCAGCGCGAGGAATTGCGCACGCTCGAACTCCAGCACTTGAAGCGGGCCTATGCCGACGGGATGGGCAGCGGCAAGCCAGTGGCTGTCGACCCCACCGAGTTCATCGGCAGCCTGAAGGCAGAACGCCGCGCCCGTGGCTAGCTATAGGCTCACACCGCGCGCTTCGCAGGATTTGCGAGACATCTGGCACACCATCGCCGCCGACAATGAAAAGGCAGCAGACAGACTGTTGATGCGCATTTTCGAAAGACTGGAGCTGGCGGCGCAGCACCCCAAGATGGGCAGCGCACGGCCCGAGTTAAGCGCAACGGCCCGCGTGCTCGTCGAAGGCCGCTATATCATCATCTACGAGCCGCAGCCCGATGGTGTTATCGCTGTGGCGATTGTCCACGGGATGCGCGATCCAGACCATTGGTTGTAGGCCGGCAGGCTTACGATCAATATGAAAAGAGCGGCCCATGCCGCCCTTCGCATCTATCAGATGACCGATCCTACTTCGCGTTCGGGTTCGGCATCCAGGCCGGCATGGCGACATCGGCATGGGCGAATTGCGGCAGCTTGGCCGACAGGTCCTCCATGTTCTTGATGTCCTTGTCGATCAGGTCCTTCTGGGTGATCAGCGTCGGCGGCACGATGACGTTGTGGCCGGGATCTTCACCGGCGAGCAGCTGCGCCAGCGCGCGCACCGAGACCTGGCCGACGACGGCAGGGTTGGTGGCGGCGGTGGCGGCCCAGGCGCTGTCGGTCTCGCGCATGGCCGCGATGTCCGAGGTAGAGATGTCGGCGGAGTAGATCTTGATCTTCTTGTTCAGCCCCGCCTCGTCGACGGCGATCTTCACACCCTTGGCGAACTCGTCATAGGGCGCGAACATCACATTGATGTCGGGATGCGCCTGCAGCACCGAGCGCGCCTGGTTGGCGACCGAGTTGGCGATCGGGTTGTCGAGCGTGCCGAACATCGCGACTTCCTTGATGCCGGCATGTTTCTTCTTCACGTCGACCCAGGTCTCGTTGCGGCGGTCGAGCGGCGCGATGCCAGCGACATAGACATAGCCGGCGTTCCAGCTCTCGCCATTGTCCTTGACCGCCTGCTCGAGCGCCAGACGCGCAAGGTCCTTGTCGGACTGTTCGATCTGCGGGATCTTGGGGTTTTCGACATTGACGTCGAAGGCGACGACCTTGATGCCGGCATCGACCGCGCGCTGGGCGGCGTCCTTCATCGATTCCGTCAGGCCGTGCTGGATGATGATGCCCTGCACGCCGAGTGCGATGGCCTGGTCGACCATGTCGGATTGAAGGGCGGCGTCCTGGCGGCTGTCGAGCACGCGCAGATCGATGCCGAGCGCCTTGGACTGGGACTCGACGCCCGAGAGATAGGCCTGGAAGAAATCGCCGGTCGAGAGATAGCGCACCAGCGCGATCTTGACGCCGGGCTTGTCGAACGGCGCCGGCTTGTCGGCGGCAAAGGCCGGGACCTGCATCAGCATTGTTGCGCCGGCCAATCCGAGCGCGACCTTCCCCAAAAGTCGTCTTGTGATGTTCACGTTCTTTCCTCCGTTTGTTGAACCCAAAACTGTCCCGGCAGCCATTCTATCTCCTGCCCCGGCCGGAAAGGGCGAAGGTAAAGACAAGGGCGACGACGAGAACCACGCCCTTGACGAAATCCTGCGTGTAGTAAGGCGCGTTCATCATCGTCAGGCCTTGCAGCAGGATGCCGACGAACAGCGCGCCGATGGCGGTGCCGAAGGCGTTCGGCTTGGCGGCGCCGAGCACTGCGTAGCCGATCAGCGCCGCGGCAACCGCATCGAGCAGCAGATTATTACCCGACGCGATGTCACCGCGTCCAAGCCGTGCGGCCAGCAAAATCCCGCCGATCGAGGCAAAAACTCCTGAAATGACGTAGGCCCAGATTTTGTATGCCTTGACAGGCGCGCCGGCGAGTTCGGCGGCCCGTTCATTGCTGCCCACGGCATACATCATGCGGCCGAAGCGTGTGTATTCGAGGAAGAACCAGATCAGCACGGCGAGCACGATCAGCACGACCACCGAGACCGGAATGAGGTTCGGGATGAAGAAGTCGAAGCGATGGCGGCCGAGCGCCAGGAAGGCGTCGGAGAATTTGCCGTTGGCGACCGAGCCGTCCGGCATTGTCATACCGGTGGCGATGGAGCGTCCTTCAGTCGGGATGCGCTGGAGGCCGACGAGCAGGAACATCATGCCGAGCGTCGCCAGCAGATCGGGCACGCGCATATAGACGATCAGCCAGCCATTGATGAGGCCGACAAGGGCGCCGATGAGCAGGCAGATGAGGACAGCGACGACAACGTTCTGCTCCAGCACCACCATGACATAGGCAGCCGCCATCATGGCCGATGTGGCAACCGAGCCGATCGAGAGATCGAAGCCGCCGACAACCAGTGTGGCGGTGACGCCCAGCGCCAGCACGCCGGTGATGGCGACCGACTGGAAAATGAAGACGGCACTTTGCGGCGAGACGAACCCGTCGGCGGCGATGGCGAAATACGCGATCAGCCCGAACAGAAGCACGATGAACCCGTAGCGGATAGCGTAATCGCGCAGCGTCATTCAGCGCCCGCCGTCAATACCCAACTCAAACCCGTGCACTCCATTCCAACCCTCAGTTCTTCAATCATCGTGGCTCAGGCCGCACTGTGCAACGGCCCGCCCGCGACTTCGGCCAGCAGACGGTCGAGATCGACATCGGCGTTGCGGTGTTCGCCGACGATGGTCTGCTCGGACATCACCAATATGCGATCGGCCGTCTCCAGTGCCTCGTCGAGTTCGGTGACGAACAGCAGCGTGGCGCGGCCATTGGCGCTGGCCCTCAGCTTGGCGGCGATGTCGCGCCTGGCGGAGATATCGACGCCCTGGAACGGTTCGTCGAGAATGAACAATCGGGCGTCCTGCGCCATCCAGCGGGCCACCATCACCTTCTGCTGGTTGCCGCCCGACAGAGTGGTCATGTCGTCCTTCTCCGAGCGGCAGACGATGCCGAGATCCTCGATCTGCCGGCGGGCAATAGTGCGTTCAAGGCCGCGTTTGAGAACTGAAAAGCGCGACATGCGCTTGTGGAAGGGCAGGCTGATGTTTTCCTGGATGTTGAAGCCGCCGACGATGCCGTTTTCGCCACGGTCCTTGGCGACCAGAAACACGCCGGCGGCGATGGCTTCGCCCGTCGACCCAGGCGCATAGGGCTTGCCATATAAAGTCATCGTACCGGACAGCGGCTTGCGCAGGCCGAACAGCGTCTCGGCGAGCGCTGTCTTGCCGACGCCGACGAGGCCGGTAATGGCAACGACCTCGCCGTCGCCGAGAGTCAGCGAGAATGGCCGGGCACCAGGGGCGATGCGGAAGGCATCGACGGTCAGGATCGGCTCGGCAGAACTCCTGGCTTCGATGCGGTCAAGATGGATCTTGCGGCCGAGCATGGCGTTAACGGCGCCCTCATAGTCGAGAGGCTTGCTATCGAAGACGCCTGAGATGACGCCATCGCGCATCGAGACGATGCGGTCGGCCAGCCGCCTGATATCCGACATGCGATGCGAGATGTAGAGGATGGCGACGCCCTGCTCGCGCAAGCGGTCGAGCAGCGCAAACAACCGGTCGGCCTCGGCGCTGGACAGCGACGAGGTCGGCTCGTCGAGGATCAGCACTTTCGGCTGGTGCGCCATGGCGCGCGCGATGGCCACCATCTGGCGATCGGCCAGCGACAGGTCGCTGATGCGGGCCTTGAGGTCGATGGCGAGCCCCATGCGGTCGGCCACCGCTTTGGCTTCGCGGCGCACCCGGCCGGGGTTGAACAGCAGCGGCGCGCCCTTGCCGGTCAACCGGTCGAGCGTCAGATTGGTGGCGACATCGAGATCGGCGACGACGCCGTCATTGATGTTTTGGTGCACGGTAACGACACCGGCGCGGATCGCCTCTGCCGGCGTGTTCGGCGCAAAGTTGCCGCCAGCGAGGTGCATGATGCCGCCTTCATGGTCGTAGACGCCGCTGATGATCTTGACGAGGGTGGACTTGCCGGCGCCGTTGGCGCCCATCAGCACGGTGATCTCACCGGCATGCAGTTCGAGCGAGACGCCGCCAAGCACCTCGATAAGGCCGAAGGATTTCCTCAGCCCGTCCACGCGGAACACGGCATCATTGCCCATTCGTTCCTCCCTGACGATGACGCTATGGGCTACGTGATCAATTGTCAACTCGATTGACAATTGCCAGTCAGCTTCCTAGCTTGGCCTCACCGCCATCGCTCCACTATGATTGGAGCGAGCAAGCGGGAGGGTGAGGAATGACTGCGAAATTGCCGTTTGAAGCACTGTCGGTGGAGACGCTTGCAACGCGCCTCGGTACGAACGAAGCGCTGTGCGCCAAAATCGGCAAGGGCCCTTGGAAGGTGCGCGAGGTCGGCGACGGCAATCTGAACCTCGTCTTCATCGTCGAAGGCGGCTCGGGTGCGGCCGTGGTCAAGCAGGCCCTGCCCTATGTTCGCCTCGTCGGCGACAGCTGGCCGTTGCCGCTCAAACGCTCCTTCTTCGAGTATCACGCGCTGACGCGGCAAGAGGCGCGCGCGCCGGGCTCGGTGCCGGCGATCCTCCATTTCGACGAAGCCCAGGCGCTGATCATCATGGAATATCTGGCGCCGCCGCACATCATCCTGCGCCGTGCCCTGATCGACGGCCGCGAGTTGCCAAATATCGCCCGCGACATCGGCCTGTTCATGGCCCGCACTTTGTTCCGCGGCTCTGATCTCTCCATGCCCACCAAGGACCGCAAGGCCGACCTGGCGCTGTTTGCCGACAATGTCGAGCTCTGCGGCATCACCGAAGACCTGGTGTTTTCCGACCCATATTTCGATGCCAAGCTGAACCGGCACACCTCGCCGCAGCTCGACGGCCTGGTTGCCGAACTGCGCGCCGACCGCGACCTCAAGGTCGAAGCGCAGCGGCTGAAGCATATCTTCGCCGCCAACGCCGAGACGCTGCTGCATGGCGACCTGCATTCGGGCTCGATCATGGTCACCTACACCGAGACGCGGATGATCGATCCGGAGTTCGCCTTCTACGGTCCGATGGCCTTCGATGTAGGCATGCTGCTCGCCAATTTCTGGATGTCCTACTTCTCGCAGCGCGGCCATGAACAGAAGGGCAAGCGTGACGCCATGCGTGCCTATCTGCTCGGGGTGACCAACGACACCTGGACGGTGTTCCGGGCCGAGTTCTCGCATCTATGGCGCACCGAGCGCACCGGCATGCTTTACCAGAAGAGCCTGTTCGAGGATCAGGGCGACATTCTCGCCTCGGAGCAGGCGCTCGACCATGTGCTGCACCAGATCTGGACCGACCTCTTGGGCTTTGCCGGCATCGAGGTGCACCGGCGCATCCTCGGCCTCGCCCACAATGCCGATTTCGAGACCATCGAGGACGAGGATCTGCGAGCCTCCTGCGAGGCCAAGGCGCTGAAATTCGGCCGTCACATCGCCGTCAACCGGCGCCAGATTCACGGCATGGACGAGGTCAATAATCTGGCCGCTTTGATCGAACGGGAGAGCAGGATTTGAACGTCGGCGAGCGCCACTACCGCACCATCTGGCTGAGCGACGACCAGCGTTCGGTCGAGATCATCGACCAGCGCTGGCTGCCGCACGAGTTCCGGGTCGAGACGATCGGGAGCGTTGCCGGCATCGCCACCGCGATCCGTGACATGTGGGTTCGTGGCGCGCCGCTGATCGGCGTCACCGCGGCCTACGGCGTCGCCATCCAGATGGCGGACGATCCGTCTGACGAAGCGCTCGACGCGGTCTGGGAGACACTGCACAAGACGCGGCCGACTGCGATCAATCTACGCTGGGCGCTGGACGAGATGCGGCGGTTCCTAAGGCCGATCGTATTGGGACAGCGCGCGGAGGCGGCCTATAAGCGCGCTGCCGAAATCGCCGACGAGGATGTCGATCTCAATCGCGCCATCGGCGAGAACGGGCTTGCCATCATCAAGGAGATCGCGGCACGCAAGAAGCCGGGCGAGCCGGTCAACATCCTCACCCACTGCAACGCCGGTTGGCTGGCGACGGTCGATTACGGCACCGCCACGTCGCCGATCTATCTCGCCGTCGAGGCCGGCATTCCGGTCCATGTCTATGTCGACGAGACGCGCCCGCGCAACCAGGGCGCCCAGCTGACCGCCTGGGAGATGGCCGGCCACGGCGTGCCGCACACGCTGATCGTCGACAATGCCGGCGGCCATCTGATGCAGCGTGGCGCGGTCGACATGGTGATCGTGGGCACCGACCGCACCACGGCCAATGGCGACGTCTGCAACAAGATCGGCACCTATCTCAAGGCGCTCGCCGCCTCCGATAATGAGGTGCCCTTCTACGTCGCTCTGCCCTCGCCGACCATCGACTGGACGGTGGGTGATGGCCTCACCGAAATCCCGATCGAGGAACGCTCCGGTGACGAGGTGTCGCTGGTCTGGGGCAAGACGGCGGACGGCAAGATCGCGCAGGTTCGGGTTTCGCCCGAAGCGACGCCGGCGGCCAATCCGGCGTTCGATGTGACGCCGGCACGGCTGGTGACGGGGCTGATCACCGAGCGCGGTGTGGCCAAGGCTTCGCGCGAAGGCTTGAAGGCGATGTTCCCCGAACGCGGATAATCTCCCCCCTTGAGGGGGAGATGTCGCCAAAGGCGACAGAGGGGGTCGGCGCGTCCTGACGCGACCTCCCAGCACCGACAGATGATGCTAGCGCTCCAGTCGAACCGACCCCCTCTGACCTGCCGGCCATCTCCCCCTCAATGGGGGAGATTAGCGCCTCACCGGCTGGCTACCGGATTTCAGCCCTGCAACAAGAATTGCGGCCTCGATGGCCGCTGACGGTTGCGGTTCTGGCGAAATCCGGCCAGAAGCATCTAGGCCGGCAATCGGCCGGCCCGCGACGTTGCGCTTGAAACCAGATACGGGAGACTATTGGGTGGCTCGCATAACACTGAGACAATTGCTCGACCACGCCGCCGAGTACGGCTACGGCGTACCCGCTTTCAACATGAACAATATGGAACAGGGCCTCGCCATCATGGAGGCGGCCGAGGAGACCAAGTCGCCGGTCATCCTGCAGGCAAGCCGCGGCGCCCGCGCCTACGCCAATGATGTGGTGCTGGCCAAGCTGATCGACGCGCTGGTCGAAATCCACCCCGACATCCCGGTCTGCATGCATCTCGACCATGGCAACAACGAAGCCACCTGCGTCACCGCCATCCAGTACGGCTTCACCTCGGTGATGATGGACGGCTCGCTGAAAGAGGACGGCAAGACGCCGGCCGACTACGCCTACAATTCCGGAATCACCCGGCGCGTCGTCGACATGGCGCATTGGGGCGGCGTGTCGGTGGAAGGCGAGATCGGTGTGCTCGGTTCGCTTGAGAGCGGCGGCGGCGAGCAGGAAGACGGCCACGGCGTCGAAGGCGCCATCAGCCACGACCAGCTCTTGACCGACCCAGTGCAGGCGGTCGAATTCGTCAAGGACACCCATGTCGATGCGCTGGCTGTCGCCATGGGCACCAGCCACGGCGCCTACAAATTCTCGCGGAAGCCGGACGGCGCGGTGCTGGCGATGAATGTCATCGAGGAAATCCACCGCCGCCTGCCCAACATGCATCTGGTCATGCACGGCTCGTCCTCGGTGCCCGAGGACCTGCAGGAGATCATCAACAAATATGGCGGCCAGATGAAGCCGACCTGGGGCGTGCCGGTGGAAGAGATCCAGCGCGGCATCAAGCACGGCGTGCGCAAGATCAACATCGACACCGACAACCGCATGGCGCTGACCGGCGCCATCCGCAAGGTGCTGACCGAAAACCCGAGCGAGTTCGATCCGCGCAAATATCTGACGCCGGCGATGGCGGCGATGCGCAAGCTGTGCAAGCAGCGCTTCGAGCAGTTCGGCACCGCCGGCAATGCCCAGAAGATCAAGCCGCTGCCGGTAGCTGAGATGGCCAAGCGGTACAAGTCGGGCAGCCTTGATCCGAAGTTTGGGTGAAGTCCCTGGCGCCTCTTCCTTCTCCCCTTGTGGGGAAGAAAGAAGAGCTATTGACATAAAAAAGGCCGGGCGCGAAAGCGGCCCGGCCAAAAGAAGGTCAAGAACCTTCAGAGGGGAACACCGCTCGGTGGAATGGGAGGAAACCGCCGAACGATAATTCCTATATGCGCGTATTCGCGGCAGATGGCGACGAACGGCTTTCTAAAACAACGCGAGATTCGGAAATTTCGATCTCGTTTTGAAAGATTTCAGCCGGTGAGGCGCCGGTTTCCAGGAGATCGGCGTAGTGCCGGCGCGCCACGTCGGGATGCGAGCGCAGGCGGCTCTTCAGCACATTGGTGCCGACATTGCGAAACAGCGGATTGTCGGGATCGCTGGCCGGGCCCCGCGCCTCGGCCGCCAGTTCCTCGGGCAGGTCGAGCAGCGGAATCGTGGCGTCGAGCCGGGCGCTGAAGAAGAACGGGACCGAGACGCGCTCGACGCCGGCCGGCGGTGTCACCACACGGTGGACTGTCGCCCGGAGATAGCCGTTCGACGCCAGTTCGAGCAGTTCGCCGATGTTGACCACCAGCGTGTCGGGCAGCGGATCGACGTCGACCCAGGCACCGTCATATTCGACCTGCAGCCCCTTGCTCTCGTCCTGCAACAGAAGCGTCAGGAAACCGCCATCCTTGTGCGCGCCGACGCCCTGGTTGTCGCCGGTGGCGTCGCGGCCGGGGTAGCGCACGATCTTCATGCGATGGTTGGGCTCGGCCCGGTAGACGGGATCGAAGGCGTCCTCGGCCTGATCGAGCGACAAAGCGAAGGCCCGGAGCAGCCGGATCGCCACCGCCGTCGCCTTGGCCTGCCATGCGAGTAGCGCCGGCTTCAGCTCGGGCAGCGTGGCCGGCCACTGGTTGGGCCCTTGCAGCCGCGTCCAGGCGGGCACGCCGGGGCCTTGTTCGATGGCCGGGCGTTCGACGCCGATGTCGAGCTGTTCGCGCCAGTCGGCCTTGCCTTTGGTCAGCTCGCCGCCGGCGCGCGTATAGCCGCGGAACTGCGAGGACTTCACCATTTCGATCGCCAGTTTGTCGGCTTCCGGCAAGGCAAAGAACCGGCGCGAGGCGTCGAGCACTTCTGCGGTATCCGCAGCCGATATGCCGTGGCCGGTCAAATAGAAGAAGCCGACATCGCGCGCGGCCGTGCGCAGGTCGAAGAGAAACGTTCGCCGCTCGGAAGCGCCCTGTTCGAGACGGCCGAGATCAAGCACGGGTACGATCCTGGGCATGGTCAAGCTCCTTGTTCCGCTGTCACGGTGGCACGCAGGCCGGTCCGATCAAAGCAACGCGCAATCCAATCTCGGCGCCGATAGAGAAAGCCGGCGCTGCGTTTGGCAGCCTGCCGGCAAATAACGTTCGTGGCGCTCATCCGCGCCGGTCCAGCCTGGCGACCAGCCGGTCACCGACCCACTGGATGCCGCAAACGAGGATGATCAGCACAATGACCACGGCGACCATGACGCTGGTCTCAAAACGCTGGTAGCCGTAGCGGATGGCGAGGTCGCCAAGCCCGCCGGCACCGATGGCGCCGGCCATGGCCGAGGCGCCGATCAGGGTCACCAGCGTCACCGTGAAACCAGCAACGATGCCGGGCAAAGCTTCGGGCACCAGCACCTCACGGATGATCGTCCAGCGGTTGCCGCCCATGGCGCGCGCCGCCTCGATCAGGCCGCGATCGACCTCGCGCAGCGACACTTCGGCGATGCGGGCATAGTAGGGCGTCGCCGCAATCGACAACGGCACGATCGCCGCCCAGGTGCCGATCGAGGTGCCGACGATCAGCCGCGTCACCGGGATCAGCGCCACCAGAAGGATGATGAAAGGCACCGAGCGGAAGCCGTTGATGACGGCGCCGAGCGCGCGGTTCACCCACAGGCTTTCGGCAATGCCGCCGCGCTCGGTGGCAATCAATGCCAGGCCGAGCGGCAGCCCGAAGACGAGCGAGATGAGGCCCGATGCCGCCGTCATCAGGACCGTCTCCCAGATCGAGCGCAGCAGAAGTTCAAACAGAACCGGCGACATGGCCAAGCACCTCCACCCGTGCGTCGCGGGCCTTCAGGAATGCGATTACTTTGGACAGATGTTTCGGATCGTTGCCCGCGACCGCAAGGAACAGCGTGCCGACCGGCTGCTGCTGGACATGGTCGATGCCACCATGGACGAGGCGGAACCGTCCCGGCACGGCCACCGCAAGATCGGACAGCAGCGGACCGCGCGCGGCCTCACCTGCGACGTCGACCCTGAGGATGAGCTCGGCGCCGCCTCCGGGAGCAAGCCGGCCGGCAATCTCGGCCGGCAGTTGCGGGCGGATGCCGCCGAGCAGGCTCCTGGTGATTTCGGAACGCAGCTCGGCAAAGACCGACCACACCGGGCCTTGTTCGACGATGCGCCCGGCATCGATCACCGCGACGCGGTCGGCGATCGAGCGGATCACCTCCATCTCGTGGGTGATGAGCAGGATGGTGAGGCCGAGCTGCCGGTTGATGTCTTTCAGCAAGGCCAGGATGGAGCGCGTCGTCTCCGGATCGAGCGCTGAGGTCGCCTCGTCGGACAGCAGCAGCGCCGGCCGCGCGGCCAGCGCCCTGGCGATGCCGACGCGCTGCTTCTGGCCGCCCGACAGCGAGGACGGATAGGCCTTCGCCTTCTCCGACAGGCCGACGAGGTCGAGCAATTCGGCGGCGCGCGCCAGCCGTTCGGCCTTTGGGCGGCCCTCGATCTTCAGCGGCAGCGCGACATTGTCCTCCACGGTCTTGGCCGACAGCAGATTGAAGTGCTGGAAGATCATGCCGATGCGACGCCGCAGCGGCTGCAATTCACGCTCGCCGAGCCGGCCGATCTCGCGGCCCTCGATGAAGACGTCGCCGGAGTCCGGCCGCTCCAGCCCGTTGAGGCAGCGGATCAGCGTCGACTTGCCGGCGCCGCTGCGGCCGATGATGCCGAGGATCTCGCCCTTGCGCACCGTCAGCGAGACGCCGTCGAGCGCAGGCGTCGCGCCAAAGCGGCGCTTGAGGTCGACCAGGCGTACGACATCTTCTTGCCCGGCCGATATATTGACCGGACCGGATGCCTCGGCCGTGACGTGCTGGTTCATCTCACTGTCCGTTTCAACGCTCGACAAAATGCGACAGCGGCCCGCTCAACAGCGGGCCGCCTGCTCCTGACAACCAGGCGCCAATCAATAGGCGCTGATCCCGGTGCCCTTGTAGACCTTGTCGAACTCGGCCTTGACCGCCTCGTTCTGGTAGGACGCGACCAGCGTCTTCACCCACGCCTCGTTCTCGTTGCCGGATTTCACGGCGATGAAGTTGCGGTAGGGGTTGTCGGCCACTGGCTCCTGGGCGATGCGGTTGTCCGGGCCGAGACCGCTCTTCAGCGCCCAGTCGGTGTTGACGACAGCCGCGTCGAGATCCTCGACCGAGCGCCCGACAATGCCGGCATCCAGTTCCTTGATGACGACCTTCTTCGGGTTCTCGGCAATGTCGGCGGTGGTCGCCAGGATGCCGGTGCCGTCCTTCAGCTTGATCACGCCTTCGTTCTGCAGAACGCGCAACGCGCGGCCCTCATTCGAGGGGTCGTTGGGCAAGCCGATGACGGCGCCTTCGGGCAGGTCGGCAACCTTGGTGTATTTCTTGGAGTAGAGGCCGATCGGCCAGACGCCGGTGTAGCCGACGCGCACGATGTGGTACCCTTGGGTCTTGATCTGGTTGTCGAGATAGGGCTGGTGCTGGAAGGCGTTGGCGTCGATCTCGCCGCGCTCGAGCGCCTCGTTGGGCTGGGTGTAGTCGTTGAACACCACGGTCTCGACGGTCAGGCCTTTTTCGGCGGCCTGGGCGACGACGACGCGCCAGACATCCTCATCCTCGCCGCTGATGATGCCGACCTTGATAGACTTCTTGTCCTCGGCGAAGGACGGCGTCGGCTGAGCCAGACCGGCAAGCGTGACGGCCGAGGCAAAAAGTGCCGCAAGGGCAGCTCGCCGGCTGATGGCTGAAAAAAGAAGAGAGCTGGAAGCGTTTCCGCGTTCGGACATTGTCGATCCCTCGTAATCCTGAAGTCATTGCGGCGAGGTGGAATACCAAGCCTTGACGACATCATCGGCAATGCTGCTTGCCGGATCAAAGAACCGCATTTCTTCTCAAACACGAAGCCGGGAATATTCTCTCAAAGATTTCGCAATTGCGAGAACGGTCACGCCGGACCGGTCAGAATGTCTCGACAAAGGGCCGCAGCTCGACCTCGAAGCTCCAGGCGCTGCGATGCTGGCGATGGGTCGCGAGATAGGTCTGCGCGATCGCATCGGGCGACAGCTGGCTGTCCGGTCGCTCGGGCTTCGTCCCGACCGGCTCGATCTGGCCGTCGATAATGAAATGGGCGACATGGATGTTCTTCGGGAAGAGTTCGCGCGCCATCGACTGAGCCAGACCGCGCAGGCCGAATTTCGGCATGGCAAAGCCGGCGGAGTTGGGAAAGCCCTTGATGCTGGCGGAGGCGCCGGTGAAAAGAATCGAACCGGAGCCGCGCGCAAGCAGCCGCCGCGCCGCTTGCTGGCCGACCAGGAAGCCGCCATAGGCGCCGACAAGCAAGGCTTGTTTGACCGCATCGGGATCGACCTCGGCGATCGGGCCGCGCGTGCGGCCGCTGGCATTGAAGACGGCAAGGGCCAGCGGGCCTTGCTTGTCGGCGGCGTCAAACAGGCCGGCGACGGAGGCCGGATCGGCGACGTCGGTTTCGACGGCCAGCGCGCCGGTTTCCCCGACCAGCGCCGCGAGTTTGGCCGTGTTGCGGGCGGCCAGCACCACACGATAGCCTTCCGTGGTGAGAAGGCGTGCCAAAGAGGCGCTCAGGCCCGCACCCGCGCCGGCGATCACTGCGACTTCGGATGCCATGTCGTTTCTCCTTGGCGATGACGTGTTCGTCTCATAGCTGGCGTCTTGAGCGGCGAGACGCAAGAACGGCGTTGCTCGATTTTCGCTGTTCGGTGAAAAACTCTGCCGGCAGGTTCGGAGCAATCGACCGCGGCCAGGGTCTTGCCTGGCGAGACAATCCGTCCGACAGGTGATTGCGTTGGAATCGCAAACGGTGTCGCAAGGGAGTCGACCGTGGAACCAATCTGGGCCGTCGGCCTGATGACCGGCACCGTGCTTGACGGCAATATCGACGTGGCGCTGATCAAGACCGATGGCGAGCGGATCGCCGATTTCGGCACCTATACGCTGGCCCCCTACCCCGCAGCGATCCGTGCCTTGCTGGAGGAGACGCTGCGTCAGGCCCGGGTGTGGAATTTCGACGGGCCCGAGCCGGCGATCTTTGCCGAAGCCGAGGAGGCGCTGACGCGGGCGCAGTCGGCGGCGGTGAAGGACCTTGTCGAAAGCTACGGCCTAACCATAGGCGATATCGGCGTGGTCGGTTTTCACGGCCAAACCGTGCTGCATCGTGCCCCGCAACCCGGGCGGCGCGGCGATACGCGCCAGTTGGGCGATGGCGCGCTGATGCATTCCATTTTGGGCGCCAAGGTCGCCTATGATTTCCGCTCGGACGATGTGCGCGCTGGCGGCCAGGGCGCACCACTGGCGGCTGCCTACCACGCGGCGCTTTTGAGGGAAGCCGACGCCAGCGGGGACACCGCTGTGCTCAATCTCGGCGGTGTCGGCAACGTCACTTGGTGGGACGGCAAGGACAACATCGTCGCCTTCGACACTGGCCCGGCCAACGCGCCGCTCAACGATTTCATCAAGGCAAACGGCCTCGGCGAGATGGACCGCGACGGCGCACTGGGCGCGGCCGGCACCGTCGATGAAGTGCGGCTGGCCAAATTGCTCCAGCATCCGTATCTGACCAAGCCCTATCCGAAATCGCTCGACCGTTTCGACTTCGGCGCCGCCATGGCCGACGGCCTCAGCGCAGAGGATGGGGCGGCGACGCTGACGGCCTTCACCGTCTCGGCCGTCGGCAAGGCGCTCGATTTGTTGCCGCGCCGGCCGAAGCGCCTAGCGGTCAGTGGCGGCGGCCGCCGCAACCCGACGATGATGGCGATGCTGGCGAGGCGCGCCAACGTCGAGGTGGTGCAGGCCGAGACACTGGGCTGGAAAGGCGATGCGGTGGAGGCCGAATGCTTTGCCTTCCTTGCCGTGCGCGTGCTGCGCGGCCTGCCGATCAGCTTTCCCAGCACCACCGGCGTGCCGCGGCCGATGCAAGGCGGGCGGCTGGCAGGTTAGAGCTTCTTCTGCAGGAAGATGCGGCTGCGGCCGATGGGAAAGTCAGGCAGCTCGCCGAAACGCCGGTAGCCTTGCCGCTCATAGACTTTGGCCGCTGTCGGATTGAACGTGTCGATCCAGGCGGTCTGGCAGCCCCGGGCGACTGCTTCGCGCTCGGCAGCGTCCAGCATGTCGCCGGCCATATGCTGGCCGCGCAGGCGTTCGTCGACCCACAGCCATTGCACATAGAGCCAGCCCCAGGCGGTGTATCCCGAAATGCCGGCGACGACAGCGCCGTGCTCGTCACGAACGAAGACCGCGATCGGCTTGCGGCCGGAGGGGCCGACATCGCCGTCATTGAACGCCGTCAGCCGCTCGGCCAGGAAGGCGAGGTCGTCTGACGAGGGGTCGGCAGTGGTTTCAAGCGTCGTCTTCATCCGGGCGGGGCTCGCATGGCAAGCCAAGCTCTAGCGAAGGACGGGATGAGGACGCAAGCTTTACGGCTTGATGGGCGGCGGCGACCGCCATGACCCCGCTGCTGCCGCAACCAGCATCAGCACGGCGGCAACGATCGCGCAGATGGCAAAGCCGAATGTCGAATAAAGCGGCCCGAAGCTGGTGGTGCCGATGAAGACGGCGAGGTAGGTGACCGAGCTGTTCAGGCCCATGATGGTGCCGCGGCGCGACGGATCGAGCGCGGTAAGGCGCATCACCAGCACGTTCAGGCCGAAATGATTGGCAAGGCCCCAGATGGCGATCATAGCCAGGATCAGCACGAAATTGCTGCTTGCGAGCGCGATCGCGACATAGACGACGGCGACCAGCAGATAGGCGAAAGGCATGACGCGCCGTGCGCCGATGCGGTCGATGACGCCGTCGAGGAAGGCCGCGGCGCCGAAGCCGGCGCCATAGGCGAGCGCGGCCAGCGCATTGGCGCTGACGGGCTCGCCCAGATCCTGGTGCAGATGATCGCCGAGATAGCCGTAGACGCCGTAAAAAGCGGTCATGAAGGCGGTGCAGGCGATGAGCAGCGGCACGATCCCCGGAATGGCCAGCGCAACGAACGGCGACGGCGCCGGGCCGCCCTTCCTGACGTCGCTGAGCGAGGTCATCGACAAGGCAGCAAGCGCAATGGCGGAAAGCACCGCGACGGCGGCGAAGACGGCGCGCCAGTGCACGAGATCGGCAAGCACGGCCGACAGCGACACGCCGGCCACCATGGAGACCGTCCAGCCGGTCAGCACGACGCCGATCGTGCCGCTTTCACGGCCGGGCGGCGCAATTGCCGCTGCACTGGTATAGATGGCCGGCATGGCGACGCCCGCGGCGATGCCGGCGACGGCCTGGGCCGCGACCAGCATGATCACCGTCGGCGCCAGCGCGCTGGCGAGAAGGCCGACCGCCAGCAACAGCAGAGCGCCCTGCAGCATGCGGCGGGCGCCGACGCCGTCGATATAGCGGGCGAGGAACAACGCGCTGGCGGAAGTGCCGAGGCCGAAGGCGGCCGACGCGGCCATCACCGCCGGCACGCTGGTGCCGAAGGATGCGGCGACTGCCGGAGCAATTGGACCCAGGACCAGCGAGTTCGAGCCGATGACGGCGATGCAGCCGGTCAGGAGATAGGCCAGCGCCGGGATCGGCTGATGGAGCGTTGCAGCTTGATGCGCGTTCGTCATCGGGTCATAATGGCCGAACTGAATTCCGCGACAACAAGGAATTTCGATATGGACGAAGAAACAGATGGGGTTCTGCAGAACAAGGTAGCTCCCCGAGAGCTCGACGCAATCGACCGAAAAATATTAGGCGTGCTGGTCGAGGATGCGACGATCAGCTACGCCGAACTTGGCGAACGCGTCTGCCTGTCGCCGCCGGCGGCGCATGAGCGGGTCAAGCGCCTGCGGCGCAGCGGCGCCATCCGCGGCACGGCTGTGATCATCGACCCGAAGGCGGTGAAAAAGCCGCTGCTCACCTTCGTGCATATCGATACCAAGGGCTGGGGCAAGACGCCGGAGCTGATGGCCGTTTCGCAATATCCTGAGGTCGAGGAAATCCATTCGGTGGCCGGCGACACCTGCCTGCTGCTCAAGGTCCGCACCGAGGACACCAGGGCGCTCGAAGGCCTGCTGGCGCGTCTCTACGAAACGCCCGGCGTCACCTCGACGCGAAGCTATGTCGTGCTGTCGACCTATCTCGAGCGCCCGGTGCAGCCCGAGATCACGGCGCAATGGCCGACGCCCCGGCATATGGCCACGCCGTTGTACTGATCTGCGCTATCTTCGTCTTGCCGGGGCCACAACAATCCTTCACAAACGTCACCCTATATTGATGCCAGGCATTGATTTGGGGTGACGAGAGGCGCGGCTTGGAATTCGAACTGAAAACCATCGAGGCGCTGGCCCCCGATCAGGCGTCGCTAAGCGCCGCCTCGAAGCTCACCAAGCGCTCGAACTGGCCGCGGCTGGAGAAGAACGAGCAGCAGGCGCTGATCTGGGGCGAATGCCAGGGCTCGGGATCCAACCCGTATCGCACCGTCGTCGACACCGGCGACCACGGCTACAAATGCACCTGCCCGTCGCGAAAATTTCCCTGCAAGCACACGCTGGCGCTGATGTGGATCGCCGCCACGGCGCCGGCCAGCTTCACATCAGCCGAAACAACGCCGGAATGGGTCAATGACTGGCTTGGCCGGCGCAGGAAGAGTGCGCCCCCGCCGGTCGACGCAAAGTCTGGCAGGGGCGCGTCTGGCAAGAGCATTGGCGAGGCCTCGCAGGCAGAGGAAAGCACCGTCGATGACGCCGCCGCGACGGAGCGCCGCGAGACGGCGCAGCGCAAGCGGGCGGAAGATACGCGCACCGCGGTGGCAGGCGCGCTGGACGAACTCGACCAGTGGATTGCCGACCAGCTGCGGCTCGGCCTTTCCGCCTTTGCCGACGCCAGCAGCGAGCGCTGCCGCCGCATTGCCGCCAGGCTGGTCGACATGAAAGCAACGGCGCTTGCGGGACGCATCGACGAAATCCCGGCCCGGCTAATGGCGCTGCGCAGCGAGGAACGGCCGGACGCGGCGATCCGCGAACTCGGCAAGCTGGTTTTGCTGGCCAAGGCCTGGCGCTCGGCGCCAGACGATCCCGAATTGAAGCGGCTGGTGTCGGCATCCGAAACCCGCGACCAGGTGCTGGCCAATCCCGATGCAAGACAGGTCGACAGCCAGTGGGAAGTCATCGGCGAGAAGATCGAGACCCGCCGCGACGGCCTTGTCAGCCATTCTACCTGGCTGCTCGACCTGAAAAGCCCGACGCCGCAATTTGCGCTGCTACTCGATTTCTTTCCGGCCTCGGCCGGCCGCCGCTCTGCCGCGTTCACACCTGGCGACCGGTTCGATGCAAGGCTGGTGTTCTATCCGTCACGCCAACGGCTGCGGGCGCTGGTAGCGGAGCGCAAGGGCGATGTCGTGTCGGGCGCCTGGCCGGATTTCGGCCTCGGCATTGTCAAGGATCCGCTGGCGGCGCATGCGGCGCACCAGGACGCAGCACCCTGGTCGACCGATAGCCCGCTGATGCTGCCTGCCGGCGCGATCCTGCTCGATGAGCGCGGCACCGCCTGGTGGCAAGCGGCGCACGACCCGCAAGGGATCGCCCTGCCTGTCGCCGGAACCGTCGATCAAACCGTGCTCGGTCTCGACCTTTCGGCAACGGCAGCCCTGTGGAACGGCGCGCGGCTCGATCTGCTCGCCGCGCAAAGCGGCTTCGGGAGGCTCGATCTGTCATGAACGAGCTCGAGCAAACCGGCCTGGCGACGATGCGCGACTGCTGGATCACCGGCGGAACTGCGTTCGATCTGGCGCCAGCCGCGTGGAAGGAAATCGCCGGCGGCGCAAGCCCGGACGAACGGGAGCGGCTGTTGCTGGCCATCGCCGCGCAGGCGCTCGATGTGGGCTTAAGGCCAGCCGCGCCGAAGTCGCTGAAGCGGCGCCCGCCGCTGCCGAGGCTTGGCCTGCCGCTGCTGCCGGAGCGGTTGCGGCCGCTGTTGCGGGCTGCCTTGAAGAACACCGTCGATGCGCGGCGCAAGGCGCGCGTGGCGACGCTCGTCGCCGGCCGTGGCTACGTGCTGCATCCGATGGACTGGATGCCGTCGGCATCAGACCAGAACAGCCCTGACATCTATGCGCCGTGGATCGACTGGCAGGCCAGCGTCGAGGGGCTGAAGATTGCGCCGCAGGAGCAACTGACGGTGCAGAACTGGGATGACTTTTACCCCGCCGCGCGCCGTATCGCGTTGACCGAGATGCGCCGTCGCGATCCGGCCACGGCCCGCAGCCTGATGGAAGCGAAGGCGCCCGGCGAGCCGGCGGAAGTCCGGCTGGCACTGATCGAACTCATGCATTTCGGCCTGACGCCTGAGGACGCGCCGTTCCTGAAAAGCCTGGCCACTGACCGCTCCGGCAAGGTGCAGGAACTGGTGAGCCGGCTGCTGGCGAGGTTGGGCGAGCACGGTCGTGTTGGTGGCGGTGCCGACGATCCCGTTGCCGAACTTGCCGCCTTCATCGCAGAAGGCAAATCCGGCTTTATCCGCCGCCGCACCACCTACACGCCGGCAAAGCTCAAATCGCCGGCGCAGGAAAAGCGCCGCGCCGAACTGTTCGAGACCTGCAATCTGGTCGACCTTGCTTCCCGATTTGGGGTCAGCGAACCCGATTTCATTGCAGCCTGGCAGTTCGGTGCCGACAACAATGCGGACATCCAGATCTCACGAATGGTCGCAGCGTCGGGCAGCGACGCTGCAGTAACGCAGATGGCCGACACGCTGATCGCCGAGGGTGGCAAGCCGGCACTGTTCGTGCTGCACCTGACACCGCGCCTGGATAGCCGCAGGAAGCGTGTCCTGGTCAGACTGATCCTGAAAGATACGCCGCAGTATGTTAGCACGCTCACCCTTGCCGAGGGCTTCGAAGCCAACTGGCTGGATTGGCCCGACCTGACGAACGGCCAGAGCTTGGCGGTGTTGCGTTCGGCTGTCGCCGGCAATGATGACGCGATGAAGCGAACCGTCGACGACCTGTTGGAAACTTTGGGCTTTCTGGCCACTGCGGCGACAGCGGAAAAATTGATCGAGCATGTCGTTGCGGCCGGCATGCCGCCGGCGGCAGCCTCGCTCGCTTTCCTGCGCCTCAACGCGGCCCTGACGGGAACCAACCCATGACAATCCGGAGAACAGCACCATGAACGCAGCCATCCGCCTCCCTGTCGAGCAGGCCTATGCCGCTGAACTGCAGGCGCTGGCGCGCAATGACGAACGCCAGAAGCCGGCCGGATGGAGCCTGTCGCCAAAGGCCGTGCTGACCTATCTGCTCGGCGGCAAGGCAAGCGACGGCACCGTGATATCGCCGAAATATGTTGGCCGCCGCCAGCTGATGGAAACCGCGGTGGCGACACTCGCTACCGACCGCGCGCTGCTGTTGCTCGGCGTTCCCGGCACCGCCAAGTCCTGGGTGTCGGAACATCTCGCCGCCGCCATCATGGGCAACTCGACGCTGATCGTGCAGTGCACGGCCGGCACCGACGAGAACCAGATCCGCTACGGCTGGAACTATGCGCAGCTTTTGGCCAAAGGGCCGAGCCAGGAGGCGCTGGTGCCGACGCCGCTCTACCGCGCCATGGAGAGCGGCAAGCTATGCCGCCTGGAAGAGTTGACGCGCATGGGCTCCGATGTACAGGATACGCTGATCACCGTGCTGTCGGAAAAGATGATGCCGATCCCGGAACTCAACACGTCGCTCTATGCCCAGCGCGGCTTCAACATCATCGCCACCGCAAACAACCGCGACAAGGGCGTCAACGAGCTGTCCTCGGCGCTGAAACGCCGCTTCAGTGTGGTGGTGCTGCCGCTGCCCGAGGACATGGCGGAAGAGGTGGCGATCGTCTCCAAGCGGGTCGACGAGATGGCCGGCGGGCTCGACCTGCCGGTGCCGAAAAATGTCGGCGAGGAGATCGCTCGCGTGTTGACCATTTTCCGCGAGCTGCGCTCGGGCGCAACCGCCGACGGCAAGGTGACGCTGAAGACGCCTTCGGGTTCGCTCTCGACCGCCGAGGCGATCGCCACCATGGTCGGCGGCCTCAGCCAGGCGGCGTGGTTCGACAGCGGCAAGCTCGGCGCCGAAGGCCTCGCCGCCAGCCTTGTCGGCGCCATCGTCAAGGACCCGGTGCAGGACAAGGTGGTGCTGGAGGAATATCTCGAAACGGTGCTCAAGAAGCGGCCGGACTATGCCGGCTATTACGCGGCGCTGAACGCAGCGATCTGAGGTCATGAGCGACGTCGCCTATTTCGGCATCCGCCATCACGGGCCGGGCTCCGCCGACAGCCTGGTGCAGGCGCTGCGGGACTTGCAGCCGGTCGCGGTGCTGATCGAAGGGCCGAGCGACGCGTCCGCCCTGCTGCCATTGCTGGCGCGCCCGCAGATGCAGCCGCCGGTGGCGCTGCTCTGCTACCCCGAGGACGATCCGGCCGCGACAAGTTTCTGGCCGTTCGCCGAGTTCTCGCCGGAATACCAGGCGGCGGTGTGGGCGGTGGCGAACAAGGCGGCATTGCGGTTCATCGACCTGCCGTCATCGGCACGGTTCGCGGCACCGGCAACCGACGACCCCGACAAAACGGCTGACGCCGACAAGCCCGAACCCAAGGACGAAACCGGTGAGGATGGCGAGCCCGCATCGCATCGCGACCCGATCGGCACGCTGGCTGCGGCCGCCGGCTATGAAGATGGCGAAAGCTGGTGGGCCGACATTATCGAGCAGAATCCGCAGCCGGGTCCAATCTTCGCTGCCATCACCGATGCGATGACGACGCTGCGCGACGGCGAAGGTGCGATCGCGCCGTTCGAGGCCAAGCGTGAAGCGCATATGCGATTGGAAATCGCCGCCGCGCGCAAGGAATTCGCCGGACCGATCGCCGTCGTCTGCGGCGCATGGCATGTGCCGGCCCTGCAGGCCGCGCACACGCAGAAGAACGACCAGGCGCTGATCAAGGGAATTGCCCGGCGCAAAAGCATCATGACATGGGCGCCATGGACCGGGCCGCGTCTTGCGCTGGGCTATGGTTATGGCGCTGGCGTCGTCGCGCCCGGCTGGTGCAAGCATCTGTGGCGCACACGAGGGCGGCGCGACGCCGCGACGCTGTGGCTGGCGACGATCGCGGCGGTGCTGCGGGCGAAGGGCCATCTGGTGTCGACCGCGTCGCTGATCGAGGCCGAGCGGCTTGCGCGCACACTGGCTGCCATTCGCGAGCGGCCGAAGCCCGGCTTCGAGGAATTGCGCGATGCCGCGATCGCGGCGCTGTTCAACGGCGAAGCGGTGCTGTGGGCGCTGGTCGAGGCCGAGCTGCTTTTGGGCGCGGATGTCGGCGAGATTCCGCCCGACACGCCGCTGGCGCCGCTGATCGAGGACCTGCAGCGCAACCAGAAGGCGGCGCGGCTGAAGCCGGAGGCGCTGGAACGCGAGCTGTCGGTCGATCTGCGCAGCGAAAGCGGACTGTTTCGTTCGACATTGCTGCACCGGCTGAACGTGCTTGGCGTGCAATGGGGCAGGCTGGCCGACGCCGGCCGCAGCCGCGGCACCTTTCGCGAAAAATGGACGCTGGCCTGGGAGCCGGAATATGCCGTGCGCCTGGTCGAGAACCTGATCTACGGCCCGACTATCGAAAAGGCCGCCAATGGCCGCCTGATCCAGATGCTCGGTGCGGCCGCGAGCCTCGACACGCTTGCCGCCCTTGTCCAGAGCGCCATTACGGCGGATCTGTCGGAGGCCGCGAGCGCCGGCCTTGTAGCGTTGGAGGCGCGCGCAGCGCACAGCAGCGAATGCCTGGAGATGCTGGCCTCGGTGCCGCCGCTTGCCGACATCATCCGTTACGGCGAGGCGCGCAAGACCGAAACCAACCGGCTGTCCGGTTTGTTGGAACGGTTGATCGTCGAAGGCGCGATCGCGCTGCCCTATGCGGTGCGCGACCTGGACGAGCAGGCCGCCACCACGCTGGTCGGTGCTGTGCGCAAGGCCGACACGGCGATCCGGCTGGTCGAGCCCGGCGAAGGCGTGCTCGATGCATGGCGCAACGGCCTGACCGGCGTGCTGGAAGGTCCGGGCTCGACGGCGCTGCTCGCCGGCTGCGCCGCGCATCTGCTCTATGAAGCCGGCCAACTGTCGGCAGAGGACGCCGCCGGGCTGCTCGGACGCAGGCTGTCGCCGGGGACGCCGGTCGCCCAGGCAGCGGGGTTCTTCGAAGGTTTCTTCAGCACTGCCGGCCAGCGGCTGATCTACGACGAGGGCCTGCGCGGCGCCGTCGATGGGTGGCTGAAATCGCTCGACGAGGAAGCTTTCATCGCGCATCTGCCATTGCTGCGCCGCGTCTTCTCCAATCTGGACTCGATGGAGCGGCAGCGGTTGATCGAGGCCGTGCTCGGCCGCACCGCAAGGTTGCCGGCCGGCCTGACGCCGGCGCCGGATGGCGGCGAGGGCTGGCGCCGTCACCTGGAGCGGCTTGGGCCATTGCTGGCGGGCGGAGTGTGACAATGGATGACGAAGCCGAAGTGCCCGAACCCGGCCCAGCATCCTCCGATAGCGGGCGCGAGCGCCGCTGGCGGCTGGCGATCGGCGCCGATGACGAGGCTTCCTCCGCCCTTTCCAGTGATGACAAAAAACTGTCTTCGGCGCTCGATGCGCTTTACGGCGACGGCGCCAATGCCGATGCCGACCCGCGCAAGCGGCGCGGCGGGCTCGGCCGCTCGGCGCCACGCGTGGCGCAATGGATGGGCGATATCCGCTCCTTCTTTCCCGCCCAGGTGGTCCAGATCGTCCAGAAGGATGCCTTTGAGCGGCTGAACCTGAAGCAGATGCTGATGGAGCCGGAATTCCTCAAGGCGATCGAGGCCGACGTCAACCTCGTCGCCGACCTGATCTCGCTGCGTTCGGTGATGCCGGCCAAGACCAAGGACATCGCCCGCACCATCATCGCCGACATCGTTGCCAAGCTGATGCAGCGGCTGGAGCAGAAGACCGCCGAGGCGATCCGTGGCGCGCTCGACAAGTCGCGACGCACCAACCGGCCGCGCCAACGCGACATCGACTGGCCGCGCACCATCTCGGCCAATCTTCGCCACTACCAGCCTGAGCACAAAACCGTCGTGCCGGAAAAACTGGTCGGCTTCATGCGCAAGCAACGCCGGCTGGTCGATCTCGACGAAGTGGTGCTGTGCGTCGACCAGTCCGGCTCGATGGCGAGCTCGGTGATCTACGCCTCGATTTTCGCCGCGGTGATGGCGTCGCTGCCGGTCGTGCGCACCAAGCTGGTCTGTTTCGACACGGCCATCGTCGACCTGACCGAAGAGCTCAGCGACCCGGTCGAGGTGCTGTTTGGCGTGCAGCTCGGCGGCGGCACCGACATCAACCAGGCGGTCGCCTATTGCGCCGACCGCATCGAGCGGCCGACCAAATCCCACTTCGTGCTGATCACCGACCTCTATGAGGGCGGCAACGGCCAGGACTTGCTGCGGCGGCTTGCGGCGCTGGTCCGGTCCGGCGTCAATGTCATCGTGCTGCTGGCGCTGACCGATCAGGGCCGGCCGGGCTATGATCCGGCGATGTCGGCTTCGGTCGCGGCACTTGGCATACCGGTCTTCGCCTGCACGCCGGACCTGTTTCCCGACATGATGGCGGCGGCGTTGCGGCGCGAGGATATCGGCGCCTGGGCAGCCGGCGCCGACATCAAGCTGATCCGCGCCGAGACGGAGCCGAGCAGTCAGGCCTGACTATTCGAACGAATAGGCAAACCCGTCAGTGGAAGCGCTGACGGTCACCTTGGTCATCTTCTCGCCGTCGAGCGACCGGTTCAGCACGCCGCGGCTGAGTTCCGGCAACAGCGTGTTGGTGAGGATGGCGTCGATCATGCGGCCACCGGACTCGATTTCGGTGCAGCGCGCCCTGACCAGCGCCATGACGCCGTCGCCGATCACCAGTTCGGCGTCGTGGCTGGCGCGCAGCCGCCGCGCGATCTTGCCGAACTGATGGCGGGTGATGGCCTCGATCATCGAATCCGAGAGCGGATAGTAAGGGATGGTCACGACGCGGCCGAGGAAGGCCGCTGGAAACACCTTCAGCAGTGGAGCGCGCAGTGCAGCATCGAGGCCGTCGAGCCCTGCCCTCACCGTGCCGTTGCCGGTCCGCTCCATGATGACTTCGGAGCCGACATTGGACGTCAGCAGGATCAGCGTGTTCTTGAAGTCGATGCGCCTTCCCTCGCTGTCATCCATCATGCCCTTGTCGAAGACCTGGAAAAAGATCTCGTGGACGTCGGGATGCGCCTTCTCGACCTCGTCGAGCAGGATCACCGAATAGGGTTTTCGGCGCACGGCCTCGGTGAGAATGCCACCCTTGCCGTAGCCGACATAGCCGGGCGGTGCGCCCTTGAGCGTCGAGACGGTGTGCGCCTCCTGGAATTCGGACATGTTGATCGAGATCAGGTTCTGTTCGCCGCCATAGAGCGTCTCGGCCAACGCCAGGGCCGTCTCGGTCTTGCCGACTCCCGAGGGGCCGCAGAGCAGGAACACGCCGACCGGCTTTTCCGGCGCTCCGAGCCCGGCGCGGCTGGTCTGCACGCGCTTGGCAATCATCTCCATGGCGTGATCCTGGCCGACGACACGTTCGGACAGCGTGGTGGCCAGCTTGAGCGCCTTTTCGGTCTGGCTGGACAGCATCCGTCCCGTCGGGATGCCGGTCCAGTCCTGGACCACGGCAGCTACCGCATTGCGGTCGACCGACGGCAGGATCAGCGGCGTCTCGCCTTGCGCGGTGGCAAGCTCGGCCATGAGTTCACGCAGCCGCGCCAGATCGGCGGCAGGATCTGACGGCGCACCTTCGGCAGCCGGCGCTTCGGTCTCGGACGTTTCGGCCTTGGGCGTCTCGGCCTTGGGCACCTTGGTCTTTTCTTCGTCCGGCGCTGCCGGTTCGGCTTCGGCCTCAGCTGTCGCCACCGCATCGAGCGGGACGCCGTCGCCGCGCAGCCGCGCGCGCAGTTCGAGGATCTCGGCAACCAGCGCGTTTTCGCGCTCCCAGCGCTCCTCGGCGGCGGCGAGCATGGTCCCGGCCTCAGTGAGCCCGGCCTCGACCCGCGCCTGCCGGTCAGTTACTTCGATGCCGATCGCGGCCTCGCGGCCGATGATGCCGCTTTCGACTTCCAGCGCCTGGCGGCGCCGCAAAATGTCCTCGACCTCGGCCGGCGTCGCATGCTGCGAGATCGCCACCCTGGCGCAAGCGGTGTCGAGCAGGCTGACCGCCTTGTCGGGCAATTGCCGCGCCGGGATGTAACGATGCGACAGGCCGACCGCCGCCTCGATCGCCTCGTCCAGGATCTGCACTTCGTGATGCTGTTCGAGCACGCCGGCTACACCGCGCAGCATGAGCACAGCGACCGCTTCCGACGGCTCATCGATCTTGACCACCTGGAAACGGCGGGTCAGCGCCGGGTCCTTTTCGATGTGCTGCTTGTACTCGGCCCAGGTGGTTGCGGCGATGGTGCGCAATTCGCCGCGCGCCAGCGCCGGCTTCAAGAGATTGGCGGCATCGCCGGTTCCGGCGGCACCACCGGCGCCGATCAGCGTGTGCGCCTCGTCGATGAACAGGATGACCGGCGTCTCGGATGACTGAACTTCGTCGATCACCGCCTTCAGGCGCTTCTCGAACTCGCCCTTGACGCTGGCGCCGGCCTGCATCAGGCCGACGTCGAGCATACGCACGCTGATGCCCTGCAGGGGCGGCGGCACGTCGCCCTGGGCGATGCGCAGGGCAAACCCCTCGACCACCGCGGTCTTGCCGACACCGGCCTCGCCGGTCAGGATCGGGTTGTTCTGCCGGCGCCGCATCAGGATATCGATGATCTGCCGGATCTCCGGGTCTCGGCCGACGACCGGGTCGATCTTGCCGTCATGGGCGCGCTGGGTGAGGTCTGTGGCGTATTTGGCCAGCGCGGAGTCCCCGCCCGGAGCTCGCCGCGGCGCCTCCGCGGTGGGAGCCACTGCTGCCGTGGCGCCGGCTTCGAGCGAACCGTCCACCACCTCGGCAAAGCGGGCGATGACCCCGTCGGCGTCGATCTTGTCGAATTCGCCGCTGATCTTCGCCACCAGGCCTTCCAGCACCGGCGTCTTCAGGCAGGCGAGCACGACATGGGCGCTGCGGACCTCCTCCATGCCGAATTCCAGCGTCGCCAGGTTCCAGGCCTCCTGGATGGCGTGAAAGATGTGGTCGGAAAATTCCTCGATCGAGGTGGCGCCGTAGGGCAGCTTGTCGACGGCGCGGGTCATTTCGCTGGTAAGCCGGCTGGCATCGACGCCGGCATCGGCAATGATCATCTGCACATCCGAACGCTCGGACAGCACCAGTTGTTCTATGAAATGGACGAGTTCGACGTAAGGATTGCCGCGCAGCTTGGCGCTGTCGGCGGCGGCCTTGAAGGCGCGCAGGCAGACCGGATTGAGCTTGCCAACCAGTTCCTTGCGTTTGAACCCCTGCGACGACCGGCGCTGTTCCATCGAACGTGCTCCTGCAATCTGCCCCGTCGACAGCCTGCCACATAAGCAGCCGCTTGACAAAGCGCTTGATGCAGCCGGCCTTTTCCCTTTGTGGAGAGTCCCGCGCCGCCAAATGCAGACAACCACGATTTTTTCTAATCCTATGCGATGCGCTTCACATACGAGGTTGGCCAAGCACGCCATGAATTGCGCCATCCGAGACGCAGTTGCACCGACATTCATTAGCGCTCGTTAACTTTTGAGCGGATGGCGAATTGTGGGAATATGCAACCGTGTGCTAACGTTGGGTCACGTACGGTTTTAGAGCCGGTCGCCGGGGGTATCTGTGATCGATCTCGCACTCTGGCTTGCTCCGCTGGACGGTGAAAATCCGTCAGGCGAAGACTTGCGCAACGATCCGGCTTTTCATGAGCTGGAGCGGCTCACGGAGCCGCAGGTCAAGGTC
Organism: Mesorhizobium sp. M0478; assembly: GCF_040321305.1. Lineage (NCBI taxonomy): Bacteria > Pseudomonadati > Pseudomonadota > Alphaproteobacteria > Hyphomicrobiales > Phyllobacteriaceae > Mesorhizobium > Mesorhizobium sp. M0478. Next base: position 265,493 of record NZ_JAMYRH010000003.1, read on the forward strand.
GTCCATGACGGGCGCAACAAGCCAGCCGCGCAATCGACCATTCCGGTCGACTGGCCTGCCGTGCTCGGCAAGGCCGAGGAGTTGCGTTCGCATGGCCGCGACCTGCGCCTGCTCGTCATTGTCGCCCGGGCGCTGGCCAATGAAGAGGGATTGGCCGGACTGGCACAGGGCCTGACCCTGATTGCAAGGACCTTCGAGACGCATTGGGAGACGATGCACCCGGCGCTGCGGGCCAGCCCCCAACCACGCGAGGCCGCCTTGCGCCGCCTCAACGCGCTGGCCGACCTGCAGAACGGCCAGGAAGGCCTGCTGGCGAACCTCAGGCAGATGGTCTTCTTCGCGCCGCGTCCCATCGGGCCGATCAGCGGACGCGATCTCGAACAGGGTGCGCTCGACGATCGCGTCATGCTTCAGGAAGCGGCGTCGGGATTGAATGCCACGGAGAAGGCAGCACTGGTCAGCGCGCACGGACAGCTCCTGAACCGGGTGGGCAGCGGTTGTGCCGCCCATCAGGACCAGGCCGGTGAACAGATGACGGCGCTCATCGCCGGGGCGCACGCAGCGATCGAGGCGCTCGACGCGGTCGATGCGGCGCTGAATGCCCGCCTTGACAGCAACGGGGCCGCCGTCCCGGACCTGAAACGATTTTTGCAGCGCGTGCTGACGACGCTGGAACGCAATACGGCGGTCGAGACCACGGAAGAGGCAGCGACGAAGGGGGCGGCCAGCCCGGCTGCTCCCCCGGCAAGCCCGGCCGCGCCGGTCAGAAACGGTCATGGAGCCGAGACGATGGCAAGCTACGCGGAGACCGGTGCGGGGCTCCCGGACAGGATTTCCTCGCGCGACGATGTGGTGAAGTGCCTCGACCTTGTGGTCGCGTTCTACGACCGCACCGAGCCGTCGAGCCCGATCCCGCATCTCGCCCGCCGGGTGCGCAGGATGGTGCACATGGATTTCGTTGAACTGATGGAAGACCTCGCCCCGTCGGGGCTCAAGGAATTCCGGCTGCTCGCCGGCGTTCCCGACGCCAAGAAGACTGCCCAGAAGGATGAAAGGTAGCAACACATGCCAGCCGAAAGCAAAGCGAAGGTCATCGAGCGAAATCGCGCCCCGCGCGTGCAGATCGCCTACGATGTCGAAACCTACGGCAGCCCGACGACGATCGAACTGCCGTTCGTCATGGGCGTGATGGCCGACCTGTCGGGCGCATCGCAGACCAGGGAAGCGTCCAAGACGGTGCTCGACCGTTCCTTTGTCGAGACCGATGCCAACCGCTTCCCCAAATTCATGGAAGCGCTGGGACCCAGGGTCAAGGCGCGGGTGAAGAACACGCTGCCGCAGGCCGAGGGACAGGAGCGCGACGAAGAACTGGCGCTCGACCTGACCTTCACCAAGATGGGCGATTTCGCCCCCGACAAGATCGCCGAACAGGTCCCGCAACTGGCCGAAATCCTCAAGATGCGGCGCCAGCTCGAGGAGCTGCTCGGCTTCATGGACGGCCGCGTCGATGCCGAAAAGCGCATCGCCCAATTGCTGAACAACCAGCCGCTGCTTGGCCAGATCGCCGCCCAGGCGCTGTCCGACGACAAGGGTGAGGAATAGATCATGGCCGAACAGCAAAAGACCGCAGCATCCGTCGCCGAGGCCGAGGCCGTCGATCTCGGCGAATTCAGCCAGCTCTTGGAGAAGGACTTCAAGGTCAAGAAGGACGACAGCGAGAAGCTGCAGCAGCTGGTTCGCAACCTGGCTCTGGCGGCGCAGTCGCGCTCCGAGACGACGACGATTTCGTCCAACTCGATCAAGTCGATCAAGTCGTTGATCGCCGGCATCGACAAGATGCTGACGACCCAGGTCAACGAAATCCTGCACGCGCCGGAAGTGCGGCAGATGGAAGGCACCTGGCGCGGCCTCTGGTACCTCATCAACAACACCGAGACGGATCAGAAGCTGAAGATCCGGGTGATGAACATTTCCAAGGAGCAGCTGGCCGATACGCTCGAAGACTATGAAGGCCAGATGTGGGACCAGAGCCCGATCTTCAAGAAGGTCTACACCGACGAGTATTCGATGCTCGGCGGCGAACCGATCGGCTGCGTCATCGGCGCCTACGAGTTCTCCAACCACCCGCGCGACGTCGGCCTGTTGCGCAACATCTCCGGCATCTGCGCCTCGGCGCACACGCCATTCATCGCCGCCGCCTCGCCACGGCTGTTCCGCATGGACAGCTGGCAGGAACTGCCCAACCCGCAGGACCTGCAGCAGATCGTCTCCAACCCGGCCTACGCCTCGTGGCAATCGCTGCGCGAGAGCGAGGATGCGCGCTATATCGGGCTGACCATGCCGCGCGTGCTGGCGCGGCTGCCCTACGGCTCGGAGACCGTGCCGGTCAAGGGCTTCTCCTTCGAGGAGGAAGTGCAGGGCGATCACAACAAATATGTCTGGATGAACGCCGCCTTCCCGATGGGCGTCAACATCAACCGCAGCCACAAGCTCTATGGCTGGGGCACGCAGATCCGCGGCGTCGAGAATGGCGGCACTGTGCTTAACCTGCCGGTGCACTCCTTCCCGACCGATGACGGCTCGATCGCGATGAAATGCCCGACGGAAGTCGCCATCGACGACCGGCGCGAGGCGGAACTGGCCAAGCTCGGGCTGATGCCGATCCTGCACCGCAAGAACACCGATCTCGCGGCCTTTATCGGCGCCCATTCGCTGCAGGATGACGAGACGCGGGCGGGCCGCCTGGTCGACCCCGACGCCCAGTCCAACGAGCGGCTCTCCGCCAACCTGCCCTATCTGTTCCCGGTCTCGCGCTTCGCCCACTACCTCAAGGCGATTGCGCGCGACAAGGTCGGCTCGTTCAAGGAACGTACCGACATGCAGATCTGGTTGACCGAATGGATCAACCGGTACGTGCTGGCCAACCCGGCCTTCGCCGACGACAAGGCGCGCGCCAAGCGTCCGCTTGCCGCCGCCGAGGTGCAGGTCGACAGCGTGGAGGGCCGGCCGGGCTACTACAACGCCCGCTTCTATCTGCGCCCGCACTACCAGCTGGAGGGCATCAACGCCTCGCTTAGGCTGGTGTCGGAATTGCCGTCCGTGAAGACCTGATTGCAGCAACCAAACCTTTGTTTGAAAGCGGTGGAGAACGAAAATGCCCACAATGAAGATCGACGGTTTTCTGAAAGTTCCGGATATCAAGGGGCCCAGCACACGCGACGGCCATGACGACGAGATCGAAATCCATGGCGTCGATTACAAGATGGTCGCGCCCTACGACCCCAATTCCCTCTCGCGCCGAGGCCGCGTGTCGATGGGCATGATCAAGTTCACCAAGCACTATGACAAGGCCTCACCCTATCTGGCCAAGGCCCTGTTCGAAAACAAGGCGCTGGACGAGGTCAAATTCTCCGCGCGGCGGACCATCGACGGCGAGAGCAAGGACTATCTGGTCGTTACCCTGACCGACGCCTCGATCATGGAATACGACATGTCGCAGGCCAATGATGAAGCCGACCTGATCCAGGAGGAAGTCTCCTTCGCCTACAAGAAGATCAAGTTCGTCTATGACGACAATGACGAAGCCGAAATGGATGTCTATGTCGGCAAGTGACGGGCGAGCAAAGCGCCCTGCCGCCGACAAGGTACAGGCGGGCGGTTCACGGGCCAAGCGCGAGGCGGTACAGCCTTCGCTGTGGGACCGCCTCGTCAACGACCTGCCGGGCCTGAGCTCGGAGATAGACGGGCTCAGGCAGGCTCTGCAGGAGGAGCTTGGCGCAGAGCGCCTGGACGAGCTGCTGGCAGACGGACCGAGGCGCATCGACGCCGATGACGCATTGAACCCCGATCAGAAGCGCCGGCTGCACCGGCTGGCGTTTCAGAACCGGCACCGTGGCGAGCTTGAAAGCCGAGGCATCGTGGTGTCGCCCGATGTGCTGCGCGAGGCCGTGCGGCGCGACATCGAGGCGCTGTTCAACACCGAGCGTTTCGAATCCGCGCCGCTGCTATCCGATCTCGAGGCCGAGCAGATGACCGACCGTCCGACATCGCTGGCCGACTTTCCGGAGGTGCGCCGCAGCGTTGTCAATTATGGCGTGCCGTCCTTCTCCGGCCGGTCGTCGCGCGACTTCGATCGCGATGTTCTGGCACGCGAGATCCGCGCCGTGCTCGCCGCATTCGAGCCGCGGCTGAAGGAGAGCGCGACGAAAGTCACGGTCAACCTCGGCGACAAGACCGGCCTGAAGATCGAGATCGACGCCGTGCTGATCATGACGCCGACGCCCGAGCGCATGCGCCTGCGCACGACGATCAATCTCGACAACGGACTGGCGCGCACCGAGTTCAGGGAAGCCTGAGAGATGGACCGGGTCTTCGTAGAATATTACGAGGAGGAACTGTCCCACATACGCGGGCTGGCGGCGGAGTTCGCCGACATGCATCCGGCGGTTGCCCGCAATTTGTCGCTGGATACGGTGCCGTGTCCCGACCCCTATGTGGAGCGGCTGCTCGACGGCGTCGCCTTCCTCGCCGCGCGCACGCGCCTGAAGGTGGATGCCGAGCGCTCGCGGTTTTCGCGCAGCATCCTCGACGTGCTTTATCCCGATCTCGTCACGCCGGCGCCGGCAACCGCCATGGTGGTGCTGAAGCCCGGCCAGCAGGTGCAGACAATGCTTGCCGGCCACGTCGTCAAGCGCGGCACGCGGCTGGTCTCCAGCCTGCAGGCCGGCCTGTCGACACGCTGCACCTTCACCACCGCGCAGGACATGACGCTGTTTCCGATCGCGATCAGTTCGGTCGCCTATTTCCAGGACCGCAGCGCGCTTGCCGCCGCCGGCATCGGCCCGATCGCCGGCAAGGCCGGCGAAGCGGCACTTCGCATCACGCTGGCGCGGACCGGCAAAGGCAAGCTCGACGAACTGGCGCTCGACCGGCTCGACTTCTATTTCGCCAACCGCACCAAGGCGCCGCTGATCTTCGACGCCATCTTCGGAGTCTGCTCTGGTGTCGGCGCTCGACCGGAAGGCAAGACCAATCCATTGTCGCCGCTACCGCCGCCGGAGATGGTCGGCATTGCCGATGCCGAGGCGCTGATGCCGCGCACGCGGCCGACCTTCGAAGGCTACCGCCTGCTGCGCGAATATTTCATGATGCCCGAGCGCTTCCATTATGGGCGCGTCACCGGCTTGCTGCCGGTCGTGCGCAAATGCCAGGCCGGGCTCGAAATCATCTTCCTGTTCCGGCGTCCGGTGCCCGAACTCGCCGATCTGACGCCGGCGGATTTCGATCTCTTCGCCACCCCGATCATCAATCTCTTCGAGCGCGAGTGCAACATCGTCGAGCTCGACCAGCGCAAGACGCGCCAGGTGCTGCATGCCGACCGCACGCGGGCGCGCGACTTTGAAATCTACCGCGTCATCCGCGTCGAAGACGCCGATGCCGAGGGACCCGACGCGGAGATACCGGAACTCTTCAGCCTTGGGCAAAATCGCGGCAGCGGCTGGGTCTATTCGACGGAGCGGCGGCCGCGCCGGCCGACCGAGGACGAGCGGCGCCAGGGCGTGACGCGGACCTCCTATGCCGGGGACGACGTCTTCCTGGCGGTTTCGCGCCCAGTCAACAGTCAGGCCAACCGGCCGCTCAAGCGCGTCGACGTCGTGGCACTGTGCACAAACCGCGATCTTGCCATCCTCGACGACACGCCAACGCTGACGCTGGAAGCGGGCGACCCGGTGGAATCGGTCAGGCTGCTCGGCGCGCTGCGTTCGCCGCAGCCGGCCATCCCGGCAGCGCTGCCGACCGGCGCCGACAGCGAGTCGCGCGCCGACGACCTGGCCTGGCGGCTGGTCTCGCAGCTGGCGCTGAACTTCCTCAGCCTGGCCAAGGAAGGCCGCGGCGTCGATCCGCTGCATGCGCTGCTCGATCTCTATGCCGAACGCGGCGATCCCGGGCTTGCCCGCAATGTACGCTCGATCGTGCGCATCGATTCGCGCGCGGTGATCGAAAGGCTGGCGATCGAAGGACCAATGTGTTTTGGGCGCGGCACGGAGGTGACGCTGCATGTCGACCAGTCGGTGCTGGCGGGACAGAGCACTCTGCTGCTGTCGGGCCTGCTGTCGCGGCTGTTTGCCCGCCATGCCGGCATTAACGGGTTCGTGCGCACGCGCACGCGGTTGCTCCAGAAACAGGAGGATGTGCCATGGCCGATGACGCCCGGCAATCGCTACCTGATCTAGAGCGAGCCGCAACCCTGTCCGAGAGTTTCGACTTTTTCGAACTGCTGCGCCGGCTGGAGCGGCAAGGCGGCCTGTTCGGCCATTCCGGCCGGCCGGACCGCGAGCCGGCAAGGCTCGGCCAGAATGTGCGGCTGTCCTTCGCAGTGCAGGACGTGGTGGATTTCCACGAACCGACGGACAAGTCGCCGGCGCGGGTGACGGTCAACAATCTCGGCCTGCTCGGGCCTGAAGGGCCGATGCCGCTGCATCTGACGCGCTGGGTGCTCGATCGGCTTTCGCAGCGCTGGTATGCAGGCGCCGAGGCGCGGCAAACGAGCGACACGACCTTCGTCGATTTCGTCAACATCCTGCAGCACCGGATGATCGCGCTTTATTATCGCGCCTGGGCGGATGCGCATCCGGCCGTGCAGGTCGAACGCGGTGTCGGCGGCCGCGTCCGTTCGATGCTGGAAGCGATGGCCGGCATCGGGCTGCCGGGCACCCAGGACGCCGAACTCGATGCGGTAAAGCTTCGCCAGGCCGCCTCGCTCGCCAGCCAGGTCGAGGGTCCCGAACGGCTGACGCTGTTCATTGCCGAAGCCTTCAAGGTTCCGGTGGTGCTGAAGGAATTCGTCGGCGCCTGGATGACCATTCCCAAGGCGCTGCAGAGCCGGCTGGCCGGCAGCTATGCCACACTCGGCCGCAGCGCCACCATCGGCCCGCGCAGCTTCAGCCGGCAAAGCCGAATCGAACTGCGCATCGGTGCGCTCAGCTATATCGACTACAAGGCGTTCCTGCCCGGCGGCGAGCGGCTGAAGTTGTTGAAGCAGGCGGTGCGCGACCTGATCGGCGAGACCATCGATGTCGATCTCAGGATCGTGCTTGCGGCAAAGGCAGTGCCGCCGGCAAAGCTCGGCACCGTCCAGCTTGCCCGCACCACCTGGCTGGCGCGCAACCCTGCGCGAGGCGATGCCGAAGACATGCGGCTGCGCACCATCGTCGGCTGGCGCGAAGAGGTGGCGGCATGAGCCTGCTGCTGACGCTCGAACAGGGACCCCGCGCGCAAGTCACGCGGCAGGCGCGGCTGGACGAGGGTGAGCTGGTGATCGGCCGCAGCGCCGACGCCGACTGGCAGATCAACGATCCCGACATGTTCGTCTCGCGCGCCCACTGCAAGATCACCAGCAAGCAGGGCGGCTATTTCGTCACCGATACTTCCAGCAGCGGGCTGTTCATCGACGATGCCAGCAGCCCACTCGGCGCGGGAAATACCGAGCGCCTGCAAAGCGGCATGCGGCTGCGGTTGGGCGACTATGTGGTGTGCGTCGATTTGCAGACGGCGAAGACCGAGGCGCCGGCCTTGAGGCCTTCGATGCCCGCCAGCAAGCCGGTGGCGTCGCGGGCGCCGGTCAGTCTCGGTGGCGACGATTTCTTTTCGTCCACGACCCAAGAAGAGCCGGGACGGCCACGCCCTGCCAACCTGCCCGATCCATTCGAAAAGCCGGTGCCCGGCGCATTCGCGCGTGCGCGGTCCGATGAACGCAGCTCGCAGGCGTTCGACGATCCGTTCAGCCTCGACCCTGTGGCAACGCCGGTGGCCGAGACCGCCCCCGACAAGGGTGTTGGCAAGCCGCTGTTCGACGATCCCTTCGGCCTCGATTCCGCACCGCTGTCGAGAGAGCCGAGCAGATCCAGTTCCGAGCAGCCGCCGGCCTACGATGACGGGTTTGGTTTTGGCCCGGCCGAGTCCACCAGTCTCGACGCAGGCGCGACGGATGGCGGCGCAGTGGATGCGCCCTCGCCTGCCCCGGCGCCCTGGGATCTGCCGGTCCGCGCGGCCGAGGCATCGCCACAGCGGCCACCGCCAACCCCGCCTCCACCGCCACCACGTGCTCCTGTCCGGCAAGCTGCTGCGCGGCCGTCGACCGGACAGGCGGACGCGGAATTGCGCGCCGCTTTCCTGCGCGGCATGGGCATGGACGAGTCCGATTTTCCCGGCAGCGATCCGGTGGCCGACATGGAGAAGTTCGGCCGCGAATACCGGCTGATGATGGAAGGGTTGATGCAACTTTTGCGCAAGCGCGCCGAAGAGAAGGGCAACGCCCGCGTCGCCCAGACCGTGGTTGGCGCGTCCGAGGTCAACCCGCTCAAATTCCTGCCTTCGGTCGACGATGCTCTGGTGACCATGCTGGCCGAGCGCAGCCCCGGTTTCCTCGGCGCCGAAGCGGCGATCAAGGACGCGGTGCGCGATCTGGCGCAGCACCACGTTCGTGCCTGGCGCGGCGTGCAAGGCGCGCTCAAGCGCATGATCGACCGCTTCGATCCGGCGGCGATCGAGCAGGAACTGAAGTCGAGTTCGGCGATCGGCAATCTGCTGACCGGCGGGCGCGGCGCCAAGCTCTGGGAATTGTACCAGAAACGCCACCGTGAAATCGCTCACAGCGCCGAGACGCGTTTTCTGGGCGAGATCGGCGCTGATTTTCGTGATGCATATGAGGAGGACTGAGACATGATCGACAGACGCGAATTCATTCTGGCCATCGGGGCTACGGGACTGCTGACGGCTTGCCAGAGCGGCCCGCCTAAACCGTCCGTCATAACGGTCAATTTGGCCGGTGGGGCCGGCATGAACCCGGGACCGGGCGGCGGCGACAGGCCGGTAACGGTAATGGTCTTACGGCTGAAGAGCACCGGCGCCTTCAATTCGGCCGATTACTTCGCCCTGCAGGGCGGCGCCGGCGCGGCACTTGGCGGCGATCTCATCGGCTCCGATACGATATCGGTCGGACCCGGCAAGACCGCATCGAAGACCATCACGGTCGAACCGGAAGTGGCCGCACTCGGCTTCGTCGCGCTGATCAGGGAACCCACCGGACGCAACTGGCGCACGACCAAGTCGGTGTCGCCGGGATCGAAGTTCACCGTCAATGTGAAGCTCGGCAGCGGCGGCATTTCCGCTTAGCCGGCGGCAATCCGCAAAGCCGCGCCAATGGTGACGAGCAAGAAGCAGAGAGTGGCGGCATGAGCGATGCAAACAGGGTGCTGTGGTCGGAGGGGCTGTTCCTCCGCACCCAGCATTTCCAGCAACAGGACCGCTTCTTCGAAGCGACGGTGCGCGGCGCCTTGCAGGCGGGGCATCTGCATACGTTCGGCTTTCGAACGCTGACGCTCGATCAGGCACAGCTCGATGCCGGCCAGATCTCGGTGCTCTCGGCACGCGGCATCTTTCCAGACGGGACGCCGTTCGCGATCCCCGAGACGATGGATGCGCCGCGGCCGCTGGCGGTGACGCCGGAGATGGGCGCTGGACCGGTGCTGATAGCGCTGCCGCTCGAACCGCCAGGCGGCGTCGGCTTCGACCCCGCTCACGCCGAGCCGTCCGGCGCGCGCTATCGCGGCCGGATCGTGTCGGTGCGCGACGCCGTGCATGGCGGCTCCGATCCCGAGGAAATCGAGATCGCACGGCCGCAGGCGCTGTTGCTGGCGCCGGGCACGGCCGTCGGCGGCTACACCGCGCTGCCGGTGGCCGAATTCAAGGGCGTGCGCGCCGATGGCGGCGTGGCCCTGGACGACACCTTCCTGCCGCCGACCTTGGTCATCGGCGCGGCGTCCTGGTACAGCCGGCTGCTGCAGGAAGTGGTCACCGGCCTCGACCAGATCGCCGAGGCGCATGGCAAGATGGTGCTGGGCGGCCCCGGGCGCAGCGTCGAGGATCTTCTGATCCTCAATTTGGTCAACGCCGCGCGGCCGCGGCTGGCGCACATGCTGGTGCAGGATGTCTTCCATCCAGCCGAGGTCTATATGGAGCTGGCTGGCTTAGCCGGCTCGATGGCGACCTATGGCTCGAGCGCAAGGCGGCTCGGCGAACTGCCTGTTTACGACCACATGGCGCCAGGCCCGGCCTATTCGGCGCTGGCCGACGCGCTGCGTTCGCTGATCCTCAGCCTGCGCTACATCGAGCCGAAATCGCGCGCCCTGCCGGTCATGCGGCATGCCACCAATGTGTGGAAGATCCGCATCGACAACCCGAAACTTCTGGTGGCGAGCCGCATCGTGGTGCGGATCGGCTCCGAACTGTCGGAGGATGCCTTGCGCAAGATTTTCGTCAACCAGGCGACGGTCGGCTCGGCCAGCGAATTCGAAGGGCTGTGGAAATCACGCCTGCCCGGCATTCCGCTGAAGCCCCTTCATTCGCAGCCGCGCGAAATTCCCTATGACGGCGACCGGCTGTGTCTCGAACTGGACCAGAAAAGCGAGCACTGGGCCTCGCTGCTCGAAGCGCCGGGTTTTGTGATCGGCGTTTCGGGCGTGCTGCCCAGCGAACCGCAGGTCGACTGCTACTCGGTCAACAGGTGAGATGATGAGCAGGGACGATCCATTCGGACTGTCCGAGGATCGGGAGCGGACGCGCATTCGGCTGAGCGGAGCGCCAACGCCGCGCGCCATGCCGCTGCCGGCGTCAGGGGTGACCGCGAAACGCACCGCGCGCGCGCATTCGAACGTGCTCGTCAACGCGTTCTCGCCGCTGCTGGAATTTGCACCAGAACTCGAAAACGCGCAGCCGCCGGAGAACCCGGAAGCCCTGCGCACCAGGCTGCTCGACGAACTTGTGCGCTGCCGCGACACCACCATGGCGCAGGGCTCCTCGCTCGAGCGCGCCGACCAGGCCGCGTGGCTGGTGGCGGCCCTGCTCGACGATCTGGCGCTGAACACGCCGTGGGGCGGCGCCAGCGCATGGCCGCGCCAGCCGCTGGTGGTGATGCTGCGCGGCGACGTCGACGCCGGCGCGCAGTTCTTCGCCCGGCTCGAAGAGCTTGAACGCCATCCCAATCGCGACCGCGAAATGCTGGAGTTGCAATATCATTGCATGGCGCTCGGCTTCCGCGGCAAATATCGCGTTCCGGGCCGCTCCGGCGACCGTTCGCTCAATGCGGTGCGTGTGGCCGCGGCGCGTTTCCTGCGCGACAGCGACGCCGAAGGCGCACAGCTTTCGCCCAACTGGAAGGGCGTGATCGCCTCCGACGAGCCGCAGCGCTTCATCGTGCCGATCTGGGTGATGGTTGCGGCAGCGGCGGTGATCGCCACCGCCATTCATATCGGGCTGTCGATGAGCCTGAGCAGCCAGGCGGTCGAGCTTTCGGCGCTGGTGCGCGCACTGCCGCCGCCGACGCGTATGGATGTAACCCGCGCTTCGCCGAAGGTCGACGCGCCGCCGCCGGTGGCGGTCGATTTCGCGCTGCTGCCGGAATTCCAGGCGGCGGCGCCGGATGAGCTCAAGAGAGCGCTGAGCGGCACGGAGAGCGTGTCGCTGGCGCGGCTGGTCATCCAGGCCTCCAATCCCGAACTCTTCCAGTCGTCGCGAGCACAGCTGACAGACGGCTTCGATCCGCTCATCGCCTCGGTCGCCAAGGTGATCCTCGAGAATCAGGAGTTGATCGGCGATATCACCGTGGTCGGCCACACCGACGGCGTTCCCTTGCAAAAGACCAACCCACTGTCCACCAACCAGCGGCTGTCTGAAGCCCGCGCCGCGGAAATTGCCGATATCCTAGTTCAGAACGGCGTGCCTAAGGAGCGCGTGCGCTCCGAAGGCCGGGCCGCCACCGATCCGGTGGCCGACGACGGCACACGCGAAGGGCGGGCCTTGAACCGCCGCGTCGAAGTGCTGGTCGAAAAGAGGCTGTGACATGTTCATCCTGCGCTTCCTCTGGGCGGTCCTGACTTCGCGTTTCCTGTGGACGCTGATCGGCCTGGCGCTGCTGTCGCTGATCATCTGGGTATTCGGCCCGATCGTACGGGTCGGCGACTATGTGCCGATGGCGTCGGAGACGGTGCGCATCGTCATCATCGCTCTTCTGGTGATCTTCTGGCTGATCTGGCTGATCGTCGCGCAGCGCCGCGCAATCCGCGCCAACCGCATGTTCGTCGCCGAGATTTCCGCCCCGGTCGAGGAAAAGCGGCTCAGCCCGGGCGAGGAAAACGTCGCCGCGGTCGGCGCCAAGTTCCAGGACGTCATGGTCGAGTTGAAGCGCCGCAAGCTCGGCGGCCGCAAGTTCCTGCGCGAGATGCCGTGGTATGTGATCGTCGGCCCCCCGGCGACCGGCAAGACGACGGCCTTGCGCCAATCCGGCCTCAACTTTCCGATCGACCTGACCGACGATCTGCAGGGCATCGGCGGTACCCGCAACTGCGACTGGTTCTTCTCCGAAAACGCAGTGATGATCGACACCGCCGGGCGCTATGTCCAGCAGGAAAGCCAGCCCGATGTCGACGCCGTGGAATGGCTGGGTTTCCTCGATCTGTTGAAGAAGCATCGTGGCCGTCGTGCGCTGAACGGCGTCATCGTTGCGCTTGGGATCGACGCGCTGTCCGAGGGCGACGAAGCCGTCAAGGCGCATGGCCGCAAGATCCGCAGGCGCCTGGCCGAGCTCGAAGAGCGGCTGGAAATCCGCCTGCCAGTCTATCTGATGCTGACCAAGGCCGATCTGATCAGAGGCTTCGAGGCTTTCTTCGGCGGCCTGTCGACGGCGGCGCGCGAACAGGTATGGGGGACGACCTTCCCGCTCGATGCACGCGTCGACGCCAAGATGATCGCGGGCGAAATCACGACGCTGTCGAGGGAGCTGGAAAAGCGGCTGGTGCCGCGGCTGGAGGATGAGGACAAGCTGGCCGAACGGGCCGAGATCTTCCGCTTTCCCGCACAGCTGCAAAGCCTGTCCGAGCCGATCCAGGTGCTGGTCGAGGCGATGTTCGGCGAGAGCCGCTACGAGGAGGCAGCCTGGCTGCGCGGCCTCTATCTCACCTCGGCGACCCAGGAAGGCGCGCCGATCGACCGGCTGACCGCGGCGCTCGCCTCCTCCTTCGGCCTGCCGGCACGACGCACGATGCCGACGCAGCGCTTCGAGAAGCGCAGCTTCTTCCTCAAGAACCTTTTGACCGAGGTGATCTTCAAGGAGGCCGGGCTCGGCACCTTCGATCCGCTGGCGCAGCGCCGCCGCAGCTGGATCTGGCGCGGTGCCGCCGCTGCCAGCGCGGCTGCGGCCATACTCGCCGGCGGCCTGTTCACCTGGTCCTACTACGACAATCGCAACGCCATCGCCGCGCAAGCCGGCCAGTTCGAAGCACTGCAGGCGCCGCTGACGTCGACCGCCGCGACGCCCGCCTCGGTGCTGCAGCCGGCTATGGACGTTGCCCTGACCGCCATGGACGAAGTCGCCAATGCCAGGACTGCGCCTCCCAACAAGGCACAGGACCTGCTCGGACCATCGGCTTCGGCCGAGATGATGCGGGCGCAGACCGACACCTATGACCACGCTCTGCGCAACGTGCTGGAGCCGCGGATGGTGGCGTTGCTCGAAGCGACCATGTGGCGGCAGATCCGCGATCCGGACTTCATGCTGGGGGCGCTCAAGACCTACCGCATGATGACCGGCCTGTCTCAGATGGACTCCGACTTCGTCGAGAATTGGTGGGTGAACGACCTGCCCGAATTCGCGCCGGCCGCGCCCTTCCCGACCGCCGATGCGGAAGAACACCAGTTGGCCGCGATCCGGCGCATGGCGGTCGACGACAGCTACATCGCGCCCGACCAGGCGCTGGTCGCCGAAGCGCTGAAAACGGTCTGCACGATCTCGCTGCCGGCGCGGGCCTACAAGCAATTGCTGGCCGATCCGGCGGTGGCCGGATTGAAGGAATGGATCCCCGCCAATTTCGCCGGGCCGAACGGCGCCAAGGTGTTTTCGCGACGCTCCGACAAGACGCTGCGCGTCGGCATATCAGGCGCCTTCACCTATGACGGCTTCCACGACGCGATCCTCGACCGGGTCGAGGATGTGGCCGCCCAGGCGGCACTCGACCGCGCGGTGTTTGCCGGCGGTTGCTCGGAAAATTCCGAGACCTCGGTGTCGGCGCTGTCGGAAGATATCCTGAAGCTCTACTATGACGATTACATCGCGCAGTGGGACAGTTTTTTGCGCGACATGCGGCTGGCGCCGCTCAGCGACCTCAACATTGCCAGCGAGAATCTGAAAGACCTTTCCAGCGCCGATTCCGCGCTGAAGCGGCTGCTGACGGCGGTGGTCCAGGAGGTCGACCTCACCCGCTCGGACGAGGCGCCGACCGACGACAAGGCGGCGGCGAAGGGCGGCTCGAAACTGCTGGGCAAACTCGGCAAACTGGGCAAGATCGTCAAGACTGGCGCCAAGCTGCTGCCGCGCGCAGGATCGGCCAGCGAAGTCGACCTGACCGGCACGCTGGTGGCCGAACACTTCAAGCCGCTCAAGAGCACGATTGCCGAGGTCGACGGCCAGCCGCCGGCGCTCGATGCCGCGGTCGTTGCGCTGACGGCGCTGTCCAATGTGCTGCAAACGGTGACCGCCAATCCCGACCCGCAGGACGCGATCAAGAAACAGGGCGGGCTGGCCGAACTGACCGGCGCCGTCGCCCGCCAGGCACAGATCCTGCCCGACCCGGTCAACACCTGGCTGAGCGGCATTGCCGGCGACACCAGCGGGTTGACGCAGAAGGCCGTGGCCTCCGAGCTCAACGCCATCTGGCGCGCCGATATCCTGCCCTTCTGCCAGGCCGCGCTCAACGACCGCTATCCGTTCAGCCCAGACAGCGCCGTCGACGTCAATGTGCGCGACTTCGCCCGCCTGTTCGGACCGGCAGGGATGATCGACGGCTTCATCAACGACCATCTGATCAGCTATGTGGACACCTCGGCGCAGCCTTGGAAATGGCGTGCCGATTTCGGCCTCGACCCATCGGCGCTCGCCGCCTTCGAGCAGGCGCGGCGCATCCGCGACGATCTCTTTCCCGGCGGTCAGGGCCCGGTGATGGCGTTCACGCTGGAGCCGACCGACCTGTCGCCCAACGTCACCCGCGTGACGCTCAACCTCGACGGCCAGAACCTGGTCTATTTCAACAATGCGACGCGACCTCAGCCGATGACGTGGCCCGGCAAGGACGGCACCGGCGTCATCTCGCTCGCCTTCCAGCCGATCGACGGCTCGCCCGAAATCATGCTCAACGAGACCGGCAGCTGGGCGTGGCTGAGGATGCTGCGCGGCGGCCGCTTCACCGGGACGTCGCTGTCCGATGTCTACAGCCTGCGGCTGGGGACGAAAGGCATGTACGCCGATTTCAAGCTCAAGGCGGCGAGTGTCGAAAATCCCTACAACCTCCAGATGTTCAAGAAATTCTCATGTCCGCCGCAGATCTGATCCTGCCTGGCTTCTACGGCAAAATGCCCGCCACCGGCGACTTCGTCAGCCGGCGGCTGACGGGCGAGTTCGTGCGGCTTTGGGACCGCTGGCTGGCGCAGCATCTGGTGCCGCTGTTTGGCCAGGACATCTGGCCGCCGGCCACGGCGCTGCGGTTTCTGGCCGGCCCGAACTCCTTCGGCGCGTCGGCGGGCATCATCCTGCAGAGCGCCGACAAGGTGGGCCGGAAATTCCCCTTGAGCGTCGTTGCCCTGCTACCCGAAGCGCCTGTCGCGCTGACGCATGCCGAGGCATGGTTTGCCGGAATCGAGGAGGCCGCCACCGCCGCCCAGCAGGGCGAGCTGACGCCCGAAGAACTGGATGCAGCTTTGACGGCACTGCCGATGCCACAGGCCGAGCCGGGCGAAGAGCTGATCGCCGACATGGTGATGTGGACGGCGCACTCCGACATTTTCGACATCGGTCCGCACGCGCCGCAACCGACGCTGGAGACAATCCTCGCCGGCAGCTGGGAGACCAGCTGATGCAGATCTGGAACCAGATGGGGTATCCGCACGAATTCACGACTGCCACCGATGTTGCCGGACACGACTGGCTGGTCGTGGTCGTGAAAGGCACATTCGACTTCCCGTCGAAGCCGGGCGAAACGGTACGAAGATCGGCGGAACAGGTTCCGCTGGTCATGGCTGACACGCACACGGGCATCCCGGGATATTCGGCTACATTGTGGGAGACAGATTTTGCCTTTCGCAAGCCGCGCTGCGATGTGGTTGCCAACGGGTTTGCTTACGCCCCAAACGGCCGACCAGCCGAACGTGTGCCGGTCGGTCTCAAGGTTGGTGGTTGGTCAAAGCTGTTCGAGGTTGTCGGCCATCGCGAATGGCGCTCCATCGGCCCGGTGTTTACCGCCACATCGCCGCAACCGTTTCTGAAACTGCCCATCTCCTACGACGTTGCCTGGGGCGGCATCGACAGGCTGGATCCGGAAGACAAGCTGCCTGGCAGCTATAAACACAACCCCGTGGGAACCGGCTGGTCGCGCGCGCAGAACCAGCGGCGGATCCCAGGCCTACGGCTGCCGAATACCCAGGCAATGGGCGAGGATGTACGCTCGCCCTTCGGCGACTACCAGCCGATGAGCTTTGGTCCGATGGGGCGTGGCTGGCCGGGACGCATCGAATATGGCGGCACCTACGATGACAACTGGACCAAAAACATATTTCCGTTCCTGCCTCCGGACTTTGACGATCGCTATTTCCAGATGGCGCCTGCCGACCAGCAGATTGACCTGCCGAAGGGCGGCGAAGACGTGCAGCTCGTGAACCTGACGCCTGAAGGACGGGTGAGCTTTCGCCTGCCGCAGACTGCGCTGCCCGTGGCGCTACTCAAAGGTCAAAGAAAATCTCTCGACGCAAATATCAACCCGGACACTATACTTTTCGACCCGGAGAACGGGCGCTTCTCGCTGGTCTGGCGGGTGTCGCAGCGACTTCACCGAACCATACTCGACTTTTCTGAATGCTGGATCGGGCCGCCTACCGAAGCGATGATGCGGGCGCATGCCACGGGGCGTGTCTATTCCCGCTCCGATGAAACGATTGTGCTGGAGGCCGAGACGACGTGAAGCCGGCACTGGATATTATTTCGGTCGGCATGGTTACGGCGGTTGGCCTTGATGCGCCATCGGCCTGCGCAGCGATGCGAGCCGGCATTGATGGCTTCCAGGAAACACGTTTCAAGAACGACAAAGACGAGTGGTTGATCGGCGCACCTGTACCCCTGCCTCGCAACTGGGTTGGCGAGAAGCGAATGGCGCATCTCGCCTCAGGCGCCATTGTCGAGGCATTCGAGGACGTTCCGGAAGCGAGAGGGCAGACCGCTCTGATCCTTTGCGTGGCAGAAGAAGACCGTCCAGGGCGGCCGGTAAGAAGCACGCTGCGCCTGCTCGACCGTATTGCGGAGATCACCGAAGTCGAGAAGCATTCGCGATCGCGGGTTATCGCCTATGGGCGACCGTCCGGACACGTGGCGCTTGATTATGCACGCCGGATGATTTCATCGGGCGAAACGCCTTATGTGATGATTGCTGGGGTCGATAGTTACCTGACTACCTTGGCCACCACGCACTATCTCAAGGAGCGCCGCCTCCTAACGCTCAACAATCCAAACGGGTTTATTCCTGGCGAGGCGGCAGCAGCGGTTCTTTGCGGACCGCCAAGGCACGGCGGATTTCGGCTGAGGGGGCTGGGTTTGTCGCGAGAGCCTGGCTTTATTTACAACAAGCAAGACTTGCCGCTCAGAGGCGACGGAATGACGGCGGCCTATCGCCATGCGCTGGATGAGACCGGAATAGAGATGAACCGTCTCGGTTACCGGATCTCAGACCTCATCGGCGAGCAATACTGGTTCAAGCAGACGGCGCTGGCGTCGATACGACTGGTGCGCAACCCCTGTCCGTCTCAGGATTTGTGGTCACCTGCCGAGACCCTCGGCAATATTGGTGCGGCGGTGACGCCGCTGATGCTGGGGATGGCGCTGACGGCGGCAAGAAAGAACTACGCGACAGGCAACCCGGTGCTTATCGAAGCTTCCAACGATGCCGGCGCCTGTGGAGCTGCCGTGCTGGCCGCGAGGGCTGCGCGGTGACTGTCTTCGCCAACGGACTGGAAGTGGCTGCCAAGGCCCAGGGCAACAAGGTTATCGCGGCCTTCCCGGATGTTTGTTTCACCCCGCCCGAAAATCCGGCGACACCGCCTGGGGTACCGATCCCATATCCGTCATTTGGAATGGACTCCGATACAGAGAAGGGTACCGGAACGGTCAAAATCGGCGGAGAAAACATCACCCAAAAGGACAAATCGGATTACAGCCAGACGACAGGCACGGAAGCCGGCAGCGCAGCCAAGAAGGGTGTCGTCTCTTCCACCAACACCAACAAGGAGTACGCGCGGGCCTGGTCTGGCAACGTAAAGGCGGACAACCTCCCGGTCAGCCGCTTCACGGATATCTCGACCAACAATCATTCAAGCAGTCAGGTTGGAAACTCGCCTCCCCAAACGAAGGTTGGAACACCGGGGCCTGGGGGTGGATCGGCGCCAATAACCAAATGCCCTTGTTGCGGGACAAGCCCTGCGCATGCCAACCAACTCAAAGCCAGTGGAGAAATGTGCGAACAGACCACCGAAAACGAATATTACAACGACCGCATGGGAAAGGCTGACAACAAGATTCAGCAGATTGAAGAAGATTTTGCCGCCGGCACAATCCCAAAGGAAACGCACGCCGCGGCCTGGGGTCAGTACGCCAAAAGAAAAAAAGCGAGAAAGACCATAGCGGACGCAAGGGCCTCCGGCTCGAAATGCAAGAACCTTCACGATCCGCCTGATAAGGATTGCGGAGTACACTTCAAAGGTACACGAAGCTATTCAGAGATCTTAAAGGCCGAAGATCCCGCCGAATTGGCAAGCATCGAAGCAAAGGCAAACGCCAAATATACGGACCCGAAGGACATAAAAACGGCTATCCATAAGGACGTAAAGAAGCACGTTCGTGAGACAATTCTCGGATTCAAGGGCGCCAAGAAAAACGACATCAAAAGGCGAGATGGCCCGGGTCAGGTCAATCATAAGACCCCGCTGGACGCAGGCGGATGTCCAACCTCACCAGACAACTTGATTTCGGACGGTGCATTGGCGCCGGAGTGCAAAGAGATCGACACCGCGCAGACCACACTGCAAGACATATCGGATTGATGTTATGGTTTTTTCATCACTTGGAAGGCTCTTCCACTTTGCAGTAAGTGACTTTCGTGGCGCTCGCACAGAGAGTGGGCGTCTGTTGCTGGATATTTTTGAAGAATGCAAAGCGGGTGCTTTTTCTGATACCGCGATGTTCACCCGGATATTTGAAAGCTCTCCTTCCGTCGACACGGCGATTTCCGCATTCACCTTGATGCCCTACGTCACTCCGGGAAGCATCCTGATCGACATTGCGGACCCAATCCGTCAATCGCTCCGGCACGACGGTCAGATGCTCGAGTGGTTCTGTATAGCTTTGACAAGAAGTGGACTTCTGAGGCCGATGGAGTTGGCCGCCGCAATTTACCAGCAAGGCCCCTCGGATTTTGCCGAATCTGATCTTCCGTATCAACTTTCCATCGCCTTGGAGGCCAAGGTAAGCGATATCTTCTATGGACCACGGATGGTTCCGGGCACCATTGACGAATTCGACGCAGATCGCATTCAGTATGAGGTCGCGGAATATACGAAGTTAGTTATGTCACGGATCGACGAAGTCAGAAAAAGCCACCCCAACGATGCTAATGCTTCGTTTCTTTATGGTCGGCCGATCAACCTAGCGGAAACCGCGCATAAATCATTGAATGCCATTGCCAAAGCACACGACAATGAAGACGTCGTCGTCGCGCGTGACACCATTGAAGCATTTACGGGATTCGACCTCTCGGACTTTTATCGGAAAGGCCAACTGGACCGAGTAGGCGCCGCAGCGGCGCTGGAGCGCCTGTTCGACGAAGTTGACCTTTATCAGTTCAAACCGGGTGTGCGCTATTTCTTCGGCAGGCCGATCCCGGACTGATTGCAAGTCGGCATCGAGCTATTTGCCAGCGCTGGCGAGGTATTTCCTCACCTTGTCGAGATCGAGGTCGAAGATACGAAGCTCGGCTTTGCTCGACAGCATGCGCAAGACAAAGAGTTCCCCCGCCTCGGGGAATTCGTCATGACGCTCCTGCGCAATCTCCTGACCCGCCTTTCCGGCAACCCGCAATCCATCAAGATAGGCTTCCAGCCGCTCCACCAGCCTGGCCATCCGCTCTTCGTCCATCTCGGGATTCTTGCCGGGGTTCAACAGATTGTAGTTGTAGACCGTCCACAGAAAGGCGGCCATTTCGGCATGCTGGCGAACGATTTCCCGCAGGATAGGCGCAGACATCAGTTCAGGTTCACGGAACCGCCCCGGATGCGGTTCGCGGCACTTGCATGACTCGTCACATAGGTGCCGCGGATCGTGATCCGGCCGTCCTTTTCCATGATGATCACGGCCTTGCCACAGCGCAGTTCGATGCGTTCCTCGCCTGTGATTCTCACCTGCTCGCCATCGCGGACAACATGAGGATTGGTCGACTTTCCTTTCGGGTCAACGATTCGTCCAACAATGAGCGGCTGGCGCAGATCCCCGCCCTGAAACAACAGGGCAACCTCAGAGCCAATCATATCGGAGCTCAACTCTGCAAGGCTACGTGCCGGAAGGGCCGTGTCCTGCGGATTGCCCGGAAAAACAACGAGCGGTTCATCCTCGCCAAAGCCGAGAAAAATCCCGATTACCACGCCTTCGATTCGTTCGACGATCTTTGCCATCTGACCGTTTCCTCAGTTCTGTTTGATTTCCGAGCCCTTCATGACGATGTCGCCCGACGCGTTGGCGAATATCTTGCCACTGGCGGTTACCGTTATATCCTTGCCCTTGATGCCAATCGTCCCATCCTTCTTCATGATGATGGAGGCATCTCCGCATTTGATGGTGATCTCGTCACCGGCATCAATGACAAGCTTCTTTCCAACGCCAATCGAACCGTCGTCGGCAATGGTGATCCCGCTGCCTTTGCCTATTTTGAGCGCATGGGCGCCGCCGATATCAGTGATGTCGTCGGCCGCTATCTTGGCTGTTCGAGCCTTGCCTATCTCTGTCGCCTGCCCGCCGCCAATGTTGACGCTCTGGTTGCTTGCTATTTCGACGCCCTGATTGGCCCCAATGCTCCAACTGTCCGTGGCGCCAATCGTGTGGCTTTGACCCGCGCCCACCGTCACAGAGCGCGAGGCCCCGATCGTGTTGTTCTGTATGGCACCCACAGTCCTCGTCTCGGAGGCGCCGACGCTGTCGATGCGCGCCGCACCCACTGTGATGGTCTGCACGATCGCCACGGTCTGGGTGTGGTTGGCGCCGATCGTCTCGGTCGAGTTCGAGCCGATGTTGATCGTCTCGTCGACCCCCACCGTCAGTGAGCGGTTCTTGCCCACCGTCTCGGTGTCGTTCGACCCGATATTGGTGGTCTGGTCGACACCGACCTTGACCGTCTTGTTGTTGCCGACGTCCTCGTCGAGGTTGTGGCCGACGGAGTGCTTGGCGTCGTGGTCGATGCGGTCGGACTGGTCGTGCTGGACAAGCTTCTTGCGATCATTCTTGATCAGAAGGTGGTGGTCCTTCTGCGCCTGGAAGTTGACCAGCTCCGAGCCGGCCTTGTCCTCGAACATCAGCTCGTTGTAGCCGCCACCGCCCTTCGACGAGTTGGACTTCCAGCCCGATTGCGTGGCGTTGCCCGGCAGCCCGTAAGGCGGCATCTGCGAGGCGTTGTAGACCCTGCCGGTGATGATCGGCAGGTCGGGATTGCCTTCGATGAAATCGACGATCACTTCCTGGCCGATGCGCGGGATCTGGATGAAGCCCCAGCCGCTGCCGGCCCAGGTCTGCGACACCCGCACGAAGCAGGAGCTCTTCTGGTCCTTCTTGCCGAGGCGGTCCCAGTGGAACTGCACCTTCACCCTGGCATATTTGTCGGTGAAGATCTCCTCGCCGGACGGACCGACCACGGTCGCCGTCTGCGGCCCGCGCATGATCGGCCTTGGCGTGATGCGCGGCGGCCGATAAGCAACTGAGGTCGGCGCCACACCGAGCACCACCTTGAAATTCTCGCCATCGGTGTCGACGCCGGCGCGATAGCCCGGATCGAACAGCCGGTACTCGGCGCTGATCACCAGATACTCCTTGTTCTGGTCGTCGCGCGGAAAGCCGTCGAGCTTGAAGGTGCAGCCGGAGAACAGGCCGCGCACGGTGCCGACAGCGGCAATGCGCATATGCGGCGCCTGGATTTCTTCGCGCCTGATCGCCGCCAGGCTGTCGCCGCGCCCGACTTCCAGATGCGCGCCGGGGTGGCGATAGTTCTCGCCCGCGGCCTGCTTGTGGCCGAAGGCCTGCGCCGACTTCGCCATCAAATCGGCGGCGGGTTTTTCGAAGTCATAATCGGTGTGGGCATAGGCGCCGGGGCGCACCGCGCTGCCTGGAATCCAGTCGGTGATGTACTCGACGTCGCGGCGCGAGCCCTGCCCTTCGAACTGATAGAGCACCGTCTCATAGCCCGGCGCTGGCTTCAGCTTGCTCGTGGCGTCGGCCAGGATCAGCGTGTGCTCGCCCTCGGCATGCTCGAAGAAGTACATTATGCCTTCGTGCTCGAGCAGCCGCTGCACGAAATCGAGGTCGCTCTCGTCATATTGCACGCAATATTCGCGCGGCGGATAGGAGCCTTGCAAGCGCTTCTCGAACTTGGCGATGCCGCCATATTTGGAGAAGATCTCCTCCACGATCTCGACGGCAGTCTTGTCCTGGAAAATGCGGCAGTCGGTGGTATTGCCGAGGAACCACAGCCACGGCCTGACGACCGCCTCATAGTGAGCCAGCCGATCTTCGATGCGGGTAAGGCGAAACTCGGCGATGAGGCCGCTGAACCAGCGCTTGGGGTCGGCCTCGCCTTCGATCGAAACGGCGCCGCCCAGCATCTTCAGCGGGTCGACATCGGCATTGGTCGAGACAAATCCAACGGTGTAGGCAAGGCAGCGGCTGATCTCGTCGCGGCCGACGAGATGCGTAAAGGTCAACAGCTCGGCGCCGACCGGCGTCTGCACAAGCGCGGCGCGTTGTTCACTCGGCATGGGTCGTGCCCCTCCTGAGCGCTAGTGTGGCAGGTTCGAAGCCCTTCTTGTGTTAACGACCTCACGTTCAGGGATATTTCGCAACTTGCCACCCAAGCCATGTTGAGCCTACCACATGTTCTATGGCAGACCAAAGAGGACAAGCGGCAGGCCGTTGCTGTTTGCGCCGCTTTCGCCAGTGTGAAACGCCGCTCTCCCGCTGTGCCCGCAAGCTGCTAGACTGTGGCACATCGGATCAATGGAAACGGCAGCGGTCGACGGTCCATAGCGCATGTTCATCAGTCTGCAGATCAGCAATGTCGATGTCCTGCCTGCCGGGCTGCCGCCCGGCTACGCATCGCGCGACCGCGGCTTCGAGATCGGGCGGGAGAACTGCGCCTGGACCTTGCCCGATCCGGACAAGTTCATCTCCGGCCGACATTGCGAAATCCGCTACGAAGGCGGCGCCTTTTTTCTCCACGACGTCTCGCGCAACGGCACATTCGTCAACGGGTCGAGCCAGCGCCTGACCGGCCCGCATCGGTTGGCGCAAGGGGACCGGCTCCGGATCGGCCGCTATATCGTCTCGGTGTCGATCGATGACGGGAACCCAGCCTTCGGTGGCCATGGTTCGACGCAACGGCAGATGCCCGTTGCCGGATCCTTTCCAGACCATGTCGCATCGCCACGGTCACCGACCGCGCCACCCGCTTCGGTCTCCAGCCGGCCGCAGCAAGCCGACGAGATCCTGCGCGCGATTGCCGCCGGCGCCGGCATTCCGCCAGAGGTGCTTTTGCTGCGCCAACCGCAGGAGGTGGCCGGCGAGATCGGCGCGGTGCTGCGCATCGTCGTCGACGAGCTGGTGTTGCTGTTGAAGGCGCGCGCCGCTGCAAAAGTCCTGGCCAAGACCAGCGACCGGACCATGATCAATTCCGCCGACAACAATCCGCTAAAGTTCGTGCCCGGGACAGACGAAATCCTCGACATCATGTTCGCGCGGCGCAGGGCCGGCTATCTTGATGCCCGGCACAGCATCGAAGACGCTTTCCACGACCTCAAGACGCATGAATTTGCAACCTTCGCCGCCATGCAGGCGGCGCTGGCGCGGCTGCTCGACGATTTGTCGCCAGAAGCAATCGCGAAAAAACTGCCGCCATCCTCCTTTGCCTCGAAGAAGACGCGCGCATGGGACGCGCTGGTCGCGACTTGGCGGGCCAAGGAGGAAGCGCACGAGAACGGCATGCTGGACATATTCCTCACCTATTTCAGTGAAGCCTATGCCAAGGCCGCCAAACAGAAGACCGGCAAGGGCTAAGCCCGCGCACCGCTGAAGACACCGTGAAGGCGACCCGAGCACGGGCCGGCCACCAAAATTGCGCCGGGTTTCCATCGCAACCTTCTGAGACTACGATCACATACGACGATTGAGCACGCGGGTACGGTTGGTTGACCTCGGGGTTCTGCGGCACATGTCATGTCACGGCGAGATAGCGTCCTGCGGTCCGCGTTTGCGCGGACATGGCGCTGTGCGTCGCGCCGCGCGGGCGTAGAGGCAGGGATCGGCGATGAGCTCGAAGGATGATCCTTTCGATCCGGCCGGCAAAACCGTCATCCGTCCCAGCCGCCCCAATCCCGGCCGCAAGCAAAAGACGGTTCTCGCCCGCGATGCGCCGGCGCCCGGCAGTACGATGATCGCCCCTGCCAGCGTCCCGGAACCCACAGTTTTCGACCCCAACGCCGGCCGCCAGCCGCCATCCGACGTCACGGGGACGGTGATCTGTCAGGGTACCCCCTTCACTGAGGCGCCGGCCGATCGGTCCGTTCACGGTTCAGCCGGGACGGCTGGGAAAACGCCGCTGGATGCGCTGCTCGGCGCCAGCGATGGCGTCGACTATGGCGCGGCCAACCCGATCGTCGCTGCCGCGGCGCCCTTGCTGATGCTGGTTGGGCATCTGCGGCTGGTGGCCGTCGAAAGACAGGCCGAGAAGCTGGCGCAGCATGTCGCCGGCCTGATCGAGGATTTCGACCGCAAGATCGTCAGGACCGATACTTCGGAAGAGGATGCGCGCATCGCCAGCTATGTGCTTTGCGAAACCGCCGACGATATCATCGCCAATCTGCCCGGTTCCAGTCGGGATGCGTGGGCGCAGCACGCCATGCTGCAGCGCTTCTTCCAGCTCAAACCCACCGGCGCAGGTTTCTTCCAGGCGCTGAACACGGTGCTGGCGACGCCGGAACCTCATCGCAATCTCATCGAGCTGATGCATGTCTGCCTGTCGCTTGGCTTCGAAGGCCAGTATCGCGGCCAGCCGCGCGAGAGCCTCGAACGGGTCCGCCGCGACGTCTACGAGACATCAGCCTATTTCCGCGTCCTCGGTGACGACGACATCTCGCCGCGCTGGCAAGGCTTGTCGGTCACATCGGCGCAAGGCTCCAGGCGGGTTCCGCTCTGGGCCATAGCCGCTGCAACCGCGGCAGTTTTGACCGCAGCCTTTTTCACGCTGCGCGTGCTCATCACCAATGATGGCGAGGCTGTTGCCGGCGAGTTGCTGGCGCTCAATCCGGCGACGCCGGTCACCATCGAGCGCACCGGTTTCGTGCCGCTGACCGAGGAGGTGAAAGTCGTCGCAGCGCCAACGACGATTGCGCAGGTCGATCGCATCCGCACTGCCTTGGCCAAGGAGATCGAAGGCGGCGGCGTCAGCGTCGGCACTAAGGGTGATTTCATCATCGTGGAAATCAGCAACGCCCTGCTGTTCCAGTCGGGACGAGCCGAGGTCAAACCGGAGTTCGAGCCGGTGGCCGCCAGCATCGCGGCGGCTCTCGATGCGGAGCGCGGGCCGATCCGGATCGTCGGCCACACCGACAACGTCAAACCGAAGAAGACCAGCGCCTTCAAATCGAATTTCGACCTCTCCGTCGCACGTGCCCAGTCGGTGGAAAAGATGATCGCAGCGCATTTCAGCGATCCGTCGCGGACAAAGGTCGAGGGCAAGGGCGAGGACGAGCCCATCGCCGACAATGCAACGCCGGAGGGCCGCGCCAAAAACCGCCGTGTCGATGTAATGATCCCGCGGGAGGAGATGCTGTGACCGGCTGGCTGCTGCGCATCTTCAGCGCGCTCGCGCTCGCCGGCTTTGCAGCCGCGGTCTGGTACGCCGGCCCGTTGATCCGCTTTGCCGGCGCCCGGCCGTTGGATCCCATCTGGCTGCGGGCAGCGATCATCGGCATCGTCGTCGGAACGGTGGCGATCATCTATGCAATCCGGTTCCGGCGCAGGCGCAAGGCGCAGAAGGCGCTGGAGGCTGCCATGGCCAGCGCCGAGGATGACGGCAGCGATGCAAAGGTGCTGGAAGCTCGCATGAATGAAGCGGTCGCGACGCTCAGGCAATCGAGCGGCAAGCGCAACTTCCTCTACGACGTGCCCTGGTACATCGTCATCGGCCCGCCGGGCGCCGGCAAGACCACCGCGCTGGTCAATTCCGGCCTGAACTTTCCGCTTGCCGGGTCGGGCCAGGCGCAGCCGGTGGCGGGTGTTGGCGGTACGCGCAATTGCGACTGGTGGTTCACCGACGAGGCGGTGCTGATCGACACGGCCGGGCGCTACACGACGCAGGATTCCCATGCACGGACCGACAGCAAAAGCTGGCTGGCGTTCCTGTCGCTGCTCAAGCGGCACCGGACGCGTCAGCCGATCAATGGCGTCATCCTGGCGATCAGCCTTGCCGATCTGATGGCGGACGGCGAGCAGGCGGCCCGTGTCGCCGAGATCCGCAGCCGCCTGCAGGAAATCCACGAGGTCCTGAAGGTCCGCTTTCCCGTCTATGTGCTGTTCACCAAGGCCGACCTGGTCTCCGGATTCATGGAATATTTCGGCGGTTTCGACGAAGCACGCCGGCGCAAGGTGTGGGGCGCGACCTTCCAGACCGCCGAGCGCGGCCTGAACATGGTCGCGGAAGCGCCAGCCGAATTCGACGCGCTGGTGAAGCGCCTGACCGAAGAGATGAGCGAGCGGCTGCAGGCGGAGACCGATCCGGTCGCGCGCATCGCCATTTTCGGCTTCGCCGCGCAGCTCGGCGCGCTGAAAGGCCGGATCGTGCATTTCCTCGAGGGCGTTTTCGAGCCGACGCGCAAGCAGCTGAACGCCCCCCTGCGCGGCCTGTATTTTTCTTCCGGCACGCAGGAAGGCACGCCGATCGACCAGTTGCTGGGCAGCATAGGCCGCAGTTTCGGCAGGAGTGCCCAGGCGCATCTTTCCGGCACCGGCAAAAGCTTCTTCCTGCACGATCTGTTGAGCCGCGTCATTTTCGCCGAGTCCGGCTGGGTGTCCTATGACAGGGCGGCCGACAGGCGCGTTGCGATCGCCCGCTACGCCGGCCTGACAGCGATCGCGGCCATAGCGATCGCCGCGCTTGGCGTTCTCGGCCTGAGCTTTACGACCAACAAATCGCTGGTCGCCGCGACCGGCCAGGCGGCAGGCCAATACCGCGCGACAGCCGCGCCGCTGCTGGCCAGCACGACGGTGTCGGATGCCGACCTCGAAACCGTCATCGGTGCGCTAGATGCGCTGCGCGGCCTACCAGCCGGCTATGACACCAAGGATCAGCCGACGCCGGCCACGGCGACGTTCGGCCTCAGCCAGCGCGAGCGTATCCTTTCGGCTTCCGACACTGCCTACCGGCAAGGGCTGGAGCGCATGTTCCGCTCGCGCCTGCTGTTCCAGCTCGAACGCACGATCGAGGCCAGGATGGCCGATCCGATGGCGCTGTACGAGCCGCTGAAGATTTACCTGATGCTGGGCGGCAAGGCGCCGAAAGTGGATGACGAGCTGGTCGTCACCTGGCTGAAACGGGACTGGGAACAGAACCGCTATCCCGGCGCCCACAATCGCGACGGCCGGGCGCAATTGGAGAAGCATTTGCGCGCCATGCTGGCGCTCGACAACGACCAGGATCCCTCGTTCGAACTCAACCGCACGCTGGTCGAATCCGCCCAGCGCTCGCTCGGCCGCATGAGCCTTGCCGATCGCGCCACCGCTCTCATCCAGTCGGCCACCTATGCGGCGGCGCTGGACGATTTTTCGGTGGCCTCGCAAGCCGGCCCGGAAGCGCCGATGCTGTTCGAGCGCAATGACGGAAACGATCTCGCCGGCCTTCGCGTCCCCGGTCTCTACACCCATGCCGGCTTCGACTTCTATCTGGCGCAACTTGCCAGGAGCGCGCAGGCGCTGGTCGACGATCAATGGGTGATCGGCTCGAGCGGCGAGCAAGGCGGTTTCGACCAGGAATTGCTCAAGCTCGGCCCGGAGCTGCTCGATCGCTATGGCAAGGGCTTTGCGGCGGCGTGGAACGAGGTGCTCGACAGGTTGAAGTTCAAGGCAATGGCCGCCGACAAACCGCAATATCTGGCGCTGTCCGCAGCGGGATCACCGAGTTCGCCGCTGATGCAGCTGTTCGAGGCGATCGCGCGCGAAACAGCTTTGACGCAAGAGCGCAATCCGGCTGCGCCGTCTCAAGACAGCGACCAGGAAACCGCCGCGCGCGCCAAGGGCCTCGCCCGCATCGGCATCGAGATTGCGGCGCGCAAATCGCAGAGCAGGGCCGGGACCGCCTTTGTCAGCACCCAGAACAAGGATCCCGGCGCCAACATCGAAGCCCAGTTCCGGTCTTTCCAGGCTTTGGTGGCCGGGGCGCCGGGGCAGCGGCCGCTCGACGCCCTGACCCAGAATTTCCGCGAAATCTATCAGAGCGTGCGGCTGGCCGCCGATGTCCCCGCCCAGACGGACCAGGCCAACGCCAATCTGCAGCTGCAGATATCGACTCTACGCGCCAACGCCTCGCGGCTGCCGAAGGCGCTGGCCAGGATGGTGAGCGCGGCGGCGGACGATTTCGAGGGCACCGTCGCCGAAACATCGACCACGCGTCTCAACGAGATGCTGGAGGAGACCGTCGGCCGTCCGTGCGAAGAGATGATTGCCGGGCGCTTTCCATTCGCCCCCGCCGGTACCGACGATGTCGCCATGGCGGATTTTGCCAGATTGTTTTCTCCAGGCGGGGTTCTCGACCGGTTCTTCGCGCAGAACCTGGCGTCGCTGGTCGACATGAGCGGCCAGGACTGGGACTGGAAGCAGGACACCAGGTTCGGCCGCAATCTGGCGAAATCGACGCTGAAGAACTTTCAGCTCGCGGCACAAATCCGCGCGGCTTTCTTTCCGCTCGGCGGGCCGGTGCCGTCGATCAACATCACCTTCACGCCGCTGTCGCTGCATGGCGATGCCGACATGGCGCTGCTCAATATCGACGGCCAGGTGCTGCAGGCCACCCAGGCCGGCAACACGCCGGGCCTGATTCCGTGGCCGGGCAAGACCGGTTCGGCCAGTCTCAGCCTGACGCCGGAGCTGCCCGGCCGCGAGTCCGCAATCAAGTTCGACGGTCCCTGGGCGTTGAAACGATTGCTGGACAAGGGGCAGGTCACCGCCAATGGCGACAGTCTCGAAGCGCATTTCCTCATCGGCGGGCGCGATGTCGCCTACACGATCAAGACCGGGGAGGACGGTAATCCGTTCACGCTGCCGGCGCTCTCCGCGTTCAGCTGTCCGAAGGCTTTCTGATGGGGAATTGCATGGCAGGACCAGCGATTGCAGGACGCAGAGACAGCGGCGGCACCACACGGTCCGTCATCAGCGGCTTAGATTTCGATACTCTAATGAATGGGGCTGTGGCAGACTGGCCAGGCACGTCAGCCAAGGCGTTGCGGAGCGTAGGCAAGTGAACGATGCCGCCTTTGAGAGCTACGGCGTGAGCCACAAGGGCTGCGTGCGCGACCACAATGAGGACAGCTTTCTGGTCGAGCCGCAGATCGGCCTCTGGGTGGTGGCCGACGGCATGGGCGGGCACGAGGCCGGAGAAGTCGCTTCGGCAAGCATTGTCGAGCATCTGGCGACGATCGGCATCGCCAGTTCGGCGCCGGATCTGCGCGCCCGCTTTGAGGATCGGCTGAACCGGGCGCATGCCGAGATCCGCCGGATTTCGCGCTCACGCGGCGTGACCATCGGCTCCACCGTTGCCGCACTGCTGGCCATGGACGGCAGGTTCGCCTGCCTGTGGTCGGGCGACAGCCGCGTCTATCTCGTGCGCAACGCCGCGATCTCGCAGATTTCGCGCGACCACACCGAGGTCCAGGAACTGCTCGACAGCGGCGCGATCAGCGCGGCCGAAGCGGAGAACTGGCCGCGCCGCAACGTCATCACCCGCGCCATCGGCGTCAACGACGAAATCGCCATCGACTTCCAGCAGGGAGAGACCCTTGCCGGCGACATTTTCATCCTCAGCACGGACGGCCTGACGGCGCATGTCAGTGACGCGGAGATTGCGGCTGCAGTGCTCTCGGCAGCGCCGCAGGCTGCCTGCGAAAAGCTGCTTTCCATGGTGCTTGAGCGCGGCGGCACGGACAACGTCACCATCGTTCTGGTCAAGATCAGAGACAAAGGCAATGGCCTGTCCCGAGCAGAAGGCCGCGACCGATGAGCTCCGACGACAAGACCCGGCTATTGCCCAACATGGCGGATACCAGCGTCGGCACGCAGCTCAGCGGCATCTACGAGCTCGACGAACGCATCGCGTCGGGCGGCATGGGCGAAGTCTATCGCGGCCACAACATCCAGACCGGCGATCATGTCGCGATCAAGATCGTGCTGCCGGAATTCGCCCGCGATCAGACGATCCTGTCGCTGTTTCGCAAGGAAGCCTCGATCCTCAACCATCTGTCGCATGACGCGGTCGTGCGCTACCACGTCTTCACCATAGATCCCGGCATCGGGCGGCCCTATCTGGCGATGGAATTCGTCGACGGCCAGTCGCTGTACGACGTCATGCGCGGCGGGGCGATGGCGACTCCGGATGTGCGCAAACTGTGCCACCGGCTAGCCTCGGGCCTGAGCGCCGTGCACCAGGCCGGCGCCATCCACCGCGATCTGTCGCCCGACAACATCATCCTGCCGGGCGGCCGGGTCGAGCGGGCAAAGATCATCGATTTCGGCATTGCGCGATCGGCCGCGGTCGGTGGCGAGACGCTGATCGGCGGCAAGTTTGCCGGAAAATACAATTACGTCTCCCCCGAGCAACTCGGGCTCTATGGCGGCGAGGTCAGCGAACAGTCCGACATCTACAGCCTGGGGCTGGTGCTGGCGGCGGCGCTGCGCGGCAAGCCGATCGATATGGGCGGCTCGCAATACGAGATCGTCGAAAAACGGCGGACCGTCCCTGATCTCTCCGGCATCGATGCCGATTTCAGGGACATTGTCGAAGCGATGCTGCAGCCTGACCCGGATGATCGACCGGCCAGCATGGCCGAAATCGCCCGGTTGACGCGCGACGACAGCGACGCGACCTTGCCGCCGGCATCGCTCGCGCCCCGGCCCGGTCTGCCGCGAACCGGGCAGACCGCAGGGCCTGTCTCGAAGGTCGGGGACTCGCCGGCCCAAGGCTTCGGTTCGGCCCCGCCAAGCGGCACGGCGGAGCCGTCTTTCGTGCCGCACGTGCGCCCGGCGCACCTGTCGCACCCGAAACCGGCTGCTGAAACTCCCAAGCGAGCAAGCACACCACCGAAGCGTGCTACTACAGGCAGAAATCTGACGATCGCGGTGCTGTCGGCGGTGGCCGTGGTATCGCTTGGAGGGCTCTATGCATCGGGTATCGTGGGATTCGGAGACCGGCCTCGCGTCACCGACACCGGCAAGCCGCTCCAACCCGAACTGACAAAGCCGATCGTCGCTGACAAGCCCGTTTCGGACACTGCGCCGGTCGAGAAGACGGTGCCAAAGCCGCAACCAGCGGAGACTCCGGCTGAAGATCAGGCCAAAGCGCCGGTCGAGCCGCAGCCGACGCCGCCAGTCGCGTCGAGCGCCACGGCCCCGCTGCCGGCCGCACCAACCGACAAGACCGTCGCGCTGCAACCGCCATCCGGCCCGTCACAGTCCGATGCCGCGAAGAACCCCGAGCCTGTCAGTCCGCCGGTAGAGCCCAAGGCGACAGCGCCAGCCACGCAAACACCTGAACCGACGGCCGAGGCCCCCAAACCCACAGCACCGACGCCGGAACCCACCGCTCAAGCGCCCGAGCCCAAGGCGCAGGCGCCTGAACCGACCGCGCAGGCGCCCAAGCCGGACACGCAGGCGCCTGAACCGACCGCGGAGCCTAAGCCGAGCCAGCCCGATATCGCCAGCGGTGAGCAGGCCGACAAGCCGGCAGAGCCCGACATTGCCATGAACGTGCCCAAGCCGGAGGTGCCGCCACCGGCCGATGCGGCCGCGGAGCGGGTCACCTGGGTACGCGCCTTCAATGGTGGTGATTGTTTTTTTGCGACGGTGACGTCGGCCGCCGACAAGGGTGTCGCGATCGAGGGCTTCGGCACGTCGGTGCCACCCTTCGAACAGTTGCTTGGGGAATTCCAGGCGAAGTTCCATGTCGAGCCGGATATCAGCGTCCGCCTTATCCAGCCCCCGCAATGCGGGATCACCGGCTTCCTGCGTTTCATGGGCGCGAGCACGGCCGACAGGCCGCAGCTTGTCCTCGACCAGACATCGGTGCCGGACGGCTCGCCGATCGACGGCACGCTGGTGACGCATGGCGGGCTGGTGTCGAGCGTGTTCCTGATCGACCACAGGGGCATCGCCTTCAACCTCGACGACCATGTTGTCGTACAAGCTGACAAGGCGACCTTCTCGATCCCGATCGGGCTCGGCGCCGCCGACAAGGCGGCTGGCAAGGCGTTGCCGCAGATCATCATGGTGATCACCGGGCCGCAGGACATTAAGGCGGCGGACTTCACAACGCCGACGCCGGCCTCGGTGCTGTTGCCCAGGATACTCGACGAGATCGGCGCCAGGAGTTCGGCATTTTCGGCGACCGCCAAATATTTCCGCCTCGGCGGCTAGCACCGACGCCGATGCAACGTCGTCGCCGAGATCCCGTCCTGCTTGCCCGGAACGTGCGGGTGAAGCTCGCCGCGAGCGCGGTCG
Organism: Mesorhizobium sp. M0478; assembly: GCF_040321305.1. Taxonomy (NCBI): domain Bacteria; kingdom Pseudomonadati; phylum Pseudomonadota; class Alphaproteobacteria; order Hyphomicrobiales; family Phyllobacteriaceae; genus Mesorhizobium; species Mesorhizobium sp. M0478. The sequence goes on from NZ_JAMYRH010000003.1 coordinate 298,647, forward strand.
CGACGCTGTTGCTGGCGCTTCTTTCCACCGGGCAAGCGCGCGCCGAATTCACCGTCTGCAACCAGACGCTCGACGTCGTCAATCTTGCCGTCGGTCAGAAGGTCGACGATGCCGACCAGACCGATGGCTGGTGGACCATCGGCGCCAATCAATGCGTCAACGTCATTCGCGAGGAGCTGACCAACCGCTACATCTACATCTACGCGACGGATGTCTTCGGCCACGCCATCCTGGCAGGCTCCACCGACATGTGCATCGAGCGGCGGCGGTTCTCGATCCGCGGCATCGATGAATGCTGGCAGCGCGGCCATATCGCGGCGAAGTTTCTCGAAGTCGACACGCAGGAACAGGTGCGCTGGACCTTCTTCCTGACCGGAAGCGCACCGTGACGCACAGCATCGACACCAGCTTCAAGGCAAAGAAGCAGGCGCGCGCCGCGCTGCGCAGGCGCAGGATCTGGCTCGGGCTGGCGGCTGGCCTGGCGACAATCGTCCTCGCCGCGATTGCCACCGGCTTCTATCTTACCGCCGACTACTGGTCGTTCGGCGACGAGGACGAGGAACTGCATGCCGTCGAAGGCTCGGACGACGTGCCGGCCGACGCATCGGTCTACGTGCCGGCCATCATCGACCTTGCCGGCGACCCGATGTGGATCACACTGGCGCCGGAGGCCGGCGCCGCGAAGAGCCGCGAGATGCCGCGCCCGACGGAGCTCGACCAGGCCGGCATCTCCCCTCAGATCATGGTTCTCTCCGACGTGATGCTGAGCGCCAGCGAAAAATTCATGACGACGATCCCCTCGACGCAAGAGGATTTCGCTTTCTTTCAGGCGCAGCGGAAGACCGCGGTCGCGCCACCCGCCGAACCCAACGATCCGCAGAATGACCTGCAGAACGATCTTCGACCATCGCCCGGCGCGGACGGGGCTCCGGCGGCCTCCGGCCCAGCTCCTGACCCGCAGGTCGCTCCGGGTGCATCGGCGGCGGCCGATGACCCCGAGGCCGGCTGGGGCGAGACCATCGATGAGGGCGAAGCAGCACTCCCCGCCTTTCAGAAGACACCGGTCGAAAACAACACCAGCGTTGCCACCGTCAGCTCGGAATACCAGCGCTTCGAGGCGACCCAGGACATTTTCGTGAAAATCCTCAACGACCGCAGCCTGGACAGCGTGGCGCTCGATGCGCATTTTTCCGCCGACGACGCAAAGCTTGCCGGCGAGAGGCTGAAGGCGCTGTTCGACAAGGACGGCCTGCAGCCTGGCTATGTCGTGGCGATGCGCGGCTTCAGGCCGACGCGCGAGACCACGACGATGTCGCTGATGCAGGTCTCGATCTACGCCAGGAACGTCTTTGTCGGCACGCTGACACGCAACGCGGCCGGCGCCTTCGTGTCGGGCGTCGACCCGTGGGTGCGCGAGGACCTGTTCAATTATTCGGGCGCCGAGACCGAAGGCACGCAGAAACGGCAATACCGCCTGCTCGACGCGATCTACTCGACGGCTGCCCGCAACAATGTGCCGAGCGGCATCATCGGCGAAGCCATCATGTATCTGTCGCGGGGACAGGATCTGGATGCTTTCGCCAGCGAGGACCAGCGCCTTGTGCTGATCTATTCGCAGACGCCGCGCGGCAAGAACGAGACCGACGGACGGGTACTCTATGTCGGCATCCAAGGCACGCAAAAGAGCTTGGATTGTTTCGTTTTCCAGCAGGGCGACGGCCAGTTTTCCTGCGTCTCGGGCGATGACCAGGTGCGCTCGCTGACGGTGGCCAACGGCATGGTGACGCCGGTCAACGGAGTCATGACGTCGACCTTCGGGCCGCGCAAGCATCCGATCCTGGGCGTTGTTCGCATCCACAAGGGCGTCGACTGGGCAGCACCCGTGGGGACCCCGATCGCAGCAGCCTTCGACGGCGAGATCATCTTCCAGGGCGACGGCGGCGGCTACGGCAATGTGGTCAAGATCGCCCATGGCGGCGGCCGCGAGACGCGCTACGCGCATATGTCGAAATTCGCCATTGCCAGCGGTGTCGGCACCAAGGTGAAGGCCGGCGACATCATCGGCTATATCGGCACCACCGGCCTGTCGACCGGGCCACATTTGCATTTCGAACTCTATCAAAGCGGTCAGGTGATCGATCCCCTCGGAACAGTGACCGCTGCAATCGCCGTCACTTCCAGCGATCCCGCCGTCGAAACGCTGACCGACCGTATCGTCCACGTCGAATCGGGCGGTAGCGCGCGGGCCAAGAACCCGCTGTCTTCGGCGACAGGCGCCGGCCAGTTCATATCCAAGACCTGGATCCGGATGATGAACACCTATCGTCCCGAACTGGCGCGCTCGCTGTCGACCGCAGACCTGCTCGCTTTGCGCTACGACGCCACCATCTCGCGTGAGATGGTGCGCAATCTGGCGCGCGAGGGCGAAGCCTATCTCAAGGCGCGTGGCCACCAGATCACCGCCGGCCGGCTCTATCTCTGCCATTTCCTCGGTATGGAAGGCGCCCATCAGGTGCTGGCGTCGCCGGGATCGGCGCAGTTGAGCGCCGTGCTCGGCTCGTCCGTTATCCAGGCCAACCCGTTTCTTGCCGGCAAGACCGCCAGCTACGTCGTCGACTGGGCGGAACGGAAGATGGGCCGCAAATTGCCGACGCCCGCCACCACCGATGCGGGCCAGCAGACGACGACGGAAGTCCGCCAGACATCGCCGGAGTTCGAAAAATACAAGCAGGCGATAACGGCAATGGTCGGCTCGATCCAAAATACTCTTGAGCCGGGCTAGAGCTGGCAGTTCGCCCCGGCTTTCGCCAAGCCGATTGGTTCTGAGGCCGGCGAATGGTATGTTTGCGGATATTTGGGAAGGTTTTTGGGTCCTTGTGAACCAAAACTGTGGCTGGGATCACATACGCCCAACAGCCATTTTGGCAGAAGCGATACAGTCGCTGGTGAAATTTAGCATGCACAGCCATCAATAACGCGCCCCATTGGGGCGGAGGGCCGATCCCATGAAAGCGTTTGCCGTCCTTTTGAGCGGATTTTTTCTGTTAATGCTGACCGCGCTTGGCACCGTCCAGGCGGCGGCGCCGGATGCCGGTGGCGTCAAACGCGTCGCGCTGGTCATCGGCAACAGCAAATACGTCCATTCCGTCGAGTTGCCCAATCCGGCCAATGACGCGCATCTCATCGCATCGACGCTGCGCAATGCCGGCTTCGAGGTGATCGAGGGTGTCGACCAGGACAATGCCGGCATGCACAGCCTGATCAGCAAATTCACCGAGCAGTCCTACGATGCCGACCTCGCCGTCATCTTCTACGCCGGCCACGGCATGCAGGTGGACGGCAAGAACTTTTTGATCCCGGTCGACGCCGAATTGACGTCACCTGCCTATCTCAGGACCCGCACCGTCCAGATCGACGACTTCATGGCCGCATTGCCACCCGACCCGGCGGTCGGCGTCATCATCCTCGATGCCTGCCGCGACAATCCGCTGGCACGCACACTGGCGGCCGCGATGCCGAAGACCCGCTCCACCGCGCTGGGCACCGGCCTGGCGCCGATCGACCCTAAATCAGAGGGCGTCGGCACCGGCGGCATCCTGATTGCCTATGCCACCGACCCGGGCGCCATCGCCTTTGACGGCAACGGCGTCGACAGCCCCTACTCGACCGCGCTCGCCAGGCACCTGACCGAACCCGGCGTCGAGATCCAGAGCGCGCTGACGCGGGTGCGCGGCGAAGTGGCCGAGACCACGCAAGGCCGCCAGCGGCCATGGCACAACGCATCGCTGGGCCGCGAGGTCTTCCTTGGCAAACCGGCCGCCGAAGCCGTGCCGGTGGCCGCCGACGACGCTAACGCCGCGACAGCGCCCGCCCCTGCCCCCGTCACCAGAGAACCGCCTTCGTGGGAAGTCGAGCAGCGCCTGTGGGACGAGGCCTCGAAGCGCAACACCGCGCCATTCTACGAAGCCTATCTCGAACAGTTCCCGAATGGCCGCTTCGCCACGGTGGCGCGGCTCAACATCGATGCGCTGAACGATCCGAAAGCCCAGGAACGGGAAGTCGCCGCGCTTGCTGCGGACGAAGCGAACTCGGGTTCTGCCGTGCGCACCTCGGTCGGCATTTCGGACGACATGAAGAAGGTGCTGGGCACCGAGGCGACGGAGAACGCGATCGGTCTCGATCGCCAGGGCCGCATCGACCTGCAATTGCGCGTCGAGGCGCTGGGCAACGAGCTTGGCCGCGTCGACGGCAATATCGGCGCCAAGACCCGGCAAGCGATCGGCGACTGGCAAGCGGGGAACGGGCTGCCTCCGACCACCTTCCTGACGCGCGAGCAGCTGGCGTTCCTGGTTATCCAGACGGATCCGATGATGGAGGCCGTGCGTGCCAAGCATGAGGCCGACCAGGCCGGCGTGGACAAGCCGAGAAAACAGGTGGTGCAGAAGGCCCGCACGCTGAAGCCGGTGGTGGAAAAGCCACGCAAGAAGCAGTACGCCCAGAAGCCGCGCCGGCAACAGCAGTTCGTGCAGAAAAGGCGCAACCGGGAGGTCGTGCGCGAGGATGAGCCGCCGCCGCGGGACAACAATGATTTCCTGACCAAGGCGCTGATCTTCGGTACCGGCGTAGCGGTCGGCGGCGTGCTCAAGAACTGATCGGTCATGTCAAACAACAAAAACGCCGCGTGTCCGTTGGACGCGCGGCGTTGTGTTTGACGACGGCCGGAAGACGCAGCCGGCGACGCTACTGCGCCTTGATCCGCATCTCGACCCGGCGATTGGTGGGATCGTAGGGGTCGGGGTTGCGTGGATTGGCCTCGCCGAGACCGACCGCCTTGATGCGGTTGGCTTCGATGCCGTTGGATTCGAGGAAGGCCGTCACCGACTGCGCCCTGCGCTGCGACAGGCCTTCATTGTAGGTCGCCGAGCCGGATGCGTCGGTATAGCCTTCGACGACGAAGGACAGCTTGCTCAGCCGATCGTCCTTCAGCGCCTTGGCGAACTCGTCGAGTTCGCTGCGCGCCTTGGCGTCGAGCTCGGACGAATCCAGGCTGAAATTGATCAGCATATCGAGGCGGGTCTTCTCCGGAGGCTTTTCTTTCTGGCTGGTCTTGCTCTTGCACTCGTCCTCGGTGCCGACACAAATCCCGCGTGCCGCGCCGTGATCGATAGCGCCGGCAAAGAACTTCACAATGTCTTCCGATTTCTGAAGTGGGTCGGCATAGACGTGCGTCGAGAAAAGCACGGTCGCCAATGCCAAGACTGAAATGTGCCGCTGCATAACGGTTACTCCCGTTTCGAGCATCCGATTTTCACTCAGGCCCGATCCATGGATCCGGGCCAACTCTTCCTGTTCGACAATGATCTGTCGAGATCACGGTCGGCTGTGGAATATACCAAACCGTGAGGCGTTTGTCTGTGAACAACGTCATGGACATGTGGTGGTCGACAGACTTGACCCGCGCCTCGCAGGCGGGTTGAGTGAGGGCTGGGGGAGGATAACAGCAGCGATGGTCAACGGGCTTCGATTCCAGACCGCACGCGATCTCTTCGCCGCGAACACGGCTGTCGCCCGGGACATGACGGCCGTTCCGACCGACCAACCCTCGCTCGAGTTCTGCCGCCGGCTGATGGCCGGGCGCATCCCCGAGGAAGCGATTACCTTTTGCGCCTATCTCCTGCCTGACCGGGCCGCAATCTGGTGGGGCCATGAGTGCCTTGGGCATCTGACCGAGCTGCTCGAAGAGCAGGATCTCGCAACGCTGGCCCTGATCCAGGACTGGGTCGGCGACCCCAACAATGCGAGCCGCCGGGAGGCTGTCGCCGGGGCGGCGATGACGCAGCAGCACACGCCTGCCGGCTGGATCGCGCTAGCGGCGCAACGGCACATCAATGGCCTGACGCCGCAGACCAACGGGTCGAGGCTGCGGCCGCTGCCGGCTGCGCATGCCGTCAATGCCGGCATACTGGCCGGACTGGCGCGGGTTGCGGTGGCGGACCGTTTCTCCGTGCTCACCGCCTTTGTCGAGATGGGCATCCATCTGGCCGAAACCGAGGCGCTGCGCCGAGCCTGATTGCTCTGGATCGTGATGAGATTTCATTGAAATCTGATCCAACCCATTGTTGGCGGTCTCATTTGCAGCCGTTTTGCGCCCATTTGCCGAGTGCCACCTTGAAGCGCGTGCCCAGCGGGTGTTGCAGGCGCAACACCGAGACATCATTGGTGACGTAGGTCTTGGCCTGGTCGCACAGCCGCTCCTCGGTCCATTGATGACAGTTGCTGCACTGGTTGTCCCAGACGGACTTTTCCAGGCCCTCGACCGGACTGAAGTGCGGCTTGCCCTGGATGAGTTGGGCGATGCTCTTGCCGTCGATCGCCGGGTCGCCGAAATTGACCGGAACGTCGAAAAGGACTGGCGCGTCTGAGCCCAGCTTCGGAATTTCCTCACGCAGCTGTTCCAGCGCCTGCTCGCCGGCGTCCGTACCCGGCGGATTGGCGGCCGCGCCGGTGCGCGCCTGCGTATCGCCTTCGGGCGCAGCCGCGCCGGAATCGCCGACGATCAGCGGCGCCTTGAGATCGACCTTGTGAAGCACGACATCGGTGGTCAGCGAAACGCTGACCCAGGGCTGCTGGCGTCCGGCTGTGGCCTTGAACACATCCGACGTAACCCGGTTCATCGCTTCGGTGATCGAGACGTTGACCTCGCCGATATGGGCAAGCAGCGCCGCCGAAAATGGCGAGTGCTCGCCCGGTCCGTCATAGGCGAGCTGGTTGGGACTGGCAGCGAAGGCGACCAGCGTGCCGGCGCCGCCATTCTCGATCGGTATTTCGGCAAGGCCGCTGCTTGCCGTGCTGTCGCCGCCAGTCTCCTTGGCAAGCACATCGGCGAGCGGGTTGTCGCGGCAGGCGTCGAGGAACACCAGCCTGATGCTGGTCTCGCGCGACATCTGCCGCAGGATGAAGTCCACCTGCACGGCTTCGAAGTCGAGCGAGGTCTCGTCCTCCAGCGCCGCATCGACAGGCAGCAGGTAATTCCTGCCCGAGACCTGCAGGCCATGACCGGCATAGAAGAACAGCGCGATATCGGCGCCACGCACCTGCCGCGCGAATTGCGCGATCTTTTCCTGCGTCTGCGCCTTGGTGAGATCGAGGCCGGAGACGATTTCGAAGCCCAGCCCCTTCAGGCGATCGGACATTGCCTGCGCATCGTTCACCGGATTGGGCAGCACCGGCGCGTTCCGGTAGTGGGAATTGCCGAGCACCAGGGCGATGCGGCGTTCGGCACTGGCCGCGGTCATGGTAATGATCATGGTCAACGCAAGCGCCAGCACGGCGAGGCCGATGCCGCGCATGAAGTTGCCGCAACTTGCAATGATGTCCAAACGCACCGGGTTCCTTTTCGGTTGACGGGCCTTCTCAGTTAAGGATCGGCTCAGTTGGAGAGCGGCGTGGCGGAGAACTCGATCCGCCGGTTCAGCGCCTTGTTCTTCGGCGTATCGTTCGGCGCCACCGGCTTTTCCTCGCCATAGCCGGAAGCCGTGATCTGCGCCGATGGAATGCCCGCAGCGATGATCGCGTCGGCGACCGCCTTGGCGCGCCGTTCCGACAGGTTCTTGTTGGCCGTCGGCGAGCCGTCGGAATCGGTATGGCCCGAAACCTCGACCTTCAGTTTCGGACATTTGCCGACGACGCCGACCACCTCGGCCAGCAGTGGGCGGCTCTTTTCATCGAGCCGAGCGCTGGCTGGGCGAAAATAGACGGCGCCGGTGCGCGACAGCACCTCGAACCTGTTCAGGCATTCATCGTCGCTGAAGGACGTCTTGCCTGCATCTGTGGCGACCGGCCCGGCATCGGCTGGGGCTGCGGCCGCGACGGCAGGCGTGGCCGCAGGCTTGGCGCCATCAGCGGTGAAGACGAAGTCGAACGACACCGAAGCCGTCGGGACGATGCTGCTGACATTGGCCGCCTGCTGGAGTTTTTCGATGTTGGGCAACAGGCCGAAATCCTCGACATGCACGGCGACCGGCGCCTCCGAGGCGATCGACACCATGCTGTCGGTGATCATGGTGACCACGACATTGGCCTCAAGGTCCTTGTCGACGCCGTGCAGGCTCAGGCGAAACGGGATATGCGCGCTCATGCGCCGTTTGGTGGCGAGATCAGCAAAAGCGGCGGGATCGACTTTCGCCGTCACTTCCGCCGTCGGGAATTTGAAGGTTTCGAAGAACAGGAAGCGCATGCGGACATTGCGAAGGTCGATACCGGTGTCGACCGAGTTGAGGTCGAACGTGACCTTGGCGGCGCCATCCGATGTCAGCGTGCCCGAGAGGTTCCTGATCTTGTTGGTTTCGACAATGGTGTTCTTCTTCACCGATTGATAGGTGAGCGTCGAATTCGCCGGATCGAGCGTCCAGTTCGGCTTCGCATTCGCCACTTCCGGTGCGAGCAGCAACAGCCCGAATACAGCGGCGACGAGAGCAAGGGCGCCGACGATGCGCCGGCCCTTTGAGAACGGCATTCGTTGCCGAAAAAATCCGCCGACCTCGAACATTGATGCCCCGCCTCAGGACAACAGACCTCAGTTCCGATCACGGCTGTCGAACGCAGTGATGCCAGCGAGCATAGAACATATGATTTGGCTTTGCGAGTAGCTCCGCCTGTCTGCCCAAGGGGAGAAGACAGCTCAAAAATCCGTCATCACTGGCAGCTTAACAGGCGTCAAATCCAGAGGCGCCTTGCGCGATCACGAGCGCTTCGGCGGGCCTGTCGAACGCAGAAAATGCCATTCATAGCCTTGAATATACTACAATATTAGCAACTCCTTGACAATCGACCGAAGCTCTGGTTTCTTGACATATTAAACAAAGTTCGTTGCGTTTTTTACGGACGTGTTCCCATGTCGAGCTTGGTAGTCGCGGACCCGCGGGGGGTGTATCTCGCCGGTCTGGAGTGGGTTTTGCGGAAGGCGGGACACAGCGTTGTCGCAGAATGCCACCACACGATTGAGGTTCTCCCCTTGGTGGAGCGCCACCGGCCCGATCTTGTCATCATAGGGTTGGATGGTGTGGACCGGCAGACGGCCGCCCTTTCCGCAAGGCTGAGAGCCACCAGCAGCCCTTTGGGCATCATCTACATCCTGCAGCCAAACGGCGGATTCGACTTCAACGAAATCCCCAAGCTCGATGCCGACGGCCTGCTGATGGACGGCATCAGCCACAGCTACCTTGTCGAATGCGCCAATGCAGTGGCAGGCGGCCGAAAGTGGGTCGACGACCATATCCTCCAGCATCTGCTGACGCCGAGATCGCTGCCTCAGCGCGCGCCAAAGCTTACTGGACGCGAGACGGAAGTCGCCGGCCTTGTTTCACGCGGCCTGCGCAACAAGATCATTGCGCAGCGACTGCATGTATCCGAAGGCACGGTGAAGATGCACCTGCATCACGTCTACGAGAAGCTCCGCCTCGGCAGCAGGGCGGAACTCGCCTGGGCGACTTTTGGCGAAGCTTCCGACCATCTGGGACCAAGTCACAAAAGCGGGCTTTGATCCTACCTTCGGCGAGCTGGCAAGGCAGGCTGCGTCGACAAGATGCCGACAAAAGGCCGGAAACCCACGGCATATCGATCGATCCATACCAACGCGGTTGCCCGCGAGCGCCTGTCGCGGCTCGATCTTTCGAAGGATGTATATCGTTCGATCAGGTAGGGGCATTCACCATAACACTATCGAACCGCGAATGGACGCGTCCTCTGCGTCGGCGGCACAATGGAGGATAAACGGCCGCAATTCTGTGCGCCGGCGGATGCCCTGGGGTAGGTGCATCCGACATCGGGTGGGGGTGAACCCCTTTTCTTGATGTTGTTCAAAAAGGGGAGAATCTCCATGGCAATCGACATCACAGCTCATGACATCATCATCGATGAGAGCGCTGGCCTCACGGACAATGATATTGACCCATCCGATCCGCTGTACAGCACCAACACCACGCTGCAATATCTGCTGAATCTTGGCACCGCGCTGGAGGTCGCCTTCAAGGAGGACTTCGTGGTGGCCTCCGCGGACCCAGGGGAGACCATCACCTCGGTCGTTCTCGCCCAGGACTCTTCGGGAACTGCGTTTTCACCCACCGACGGCGCGGTCACCGGCATCCGGACGGTCGATGGCAATTATGTCTGGCTGTTCCAGGACCCGAACAATGCAGACGTCGTGATCGGCGTCATTGGGACCTCTGACCCGACCTCAGTTGGCGAGCCCGATCCATTACTCGATCCCCTCGCCTTCTCGTTTGCGCTGGACGGCGACGCGGACCTGTACCTGGTCCAGTACGTGGCGTTGATGAATCCGGACCCTGACAACGCGGACGTCGATCTAATCGATCTGGATCAGCTAGTCTACGCCTCGGTCACCGGGACCAGCGTCCTGAATTTCAGCTCGCTTGGTGACGCCCCTCCCGGACACAACAAGTGGTATATCCTCGACGCTGACACGGCGAGCACGCAGAAGATCCTGGTCACGGCTCATGACAATGGCGTACAGGCTGAAGTCAATGTCAGCACGCAAGGCCTGGGCGTCTCATCACAAGACGTGCGCTTTGGCCGTGAGCTTCAGATCGACCTGATCAACGGCGGCACCCAGAGCGCCGGCAAGAACTTTACCAACACGCCGACCGCGCCGAACTACACAGATCACATCGAGACCGTCTCCACCGCGGGTTTCTCGATTTCGCAGTCTACTCCGACCCATACCGTGGCTGACATAGAGGTCCACGCCTACAACAATGATGACAACGCGAAAGGCGCCACGTTACCGGGTGATGACAACGATGCGGAAGTCAACATCGCCTCAGTGACTTTCAAGCTGAACGGCGTGGTAACGGATGCCGCCACCCTGGGCATCACGGTTGATTACACCAACCTGGGAGTGATCCTTCACAATGTCGGCGAGGGTGTGACGGTCGATTTCACCGCAGACGCAACCTTTGACCGCTTCACTATCAAGAACATTGACGAGCAAAAAGACTATTTCGATGTCAAGGAAGTGCATTTCGGCACAGATCAGACCAACGTCGCCAGCGCAGAGGTCGGCTCCTTGATCAACTTCGACGATGACGGCCCATCGATCGTGCCGTCCGGCAATGACGTACCGACCCTGGTGGTCGGCGATTCGGACTTCGTTATCGACGACTCGACCAGCTTCGCGGCGCTGTTCACGCCGAACTTTGGCGTCGATGGACCAGCGGCCACCGACGATGTGACCTACACGCTGGATGTACTCGGCGGCGGCAGTAACGTCGCCAGCGGCGTGTTCGATACGCTCAGCGGCCTTGAGGTGCTTCTCAATGTTGTCGGCGGCGACATCGTCGGCACTGCCGGCACGGATGAGGTGTTCCGCATCTCGGTCGATGCCGACGGCAACGTGACCCTCGACCAGTCGCGTGCGGTTGTCCATGGCGATCCAACCGATCCCGTAGAGGCGGACACTCCGGTCATCCTTGCCGCCAACCTGGTGAGCCTGACCGCAACCGCAACCGACGGCGACGGCGACAGCGCGCACACCTCGGTCGACATAGGCGGTGCCTTCACCTTCGAAGACACCGGGCCGGCAATTGCTGTGGAGAACGCAACCGGTGACTACGACAGTGGCGCCCATGGCACCTGGACGCACGACCCAGGCGCCGACGGGTTCAACCTGCTGGGCGTAACGCTGGACGATTATACAATCGACTCCAACCCGACGGTAACGTCGGGCCTATCCCTGACACCGGACGCGGCAGACCCTTACACCTTCACAGGCTCGATCCACGATGACTTCAACGGCGACGGCACGGCTGAAGACGTGGACTTCACACTGACCTTCGATCCGGTCAACGGCACTTACGACCTTGACGTCGACACCCCTCCCGGAACGATCACGACCTTCGACACCACACAGGGTTCGCTGAAGGCGGGCGGTCCGGACGCGGTGCAAACGCTGCAATTCCCGCCGACCGGTCACGACGGTGACGTCATCTTCTTCAGCAATCTGGTGACCGCTCCCCTGGAGAATGGGGCGGGCAGTTTCCCGAACGACATCGAAGACCTGGTCAACAATGACCCTACCGAGGCAACGCTGGAGGGGTATGGTGCCACTAGCCTGATCAACAGCTCATCGAAGATGAACGTGTCGACTTCGGGCATCGGCGTCAACAACAACAACCTCGACGGCAAGAGCGGGGGTACCCCGCTGTTCGCCGGCACCTCAATCACCTCGGGCGACGAGAGCTTCGTGGTCAATCCCCAGCAAGACGTGGATAAGGTCACGGTCTATATCGACAACTCCGTCGGCGGCTACAACCCGGCTACGGAAGACCTCTATTACATCGTCTACTATACGGACGGTACCGTCAGCGGTCCTACCGACGTGACGGCGGGCATGCTCAGCAATGCCCCGCGCCACGACCCGCTCATTCCTGACGTCGCGGAGGGCGGGAAGTACTTCGAGATCGACGGCGGCGCGAAGCAGATCGAGGCGGTCCAGCTCATCATGGGCGTGGGCACCGTCAAGATCCCCGTGATTCAGTTCTCGCTCGAGCAGGAGTCCAACCCGGCGCCGCTCGACCTGGATTTCACGGCCAATCTCGTCGACGGCGACAATGACAGCTTTACCGACACGTTCTCGGTCCATGTCGACGCCCCGGACGGCATCATCTGACCCGACACCGGGCGGGCGCCTTTCCTGGCGCCCGGCCGGCACAATCCAAAGCATCACAATGGGGGGCGAGCCGTGCCGCAGCCAAGACCGCAGTTCGAAGAGGTAATGCATCTGGCCCGGCGCCAGGCGCCCGCCCTGCTCATCTTCAGCCTGCTTGCAAACGTCCTGATGCTCGCCAGCACCGTCTACATGCTGCAGATCTACGACAGGGTGCTGTCGAGCGGGTCGATCGACACGCTGGTGTGGCTCACCCTGGCGGTGATCGGCGCGATCGCCGTCTATGGCCTTTTGGAACAAGCCCGCCGCATGATCCTCGGCCATATCAGCCAATGGCTCGACGACCAGTTGAACGTCCCGGTGATCGAACGAGCCATGGAGGCTCGCCTCGCGGGTAGCAACGTCGAGGCCGGCCTGAAGGACGTAGCGGACCTGCGCGGTTTCGTCGGTGGCGACAGCATGCTGACCTTTCTCGACGCGCCGTGGACGCCCGTCTTCCTGGCTTTCATGTGGCTTCTGCACCCAGCACTGGGCGTGCTCGGACTCATCGGGGCGATCCTTTTGTTCTGCGGCGCGCTCGCCAATGATTTCTTTACCCGCCGCAGGAGCCAGGAAACGTCGGCAGAGCTGCGTCGCAACCAGGTCGCGGCCGGCCAATACATCGATGGCGCTGAGACGTTGCGCTCGCTCGGCATGTCGGGCTCGGCGCTGCAGCGCTGGGAAGAAAAGCAGCAGTCGTTGATGACCATCCAGGCGCAACTTCTCGGTCGCACGACCAGCATCGGGAGCCTGTCGCGCTCGCTGCGCATGGCCCTGCAAGTGGCCGTGCTGGGACTTGGCGCCTACTTTGTCTTGCGCGGCGAACTGACGGCCGGATCGATGATCGCGGCATCGGTACTGCTGAGCCGCGCGCTTGCGCCGATAGAACGCTCGATCGGAGCCTGGCGCAGCCTGGTTACCGCTCGCACCGCGCGTCGCAACCTCATGCGCCTGTTCGCGGACACCAATTCTAGGCAGGGCGGTGAAGTGACCTTACCCCGCCCGCAAGGCCGGCTAAGGCTCGAGAACGCACACTACCATGCGCCGGGTACACAGCAGGCCCTGATGAACAAAGTATCCTTCAACGTCGAGGCCGGCGAGACCTGCGGCGTGATTGGTCCGTCGGGTTCCGGCAAGACCACACTTTGCCGCCTCATGGTGGGAACGTTGCGGCCTTCGCTCGGTCATGTAAGGCTGGACGGCGCAGAGCTCGCGAGTTGGCCTTCGGACCAGCTTGGAATGCACATCGGCTACCTGCCGCAGCAGGTCGAGCTGTTTCCGGGAACGATCGCCGACAACATTGCGCGCTTGCGCGATGTCGATCGTGCCGCAGTGATCGCCGCGGCGCAGGCCGCAGGTATCCACGAGACGATATTGCGGATGCCAAATGGCTATCAAACGGAGGTGGGGCCGCATGGGGCGCGAATCTCGCGTGGCCAACGTCAGCGCATCGCTCTCGCCCGGGCGCTATTCGGCAATCCCGCGCTCGTCGTGCTCGACGAACCGAACACTGGCCTCGACGGCGATGGTGAAATGGCTCTGTTCAATGTTCTTCACCATTTGAAGGAACGGGGCTGCACCGTCATTCTCGTCAGCCACCAGACGAATCTGCTGCGTACGGCGGATCATGTCGTTTTCATGCACGACGGCACCGTTAAGATGTTCGGCACGCGCGACGAGGTGCTGGGCGCGCTGGGCGGTCACCGCAAACCGACTGCCGTGCCGTCGTCCGGGCAAGACAAGACCAGCGTCGTCGTTCCGGCAAAATTGAAGGCGGCGGAGTGAGCCATGAGCGACCGATTTAGCGACCTGTCGAAGATGATGGACATGCTGATGGCCAGCCTGCGTGACGTGCTGGACAGGTTAGTTGTCGCTGCTGGAGATCTAGCTGCGGCGGCTTCGAACCGTTTCGACAGCCTGGACGTGCCGGCGCGCGCCGCGCTGGCTGCAACTGCCACCGCGCTGTTCGTGCTCGTGCTTGTCGGGCTTGTCCGGCGGCGTTCGTCTGCATATCGCGATAGCAAGCGCGACCTGAATCGCCGGACGCGTCCAGCGCGTATACTCGGCTATTTCTCCGCGCTGTTCTTTGTCGGCGGCATCGCCCTCTGGTCAGACGTGGCCCTCCTGGCCAGCGCCATCGTGGCCCCCGGCATCGTCAGCCCGGACGGCTACCGGAAGACCGTTCAGCATCTGGAGGGCGGCATCATCGGGATGATCCACGTGCGGGATGGCGACAAGGTCACAGCGGGCCAGGTTCTGATAAGCATGAAGACGACCGATGCACAGGGCCGCTACGACGAGCTGCATGAGCGCTACATTCGCTTGCTGGCCGTCGAAGCGCGCTTGGGTGCGGAGCTTGCCGGAGAAGATCAGATCATTTTTCCCAAGGAACTGACATCGGCTGACAACCAGGCCGGGCAGAAAGTGGCCGCTGAAGAGCAGGAACTGCTTCGCAGCCGCCTTGCCACTCGCGAGGGGCGCGAGCAGATCCTCAACAAGCGGATACGGCAGATAGAGGAGCAAATCACCGGGTCCAGGGAAGTGATCGCAGCCGAGGAGGAGCAACTGGGGCTGATCGACCGCGAGATCGCTTCGGCACAGGAAATGTACAAAAAGGGATTGGAGCGCCTGCCGCGGATCCTTGCGCTGCAGCGTGCCCAGGCCGACATCCGAGCGAGCCAGGCGTCGAACCGGTCGCAGGTCGCGCGCAACGAACAGCAGATCGGCGAGACCGAGCTGCAGCTTCTCAATTTGCGGCAACAGGATGGTGAGAAAGCGAACGAGGATCTTGGCAAGGTGCGCGGCGATCTGGCCGAATTGCGGAGCCTGTTACCCTCGCGTCAGGATGTGCTGGCCAGGACTGACATTGTCGCGCCGATCGCGGGAACAGTGATGAACGTGCGTGTCACAACTGAATCTGGCGTGATTTCCAGCGGCCAGCCCCTCCTCGATATCGTTCCGAATGAGTCCAACCTGGTCATCGATTCACGGATCAAGCCGCGGGACATCGACATGGTGCATCCGGACATGCCGGCACGCGTTGTGCTGTCAGCCTATCCAACACGGCATCTTCCGCAAATCCACGGGTTGCTCACCTCGGTATCGGCCGACCGGCTGACGGACGAGAGGACCGGAGAACCCTATTTTCTCGCCAAGATCAAAGTCAATATGGCTGACCTCGCAAACCTCCATGACGTAAAATTGTCGCCCGGCATGCCTGCCGAAGTGATGATCCTGACTGGCGAGCACACACTGCTCGACTATATGCTGGCGCCGGTTCGCGACTCGCTCAATCGAGGATTCAGAGAGAATTAGAGTCTTCTACTTTCCCGTATCCCGACGCCATCCAGTCCTCCGAAAAGCCGCCCGTCGAACGATACGGCTCGAGTGTCATGGCATTGGCGATTCCTTCGCCAGCGCGCCCCCAGCAGTGTCGGGAGCGCCGCTTCGCGGAACTGGACGATCGCTATAAGCAATCCGTCCCACTGCGCTCAGCTTGACGCCAAGCCCGGGATCAGGCCGATCGGCTGGCCCACAGCACCCCACGCTCGAAGATGGTGCGCATTTGCGGCACGGAAAACTCATCCGCGGTGTGGCCGAGCGCGCTGAAGAAGACGCGGCCCTTGCCGTAGCGGCGCTTCCAGACCACGGGCATGACGACGCCGTCGATGAAGTCGAGATGCTCACCGCTGAACGTCGTCGTCGCCAGCACCTCGTTGCTCGGGTCGACATGCATGTAATACTGCTCGGAATGGTAGGCGAAACCCTCGATACCCCTGACGATCGGATCGTCGCTGATGATGTCGACACGGTAGTCGATGACGTCGCCGGGGTGCGCGACCCATTGGCCGCCGGTCATGAACTGATAGGCCGGCTCGTTGCGAAAACTGTCGCCCATTGTGCCGTGGAAGCCGGCAAGGCCGGTTCCGCCGCTGACGGCGGCGGTGAGGTTTTGCAGCTCCGGTTTCTCGATCGTCGACATGGTGATCACCGGCACGATCAGATCGATGGCCGGGAGCTGCGGATCGGCAAGCGCCGATGTGCCCTCTTCTGTCCGCACCTCGAAGCCATGCCCGGTCAATATCTCGCTGACGACAGCGGCGCTGCGGGCCGGCGTGTGGCCTTCCCATCCGCCCCAGAAAATCAGTGCCGTCTTGCTCATGCTCGTCTCTCCTTTGGTCGGCAATATTGATAGGCAAGCGGAACGCTTTTGTCTTCCTTCCATGATGGGCATTCTGGGACGGGCATTTCTGGTCGGAAATCACGAACCGGCGATGAATTCCGTGGATGAGGACCGATTGGCCGCGCTGGCGTCTTGTTTCAATACCGGGCTGCACTCAAATCAGCTGTCTTCGCGTTTGCGCAGACATCGGTCCGATGCGCCCGCAACCAGCCGGAGCCTTCCGGGGAGACCGCTTTATGAGTTTCGACCAGACGACTGTCGCCGCCTATCTGGAAGTCATCACCATCAACCTTGTGCTCTCTGGCGACAATGTCGTGGTGATCGGCATGGCGGCCGCAGGCCTCGCCAAGGCGTTGCGGCAGAAGGCGATCATCGCCGGCATTGCCGCGGCGGCGGTGATCCGCATCGTCTTTGCCGTGATCGCGGTGCAGCTGCTGGAAATTCCTGGGATCATGCTGGTCGGCGGCATGCTTTTGTTCTGGGTGTGCTGGAACATGTTCCAGGAGTTGCGCTCGGCCGGCGACGGCGAGGACGTCGACAATGAAGCCGCAGCAGTTGCGACGGCGCGGCCGGCCAAGGCGCTGCGCACCGCGATCCTGCAGATCGTCGTCGCCGATGTCTCGATGTCGCTGGACAATGTGCTGGCCGTGGCGGGCGCCGCCGCCCACGACATGAATGCGCTGGTGTTCGGTCTCATCCTGTCGGTGGTTCTGATGGCGGTCGCCTCGACGCTGGTGGCGGCGCTGCTTGCCAGGTATCGCTGGATCGGCTGGCTCGGTCTGGCAATCATCGTCTATGTCGCGGGAAATATGACTCTGGACGGCGTCGAGCAGATGAGAACGGTCGGCTTCCACGCGCTGCTCTCGCCAGTTGCAAGCTAGATCCTCCTGGCGATCAAATGATATCGAAAATCCGCCCTGGGTTGAGAATGTTGTGCGGATCGAACGCCACCTTCAGCCGGCGCATGGCTGATAGTTCGGCGTCGCTGCGCACGAGGTTCAGCCATTTCTTCTTGTCGAGGCCGATGCCGTGCTCGGCCGAGACGGCGCCACCGCATGCCGCCACGCCGCGATAGATGATCTCATAGGCGGCCGCCGGTTCCGTGGTGTCGACCTGATAGTGCAGATTGCCGTCGCCGAGATGGCCGAAGACGTAGATCTCGGCGCTGCTGTCGACGGCGTGGATCGCGGCTTCGGCGTTGCGCAGGAAATCCGCCATGGCCGCCAACGGGATGCTGATGTCGACGCCGAGCATTCCCTCGATCGCAAACAGGAATCGGTTAGCCTCTTCGCGCACATCCCATAGCGCACGGAATTCGCGTGGCGACTGCGAGACGACCACGTCGTCGACGATGCCGTCCTCGACCGCCTGCATCAGCACCGAAGCGAAACGCTCGCCGTCCAGCTCGGCCTGGCTGCCCTGGATCTCGGCCAGCACATAGACGGGCGCGCCGACAGGCAGCGGCGCCGGCGCCGCCATGCCGGCAATCATGGAGCCGTAGAGCGGCGAGAAATTCACCTCATAGGCTGACAGCAAGGGACCGAGCCGCTGCTTGAGCAACCCCAGCAACGCAATCGCCGCCTCCAGCGAGCCAAGGGCGCAAAAGGCGGCAACCTCGGTGGCGGGCTTGGGATGCAGCCGCAGGCAGGCGCGAGTAACCACGCCCAGCGTGCCTTCGCTGCCAATGAAAAGCTGGTTGAGATCGTATCCCGAATTGTCCTTGGCCAGGCCACGCAACGAAGTCAGGATCGAGCCGTCAGCAAGCACGGCCTCCAGCCCCAGCACCTGGGCGCGGTACATGCCGTAGCGCAGCACGCGAATGCCGCCGGCATTCGTGGCGATGTTGCCGCCGACCGTCGCCGTGCCGCGCGCGCCGATATCGACGCCGAACATCAGGCCGGCTGCATCGGCCGCTTCCTGCACCATTTGCAGCGGCGCGCCGGCCTCTGCGATGATGGTTGCCGCGGCGCGGTCGGGCGCTTCGACCGCGGTCATGCGCTCCAGCGACAGCACCGCTTCGCCCGGCTGCACGCGCGCGCCGCCGGCCAGCCCGGTGCGGCCGCCATGGACGACCAGCTTCTGGCCGATACCACTGCATAGGCGCAGGATTTCGGCGACGTCGGCGGCGTTGCGCGGACGCAAGACCAGTTCGGGCTGGCCGCCGCCCTTGCCGGAGAGGTCGTCGCTGTAGCGCGGATCGATAGCATCGCCGATCACAACCGCGGCGGCATCGAGCCGACGATATAGCTGGGAAAGAAGCCGATCGATCTGTTGTGTCATGGTGCCTGGACTGTTTCAGCGCTCTTTGTAACCGAGACTTTGATGCGCGACAATTTTCGCGTCAATTGAACAAATTTACGCACGGTATAATCTGTCATTGCGCGTTGAACCCACTGACGTTTCCTGTAAATTTCGTCTGCCGTTGCGTGGCAGACGCGCCGGCTGCAGGACCGTGGGCAGCGTCAAGGGATGACCGAGGTTCTGGCGCGTGCCAGACGAGGATTGAATGCCAATGACGCACAAGACGATGGAGGATTTCGCCCGCTCCTGCGGCGTCTCCAGGCCGACGCTGTCGAAATATTTCGACGATCCGACCAGCGTCAAGCCGGCAACGCGCAAGCGCATCGAAGAGGCGTTGCGGTCGTCCGACTACCAGCCCAATCTGTTTGCCCGCAACCTCAACCGCAAGCGCACCCGCGCCATCGGCATTGTCGTACCGACGGTCACCGATCCCTTCTATTCCGAAATGGTCAGCCGCATCGAGCTCAGGCTGCGCGACGAGGGCTACTGGCCGATCGTCATCTCCTCGCATGGCTCAACCGAGCTCGAAATGGAGGCGACACGTACCATCCTGTCGCTGAAAGTTTCGGGCGCGCTGATCGCGCCGCTCGGCTTGCGCTCGGACCGGCGCACGCTGGAGAAGCTGACCCAGACAATGCCGGTCGTCTATTTCGATACCTATCTCGAAGGCGGCACGCCCTTTGTCGGCAACAACAATGCCCAGAGTGTCTCGACCATCGTCGACTATCTCTGCCGCTCCGGCGACGCCCCGGTCTATTTCGATATCCCGCATGTCAATCACAATTCGCCGGAGCGCCTGAACAGTTACATCGCCGCGATGCATCAGCTTGGCCAGGACCCGGTGGTTATCGGCAACACCCGAGACTACACATGGGATTTCGAGCGCATCGGCTACGAGCAGATGGAACAGATGCTCGGGGCCAGCGGCCTGCCGGGCAAGACCATACTGTGTGCGAATGACCGCCTGGCTTTCGGCGTGATGGCGGCAGCCTTCGCGAAAGGGCTGAAGATCGGCCGCAAGGCCGATTGCGACCTGCGTATCGCCGCCCATGACGACCATCCGCTGAGCCGCTACACCTGCCCCGCACTGACCACCATCGCGCAGGATTTTGCCGCCATGGCGGGGCGCAGCGTCGAGACATTGCTCGCTTTGCTCAACGAGGATAGGGCGAACGTCGCGCCGAAGGTCAGCCTTGACGCCGCCCTGGTCATGCGTCAGTCCGCTTGAAATTTCCAAAGGCGGGATCGAAGCTGAGCCACGCGGCAATGGCGGCGGCAACCGCCTGTCTCGCTGCCGGGCCGTGACGGCCCATAGAGACGAAGCCGTGGATCTGACCGGGCCAGTGTTCCAGCACGACCGGCACGCCGGCCTCGTGCAGACGCCTGGCATAGGCCTCGCCCTCGTCGGCGAGGATGTCGTGACCGGCGATGGCGATGAAGGCGGGCGGCGCGCCGGCGAGGCTATCCGCCTTCAGCGGTGAGATGCGCCAGTCGACGATGTCGGCGGCGTCGCGGATGTAGTGATCTCGGAACCAGGCCATGGTCGAGGCGGTCAGGCCAAAGCCTGCGGCGAAGCGGCGATAGCTGTCGGCCGTCTGCCCGGCATCGGTGTTGGGATAAAACAGAAGCTGCGCTGCCGGCGGATTTTTGTCCCCCCGCGTGAGCAGGCCGAGCACCGTGGCGAGATTGCCGCCGGCGCTGTCGCCGGCAACCGCGATGCGGGCAGCGTCGATGCCGAGTTCGTCCGCGGCGCTTTGCATGAAGGCAAGTGCCGCTCGGCAATCCTCTATTGCCGCCGGGAATTTGTGTTCCGGCGCCAGCCGGTAGTCGACGGAAACGACGACAGCGCCTGCCTCGTTGGCGAACCAGCGGCAGATCTCGTCATGCGAGTCGAGATTGCCGATCACCCAGCCGCCGCCATGGAGATAGAGCAGCGCCGGAGCGCCTGCCGAAGGCGCGCCCTGCCCGCGATAGATCCTGAGCCTAAGTGGTCCGCCGGGTTCGGCGACGATGCGCTCGCTGAGTGCTGCGACCGGCTCACGCTCGCCTTGCAGGTTTGGGAAGCCCTCATTGTAGGCAAGGCGCGCCTGTTCTGGCGTTCCCGTTTCGAACGGCGGCGCACCGGCTTGGCTGCCGAGCTCGAGCACATGCCGGGCCTCCGGATCGAGTGTCGGCAGGGACGGTGGCGATGTCACGGACGAACCTCCCGTCAGGCAAGCAGGGTTGCCGCTTCCTCTTCGCCAAGCAGCGGCGGCTGGTCGACCGTGCCGTTGATGGCAACCGAGCCACGGCTTTCGCCCGAAGCCAGGATCGCCTCCATGATCTCAAGCACATGCAGCGCCAGCTCACCGGAGGCGCGCGGCTTTCTGCCCGTGGCCAGCGCGCCCGCCAGATCGGCGACGCCGAGCATGCGGTAATTGGCACGGTCGGGCGCCACATAGGGCCAGTTGCGGGCGCCGTAGAGTTCGTTCTCGCTGGCGAAATCGGCCCAATCGGCGCCACGTTCCGACAGCGAGACCGTGCCGCCGAACGTGTCGGGATCGGGTAGCCTGAGCGAGCCTTCGGTGCCGTGCAGTTCGATCGGATGGTTGGAGTGTTTGAACACGTCCCAGGAGGCGCCGAAGGTGACGGTGGCGCCGGAACGGAATTCGAGCAGCGACATTATGTTGGTCGGCGTGCCGACCTTGAATGTCGTGTTCTTGAACGGCCCGTCGGCCGTGATCAGCCTCTCCTCCTGGCCGCGCGTCGCCGTCGCCATGACGCGCTCGACCGGCCCGAGCAGATTGACCAGCATGGTCAGGTAATAGGGACCCATATCGAAGACCGGGCCGCCACCGGGCTGATAGTAGAATTGCGGATTGGGATGCCAATGCTCCATGCCGCGCCCCATCATGAAGGCAGTGCCGGTCACCGGCTTGCCGATGGCGCCGTCATCCATCAGCCGGCGTGCCCGTCGGCCGGCGGCGCCCAGGAATGTGTCCGGCGCCGAGCCGATCAGCAGGCCGCGCTTCGCGGCCTCGGCGACAAGGCGGCGGCCGTCGGCGGCAGAGGTTGCCAGCGGCTTTTCGGTGAAGACATGCTTGGCCGCCGAGAGCGCTGACAACGAAATGTCGAAATGCGCCGCCGGGATGGTCAGGTTCAGCACGAGGTCGATGTCGGGGTCGGCGAGCAGCGTGTCGACGCCAATCGCTCGGATGCCGTATTCCCTGGCGCGCAGCTCGGCCATGTCAGCGGAAATGTCGGCGCAGGCGCGTAGCTCGACACCACCGAAGAGCGCTGCATTGCGCAGATAGGTCATCGAGATGTTGCCGCAGCCGATGACACCGATGCCGAGCTTTGTCTCTGATTTTCCGTGCATTTCCAGCTTTCCTCCGAAGCCAAGGGCATGCTGCGCGAACCGTTGCAGTTCCCACGCCCCCCGCAATCCGCTATACAGGACTTTAAATGTTGACGCGCGTAAAATTTTTATAGAGCATGTGAGAGTTCTGGCGCAGGATTGGGAGGCCGCCAGCGTGAGGAGGAGAACATGACCGGCATGAAAAACGGCCGACGGCCGCTGCGAAGCCCGTGGGTCATGCGCGCTTTCCGTCGCGCATCAGAGACCGGGATGGGTTCAGGCATAGATCACCTTGGCCCCGATCCTATCAAGCTCGCTGCGTATTGGACCGGGCAGGCCATCGTCGGTGATCACCACATCGACGGCCGACAGCGAAAATGCCTTGGACGTCCCGCTGACGCCCCATTTGCTCGAATCGGCGAGCAGGACAACGCGCCGGGCCATGCGAACGAGGTTTCGCTTCGTTCGCGCCATGTCTTCGTTCACGTCGACCACATCCAGTGACGAGTCTATCGCATGCGCTCCAACAAAGACCTGATGCGCTACCAGGCCGCCGAGAGCCGTATCGGCATCGGTGATCAGCGTGCTCACCGTGTCGGGATAGACCCGGCCGCCGATCATATGAACGTCGAGCCCGGGACGATGCATAAGATGCTGCACGATGTTCATGGCCGTGGCCGCGACCACGACATTGCTGAGCGGCGGTAACTGCATGGCAAGCTGCATCAGGGTCGAGCCACCGTCGAAGATGACCGACTGGTTGTGCTCGAAAAGGTCGAGCGCCGCCCGGGCGATGCGCTTCTTTGCGTCGAGGTTCGTTTGCATCCGCCGCGCGAACGCGGCCGTCGTCGAATCGGTGGTCCGGGTCACCGCCCCTCCACGGGTCTTGGTCAGCAGTCCCTTGCGGTCCAGTATTTCGAGGTCGGAGCGCACCGTGACCTCCGACACGCCAAACCCGTCCGACAGGTCCTTGATGCGAACCTGTCCGCTGCGTTGCACCTCGCCCAGGATCGATTGGCGTCTCTGCTCCGACAACATTGCCCTGCCCTTGCCTGCCTGCGCCGAGCAATCGCGCCGGCCTCGGCTCACCTTACCGAAAAATATGGAGATTCGAAAGCTTTCGAAAGATTGTTTTTCTTTTTTCTTTCGGAAACACTGGATCGAGCATTTTTAAATCAACCGATCAGGGAATTTTGGACTCATGAGCCTAGGAACCAAGGTGCGCCTCGCGCGCCTCTTCTCGCATCCATCGGGGAACCTTTTTGGCGGCGCGGTCGACCACTTCGTCGGCTATGGCGACGTGCGCAAAGGCGGCCTTGCCGACCTGCCGGGTGCGCTCGCACGCGTCATGGCGGGCAAACCCGACTACGTCAGCATCCAGCCTGGCACCGCGCGCCATCTGTGGCCGCAATATGCGGGCAAAGCTTCCCTGGTGATTCAGGCGGGCTGCTTCACCGCGGACGATCGCATCAGCGAGTTGATCGCAACGCCCGAGGACGCGGTGCGCGCGGGGGCCGATGCGTTGGCCGTGGCCATTCCGGTGCGCGGCGCGACGGAGGGCAAATACATACGCTGGCTGACCGATTCGGTGAATGCGGCGGCCCGCTACGGCATGCCTGTGGTGGCGCATATCTACCCTCGCGATTTCACCGACGGAGCAAAGATCGTCTTCACCCCCGACGAGATCGCCTATGCGGCGCGCATCGGCTACGAGTCCGGCGTCGACGTGATCAAGATCGGCTACACCGGGGATTTCGAGTCATTCAAAGAGACCGTCCGGACCTGCCCGGTGCCGGTTGTCATCGCGGGCGGTCCAAAGACCGATACGCTGCTCGGCGCGCTTCAGCAGACGGCGGACGCCATCCGTGCCGGCGCGCACGGCGCCGTGGTCGGCCGCAATCTCTGGGGGCACGGCGATCCGGAGAAGGCAGCGCTTGCCTTTCGCGGCGTCATCCATGACGGCCTTTCGGCGCAAGACGCCCTGGCGAAGGCGGGTGCCTGAACGATGCCCACCATCCCCTCGATCCTCGGCTTCGGCGCTATTGCGATCGACGACATCGTCTACGTCGATCAGCCATTGTCGGCGGGCAAGGGTAAGGTTCTGCAAAGTACCCGCGCCTTCGGGGGAAATGTCGCGACGGCGCTGGCCGCTGTCGCGCGGCTCGGCGGAACCGCCGGGTTCGTCGGATGGCTGGCCAGTGCCGCGGACGACGCGGTGCAGCTCGATCTCGTGGCGAGCGGTATTGAAACCGCATTCGCGCCGCGCCATCCCGACGCGCGCCCGGTGCACTCGCGGATCACCGTCGGCTCGGACGGGGAAAGGTTCATCGCGTATGACGACGATGCGATGCTGGGCACAGCTCCGGACTTTCCGGACGATATCCTCAGCCGCGCAACCGTCCTGATCGTCGATAGCTATGCGAACGGGTCGCTGGATGTCGTGGCTCGGGCTCGCGATCTCGGCCTTGCGATCCTCGGCGATATCGAATGGAGCAGCGGCCCCGCCACGGAGCGGCTGATCGCGCTCTGCGACCATCTCATTCTTCCACTTAGCTTTGCACGGACTGCCACGGGGCGCCGATCGCCTGCCGAGATGCTCGATGTCTTGTGGTTGCCATCGCGATCCGCCGTGGTTCTGACCGATGGAGGCAGGGGTGTGTACTATCGCGGCCGTGAAGCGACAGGTCTCTGGCACCTGCCCCCGCACCGGGTTGCGGTCGTCGACTCCACAGGCGCGGGTGACTGCTTTCATGGCGCCTATGCCTATGCGTTGACGCGCGGAGCCGACACCGCGGGCCGGGTGGCATTCGCGGCCGCGGCGGCGGCCGTTTCGATAACGGGGCGTGGCGGGCGCGAGGCGCTTCCGACCGGGGACCAGGTCACGCAACTCCTGGCATCGGCGAACGCGCCGTCAGCAGTCGACCTGAAAAATGCGCATGTGGATGCTGGAGCGTGACCTGAAACGATCCGACGAAACATTTCGCAGGCGAACACAAGCCCAGGAGAATCATAAAAAATCAGGGCTTATACTTGTGGAGGGAGGAATATGGCAGAAGTCATTCTTGAGAAGATCTGCAAAACCTACGGGAACAGTTTTCGCGCAATCGACCAGTTGAACCTGTCGGTCAAGGACGGCGAGTTCTTGATCCTCGTCGGGCCTTCCGGCTGCGGCAAATCCACGGCGTTGCGAATGATCGCGGGGTTGGAAGACATCACCAGCGGCAGCCTTCGGATCGGCGGGGTCGACGTCGTCGACATGCCGCCCAAGGACCGCGACATCGCGATGGTGTTCCAGAGCTACGCGCTCTACCCGCATATGACGGTATCCGAAAACATCGCCTTTTCGATGCGGCTGGCAGGCAAGCCGAAGGCCGAGCGCAAGAAGCGCGTGGACGAGATCGCCAAAACTCTTCAGCTGACGTCTTTGCTGGACAGCAAACCCGCGAACCTGTCAGGCGGGCAGCGTCAACGGGTTGCCATGGGCCGCGCCATGGTGCGCGAGCCGGCCGCCTTTCTCATGGACGAGCCGCTTTCCAATCTGGATGCGAAACTGCGTGTGCAAATGCGCGCCGAAATCACCAGCCTGCAAAAGCAGCTCGGCGTCACGACCATTTACGTGACCCATGATCAGATCGAAGCGATGACGATGGGCGACAGAGTCGCGGTGTTGAAAGGCGGTGTGCTGCAGCAGGTCGACACACCCAAGAGGCTCTATGAATCGCCGGTTAACGCCTTCGTTGCCGGCTTCATCGGCTCTCCTTCGATGAACCTTTTCGAGGCGACCCTGAAGGGCGGCGAGCTCGCTTTTCGCGACTTCGCCGTCCGGCTGCAGGATGCAGCCTTCGTGCGCAGGCCGGCCTTGAGGTCGTATGCGGGGCGCAAGGTCGTGTTCGGGATCAGACCGGAGGATCTTTATGACAGCAGCCTTGAATCCGGTCGCAAGTATCAGACGATACCGGCCAGGGTGACCTCGATCGAGGAACTCGGCTCCGAACAGATCGTCCACATGAACATCGACGCGGTCCGGGTGGACTCCGGCGATCCGGATGCGGTGGACGATTTCGGCCTGGCGTCGAACGCGGTGGCGAGGTTCGAGCCGATCAGCGCCGTCCGCTCCGGCTCGGAAATCCGGTTGGCCGTGGATGATGCCAAGTTCCATTTCTTCGATCCCGAAACGCATCTGGCGATCTGAAGATCTGCGGAAGACCGCGGGCGGGAGCGAGGTGCCTGCGGAAGATACAAGAAGGCTTCTGAATGAACAGACGATCGTCCGCATTGTGCGGCCGACCTTGAAGAAGGAGGAGAAAATGATGTTTCGGATACGACCCGCGATGCTGAAAATAGCCGCGGCCGCATGGTTGCTTGGTGCAACCGGCGCCATGGCGGACACGACGCTGGAATTCACCCAATGGTGGGAGCCCGAATTGCCGGCGGGATCGCTCAGGGCAATCATGAACGACTTCGAGGCTGCAAACCCCGGCATCAAGGTGACGCTGGTCAGCGGTCCCTATGCGACCACGCGAGACCAGATCTCGGTCGGCGCCGCAACCGGAACGCTCAGCGACGTCGTCGGTCTCGACGGCGCCTGGGTGAACAACCTGAACGCGCAGGGTGCGCTGGCCGACATGAACCCGATGATGGATGCGAGCGGGTTCGACAAGACCCAGGTCGCGGATATCATCAAGGTGGACGGCAAGGCAGTGATGTTTCCCGTGGCTTCGTTCGTCTATCCGGTCTTCGTCAATCTGGACCTCGCCGCCCAGGCAGGCGTCACCAAGCTGCCGTCGACCCGCGCGGAGTTTCTCGAAGCCGCCAAGAAGATGACCCATGCCGACAAGAACCAGTATGGCTGGGTGCTGCCCCTGTCGCTGCAAACGCCGTCCGGTGTCCAGAACGACCTGATGTCGTGGGTCTGGGCCTCGGGTCAATCGATGATGGCTGAAGGCAAGCCGGCTCTCGAGGGCAAGCCGGTCGTCGATATGCTCACTTTCGTCAAATCGCTGAACGACGCCGGCGTCATCTCGCCCGGCATTGCCACCAAGACCGAGCAGGAAAAGGTCGAGGAATTCGTCAACGATCGGGTCGGAATGATGATCGACTCGCTCGCGCATGTGAATCTCATCCGCAAACGCAATCCCAAGCTGAACTTCGACCTCATCCCGGTCCCGGTCGTGGCGGACTACAACGGCAAGCGCGGCCTTCCCTATGCCTCCTGGGGCATCGGCATCTCTGCCGCCTCGAAACATCAGGATGAAGCCTGGAAGCTCGTCCAATATCTGATGAGTGAAAAGGTGAATGCCAAGCTCGTGTCGCTTGCAAACGCCTTCCCGGGGAACGTCAACGCCAAGCCCGATTTCGTGACCTCGGACAAGGCTTTCGCCAAGGCTTTCGAAATCTTCAAGACCGGCTATCTCGCCAACGAGTTCACGGGCCTGCCGGTGGCTGAAGACCTGATGACCCAGTTCGACGTGGAGGCTCAGAAGATGCTTGCCGGCGAGCAGTCTCCGGAACAAGCCGCAACCAACGCTCAAAAGGGCTGGACGGCGAAATTCTGAGCGGCCATTGCCCGTTTGCTATCTTCCACCGGGTGGCCCGGCCTCGGCCAGGCCACCCGTCAACAACGGATCGGCAATTTGAGATGGACCTGTTTTTGAAGCGCACCTTCCTCTTGAAGGCACATCCCAGGGGTCGCACATGACCGGGCAGAAGCGCTCCCACCATCGACTGAAACGAGCGGTCGCACCCTATCTCTATCTGTCACCATCGCTCCTCATAATCGGCCTTCTGATGCTGCTGCCGATGGTGACGGTGATTGGCTATTCGTTCCAGAACAGCGCGGTGCTGCGTCGCGACCCGTCCTTTGCCGGACTGAAACACTACCAGGCGATCTTTGCCGATCCGGTGTTCTGGGCCTCGCTGTGGCACACGCTCTACTTCACCTGCATGAGTGTCGTCTTCCATATGACCATCGGCATGCTCTTCGCACTCATGCTGAACAGCGACCGCATCAATCCGACGCTGCGCAACATCCTGCGCGTGCTGTACATACTGCCCTGGCTGTTCACCGCGGTGATTATCGCGGTGATCTGGCGCCTTCTGCTTGAGCCGAATGGTGTCGTGAACAGTGTTCTCATGCAGATCGGTATCATCGGTTCCAAGGTCGAGTGGTTTTCCTCGCCCGCGACCGCGCTGCACGCCGTCACCTTCGCCAATATCTGGGCGGGCTACCCGCTTTTCATGGTCAGCCTGCTCGCAGGCTTGCAGGGCATTCCCAAGGATTTCTACGAGGCCGCCGATATCGACGGCGCGAAGGCCTACCAGAAGCTGATCTTCATCACCATTCCGCAGCTGATGCCGATCATCATCAGCATCTCGCTGCTCGACTTCATCTGGACCATGCAGGTCTTTCCATTGATCTGGATAACGACGGGTGGCGGTCCGATCTACTCGACCGAGGTCCTCAGCACCTACACGTACAAGCTGGCGTTTTCGAGCTACAACCTGTCGCAGGCCTCGGCGAGCGCCGTGGTCATCCTGCTGATCTCTCTCGGCCTGACGATGTTCTACATCCGCTATCAAAAGGCTCGGTAGTCACATGAGGAAAAGGCACACGCCGAAAGACAGGCTGATCACCGCCGCGCTTCATGTCGCGCTTGCCGCAGGGCTCTTTTTCGCTGCCTTCCCGATCTACTGGATGCTGAGCAGCTCGTTCAAGTCGAATACCGAAATATTCGCCCTGCCACCAACCGTCCTGCCGAAGGCCTTCACACTGGAAGCGTATGCGGCCATCCTTGGTGATCCGGTAAAGCTGCGCTTCTTCTTCAACAGCTACTTCGTGGCCGGAGCAGTGACCGTGCTGACGGTGCTGATCGCCTTGCTGGCGGCCTATGGGTTCAGCCGTTTCAATTTCCGCGGCAGGGGCAGCCTCAACACTCTCATCATCAGCACGCAGACGATCCCGCCGATCACGCTTTTGATCCCCTTCTTCGGGCTTGTCGTCTCGTATGGCATCTTCGACACCTATGTCGCCCTGATCCTGACCTATCTGGTGTTTACGCTGCCTTATGCGATCCTGCTGATGACGGGATATCTGAACACCTTGCCCCGCGATCTCGATGAAGCAGTGGCTGTCGACGGCGGCACCAGCTGGACCGCACTGTGGCGGGTGATCGTCCCGATTTCACTGCCTGGTATCGTGGCGACGTCGGTCTACACCTTCCTGTTGTGCTGGAACGAATTTCTCTTTGCGCTGACACTGACGAAGTCGACGTCCATGCGCACCGTCCCGATCGGCATCCAGCTGTTGATGGGGCAACACGCCTTCGAATGGAACCAGATGATGGCGATGAGCGTGCTCGGCTCGCTGCCGCTCCTGGTCATCTACCTGGTTGCCCAGAGGTTCTTCCTCGCCGGCATGACCGCAGGCTCGGTCAAGTAGGATGTCCCTCCAACGGAGGTGGATCAAGGAATGAAAGGATGACCGTGAAAGACCTGAAAGTCGGCTGCCAGACCTTTACCTGGGAAATGCTCGGCGACCGTTTTGCCGGCGGCCCGGACGATCTGCTCAAGGCGATCGCCGATGGCGGCTATGCCGGCATCGAGATCACCGACACGATGATCGGCCGCTATGCCGGCAAGCCAACGGAGTTCGCCGCCGCGCTGAAGTCACCCGGGCTGACGCTCGTCTCCTTCGCCTTCGGCTCGAAGAGCGGTTTCACGCTCAGGGATGAGATCGGCGCCGACCTGGAGACCGCCAAACGCTGGATCGACTTCGCCGCCGCCTTTCCCGGCGCGCTGGTGTCGATGGGCTCGGCCACGATGGTTTCCGACGGGCCGCGCGACGACAAGTTTGCCATCGCCGCCGAGGTCTACAACAAAGCCGGCGAGCTCGGGCGCGAGGCCGGCGTCCAGGTCGCGGTGCATCCAAGCTCGCATCACAACACGCTGCTGTTCGACCGCGCCGACTACGACCGCATCTTCGGGCTGCTCGACGCCTCGATGGTGGGCTGGGTGCCCGACACCGGCCACATCTTGCGCGGTGGCCAGGACATGGCGGATACGCTCACCACTTATCGCGACCGCATCCGCTATGTGCATCTGAAGGATGTCGACGCGAATGGAACCTGGGCGATGCTCGGCAAGGGCGTCTGTGACACGGCGAAGGTGATCGAGATCGCTGGTGCTGCACCCAATTTCAACGGCTGGCTGGTGCTGGAGGAAGAGTCCGAAACGGCCGCCGCCGACCCTGCCGGCGCCGTCAAAATCAACCGCCAGACAATGCGCGGCTACGGAGCCTGAGACGATGACGACGAACAAGCCCCTGTCCGGCCCCGCCGCAATTGCCGCTCTGCCGCGCAACCGGCTTATCGGCGAGTTTTCGCTGTGGTCGGCCGACCTCGCCAATATGGAGCACGATTTGAAGCGCATCGAGACCCATGCCGATGTCCATCATATCGACGTCGCCGATGCCCGCTTCACCCCTGGCTTCCTGTTCTTCCCGGACCTGGTGGCGCACATCGCCAAGCTCACCGCAAAGCCTATCCATGTCCATTTGATGGTCGAAGCCGAGATCGTCGAGGAACAGACGCGCCAGTTCATCGAGGCCGGCGCCGACCTGATCAGCGTGCACGCCGAAAACGGCGAGACCGGTCTGCGCGCCGTGAAACTGGCGCGTGAACTCGGGGCCGAGGCCGGCGTGGTGCTGCGGCTGGAAACACCGGTCGCGGCCGTCACGCCCTTCCTGCCGGAGGTGGCGTTCGTGACGCTGCTCGGCACTTCCATCGGCGTCAAGGGCCAGAGCCTGTCGGAGCAGGCGTATCCGCGCCTGATCGAGGCGCGCGCGCTGATGCGCAAAGCCGGCCGCGAGGCCGACATCGTGCTCGCCGCCGATGGCGGCATCCGCCACGAGACCGTGCCCTTACTGCGCGCCGCAGGTGCGGAGACCGTGGTGCTGGGCTCGCTGGCCTTCGGCGATCCCGACCTTGCCCGGCGCATGGCCTGGCTGCACGGGCTGGAGGTCGCCCCCTGATGAACAAGATCGCGCTCGCCTTCGATCTCGGCGGCACGGCGCTGCGCGGTGCGCTGGTCGAAAGCGATGGCCGCATCGTCGCTCATGCTTCAGCGCCGACGCTTGCCGGTGCGGGATCGGAGGCGGTGATCGGCCAGATCGTCGCTCTGGCAGGCACGCTGCTTGGGGAACACCCGCAGGCAAAGGTCGCCGGCATCGGCGTCGGAGCACCGGGACCGCTCGACCCCAAGGCGGGGATCGTGATCGCGCCGCCGACGCTGGCCGGCTGGCACGACGTGCCGCTGATCGACATTCTGGGGCAGCATTTCGGCTTGCCGGTGCGGCTGGAAAACGACGCCAATGCGGCGGCGCTCGGCGAATGGCGTTTTGGCGCCGGACGCGGCAGCGGATCGCTGGTGTTCGTGACCGTATCGACCGGCATTGGCGGCGGCGTCGTCGCCGATGGCCACATCTATCACGGCAGGCGCGGACTGGCGGCTGAGATCGGCCACATGACCATCACCGGCGAAGGCGACCGCTGCTTCTGCGGCGCCATCGGCTGCTTCGAGGCTGTCGCATCGGGAACCGCGCTTGGCCGCCGCGCGACGCGATTGACCGCGCCCGGCGACGGCTCGCTCTTACGACGGCTGTCAAATGACGGCGACGTCTCGGCCAGGCATGTCGTAGAGGCTGCCAAGGCCGGCGACGCCAACGCTCTCGACCTGATCGAGGCGGAAGCACAATGGCTGGGCATCGGCTTCACCAATCTCTTGCATCTCTATTCGCCCGATCTGATTGTCATGGGTGGCGGCCTTTCCAACGGGTTCGACCTTCTGGCACCGTCGATCAGAGCGGTCATCCAGCAGCGGGCGATGCCGGCCTATCGCGACGTGCCGATCGTGCAGGCTGAACTCGGCGACCGCGCCGGGCTGATCGGCGCTGCCAGCCTGATCCTCTGGGAAGGCGAACCGGGTGCGCCGCTGGCGATGGCGCAGGACGACAAGGACAGAGGCGCGACCGCCGATGCCACGGAGGCACGCCATGGCTGAACTCGAGCTGCGCGGCGCGCGCGAAGATGGTGAATGGTCCAGTTTGAATGCAGCGCCAAGGTCCCCGAAGAGGACCCCTACCCTTCGCGATTCCAGCTGGCGTATTTTCGGATCGTTTGCCGCTTGTCTTCCGACAAGCCAACAAGGAGATTCTCCTCGAGATAGCCTTGCCGGATGAGATTGGCGAAGACCTGTATTAGCTGTGAATAGCGATAGTCGAACATCTGGTCGATCTTCCGTCGCTGCTGCCGCAGAAAGTCTTCGACATCCCATATTTTGGAAGGCGTTGCCGCAACGTGGGCCCTGCTCTTGAGTTCAGCCAACGTCTTGTCGAGCGCCACCTTCAGCGCTGCGTCATAGGCAGTGCGGGCGACTTTCTTTTCGGACGGAGACCATTTCTCACCAGCGGTCATCGACTGTCTCTATCGTGTTCGCGGCGGCCGTCATCCGGTAACCCTGGGACGCAGGACCCCGCCTTTGGGACCAATCTACTTTCCGCAATGGTGATCGTTGACCTTGTTCAGCGCATTCGCGTCCGGCCCGACCCGGTCGTAAGAGCACGGGCCGGCCGCCGTGGTGATCAGCATTTTGTCATAGTAGCGCGGGCCGCCGAACAGGGCGTAGATGAGGTCGCGATGGGCGGGGACGTAGCGTTCGGGTTCTGGCTGACGATGGCGATGCTTGTCCTTGGCGACACCCGCTGTGGACAGGCTGCAGCCGACAGCGAGAGCGAGCATGCAGGTCGCAAAGATCTTGGTGGTCATCGGCAGTACCCCTTCTGACGGTTCGGAATCGCAGCATATCCAAAAGCGCCTGCCGAACAAAGGTTCCCTCGCCGGCATTGCCGGCCGGTGCCGAAATCAGCCCGCACTGCGCGCCCGCCGCCTTTCCGCCGCAACCAGCAAGTCGACGAAGGCGCGCACCTTGGCCGGCCTGAAGCGCGCCGGCGGGAAGACGGCGTGGATGCCCCCGGACGGCAAGGTCCAATCCGCGAACACCCGCACCAGCCGTCCCCGCGCAATGTCGTCGGCGACACTGTAGTCCGGAAAGATGCCGAGGCCGATGCCGGCCAGCACGCAGGACAGCACGCCCGGTGTCTTGTCGCAGCTGACGACAGGGTTGAGTTCGGCCAGCACCGTTTCCGTGCCCCTCGAGAACAGCCATTGGCCGACCCCGCGCAACTGGGCGTTGCCGACCCAGGGCAGCGACTTCGCCTGCCTGGGGCTGGCTTCCCCAGGCAGCCTGGCGGCCAGTTCCGGGCTGGCGACGACGAATTGCTGCAGGCTGCCCAGCCGCCGCGCCAGATTGCTGGAATCGGCAAGCCAGCCGACGCGGATGCCAAGATCGACCTGCTCGTCGACCAGGTTGCTGACCGCATCGTCGAAGATCGTCTCGACCCGCATTTTCGGGTATTTTCTGATGTAGGCGGCGATGGTCGGCGCCACGACCCTCTCGCCATAATCGAGCGGCGCCGTCAGCCGCAGCGTCCCCGTCGGCTGCGCCGCTCGCTGCGAAATGTCGCCATAGGCTGCCTCCGCCTCGCGCAGGATGATCGCGGTCCGGTCATAGAACAGACGACCCTCTTCGGTCGCCGTCACGCGCCGGGTCGTGCGCCGCAACAGCGTAGCGCCAAGCTCTTCTTCGAGCTTGCCGACCTGATGGCTGACCACAGCCTTGGCAACATCGAGACGGTCGGCAGCGGCCGTGAACGAGCCGGTCTCCACCACGGTGGCGAAGTAGACGAGCCGGTTGAGATTGAGGAGTTCGGTCACAGGCCGCTCATTGTCTGGTTTTATCAGACAGTTTGTATGATTGATCGCTATTTTTCGCAAGCGGTCCAGCTGTCATCTATCGGGCAACAGAATGAGGCCGCCATGACCAATGCAACCCTAACCTATCTTTTCGACCCGCTCTGCGGTTGGTGCTATGGCGCCACGCCGATGCTGGATCGACTGGCCGCCGGCGGGACCGCGCTCCAACTGCTGCCGGTGGGGCTTTTCTCCGGTGCCGGCGCGCGGCCGCTGGATGCTGGTTTTGCCGCCCACGCCTGGGACAATGACCAGCGCATCGCGCGGCTGAGCGGACAGCGCTTCAGCCAGGCCTATCTCGACAATGTGCTCAATGTCAGCGGCACCTTGCTCGATTCTTCCGCTGCCACCATGGGCATCAACGCCGCCGGGCTGGACGACTGGCGCAAGGAACTTGCGGCACTGAAGGCGATCCAGCATGCGCGCTATGTCGACGGCCGCGATATTGTGACGGTTGACGGCGTCGCCGCGGTACTGACCGACGCCGGCATGAGCGACGCGGCAAAGCTTTTGAAAGCGCCGACGCAGGCGTTTCTGGCGAAGCATGACGACCTGGTCAGCCGCGGGCGGACATTGTTCCAGCGGCTGCATGTCAATGGCGTTCCCGCGCTCGCGGTGATCGGCCAAACGGCGCCGCGCCTGATCGGCGCCAACGCGCTGTTCGGCAGCTACGACAATCTCGTCGCTCACATCGAGGCGGCGTAGTCCCAGAAATTCTCCCCAGACGAAATTCTCCCCAGACGAAAGGAAAATCCCCATGAAAATCGCACTTATCGGCGCGTCCGGCCAGGTCGGCTCGCGCCTGCTTAAGGAACTCTCCGATCGCGGTCACAGCGTCACCGCCATTGCCCGGCATCCAGACAAGATCGCGGCACTTCCGGGCGTGACTGCCAAGAAGGGCGACGTCTTCGACAAGGATGGACTTGCCGCCCTGATCAAGGGTCATGACGCGGTGATCTCCTCGGTTCATTTCCTCGACAGCGATCCCGATACGCTCATCGCAGCCGTGCGTGCTTCCGGCGTCAAACGCTACCTCGTCGTCGGCGGCGCCGGCAGCCTTGAGGTTGCGCCCGGCAAGCGCCTGGTCGACACGCCGACCTTCCCTGATATCTACAAGGCCGAGGCGCAGAAGGGCGCCGACTTCCTCGACACGCTGCGGACGGTCGACGATCTCGACTGGACCTTGCTGTCGCCTTCGGCGCTGTTCGTCGCCGGCGAGCGGACCGGCAAATACCGCATCGGCAAGGACACGCTGCTGACGTCCGACAAGGGCAGCAGCATTTCCTTCGAGGACTACGCCATCGTCATGGCCGACGAGATCGAAAAGCCGGCGCATATCAAGCAGCGCTTCACGGTCGGCTACTGAGCGCACTTCATTGACAGGCGGGCACTCGACGGAGCGGCCCGCGTCCGTTGCTATCGACGATAGTGCCATCGGAGCCTCCGATGGCACTATCGCTTTCTTCCGTTTCCACTCCTGCCGCCGGTCTGCGACTCTCGCCGGAGCGGTTCAGGACAGGAACGGAAACATGGCAGACATCGCAAAATCGAAAATCGCTATCATTGGCGGCAGCTCCGGAATGGGGCTCGCGTTGGCAAGGCGGTGCCTGGACTCAGGCGCCGAAGTCATCATCGTCGGCCGCAGTGAAGCCAGGCTCAAGCGTGCCGGCGAGGCGCTGCGGAACCATGCCGGTCTGAGCGCCATCGCGGCCGATATTGCAAGGGAGGATCAGGTCGCTGACCTGTTCAGGCGGATTGGCCGGCTCGACCATATCGTCAGCACCGCCGCCGATATCGAAGGCGCCTATGAGTTATTGCCTGCGATCGACCTGCAGGCGGCGCAGAGAGTCGTCGAAAGCAAATTCTACGGGCCGCTGCTGCTCGCCAAGCATGGCGCGCCGCAGCTTTCGGCCAACGGCTCCATCACCTTCACCTCAGGCATTGCCGCCTACCGGCCGGCGGCGCGCGGCTCGGTCGTTGCCGCTGTCAACGCTGCGCTGGAAGGGTTGGTGCGGGCGCTGGCAGTCGAGCTGGCGCCGGTCCGTGTCAACGCCGTCTCGCCGGGCTGGGTCGACACGCCGATCTGGAGTTTTGTGGCCGGCGACAAGAAGGACGAGACGCTCGATGCAATGGCCAGGCGCCTGCCGGTCGGCCGCGTCGGGCAACCGGACGACATCGCCGATGCCATCGCCTTTCTGATGGGCAATGGTTTTACGACAGGGACGGTTCTGCATGTCGAGGGCGGTCACCGGCTGATCTGAGCGCAGCGAAATTCCTGGCCGCGGCCGCCAGCAGCAGTTTCAGCGCCGGCGGCTGAACCCGCCGGCGGCGCCAGATCAGGACCAGCGACGCCGTGCGAGCCGACCCCGGCCACGGCAATTCGACGATCTCGCCGCGATCGAGCGCGTCGGCAACGGCCAGCCGCGGCACCAGGCCCATGCCGACACCAGTCGCCACCAGGCCCGCAATGGCGCCGATGCTGCCGACTTCGGCGGCAAGTTCTGGCGCTGCCATCTCGTCAAAGGCAGTGTCGAACAGATGCCGGTAGACGCATCCGGTTTCCGTCACCACGAAACGCATCGCGGCGAGCGCGGCCAGGTCGCTCTGCCCCGATGCGGGCGCATGTTCGGGTGAGGCGACAAGGACCAGCGGCTCGGCCGATATCGTGCGCCGGGCCAGACGTTCGTCCAGACCGCCCTTGTCGAAACAGAAGGCGACGTCGATCTCGCCTTCTTCGAGCTGCCGCAGCAGGGCATCGCTGCCGGCGATTTTGAGCCGCAGACCGATCTCCGGGTGGTCGCCTCGAAAGGCCGCCAGCCATTGCGGAAGTTTGACAGTGGCAATCGTCTCCAGCGCGCCGACCGTAACCGTTCCGGCGGTCATTCCCGTCGTTGCCTCGACGGCAATACGCGCCTCCTCCGCCAGCTGCAGAATCTCTTCCGCATAGGGTTTCAGCGCGTCGCCGGCCGTCGTCAGGTCGAGGCCGTGGCGCGAGCGGATGAAGAGGACGACGCCAAGTTCGCTTTCCAGCGACTGGATCTGGTCGCTGACGCTCGACTGCGCCAGATGAACCTCCCGCGCTGCGCGGGTGATATTACGGTGCCGCGCCACGGCGAGGAAGGTCTTGAGCAATCGTGGGTGCATGCCGTTTCCGGATCTGTCTCTGTTCGACATTTCGGGCTTGGCTGGTCCATTTGCAACCCTGGTCCATTTGCAACCCCGGTCCATTTGCAACCCATTGACGCCGGCGTCATCAGGTTGCGGCAGACCGAAGGGCCAGAATTTCGCGGCAATGACCCGCAAGTTTTCCCACGGCCGGCGCGGTGGCCCAAGAGATCGCCTCTGGCAGATCGCATCGTACGTATGCTCTATGCCAAGCTGATTTCCAGCACCGATGGAAGGACCGACATGACCCGCCCGCAAGGAACCATCGCCCCGATCCTGACACCGTTCGAAAATGACGGCCGGATTGCTCGTGACTTGTGGATCTCACACGCCAAATGGGTGCTGGGCCAGGGCGCGCATTTCCTGTCGCCGTTCGGCACCACGGGCGAGGCACTGTCGCTCTCGCTCAATGAGCGCATGCAGGCGCTGGAATGGCTGATCGAGGCCGGCATTTCGCCGGCGCGCATGATGCCCGGCACCGGCGTCACCGCACTCCCCGAAACCGTCGAACTTTCGAAGCACGCGGTCGGCCTCGGCTGCGCCGGCGTGATGGTGCTGCCATCATTCTTCTACACGGCCGCCGGGGATGAAGGCCAGGCGCGCTACTACAGCGAGCTGATCGAACGGGTGGCCAACCCGGCGCTGAAGATGATTCTCTACCACATCCCGCAGAACTCCGGTGTGCCGGTAAGCCCTGCCCTGACCGCCCGGTTGAGCGCGGTGTTTCCAGAGACGGTCGTCGCCTACAAGGATAGCGCCGGCGACTGGAACAACACGGCGGCGGTGATTGCCGCCGCACCCGACGTCGCGGTGTTCCCCAGCTCGGAGGCGCAACTGACCAAGGGGCTCGCCAGTGGTGCTGCGGGCTGTATCTCCGGGACCGTCAATCTCAACGCTGCGGCCATCCGCGCGCTCTACGACGCGACGATCGCTGGCCAAGACGTCACGGAAGCGGACGCCGCGATCAGGGCGTTCCGCAAGGTGATCCAGGATGCAGGCCTGATCCCGGCGATGAAGGCCGTGCTGGCGGTGCGCTCCGGCGACAAACGCTGGCTCAACCTGCGCGCGCCGCATGAGAATGCGACGCTGGAAAGCGGCAAGGCGCTGCTCACTGCGCTCGGTCCCGCAGCCGATCACATTGGCCGAGGTCACGCATGATGGCGGTTGGCGCAACCCACATGCTCGCATCTTTTCAATCGGCCTAAAGTGACGAGCCTGCCGCCTCTAACGCCGACACGGGCTTAAGCGGTCGCGGACGATCAGCCCCTTTCAGGCACAGTGCAATACCGCCATTGGCCCTTGAACGGTCAAAATCGAGGCGTACCATCGCGGTATCTGAAACTGAGTCTGTTTTCATTCGTCTGGGCTAATGTCCGGATCGGATTGGGTATTTTCCTTGGCAATGGATGCAACCCGCGGCGCAGCGATGCGCGGCAAATCGTTTGCCCATGTGGCGGAGGCGTCCTGGGGCAAGGGCCTCAGCACGCTGCTGCGCATCCTGCGCATGACGTTGCGCCATCCCTGGCAGGTTGCGATCACCATCGCCTCGACCTTCATCGCCGCGACGCTGCAGCTGTTCATCCCGCGCCTGCTGGGCCACGCCATCGACCAGGCGCAAGGCGTGATGGCTGGAGGCGGCGGCGCGGCGGCTGAGCAGGCGCTGTGGACCACGGCGATCACCTTGCTCGTCGTCAGCATTCTGCGCGGCCTCTTCACCATGGCGCAGAATTATTATGGCGAGGCCGTTGGCCACCGCACCGGCTATGAGCTGCGCCTGGCCTTCTACGAGAAGATCCAGCGGCTGAGCTTCTCCTTCCATGACCGGGTGCATACCGGCGACCTGATTACGCTTGGCCTGCTCGACCTCGACGGCGTGCGCATGTTCTTTTCCACCGGCATATTGCGCGTGGTGCTGCTCGGCGTGCTGATCGGCGTCGGCTCCTATCTCCTGATCAGCACCGATCTCGAGCTCGGGCTGCTCAGTCTGAGTTTCGTGCCGTTCGTCGCCTGGCGCTCCTCGGTCACACAGCTCAGGCTGCGCAGCACCTGGCTGACGCTGCAGGAGCGGCTGTCAGTGCTGAGCCGGGTGATGGACGAGAACCTCGGCGGAATCCGCGTCGTGCGCGCCTTTGCGGCGCAGCGGCATGAGCTGGAAAAATTCGACCGCGCCAAGAAGTCGGCGCTGGAGCTTGCCGACCAGCGCGTCGACATCCGCGTCTCTAACACCAGCGCCATGAATTTTTCCTTCCTGGCGGCCATGGGCCTGGTGCTGTGGTTCGGTGGCCAGAAGGTGATCGCGGGCCAGATCAGCGTAGGCACGCTGGCGCAGTTCCTCACCTTCATGACCATCCTGCAGATGCCGGTGCGCCAGCTCGGGCTGATGGTCAACTCGTTCGCCCGCGCCTCGACCTGCGGCACAAGGCTGTTCGAACTGCTTGACGCCGAACTTGACATCGAGGATGCGCCTGATGCCAAGGATCTCGTGGTCACCGAAGGCTTGCTGCGCTTCGACAATGTCGGCTTCCGCTACGCGGGCGCCGGCGGCCGGCCGGCGCTGTCGGGCATTTCCTTCGAGGCCAGGTCCGGCGAGACCGTCGGCATTGTCGGCCCGCCTGGCAGCGGCAAGTCGACCATCGCGCATCTGATCCCGCGCTTCTACGATGTGACGTCAGGCGCGATCACCATCGACGGGCAGGATATACGCGAGGTCACGCTGCAATCGTTGCGCAAGGCGGTCGGCGTCGTGCAGCAGGACGCCTTCCTGTTCACCACCTCGATCGAAAACAACATCGCCTATGGAAATCCCTGGGCGCGCGAGACCCGCATCGGGCAGGCGGCTGAATACGCCCAGTTGCACAATTACATCATCGGGCTTCCGGCCGGCTACACCACGGTCGTGGGCGAGCGCGGCTCATCGCTTTCCGGCGGCCAGCGGCAGCGCCTGACCATCGCCCGCACCCTGATGCTGCGGCCTTCGGTGCTGGTCTTCGACGATTCCACCGCGGCTGTCGACGCCGGCACCGAGCAGCGAATCCGCACCGCGATGAAGCGCTTCGCCAAGGACCGCGTGACGCTGATCATCTCGCACCGGCTGAGCTCGCTGATGCATGCCGACCAGATCCTGTTCGTCGAGAATGGCCGCATCTCCGAGCGCGGCACGCACCAGGAATTGTTGGCGCTGGGTGGACGCTACCGCGCGCTTTACGACCTGCAGCTGCGGCCGGACGACGATTTGCCGGTGGCGGTGGGAGCCGCATGATGTCGACACAGAACGACGACCAGAAGGAAGACACCAGCCGGCGGCCCACAAGGGCCGTCGTCGGTTCGCACCGCGACGAGGAAGAGGTCTTCGGCAAGGTCTACGATCCGCGCATCGTGCGCCGCATCTGGAGCTTCGTGAGACCGTATCAGGGCCGGATCTTCATCTCGGTCGCCGCCGTTTTGGTGTTCACTCTGACGCAATTGGCGATCCCGCTGGTCATCCGTTACGCCATCGACCACGGCATGGCGGCGGGCAAGGCCGACAGCTCCGTCATGAACTGGGCGATCGGTGCCTTCGCCCTGATCATCCTGATCAACTATGCCGCCAGCTATATCCAGGAAAGCGTCGTCGGCAAGGTGGCCGAGAATGTGCTGTCGGATTTGCGCCGCGCCATGTTCAGCCATCTGCAGCGCGTCTCGCTGAGCTTCATGGACAAGACCGAGGTGGGCCGGCTGATGTCGCGCCTGCAGGGCGACGTCAATTCGATGCAGGAATTCCTCGAGACATCGGTCATGTCGGTGGGCGACATCGTGCTTCTTTTCGGCATTGTCAGCGTGCTT
The DNA here is from genome assembly GCF_040321305.1 of Mesorhizobium sp. M0478. Lineage (NCBI taxonomy): Bacteria > Pseudomonadati > Pseudomonadota > Alphaproteobacteria > Hyphomicrobiales > Phyllobacteriaceae > Mesorhizobium > Mesorhizobium sp. M0478. The sequence continues at coordinate 340,040 of NZ_JAMYRH010000003.1, forward strand.
TTGTGGCTCGATTTTCGTCTCGGCCTGTTGACGCTGTCGACCATGCCGGCGCTGTTCATCGTGCGCCTGTTCTGGCTGCCGCGCGCCAAGGTCGCCTTCATGGCCGCGCACGAAACCAATTCGATTGCCAATGGGGCGCTGGCGGAAGGCATCCATGGCGTGCGCACTGTGCAGAGTCTCGAACGCCAGCACGTCAATTTCGACCTCTATGACGAGAAGGTGCTGGCCAATCTCAGGGCTCACCTGACCTCGGCCAAATATGCGCAGGTGATGGTGCCGATCGTCGACACGCTGACCGGCATTGCGATGGGGACGGTCATCGTCGTCGGCGGTTCGATGGTGCTGTCGCACAGCCTCGACATCGGCGTCATGGTGGCGTTCCTGTTCTACATCCAGCGCTTCTTCGACCCGATCCGCTCGCTCACCATGCAGTACAGTGTCATGCAGCGCGCCATGGCGTCGGGCCAACGCATCTCCGAAGTGCTGGACGTGCCGGTCGACGTTAGCGACAAACAAGGCGCGGTGGCGCTGACGCGCGACATGGACGGTTCGGTCGAGTTCAGGAACGTCACCTTCGGCTACCGGCAGAACCAGCCGGTGCTGAAAAACATCTCCTTCCGCGTCAATCCGGGCGAGACGGTTGCGCTTGTCGGCCCGACCGGTTCGGGCAAGTCGAGCTGCATGGCGCTGGTGCACCGCTTCTATGATGTCTGGTCGGGCGAGGTGCGGGTCGGCGGCCACGACGTGCGCGACGTGACGCAGGATTCGCTCGGCGACCAGGTGGCGATGGTGTTGCAGGAGCCATTCCTGTTTTCCGGCACGGTGCTGGAGAACATCCGCTACCACAAGACATCGGCTACCCGCGAGGAGGTGGTGCGCGCGGCGCAGGCCGTCGGCGCGCACGACTTCATCGAGCATCTGCCCGATGGCTACGACACCGAGCTCGAACAGCGCGGCGGCAATCTCTCGCTCGGCCAGCGTCAGCTGATCAGTTTTGCACGCGCACTGGTCGCCGATGCGAAAATCCTGGTGCTCGACGAGGCCACGGCGAGCATCGATTCCTACACCGAGATGCTGATCCAGAAAGCGCTGGTCACGCTGCTGGAAGGCCGCACCGGGCTGGTCATCGCGCACCGGCTGGCGACCATACGCGGCGCCGATCGCATCATCGTTCTACAGAACGGCGAGATCGTCGAAAGCGGCAACCACGAGCAGCTGATGGCGGCCAAGGGCCTCTATGCCAGGCTCTACAACATGAACTACGCATCGTTCGACGATATTGCCGAGGAAGACATGGGCGCGCCGGCCGGCAAGGCGACGTGAGCTGCTGCCGGTTCGGCTCGACTGGAAATGGTGCGGGGCCAAAACTCGCCGCCGACCAATTCGGCTTTTCAGATGTCGACACCTTTCGCCGCGCCTTTCAGCGTAAGCCCGGCGTCACGCCTGCCGGCGCGTTCGGGTGGACGAGCGGCCGGTCGCCTTGAGGGCGATCCCGCGTAAATTCTGAATTCTACGCGCCGCCCAGCGCGCGCGATGGCACGCTCAGCTTGCGCCTGAACCTCAGCAAACGCCGTGATGATGGCTTTCGTTCCTTAGCCGTCGGATGAAAATCGCCGGGGAACAGGAAGGCTTGCTGGGAGTTTAGTTCTTCGAGCCGCGCCGTGAACGGCGCGGCAGCGAAGGAGACGGCATATGGGCCTGGGTACCATTCTTATTATCATCCTGATCATCGCGTTGCTCGGTGGCTTCAGCGGCCTCGGCGGCGGCCCGTTCTACGGCACTGGTTACTATGGCGGCGGTGGCCTCGGGCTGGTGCTGATCATCGTGATCATTCTGGTTGTTCTCGGGCGAATATAGCGTCGCCATTGGCGGCCGCCGAGTTCTACGGCGGCCGCGTTTTCGCCTGACATTGAGGTTTGAAGACATGGCAGCTGAAGACATTGCTGGTCCGGAAACACTGGGCCGGCGTCGGTGCGAGCGAGAGCGAACGCGACGAGCTGGGATATCCTAATGGTGGCACGATCCGAAGGCGGCGGGCGTAAGCTGCAGACCCTGACACCCGCCTGGCGGCCGTGGCGTTCATCGAGGCGGATCGGACGCTTCGAGGAACGCGACGAGGCGGGTTCGGCCTTTCTCGCTCTTGTCGACAAGGGCAGCATCGGCCCGAAGGCCGCAATGGCAGGCACGCCTTACGCCTGAACGCGGTCAACCCGCCGTAGTTCCGCCAGCAGAAACACCACCAGCACGCAGCACAGGATGCCAAGCGACGATGGCAGTCCCTGATGTCCGGTCAGTTGCATCGCCAGCCCGGCCACCGGGGAGCCGACGATGCCGCCTACGCCCCATACGAACGCGAAGGCGGCATTGCCGGCGATCAAGGCTTGACCGGTGAAACGCTCGCCGAGCTGGATCAGTGACAGCGTGTAGATCCCGAACGAGACCCCGCCCCAGACGAAGAAGAGCGGCCAGACAAGCCATGTAGCGAAGAGCAATGGCAACAGCAGGCAACCGGCCAGGCAAGCCAGGACACAGAACAGCATCATCGGCTTCGAGCCAAACCGTTCGGCGGCGCGCCCAAGCACGACCTGCAGCACGGCATTGCCGGCGATAAAACAGGTGATGAGCGAAGCGATGCGCTGCTCAGTGCTGCCGAGCGCGGCACCATAGACCGCGAACAGCGAAAGCAGGACTTGCTCGAAGGCGGCAGCCGTGAAGACTGCGAACAAGAGCAGCGGCGCCAGCGCGAAGAAGCCGCCGACCGACACCGCTTCGCCATCACGCGGCATGTCGGGCAGGCGTGGCGCGACGGCAAGCACGATCAGGCCGCAGACAAGGAAGGCCGCGCTGCCGATGATGAAGGGTGGCCATCCTTGCGTGCCGACCAAGCCTAGCGACAGCGGGCCGAGGCCAAAGCCGGCGGAAACGATGGAGGAGTATAGGCCCATGATGCGGCCTCGGCGTGCCGCGGGCGTGATCGAGACCAGCCAGGTTTCACTGATCACGTAAAGCGGATTGGCAAAGAAGCCGAGCAGGAAGCGCAACGGCATCCAGGCCCATACATCCTGCGTCCAGGCAATCGCGATCAGGACGGTTGCTGCCAGGATCGAACACACAACCGCAAGGCGGGCCGCACCCACCCGCCGCACCAGCGCCGGCGTGAAGAGCGATGATACAATGAAACCCAGAGGCGTCATCGCGGCCGAGAGGCCGATAAGGCCCGGTGTCGTCCCTTGCCGTTCCAGGATGAAGCTGAGCAGCGGATAGGTCAGCCCCTGTGCTACGGCGAACACCGTAACGGTCGCGATGATGCCGGCCATCGCGACCCATGGGATGCGGTTCTCTGGCGGTGACGTCGCGTCTTCGGCGCTCATGCCGGCTTCGAAGCAGGATCGGCACGTTCCGGCAAGTGCAAATGCCGGCAAAACGCCGCGGTACGCCCAAACAGGCGGGCGGGTCTTATCCGCGACATCAGCTCACACTTGCCAGAAGCGTTTGACGATTTCGGCCTCGACCTGGCGTCTGGTCAGACCGATATCGTCGATCAGATGCGGATTGGCCTCCGCCATCTGCTTGAGGTCCCAGCGAAAGCGTATCCGCTCGCGCCAGGCCGCGATCATGCCCCGCGGGCCCGTCGGACGCCGGCCCGATGACACCGCCTTTTCCGGCAAGGCTGCACGAGCAGAAGCAAGGGTATCGTTCATGGCAACCTCCATTCGGTTTGAGGAGCGACAGCCCTCGGCTTGAAAGAGGTTGAATTCTGCCGCATGCGGACGACGCCGTAATTAAGCGCAGCCAAATAGTTCTCAAAAGTTCCAAAGCAGTTAGAGCACCTCGCCGTTTCATGGAAACGACGAGGTGCTCAACTCTTTGTTTTGACGCCATACGTCCGTGAAGCGCTCCGCGCTTTCCCGTGGGAAAACCGCCTTCACACCTTTCCTGGAATTGCTCTATAGATGCGCGTTATGCAGGGATCGCGCTTTGCCTTTGGTCCGTTCGTGCTTGATCCGGGTGCGGGAACGCTCCTTCGGGACCAAGTTCCCGTCGCCGCCGGCCACCGCGGACTGCAGCTGCTGGCGGCGCTCGTCGCCCGGCCCGGCGAGATCGTGGCCAAGGCCGAGTTGATGGATGCGGCATGGCCAGGCACCGCCGTTGAGGAAGGCAACCTCACCGTCCAGATTGCGCAACTGCGCAAGCTGCTGGGTCCGGCCACGAACGGCGGAGAATGGATATCGACCGTTCCGCGCGTCGGCTATCGCTTCGCCGGCGCCATCGAACAGCTCGGCGACGAGAAGCGACAGGCTTTGCCGCTGCCCGCCAAACCGTCGATAGCCGTGCTGCCCTTTGCCAATTTCAGCAACGACCCCGAGCAGGAAGCCTTCGCCGACGGGTTGACCGAAGACCTGATCACCGACCTGTCGAGGATTGGCGGCCTGTTCGTCATCGCGCGCAACTCGACCTTTGCCTACAAGGGCAAGGCGGTGGATGTGCGCGAGGTCGCCAGGGAACTTGGCGTGCGCTATCTCTTGGAGGGCAGCGCCAGACGCGCCGCCGGGCGCGTGCGCATCAACGCCCAGCTGGTCGACGCGCTGAGCGGCGAGCATTTGTGGGCAGACCGCTTCGATCGCGGCCTGGAAGATATTTTTGCCGTTCAGGACGAGGTGACGGCCAAGATCGTCGAGGCGCTGCTTGGCCGGCTGCGCGCGCCGCTGCCGCGCAACCGGCCCCGAAATCTCGAGGCCTACGATCTGTGCGTGCGAGCCCGCAACCTGATCGACGTCTCGCCGGAGACGGCGCGCGAAGCGCATCTGTTGCTGACGCGCGCGCTTGCGCTCGATCCGGACTATGCCGAAGCCTATCGCTGGCTTGCCATGAACCACTGGATGGGATGGGTGCATTGGGGAGAGCCCATTGAGCCTGCCCGCGGCCTTGCCCTGGAACTGGCGCGCAAGGCTGTGGCGATCGATCCCAACGATGCCGGCTGCCACTGGGTGCTTGCCAACCTGCTTGCCTATGAGCGCAGATTCGACGAAGCGGATGTGGGATTTGCCAAGGCGTTCGAGCTCGACCCGAACGAGGCCGATGCCTGGGCGACATTGTCCGACATCGCGGTCCTGGCCGGGCGCGTCGAGGACGGCCTCGACTATATCGGCAAGGCGTTCCGGTTGAACCCGTTTCCGGCAAGCTGGTACTATCTGACGCTCGGCCAGGCGCAATATGCGGCGCGCGACTATGAAGCCGCCGTCGAGACGACGCGCCGGGACGAGACGTATCGGACAAGCTCGCGCCGTTTCCTTGCGGCAAGCCTTGCGCAACTCGGCCGGATCGACGAGGCGCGCGCCGAGGTCGACCTGTTCCTTGTCGCGAACCCACATTTCACCACCCGCCACTGGGTCGAGACGGAGCCGTTCCGCGACACTGCCACGCTCGACCATTTCGTCGATGGCTTCCGAAAGGCCGGACTTCCGGAGTGACGGACCGGCGTGCTCGATCGATGCAGGCACCGTCGGTTGCGGCTCAACTGCCAATGTTTGCAAGTCGCGAGGCCGCTGACCGATCTTGCTTCCGCGAGCAGTCATCCAACAGCGATTGCAGCGAAGCGGCGCGCGAAACCTCTGTCACGGTGAAGCCGGCTGGAACGGCCAACGATCGATCCGGCCGCGGGTGAGCGCTGGGTGGCGGCGGGCGACTACCTGTTGCGCTCTCGTCTGCAATGCCGGCATCGCGGTCGCCGTGGGCAATGATCGGCTTGCCTCGTTGAGCTTTCAGCGACGCGCTCCGACAACTCGCGATGATTTTTCTAGATGCCGGATGATTTTTCTAGATGCCGTTTGTCGAAGCACGATCTTTTCCGAAAGCCGGTTCCCACTTTTCGGGATCATGCTCTAGCGGCTGTCTGTTTCTTGTTGCTCGCGTGATCGGAAGTCACCCGCACAACCTGGTTATCTGAGCGCCCTTTAGCTTTCCTTGTTTGAGGTCGGCGGCGGGAGTAATAGTCGCCACGGAATTGCGAGGAGGAAGAGATGACGCTGAACTTCGACCCGAAGGCGAAGGCCACGGCGCTTTACCATGGCGAATTCCGACCGATGTTCATTGGCGGCAAGTGGGTCGCGGCGCAGTCCGGCCACGGCATGCAGGCACTCAATCCGGCAACAGGCGAGGTGCTGGCGACAGTGCCGCGCGGCGGGGCTGCCGATATCGACTCGGCGGTGGCCGCCGCGCGCGCGGCCTTCGAAGGCCCATGGTCCAAATTCTCGCCCTACGAGCGGCAGTGCGTGCTGCTCAGGATCGCCGATCTCTTCGAGACGCATTGGGAAGAGCTCAGCGTTTCCGACACGCTGGATATGGGGCTGCCGATCACGCGCACGCTCGCCAACCGGCGCCGCGTCATCGGCATGCTGCGCTTCTATGCCGGCATGGCGACGGCGCTGCATGGCGAGACGATCGACAATTCGATTCCCGGCGAGATCGTCACCTTCACCCGGCGCGAGCCGGTGGGCGTCGTTGGTGCGATCATTCCCTGGAACGCGCCGACCGCCGCCTCGATCTGGAAGATCGCGCCGGCGCTGGCGACAGGCTGCACCATCGTGCTGAAACCGTCCGAGGATGCGTCGCTGACGCCGCTGCTGATCGCGCAACTGATGCAGGAAGCCGGCGTGCCCGACGGCGTCGTCAACGTCGTCACCGGCACCGGGGCCGAAGCCGGTGCGCGGCTCGCCGAACATCCAGACGTCAACAAGATCGTTTTCACCGGATCGACGCTGACCGGCCAGGCCATCGCGCGGGCAGCCGTGGCCAACCTCAAGCGCGTTTCGCTGGAACTCGGCGGCAAGTCGCCGATCATCGTCTGCCGCGACGCCGACATCGACAAGGCTGTTCCGATCGCGGCGATGGCGGTGTTCGTGCATTCGGGCCAGATCTGCATTGCCGGCTCGCGGCTGTTCGTGGCGCGCGAAATCCATGACGAGTTCGTCCGCCGGCTCGCCGATTTCGCCGGCAGACTGCGGATCGGCCATGGCATCGAGGCAGAGACGGAAATCGGACCGCTCATCAATGCCAGGCAGGCAGCCAAGGTGGAGGGCTATATCAGGGCCGGCAGCGACGAAGGCGCCGAACTGGTCGCCGGCGGCTCGCGGCTGACCGGCGAGCTCTACGATGGCGGCAACTTCATTGCGCCGACGGTCTTCGGCGCCGTGTCGGACCAGATGACCATCGCGCGCGAGGAGATTTTCGGCCCGGTCATTTCGGCGATGCCCTTCGACACGCTCGACGAAGCGGTGGCGCGTGCCAATGCGACGCCCTATGGCCTGGCCGCCGGCATCTTCACGACACATCTGGGCACCGCGCACAAGCTTGCGCGCCGCGTCAAGGCCGGCTCGGTCTGGGTCAACATGTACCATGCCATCGACCCGGCGGTGCCGTTCGGCGGCACGAAGATGTCGGGTTATGGCCGCGAGGGCGGCATCGAGCATCTGCACGAGTATCTGGAGACCAAGTCGGTCTGGATCCAGACCGACTGATATTCGCGCGGCGTACTCTGCGAATCACGATGAAACCACAACGGCCAGGACGGCGGCGCAGTCACCGGCTTTGACCAGGCCGGGGAAATGCCGCGCCGCCAGAATGCCGGACATTTTTGCCCGGATTTCCTGCGGAGCGATGCCGGTGCGGCCGGTGGAATGGATGCGCGCCAGCACCGAGCCTTCTTTCACAGGCTCGCCGAGATCGACCATGGTTTCGATCATGCCGTCCTCCTCGGCGAAGGAGAAACAATCGCCTGACGGCATGTCGAGCCACTGAGTTCTGCCCTTCTCGACCGCACCATCAACAATGCCGGCATGGCGCAGCACATTGCTGATGCCGCGCCGCGCGATCCGCACGGTCTGGGCACGCGAGGTGCCGCCCCCGCCAAGCTCGGTGCTGACGAAGACCTTGCCCATTTCCTCGGCCGCCGTGTCATACATGCCGACGGAGTCAATCTCGATCATGCGCATCGAGAACGGGGCCGAGAACGCGGCGACCGCGTCGAAGGCTTTCTGCTCCAGCGCCTTGTCGGGCACCGTGTGGGCGGCACAGAAGGGCACGAAATCCAGCGTCCTGCCGCCGGAGTGGAAATCGAAGACGAGGTCGGCGCGACGCAGCAGTTCGCGTTGAAAGTAGTCGGCGATCTTCTCGGTCACCGTGCCGTCGGGACGGCCGGGAAAGCTGCGGTTCATGTTGCCCTTGTCGATCGGCGATGTCCGGGTGCCGGCGCGGAAGGCCGGATAGTTCATCGCCGGCACGATGATCACCGTGCCGCTGACCTGTTTGGGATTGAGCGTGCGGGCGAGATCGTAGAGCGCCAGCGGCCCCTCATACTCGTCGCCATGGTTGCCGCCGGTGAGCAGGGCAGTCGGCCCCTTGCCGTTGCGGATGACGCAGATCGGGATCATCACCGAGCCCCACGCCGAGTCGTCGCGGCTGTAGGGCAGGCGCAGGAAACCATGTTGCACGCCGTCCTTGTCGAAATCGACGGTCGGCGCGATCGGAGATGGGCGGAGGCTAGGCATCGGGCTCAATTCTTCACCACCAGTTTGCGCGGTACATTGGCGAGGCACTCTACACCGGTTTCGGTGATCAGGATGGATTCGGTGATTTCCAGTCCCATCGTCTCCAGCCACAGGCCGGTCATGAAATGGAAGGTCATGCCGGGCTTGAGTTCGGTGCGGTCGCCGGGGCGCAGGCTAATGGTGCGTTCGCCCCAATCCGGCGGATAGGAGAGACCGATGGAATAGCCGGTGCGGTTGTCCTTGACGATGCCATATTTCTTCAACACGGCGAAAAAGGCGTTGGCGATGTCCTCACAGGCATTGCCGGGCTTTGCCGCCGCCAGCCCCGCCTCCATGCCTTCCAGTGTCGCCTTCTCGGCATCGAGGAATTCCTGTGTCGGCTTGCCGAGAAAGACGGTGCGCGACAGCGGGCAATGGTAGCGGTTGTAGCAGCCGGCGATCTCGAAGAAGGTGCCCTCGCCCGACTTCATCGGCTGGTCGTCCCAGGTGAGATGCGGCGCCGAGGCGTCGGCGCCCGACGGCAGCAGCGGCACGATCGCCGGATAGTCGCCGCCGACGCCATCGACACCGCGCGTGCCGGCATCGTAGATCTCGGCGACCAGATCGCATTTGCGCATGCCTACTTCGATCTTGTCGACGATGCGCTGGTGCATGGCTTCGACGATCCTAGCCGCCTTGCGCATATAGTCGATCTCGGTTGAACTTTTCACGGCGCGCTGCCAGTTGACCAGCGCTGTCGCGTCGACGAAGCGGGCGTTGGGCAGGTGCTTCTGCAACGCGGCGAAGGCGGCAGCCGAGAACCAGTAATTGTCCATCTCGACCCCGATGGTCAGCTTGCCCCAGCCGCGATCACTGAGCACTCTGGCCAAAAAATCCATCGGGTGGCGCTCGGTCGACTGCACGTAGTGGTCGGCATAGCCGACGATGTTGTCATGCGCGAGATAGGCGGTGCGCTTGGCGCCATTGGCATCCTGGCCGCGGCCGTACCAGACCGGCTCGCCCGATGGTGGCACGATCACCGCCTGATGCACATAGAACGACCAGCCATCATAGCCGGTCAGCCAGGCCATGTTGGATGGGTCGCTGACAACCAGGAGATCGACGCCCTTCACCTCCATGGCTTTGCGCGTCTTGGCGAGGCGATCCGCAAATTCGGCGCGCGAGAATTTCAGGTTCGGTTGCATTGTTCTTGGTCCTCGTTTGTTGGGCCTTGCGACCAGCATCAGCTTTCAAAAATGGTTCCGGCATTGGCCGCCCGCGCCCGGTCGTGAGCGAGCATGGCGATCGCCGTATCCTGCACGCCGGTGCCGGTGAGGTCGGCAATGGTGATATCGCTGGGTGAGCGCCTTCCGTGCCGTTCGCCGGCGATGATCTGGCCGAGTTCGGTGACCTCGGCATCGGCTCCCATCACGCCCGATGCGATGGCGTGATGCAGTTCTCCCAGACGCCGTGTCTGCTTGGCGCTGTCGGCGACATAGAGATCGGCCATGCGCAGGATCGCCGGCGCGATCTCGTTCTTGTGTTCGGCATCCGAGCCCATGGCGGTGATGTGCTGCCCGGCAACGACAAAGCCGGCCTTGATCAGCGGCTCGGTCGACGGCGTGGTGGTGACGATGATGTCGGCGCCGATGGTTGCTTTGGCTGCATCCGGCTCGGCGCGCACGAGGACGCCAAGTTTTTCGCGCAGCGCGCCTGCGGCCGCCTCCGCCTTGACCGCATCGCGCGCCCAGATACGTGCCTCGGCGATCGTCCGCACCAACATGAGCGCTTCGAGTTGCAGCCCGGCTTGCACGCCGGCGCCGAAGATTGCGGCGACGGACGAATCCGGCCGCGACAGATGCTTCGCCGCGACGGCGCCGGCAGCAGCGGTGCGGACATCTGTGAGATAGCCATTGTCCAGCAGCAGCGCGTCGACCACACCGGTTCTTGCCGAGAGCAACACCATCATGCCGCCCCCGCTGGGCAGACCGAGCTTCGGATTGTCGAAGAAGCCGGAGCTTATCTTAACGGCGAAACCGTCTATTCCAGGCACATAGGCCGACTTCACATCGACCTCGCCGCGCTGCTCGTGAATGTCCAACCGCAGGATCGGCGGCATCGCCACCGGCAATGTGGCGAGCGCGCGGAAAGCGTTTTCGACGCAGGCGACCGCGTCGAGATCGAGCGGCACGATTGTGCGCAGTTCCTTCTCGGTGAGGATGGTCATCGGACTCATGTGTCGCGCTCCGTACTAGCGCGCACCACGAAGGATAGTGTTCCGTCACACCCCCCTCTGGCCTGCCGGCCATCTCCCCCGCAAGGGGGGAGATTGGACTGCACTCCTGCCTTCGCCAATCTCCAGCGCAGCAAGAATAGCGACCGCATCGAAGCTGCCGATCTCCCCCCTTGCGGGGGAGATGTCCGGCAGGACAGAGGGGGGTGGGCGGGAATTCGGCGTGGGAGAGTTTTCATGCCGCGCGCTCCGCGATTGCGTCACCGCAGACGATCTTGCGATGCGTGTTCATGTCGATATTGCGGCCCGAGAGAAGAACGACCACCGGCCCGGTCGCCTTGACCTTCCCGGCAAGCAGCGCGGCGATGCCGACCGCGCCGGCGCCTTCGACGATCTCGCGCTCCTGTTCATAGGCATGGCGGATGCCGGCGGCGATCTCGTCCTCGCTGAGCAGGATGACGTCATCGAGCAGATCGCGGCACATGGCGAAGGTCAGCCGGTTGTCGAGACCGATGCCGCCGCCGAGTGAATCCGCCAGCGTCGGCAGTTCTTCCACCTCGACCGGGCGACCGGCATCTAGGCTCGCCTTCATCGCAGCACCACGCGCCATCGAAACGCCGATGATTTTTGTCCCGGGGCTGACGCCCTTGACGGCGGCGGCGATGCCCGAGGCGAGTCCACCACCTGAGAGTTGCACCAGGACGAGAGCGGCGTCCGGGACCTGCTCGATCATCTCCAGTCCGAGCGTGCCTTGCCCGGCGATGATGGCCGGGTGGTCGAAGGGCGGCAGCATCACCAGTCCCTCCTGCGCCACCAGCCGTTCGACCTCCTGCTGCGCCTCGTCCTGACTGTTGCCGATGATGCGGACATCCGCGCCAAGCCGACGGATTTCGTCGAGCTTGTTGCCCGGCACCAGTCGCGACATGCAGATCACCGCGCGCATGCCTTCCAGCTTCGCGGCATGGGCCAACGCACGGCCATGATTGCCGGTCGACGCCGCGACCACGCCGCGCGCCTTCTCCTCGGCGCTCAGCGAAGCAATGGCATTCGAGGCGCCGCGCAGCTTGAAGCTGCCGGTGGTCTGGCGGTGTTCAAGCTTGAGGTGGACGGGGATGCCCAGTCGTTCGGAAAGGCTGTGAGATAACCCTGTCGGCGTGCGTTCGATTTTGCCGGCAATTCGCTCCCGGGCGGCACGAATATCGTTAAGGGTGACTGTCGTCATGATCGTCAACCGCGCGGCAAAGGCAGCGTCATCAGACGGCCAAATTCGGGATGCGACGTCCCGTCGCCACACAACCGCAAACAATTCCAGGCGCTCGCCTGATTGCTGGTGACGACCGGGCGGTCGATCGCCTGTTCAATGCCGGGAACCGCGAGCGCTCCGCGCAATGCGGTGCAGGACACGAACAGTGCATCGGCCTGCGCATGCGTCGCCTCACGAGCCAGGTCGACGATCGCTGCCGGCGCAATGCGCGCCATCTCGCGATCGTCCTCGAAGCCGAGGCAGGTGAAGCTGACGATCTCAAAGTCGCGCTCGCCGAAATACGTCGCCATCGGCCTGGAGGTTTCGACGGTGTAAGGGGTGAGGATGCTGATCTTTTTCGCGCCCAGCGCCTGCAGCCCGCGCACGCCGGCCATCGGCGGCGTGACCACGGGAACACCCGGCTTGGCAGACTGGATCGCGGCCTCGATTTCAGCGTCGCCAATCACTACCGAGGCCGAGGTGCAGGAGTAGCAGATTGCGTCGAGCGGCTCGTCTGGCAGGATCAGCGCGGCGCCCGCCGCCAGCTCCGGCTGCATCTTGCGAAGGTTTTCCGGCGTCGTCGGATTCTTGTAGGGAATGCGCGCGACATAGACGCCGATGCGCTCGCTCGCCACCATGCGGCGGAAATCCGGTTCGCTGGTGTGGTCGGTGGCAAGGATGATCAGGCCGACGCGCTTTTCCAGCGGGCGCGCATCGAGCGCCGGCCTTGTCGGCATCAGCCTGATTTCGGGCAGCGGTTTCATCTTGAGAATTACCTTTCGATCTTGCCGTAGCGATGTTCCAGCCAGCGCAGCAGCACGACCGAGAAGAGGCTGATGACGAGGAAGAAAGCGCCGACCAGCGTGATCGGCTCAATGTAGCGATAGTAGGTGTTGGCGACGCTCTTTGCCTGGTTCATCAGCTCCAGCACGGTGATTGCCGATAGCAGCGGTGTCTCCTTGAACATCGCGATGAAATAATTGGCCAGCGCCGGGATCATCGGTGGGATCGCTTGCGGAATGATGATGTTGGTCCAGGTCTGCGTGGCGCTCAGATTGCAGGCCTTGGCCGCCTCCCACTGGCCGCGCGGCACGTTGTCGATGCCGGCGCGATAGACTTCCGCCGTGTAGGTGCCGTAGTGCAGGCCGAGCCCGATGACGCCGGCGACCAGCGGCGGCAACAGGATGCCGAAATCCGGCAGGACATAGAAGATGAAATAAAGTTGCACCAGAAGTGGCGTGCCGCGGATGAATTCGGCCGCCCAACCAACGGTGCGCGACAGGACCTTGTTGGGCGAGCGTCGCGCCAGCGCGATGCCCAGACCCACGACAGCGGCCAGCACGGAGCCGAGCAGCGTTGCCAGGATGGTGATCTTCACGCCCTGGATCAGCGTCGGCAGGATCTCCCAGACGAAGTTCCAGTCCCAATCCATCAGACGCGCACCCCGTCGAGGCCGCGCGCCATGCGGCGTTCCAATGAACGCACGCCCCAGGAGATGATCAGCGCCAGGGCGAAATAGATGATCAGGATGGTGGTGAACGGCGCCAGCGTGTTGCCGGTCTGCGAGCGCACGACCTGCGCCTGAAAGGTGAGATCGGCGAGCGAGATCAGCGACACCACGGAGGTCGCCTTGAGCAGTTCGATGGCGTTGTTGCCGAAGGTCGGCAGCATGATCAGCAGCGCCTGCGGCAGGATGACATGGCGCATGCCTTGCCAGCGGCCGAGGTTGAGCGCGATGCAGGCCTCATATTGTTCGCGGCCGACCGACTGGATGGCGCCGCGTACCACCTCGGCCGCATAGGCGCCGACATTGAGGCCCAGCGCCAGCACACCCGCCTGCAGCGGGGTCAGTTCGAGGCCGATCAACGGCAACACGAAATAGGCAAAGAACAGCTGCACGAAGATCGAGGTGCCGCGGAAGAATTCTATATAGACGGTTGCCAGCCAGCGCAGAGCAAAGAAGCGCGACACGCGGCCCATGCCGGCGAGGAAGGCCATGATCAGGGCGAGCACCGACCCCATCAGCGTCAGCTCGATGGTGACAAGCGCTCCCTGCAATATCAGGCCAAGGTAGCCGGACCACTGGGTCATTCGGGTTCCAACGGTTGGGTTCTAGCTCCTTCTCCCCGTACACTGGGAGAAGGTGCCGGCAGGCAGATGAGGGGCAGCGCTAAATTCTCAGAACCTGGCGCCGCCCATCATCCGGCCCTTGGGCCACCTTCTCCCGGTGAACAGGGAGAAGGCAAACGGCCCTATTTCGCCGCGCAGAGCTTGTCCCGCGTGGTCGACATCGCGGCTGCGGCCGAGAAGCCGTAGGGCTCGATGATCTTGGCGAACTCGCCGGATTTCTTCAGCTTGGCGAGCTCGACATCGAAGGCATCGCGCAGGGCCTCATCGCCTTTCTTGAAGGCGGCGCCGTCGCAATAGACCGGCGCGCCTACCACCGGGGCGATGACTTCGAGGTTCGGATCGTTGGCTTTCTTGACGAGGTCGTTGATCGACAGGACGGGAAGCGAATAGGCATCGATGCGACCGTCCTGCAGCATCTTCAGGCCGCTCTGGCCGTCCGGCACGACGATGACGCGCTCGCGCGGCACCCCGGCGTTGAGCGCCAGCTTCTCCTCGGTGCCGCCGCCGGGCGCGCCGATTGTGGCGGACGTGTCCTTGGCGACATCCTCGTAGCTCTTGAAGCCCTTCGGATTGCCCTTCTTCACCAGCATCGCCTCGGCGTCGCACAGCACCGGCTCGGAATAGACGACCGCCGCGCAACGCTCCGGCTTCATGAACAGGCCGGCGGTGACGACGTCGAAGCGGCCGGCCTGCAGGCCGGGGATCATCGCGCCATACTCCGAAATGGAAGCGACGATGTCGGCAACACCGAGGCGCTTGAAGACCTCGCGCGCCACGTCGGGCGCCGCACCCGAAACCTTGCCGTCGGCAGCGACCGCAGTATAGGGCGGCTCGTTGGCGATGGCGACGCGGGCAAAGCCCTGTGCCTTCAATTGCTCGAGCTTGCTGTCATCGGCCGAACCGGTGCTCGACGCGGCGAGCACCGCCGTCAGTGCGAGACCGGCGACGCCGGCCAGAATGCCAAGTTTCTTCATTGTTCCCAACTCCTTGTTGTCTTCTTGGTTTTGTCTGGGGCGGTCTTCCGCCCCGCAAAGCGGTCAGACACGATGTCCGGCCGCGATGATCTTCTTCAGGAAGCCTTGCGTGCGCTCCTGCTTTGGATGGCGGAAAATCTCGTCTGGTTTGCCCTCTTCGACGATCTTGCCGCGGTCGAAGAACAGCACGCGGTCGGCGAAGTCGTGGGCAAAGCCCATCTCGTGGGTGACCAGCAGCATGGTCATGTCGGTCTCTGCGGCGAGCTTGCGCATGACATTCATCACCTCCTCGACCAGCTCCGGATCGAGGGCCGACGTCACCTCGTCGAACAGCATGATCTTCGGCGACAATGCCAGCGCACGGGCAATCGCCACGCGCTGCTTCTGGCCGCCGGACAGCTGCGCCGGCATCGACTTCGCCTTGTCGGCCATGCCGACCATGTCGAGCAGTTCCATGGCCCGCTTTTCAGCGGCGGCGCGAGGCGTGCCCTTGGTCAGCATCGGCGCCAGCGTGACGTTATCCATGACGCATTTGTGCGGAAACAGATTGAACAGCTGGAAGACCATGCCGATCTTCTGCCGCATCTTGGTCAGGTGCCGCTCGTCGGCGGGCAGCAACTGGCCGTTGCGCTCCATGTGGTAGAGCTGCTCGCCATCGATCTGGATATGGCCGCCGTCGATCTTCTCCAGCGTCATCAGGATGCGCAGGATCGTCGTCTTGCCCGAGCCGGACGGGCCGATCAGCGCCAGCTTCTCGCCGGGCATGACCTGCATCGACAGGCCGTCCAGTACCTTGAACGAGCCGAAGCTCTTCGAAATGGCGTCGACCTTGATGATGGGTGAGGACAAATGAATTTCCCCTGCTGGAGAAGCCTGTGCCCTTAACGATGCGGAACGCGCCAAATCATGTCAATTGGGAAAATAAAATCATGACAATATTTCCGGCACTGCATGATTCCAGAGCAATTCCCGCTTAGATTGCGAGCAGCAGATGCTCCGGATCGCCAAGCAGCAACTTGGTGACAACGCCGAGGCCGGCGCGCAGTTCCCCCTCGGTGGTCGAGCCGAGCGAGATGCGCACCGCCGGATGCCAGGGCGCATCCGAGATGCGGAAGGAGGTGCCGGGCGCGATCGCCACGCCTTGCAGGCGGGCCTGGGCGACGAAGCTTTCCTCGGCACGGTCCGCGGGCAGTTGCAACCAGACATGCAGCCCGTCGCGCCTGGCGCGATAACCAACCCCGCCCAGCACCTCGGCTGCGATGTCCTGGCGGCGGCGCAATGCCGCGCGCTGCCAGCGAACGAGTTCCATCGCCGTGCCGTCGGTCACCCATTTGGTGGCGATCTC
Source organism: Mesorhizobium sp. M0478 (assembly GCF_040321305.1). Lineage (NCBI taxonomy): Bacteria > Pseudomonadati > Pseudomonadota > Alphaproteobacteria > Hyphomicrobiales > Phyllobacteriaceae > Mesorhizobium > Mesorhizobium sp. M0478. Next base: position 356,490 of record NZ_JAMYRH010000003.1, read on the forward strand.
GGCCACCAGCGGCGTCGCCATCCAGTTCGACACCAGATGCCGGTTGGCAACGGCGGCGACATAGCGGTCGGGCGCCGCGAGATAGCCGATGCGCAGGCCAGGTACGGTGATCTTGGTGAAGGAAGTGACGTAGAGCGTGCGCTCCGGCGCAAAGGCGGCGACCGGCGGCGGCCGGTCCTCGACCAGCGGACCCAGCACATCGTTCTCGATGATGGCGATGTCGTGCTTGCGCGCGACCGCGGCGATCTCTTCGCGCCGCCGAGCGTCCATCAGCGTCGCCGTCGGGTTGATCACCGACGGTTGCACGAATACCGCGCGAATGTCGGTGAGCCGGCAGACCTCGTCCAACGCCTCCGGGATCAGGCCATTGCCGTCGATCGGCAGGCCTTCCAGGTTGAAGCCGAGATAGCGCGCCAGCGGCACCAGCGTGTGGTGGCCGATAGTCTCGGTGGCGACAGTCGATCCCGGCGGCGCAACGCTCATCAGCGCCACGGTCATCCCGGCGGTCGCCCCATTGGTCAGGCTGATATTCTGTGCGGAGGTGTCGAGCCCACACAGTTTCAGCCATTCGACAGCCACCGCGCGGTGACGCGGGAACACCATGTTGGGCCGGAACGACAACGCCGAACTGGATGGCAGGTTTTCGGCCAGCCAGCCCAGCGCCTGCTTCAGCCGCTCCAAATGCATCGGCTCGCAGACCGGCTTCAGGATTGACAGATCGATGACCTCGCCGAGGCGCTCCGGCAGATAGGGCGGCTCCGGGTCGCGGCGCTGCGTCTGGACAAAGCTGCCACGGCCGATCTCGCCCGAAATCAGGCCGCGCCGGATCAGTTCTTCGTAGGCGCGGCTGACCGTCTGCACCGACAGTTTTAAATCGTCTGCCAGCCTTCGATGCGTTGGAAGCCGCGCGCCGTTGGCCAGCCGCCCGTCATGAATGGCGCGGGCGAACTGGTCGGCCAGCGTTTGATAGGCTGGCCGGCGGATGAGCGCAGGGTCGGGTTGCCATGATGTCATGACTTAATAGAGATCGAAATCAGTGCAATTGACAATCGAAATAATGCGCCGTCATGGTGATGCCGACAAAAAGCGGACGCCGATGACATCGAAACTCGACGCGGTCGACCTCAGGATACTCGACGCCATCCAGCGCGACGGGCGCATCACCAAGCTGGCGCTGGCCGAACAGGTCGGGCTGTCGCCGACGCCGTGCTGGATGCGGCTGCGCAAGCTGGAGAAGGCAGGCATCGTCTCGGGCTACCACGCCAGGATCGCCATGCGCGTGGTGGCGCCGGTCGCCACCGTGTTGATGGAGGTGACGCTGGCCAGCCATCGCCAGGCCGATTTCGACCGCTTCGAACGCGTCATCCGCGACATCCCCGAAATCGTCGCCTGCTGGTCGGTGGGCGGCGGCGTCGACTATGTGGTCAAGGTGATGACGCGCGACATCGACGCCTATCAGCGGCTGGTCGACGACCTGCTGGAGCGCGAGATCGGCATCGACCGCTACTTCACCTACATCGTCACCAAGACGGTGAAGGACGAAATCGTGCTGCCGATAGCCGATCTGCTGCCGGCGTCGGCATAAGCCCGGAGAGAATGTCTGTCGGGACGGCACAATAGAGAGAGTCTCTCTCCTTCAGGGCGTCGAAACAGTCTCTCTGTCTGCATGTGACGGATAGTCTTCCCGCATCGTCCGAACCGGGAGGCCTCGACCATGTCCGCGCATTTTGCCCGCTCGCATCGCCATGAGGCGCTCGACCGCCTCTCCGACCGCCGGCTGCTGCGCGAGCTTGCCTATGTCGATGGGCATTGGACCGCGAGCGAAGCGGCCGAAAGCTTTGAAGTCACCGATCCGGCCACAGGCGCGACGGTCGCGTTTGTCGCCGCGCTCGATGCGCAGCAAACGACAAGGGCAATCGGTGCCGCCGCGCGTGCCTTCCCGGCTTGGCGGTCACTGCTGCCGCAGGAGCGGTCGAGAATTCTGCGAAAATGGTTCGAGCTGATCATCGCGGCGAAAGACGACCTTGCCCTGCTGATGACTTTGGAACAAGGCAAGCCGCTGCAGGAATCGCTCGGCGAAATCGACTATGCCGCCTCTTTCGTCGAATGGTATGCCGAAGAGGCAAAGCGCCTCAACGCCGAGAGCGTCACCAGCCATCTGCCGAATGCCGAGATGATGGTGAGGCGCGAGCCGCTCGGCGTTGTCGGCGTCGTCACGCCCTGGAATTTTCCGGCGGCGATGCTGACCCGCAAGGCGGCCGCCGCACTCGCCGCCGGCTGCACCATCGTCGCACACCCATCCTCGGAGACGCCGCTGTCGGCGCTGGCGCTGGCTGAACTCGGCGAGCGCGCCGGCCTGCCCGCCGGTGTCTTCAACGTCATCACCGGCAAGGCAGCGACGATCGTCGGGCGCATGTGCGAAGACCCGCGCGTCCGCGCCATGAGTTTTACCGGCTCGACGGAGATCGGCCGGTTGATCGCCGCACAGTGTGCTCCGACGATGAAGCGGCTGGTGATGGAGCTTGGCGGCCATGCGCCGCTGATCGTCTTTGCCGACGCCGATGTCGACAACGCAGTGAGCATTGCCATCGATGCCAAGTTTGCAACGTCAGGCCAGGACTGCCTTGCCGCCAACCGCATCTATGTCCAGCGCCCGATCTACGATCGCTTCTGCGCCGCCTTTGCCGAGCGCATCGAGGCGCTGCGGACCGGCAATGGGCTTGTCGAAAAGATCGATATCGGACCGCTGATGCATGAGCGCGCCGTGACCAAGGTCGAGGAACAGGTCGCCGATGCCGTCGCCCATGGCGCGCGCTGCCTCACCGGCGGCAAGCGGCATCAGGCCGGGCCGCTGTTCTACCAGCCGACGTTGCTGGCCGATGTCAGCGACGAAGCGCTGATCATGCGCGAGGAGACCTTTGGGCCGGTCGCCGCAGTCACGCCGTTCGACAGTGAGGACGAGGTGATCGCCCGTGCCAACGCCACGGAATATGGCCTCGTCGCCTATGTCGTTACCGAGAATGGCGCCCGCCAGCAACGTATGGGCCGCGCGCTCGACTACGGCATGGTCGCCATCAACCGCGTCAAGATCACCGGCGCGCCGATCCCATTCGGCGGCGTCAAGCAATCCGGCATCGGTCGCGAAGGCTCGCGCCATGGGCTCGAAGCTTTCGCCGATCTGAAGTACCTCTGCCTGGACGTCGCATAAGTCCGTCCGGCCATCCCTCAAGGAATCAAAAAATGCTCGACCAATCCAACGAACTCAATGCCTGGGATCGCGACCACTTCTTCCATCCTTCGACCCATATGGGCACGCATGCGCGGGGTGAATCGCCGACCCGCATCATGGCCGGCGGCGAAGGCGTCACCGTCTGGGACAACAATGGCAGGAAGAGCATCGATGCCTTTGCCGGTCTCTATTGCGTCAATGTCGGCTATGGCCGCCAGAAGATCGCCGACGCGATCGCCACCCAGGCGAAGAACCTCGCCTACTACCACGCCTATGTCGGCCACGGGACCGAGGCCTCGATCACGCTGGCCAAGATGATCATCGACCGCGCGCCGAAGGGCATGTCGAGGGTCTATTTCGGCCTCTCGGGTTCGGATGCCAACGAGACCAACATCAAGCTGATCTGGTACTACAACAATGTGCTGGGACGGCCGGAGAAGAAGAAGATCATCTCGCGCTGGCGCGGCTATCACGGCTCGGGCGTGATGACGGGATCACTGACCGGGCTCGACCTGTTCCACAACGCTTTCGACCTGCCGCGCGCGCCGGTCCTGCACACGGAGGCGCCCTATTATTTCCGTCGCGCCGACCGCTCGATGAGCGAGGAGCAGTTCTCGCAGCATTGCGCCGACAAGCTTGAAGAGATGATCCTGGCCGAAGGTCCCGAAACCGTCGCCGCCTTCATCGGCGAGCCGATCCTCGGTACTGGCGGCATCGTGCCGCCGCCGGCCGGCTACTGGGAGAAGATCCAGGCGGTGCTGAAGAAGTATGACGTGCTGCTGGTCGCCGACGAGGTGGTGACGGGCTTCGGCCGTCTGGGCACCATGTTCGGCTCCGACCATTACGGCATCAAGCCAGACCTCATCACCATCGCCAAGGGGCTGACCTCGGCCTACGCGCCGCTGTCGGGCGTCATCGTTGCCGACAAGATGTGGCAGGTGCTGGTGCAGGGCTCCGACAAGCTCGGTTCGCTCGGCCATGGCTGGACCTATGCCGCGCATCCGATCTGCGTCGCCGCAGGTGTCGCCAATCTCGAACTGATCGACGAACTGGACCTGGTGACGAACGCCGGTGAGACCGGCGCTTATTTCCGCGCCGAACTGACAAAGGCTGTCGGCGGGCACAGACACGTCGGCGACGTGCGCGGCGATGGCATGCTGGCGGCGGTCGAATTTGTCGCCGACAAGGACGACCGGGTGTTCTTCGACGCCTCGCTCAAGATCGGGCCGCAAGTGGCGACAGCACTTGCCGCCAGCGGCGTCATCGGCCGCGCCATGCCGCAGGGCGACATACTAGGCTTCGCGCCGCCGCTCTGCCTGACGCATGAGGAAGCCGACATCGTCGTTTCGAAAACCGCCGATGCCGTCAACAGCGTGTTTTCCAATCTCTGAGATCGACCCATGAATGCCATGACCAAGACCCTCCCCGCCACCATGGCCGCCGTGCTGCTCACCGGGCATGGCGGACCGGAAAAGCTCGTCTATCGCAGCGATGTGAAAGTGCCTGTGCCTGCCGCCGGCGAGGTGCTGGTTAAGGTCAGCGCTTGCGGTATGAACAACACCGATGTCTGGGTACGCCAGGGCGCCTATGGCACGGAGGAGGACGCTGCCGCCGTGTCGACGTGGCGGCGGCAAGGCAACACGCTTACCTTCCCGCGCATCCAGGGCACCGACACGGTCGGCACCATCGCTGCCGTCGGCGAAGGCGTTTCCCCGGGCCGTATCGGCGAACGGGTAATGGTCGATTTTTCGATCTACAACCGCGACGACGATTCCCTCGCCGACATTGACTATATGGGGCACGGTCGCGACGGCGGGTACGCCGAGTACCAGACGGTGCCGGGCGAGAATGCGCATTTCGTCGATACTGACATGAGCGACGTCGAACTCGCCACCTTCTGCTGCGCCTACCTCACCGGCGAACAGATGCTGGAGCGCGCCGGGCTGAAAGCCGGCGAACGCGTGCTGGTCACCGGCGCCTCGGGCGGCGTCGGTTCCGGCATCGTGCAGCTGGCGCGGGCGCGCGGCGCCATTCCCTATGCGGTCGTCGGCAAGGGCAAGGAGCAGGCGGTGCGCGACATTGGCGCCGAAGCGGTCATTACCCGTGGGGTTGCCGATCTTCCCGCCGCCGTGAATGAAGCCACTGGCGACCAGCCGATCGATGTGGTCGCCGATCTCGTCGGCGGCGCGATCTTCAACGACCTGCTGCGCATCCTGCGACCTGAAGGCCGCTACACCACCGCTGGCGCCATCGCCGGCCCGGTCGTGCAGCTCGATCTCAGGACCATGTATCTCAAGCAGCTGCAACTGCACGGATCGAGCCAGGGCACGCGCGCCGACTTCCGCCGCATCATTGGATACATCGAAGCGAAGAAAATCCGGCCGCTGGTCGGCGGCGTCTACAGGCTCTCCGATTTCCACAAGGCGCAGGCCGACTTCATCGCCAAGGATTTCGTCGGCAAGCTGGTGGTTGTGCCGGACGCCATGTGGAACATCCGCGCATAACGGCTCCCAACGTCAGAGCGCGTCGTAAACGGCATCAATCAACACCTTGCGGCGTGGATCGACGTCGTCGAAACCCAGCATGCGGTTGGTGACGTAGCCGAATCCGACACCGGCGCCGGGATCGGCAAAATCGAGGGCGCCGCCCCCAGCCGCCATGGCCGAGGGATTGCGGCGACGCGCGGCTGGCATAGGCGGCGTCCTCGAGCTGAAAGCCGGCGGCGAATTGCCGGCGCTTGAGACATAGCGCGCATGAGGCGAACCGGAATCATCGCAACGAATGCAAGCCACAGGCGGCAACCAGACCCTGCATCTTGACAGACGAGGCGAAAGCCAAAAGAGTGAAACCGGTTTCACTGGGGACCGCCGGTGCATTTCGATCTGTCCATTCTGCTCCCGCATCTGGGTTTTCTGGCGCGCGGCGCCGAACTTACGGCGGCGGCTTGCGCGCTGTCGCTGGTGGGAAGCGTCGTCATGGGCGCGTTGGTGGCGATCGCACGCACCTCCGCCTCGGCACTGCTTCGACGGATCGCCTTCGTCTACGTCGATCTCTTCCGCAATGTGCCGTTCATCGTCCAGCTGTTCTTCTTCTATTACGGCCTGCCCGAGCTCGGCATTTACATCGACGCCTTCACCACCGGCGTCGTGGCGCTTTCCATTGCCGGCGGCGCCTATGCCTCCGACATCATTCGAGCCGGCATCCTCGCCATCGACCAGGGCATCATCGACGCCGCTGAAGTGAGCGGCCTGTCCAGGCGCAAGGTCTTTACCCGCATCGTGCTGCCGATTGCGCTGCGCACCTCCGTGCGACCGCTCGGATCCGTGCTCATCAACATGATCCTTACGTCCTCGATCCTCTCGACCATCACGCTCAACGAGCTCACCGGCTCAGCCCAGATCGTCGTCTCGCAGACCTATCGGCCCTTCGAGGTCTATGTGGTGCTGCTCTGTGCCTATGCGGCCCTGACCTATCTGGTCTCGCTGGGCGTCACCCTGCTCCACCGCCATCTCAATCGGGACATGATGGAGGCGGTCGACTGATGCGGTTCAGCGACTTCACCTCCTACGACCTGATCCTGCTGGCGCAAGGTCTCGGCACCAACATCGCGCTGTTTCTCGTCACCTCTCTGATCGGACTGCTGATTGGCCTGAGCTGGGCACTGGTGCGGTTCTACCGTGTGCCGGTTCTGGCCCAGGTCGTCACCTTCCTGTCGGAGCTGTTGAAGAACTCGCCGGTGTTGGTGCAGCTGTTCCTGGTGTTCTTCGGCCTGCCGGCCCTGCTGCATATAAGGGTGACGCCGGTCACCGCAGCGACCATCACTCTGTCGGCGAACACCGCGGCCTTCGTCTATGTCATCGCGGTCTCGGCGATCGAGTCGATCGAACGCGAGCAGGTCGAGGCCGCGCGTGTCTTCGGCCTGACCCGGTGGCAGGTCCTGCGCCATATCGTTTCGCCCCAGGCTGCCGCCTTCGCGGTCGGCCCGCTCGTCGCGCTGCTGGTCAACCAGCTTCAGGTGACGTCGCTGATTTCTGTCATCGGCGTCGTCGACCTGACCAAGATCGGCCACATCCTCAACATGCGCACCTTGAAGCCGTTCGTGGTCTGGACCGTCGTCGGGCTGCTCTACTATGGCGCGGCAAAGCTGGTCGCCCTGCTTGGCGAGCGTCTTGAAAACCGCCTGCGGGCGCACAGCGCCTGGCGGGGGCTTTAACATGCTCAAGATCGAAAACGTGCACAAAGCGTTCGGCGAGGTCACTGTGCTGGACGGCGTCGACCTGACGATCGCGCCCGGCGAAGTGGTCTCGATCCTCGGGTCGTCGGGGTCCGGCAAGTCGACACTGATCCGTTGCATCAACGGCCTCGAAAAGCTGAAGTCGGGCCGCATCACGGTCGACGATTTCGATGTCAGCAAGCCGAAGGAGCTGGCCGAGGCGCGCAAGCGCTCAGGCACCGTCTTCCAGCTGTTCAACCTCTATCCGCATATGAGCGCGCTTCAGAACATTACGCTCGCCCCGATCGAGGTGCTGAAGATGCCGCGCCCTGAGGCCGAGGCGCTGGCGCGCAAGCTGCTCGAGTCCGTCGGCCTCGCCGATCGGGCCAACGCCTACCCGGCGCAGTTGTCGGGCGGGCAGCGCCAGCGTGTCGGCATCTGCCGGGCGCTCGCCATGCAGCCGCGCTATCTGCTGCTCGATGAAGTCACCAGCGCGCTCGACCCGGAAATGACTTCCGAGGTGCTGGCCATCCTGGCAAAGCTCGCCGCGCAAGGCACGACGATGCTGTTCGTCACCCACGAGATCGAATTCGCGCGCGAGATTTCCAACCGCATCGTCTTCCTCGACAAGGGCAGGCTGGTGGTCGATCTGCCGACGGATCGTTTCTTCGCCGCGGACGGCGGCCGGGCGCAGCCGCGGGTTGCGCAGTTTCTCTCCAGGATGCGCAAGGACTAGGAATGCTGCTGTTAGCCAACAACGAAGCATGGCCGGGATTCGAGACCTCGGTGCAAATGCTGCGCGATGGCGCCGTCAGCCTGGACGCGATGGTTGCCGGCATCGGCATGGTGGAGAAAGAGGTCAAGGTTCGAAGCGTCGGCTATGGCGGCTGGCCGAACATGCTGGGCGAGATGGAGTTCGACGCCGGCGTCATGGATGGCAATACACGAGAGGTCGGTTCAGTCGGCGCCGTGCCAAGGACCTTGGCGGTCGCTGCCCTGGCGCACCAGGTGATGAAGCGCCTGCCGCATGTGATGCTGACCGGCGAAGGGGCGCGGCGCTTTGCCAGCGAAATCGGTTTTGCCGAAGACGAAGTCTTGTTCGAGGACTCTAAGCGCGTCTGGTGGGAGCGGCTGCAACAGGAACTCACACCGCAACAGCTGGCGAAATTCCCCGATATCGATCTGGCGCCGCTCAGCCGTACTATAACCGATCCCGAGCGCGTCCGCGACACCACCGTCTTCCTGTCGGCGGATGCGCGGCGCGGCATCCATGCCGCGACTTCGACCTCGGGCTGGGCCTGGAAATATCCGGGCCGGCTCGGCGATTCTCCCATTCCCGGCGCAGGCTTTTACGCCGACAGCCGCTATGGTGCGGCGGCGTGCACCCATACCGGCGAGATGACGATGCGCTGCACGACCGCGCGGACCGTCGTGCTGGCCATGAAGCTTGGCCGATCCTTGTCGGATGCGGTCGCGCTGGCGGTCGAGGAACTCGGTGAACTCGACACCGGCTTCCTAGCCGGCGTGGTCATCCACGCCGTCGACGCCGAGCAGAACCATGAGGTGGTGAATTTCAGATGCGAGGGCGAGGTCCGCTACTGGCTCTGGAAGGATTGCATGTCCGCACCCGAATTGCGGGCAGCAAAGCGTGTCACTTGAAAATAAGGAGAGGAACCATGAAGACCCTACTGCGTGCCTTCGCCGCGCTGGCCATCGTGGCCGGTTCGGCATTTCCAGCCCTTGCCGGCATGATTGACGACATCCGCTCACGCGGCACCATTCGCATCGGCGTATCGCTCGGCGGCGAGCCGATCGGCTTTCGCGATGCACAAAACAACCTTGTCGGCTACGATGTCGATGTCGCGACGCTGCTGGCGCAAAAGCTCGGTGTGCCGGTCGAGTTCGTCGACGTCTCGGGCGATGCGCGTATTTCCATGCTGGTGTCGGGACAGATCGATGTCGCGGTCGCAAACACCTCTGCAACGCTCGAGCGGGCCAAGACCGTCAACTTCACCATCCCCTACAACCGGGCCGGGCTGCGCGTCATCGTCCAGAAAGATGCCGGGATAACCGACCTCAAGGGGCTCGCCGGCAAGAAGGTTGTCGTCGGCCGCGGCACCACGGGCGAAACCTTCCTCAAGGCAGCCGTGCCGGACGCAGAGCTCGTTTATGTCGACCAGTTCGCGCCCGACGGGGTTCTGCAGCTGCAACAGAAGCGCGTCGATGCGGCGATCGAGGATTCCTCACTGCTCGATTACCTCGCAACCAAGACACCGAGCCTGGTGACGCTGCCTGGCCTCTATTCCAACGATCCGATCGGCATCGCGGTCGCCAAGGGCGATCCCGAATTCGTCCGCTGGCTCGACATGTTCGTGTCCGACTTCATCCAGTCGGGCACCTACGAGGCGACCTACAAGAAGTGGTGGGGGCCGGGCTCCAACCCGCCGGCGCTCAACCCGCTGTGGTGACACCCACTACCGGCAACCGATCGGCGCACACTCGAGGCGCCGTCGCAACGATCGCCGATGTCGCGCGGCTGGCAGGCGTGTCGCGTGCCGCGGCGAGCCGTGCGCTGTCGAGCGGACCGCGACCGGTCTCGGCGGACAAACGCGAACGTGTCGTGCAGGCCGCCGCGCAGCTCGGCTACAAACCCAATCTCCTGGCGCAAAGCCTGACCACCAAGACCGTCAATCTGGTTGCCGTCGTGGTCAACCACATTCACGACCTTTCAGATCTCGACCTGTTCGACCGTCTGCTCGACGCAATCCAGTCGATCGGCAAGCAGGTCATCCTCATCCGCATCGGCTCGGCGGAAGGGGTCGAGGATTTTCTGCGCAACGGCGTTGCCTATCATGTCGATGCCGCCGTGGTGTTCTCCGACTTTGCCGATGCAGCGACGGTGCGGCGCATGTTTCGCTCGGACCTGGTCATCATGCTGAACGGACTGCATGACGATCTGTCACCCACCGTCATTCCCGATGAAGGCGTCGGCATCGCCGAGGCCGTGGCGGATGCGGCGGCCAAGCGCGCGCGCACGGCCAGCCTGCTGACCGGCCGTTCGTCCTCGCGGGTCGAACAGCTGCGCATCGGCCACTACCTCGAAGCGTTCCGGCATCATGGAATTGAACTGCTGCAGACGGTCCAGGGAGACTATTCCTACGAGTCGGGCTATGCGGCAGCCGCCGGCCTGACGGGACGCGGCTGTCCCGATGCGGTCTTTTGTACGTCCGACGCGATGGCCATGGGTGTTCTGGATGTCTGCCGGGCGGATTTCCCCGACAACCGGCCCAGCCGCTTCCGCCTCTATGGCTTCGACAATGTGTCCCTGACCAATTTCGACGCCTACCCGATATCGTCAATCGGCTACGACAAATCAGACTATGTGGGTCATATCGTCGGCGCCCTCTCCAATCCGCAGGTCTTCATGCCCGGCCAGCCGCCTGTCGTTATATTGACCCGGCTGATTTCGCGCTTGACCGCGTAACTAGCGCCGATGTTGGACTGCTTGTCCGGCGTCGATCTCCCAGAGCTCGAACGGAGATCGCGCCGGACAATGTACCGGCGCCTACTGCAATTTCGCCTGCAGCGCGTTGACGTCGTCGGTTGTCATTTCACCGTCGGTCGTCACCTTGCCGTCGACGATCTTCCACAGCCGGAACGGACCGGTGATGTCGCCATATTTGTCGAAGCTGACCGGACCGATGACGCCTTCATAGCGGATCGGCCTGCCGTCCTTGATCAGGCCGAGCGCCTTGGCGAACTCGTCCTTGCCGGCATAGATCGGTGTGCCGGCAGGATCGACCGCCTTGTACATGGCATCCTTGATCTTGGCTGGATCCTCGGAGCCGGCAATGGCAATGGCGAGACCGACAATGGCGCCGGCATCATAGGAACGGTCGGCTGCCGGGTTCGACGGTTCGATGCCCGAAAACTCCTTGTAGTTTTTCAGGAAATAGTCGGTGGATGCCGTCGGGCTGGTGCCGGAAGAGGTACCATAGGCATCCTTCAGATAATCGGCGCCGACGGATTCGATGAAGTCCGGGCTGTTCATGCCGTCATTGAGCAGGAATTTCTGCACGCCGCCCTGCGATATCCAGGTGCGGGCGACCGTTGCGCCGTCGACCGGCGTGCTGACGAGGTAGAGTCCGTCCGGCTCGCCTCCCATCGCCGCCGTCACTTCCGAAGCATAGCTCGACTGCTTTTCATTATAGGGCGTGTCGGAGACGATGGTGCCGCCGAGCGCTTTGTAGGCACGCGAGAATTCGGCCACCATGTTGACGCCGAAGTCGTTGTTGACATGGATGATCGACAGTTTCTTGAAGCCCTTGTCGATGGCGTATTTGGCGGCGGCCACGCCTTGCAGCGCATCCGACGTGATGGTGCGGAAGAAGATGCCGTTGGTCTTGCCGTCGCGGCCAAGGGCGGTCAGCGTCGGCGAGGACGAAGCCGGCGACACCTGCACGATCTTGGCCGGCCCGGTGACCGAGGTCAAAATCGGGATCGACACCGAGGAGATGATGCCGCCGATGATCACCGGCACCTTCTTGACCTGTACCAGCTGGGTCGCGGCATCGACCGCGATATTGCCCTGGCTCTGGCTGTCGCGCGTGTCGGTTGCGAGATCGCAGCCGCGTACGCCACCGGCTTCATTGATGTCGCGGAAGGCCATTTCGACGGACTTCGCGCCGGCCTGGCCGTATTCGCCGGCCGGACCGGTGAGCTCCATGACCAGGCCGACGGTGATCTTGCAGTCCGCTGCGTGTGCGGCGCCGGCCATCGTCACGAGAGCCAGTGCTGTGGTGATTTGAAGTATCGTCTTCTTCATTGCCGTTCCCCTTTTCTTGTTTGAACTTTTGCCTGTTCAGCCTTCCGGCGCCTGCAGCCAGGTCTCATGCAGATGCCGCCATTCGACGCCGTTTGGTGCCGATGAACTGGTGGTGAAGACCGCACTGGACTGCCGGCGACTGTGTTTGCCGGCGCGCAGTTGCGCCTCGATGTAGAAGATGACGATCGTGTCCGCGTCCTGCCAACCCGGCCTGATGTCCTCGATCGATATGGCAAAACCGTCGTCGCAAGTGGCGCGGCTTGTCCGGACATGATCTACGACCGCGTCGCGATCGAGGATCTGGCCATTCGGCGCCACCATGGTGAGGCCTTCGCCCATGACAGCCTCGAAGCGGCCGAACTCCACAGCGTCGGCTCGCGCGGCGACAAACCAGTCGACGAAGAAGCGATGCAGGTCGATGATTTCAGCGCTGGCACGCGAAAAAAGGGAAGGCTCTCCGCTCATTTCTTCCCCGCATTGAGGTTGTAATGCATGATCGAGCCGTGGCGGCCATGACGGTCGCGCTCCAGCGCGTAGACATCGCCCGCGAGGCCGGTGCCTTGTGCGATGGCGGCAGCAATCCGCGCGCGATCGTCGGCGTCGAGCGCGACGTCCATGATTTTCGTATTGGCCAGCGCATGTGCCTGGTTGCGCGCACCCACAATGACGGCCGCGACCTGCGGCTGCTCGAGCACCCATGCCGAGGCGATGGTGGCAATGTCGACGCCGTGGCGATCGCCGACCGCTTTCAGCGCCTTGAGCAGGGACTGGAACAGCTCCCAGCCGCCGAAGTCGTCGATGATCAGCTTGTATTTGACCAGCGAGCGGTTTTCGAGCGGCGTGGAGGGCTCGGCCACGCCAAGCCATTTGTCGCTGAGGAAGCCGCCCGCCACCGAGCCGTAGCAGAGGAAGCGGACACCGTTCTTAGCGGCAAGGCCCGCAAGGCTGTTTGCCGGCCGCTGGTCGAGCACTGAATATTGCAGTTGCTGGCTGACCAGCGGGATGCCCGCGGAGAGGATTTCGGCTAGCCTCGGCGTATCGAAATTGGTGGTGCCGAGATTGCGCACCTTGCCTTCCAGCCGAAGCTCGTCGAGCCAACCCATCGCCTCGACGTAACGAGGCTGGTCATAATCCCACCAGTGAAACTGCACGAGGTCGATCCGCTCGGTCTTGAGCCTGCGAAGCGACTGATCGACGATGCCCCTGATGTAGTCGCGGCTGATGCCTGCCAGTCGTTCGAGGTCCGGCACCAGCTTGGTGTGCACCTTCATCCTGGCCGCGACATCGAGACCGCGCTCGCCGGCCAGCCGCAGGCGCGCGGCGCCGATCAGTTCCTCGACGCCGGTGTAGATGTCGGCGCAGTCATAGGTCCAGATGCCGGCATCGAAAGTGGCGATGAGGTCGGTCACCGCCTGGCTGCGGTCGACGGCGCCATGCCCGCCGGCCAGCTGCCAGCCACCGCGGATGACTCGCGAGATCCCATAGCCGGGGCTGAGTTCGATGGTCCTGGCGGTCATCCCTTGTCGGTCTCCTTCGGCAGCGGCACGGCCGTGGTTTCGGCATGGCTGAACCGCCGCTTGGCAAGCCTGACGATGCGGAGCCGGCTGGCGCAATTGGGATCGGGACAGGCGATCTCGGCATCCGAGGTCATCCAGTCATTTGCATGCGTCGGGCGCTGCTTTGCCGCCAGGAGCGGCAACACGGCCGAGATCGAATAGATCGAAAAACCCTGCCCTGCCGGCAGCGAGAGCATTTCGCCCTTGAGTTCGAAATAGTCGCCGGCCCTGGCGCCGCAATAGACCGGCTTGCCCTCGGGGATGACCGCTTCGACGCGCAGATCGAAGAGTTCGAAACTGTCGTCGGCCATTCAGGCCTCCACCAGGCTGAAGGTGATGTCACAGGCGCCGTTGCGGCGGATGACGCCGCAGGCGGCGGCAAACTGATCGCGCTCTCCGGCAAGCACTTGCGCGACCACGCTGCCGGCCAGCCAGCCGATCGGGAACAGCAGCCGCGCCCCCTGCCCGTAGTACAGGCCGATATCGAAGATGGCATTGGGATTGCCGCCCCACACGCGTGGCGGCACATAGGACAGCACGATATCGCCGGGCTGCGGCGTCAGCGTTGCATTCTCCGGTGGCAAAGACTGGGCATAGGCCTGGCCGTGGAGATCGGCTGACGGAACCGGGCACGAGATTTCCGGTCCTGTCCACATCGCATGGATGCCTGGGATGATGCGTGGCTGCGCCAGATACGCCAGCAGGAAGGCGGCATTCTCCGGCGCCTTTTCGGGCAATAGCAGCGCCGTCACGGAAAGCTTCGAGCGTGGTTCTGTGATGCCGATGGCGGGCTTGGGCATGTCAGTCCTTCGCCGATTGAAGTTTGTCGCGCAGGAAGGCGAAGGGGCGGCTGATGTCGGCTACCAGCGCCTCGCGCGCCGCTTGCGCATCCTGTTTGGCAAGTGCCGCGACAATTCGACGATGATAGTGGGCGGTATCAACCTCGCCTGCCTCGGAGAAGGCATAGATGGCGACGCGGATGCAGGGACCCGATTGAAGCCAGAGGCTTTCGATCATCGGGATCAGCACAGCCGAGCCGCAGCAGCGGTAGATCTCAAAATGGAAGCTCTGGTTGAGCGTCGCTTCGCGATCGATATCCTTCTTGTGCTTCAGGGCCCGCATCTCGTCCCACTCGCCCAGCATGGCTTCGATCGATGCGATCTGGCGCGGGCTCATGCGCCTGGCGGCAAGCGCTATCGCTTCGCCTTCGATGAGGGAGCGGGCACGCAGGAGGTCGTCGATGCGCTCCAGCGTGATCGGCGGCACGCGCACGGAACGGTTGGGCAGCGCCTCCAGCGCCTTTTCCGTGATCAGCCGGCCGAGCGCTTCGCGTACCGGCATGGTCGAGGTGACCAGCGCATCGGCAAGACCACGGATGGTCAGCACCTGGTTTGGCTCGAAAAGGCCACCGATCAGAGCACGGCGCAACTCGGAATAGACGCGATCCTGCACCGTCTCGCGGCCGACCGGCGTAAGCTGGGCTGCGATCGTCTCGTTGTTCTTTTCGATGGCAGCCTTCTGCATTACCGGCATTTGCCCCGTTTTCGGCTTGCGAATGAAATTAAAGCCGAATAGCGTGATCAAAGCAAGTGTGATCACAAATCAAAAATCAGGAGGCGACAACGATCGTCTTCGGCCAGAGGGTTTGATGAGCGATGCAGCGGAGCGCCAACGGCAGGAGACCCGTGCGCCAGTTCTGACGGCACGAAACGTCGTCAGGCGTTTTGGCGGCCTTGTCGCCGTCAACGATGTCTCGTTTGATGTCAAAGCGGGCGAAATCCTCGGCCTGATCGGGCCGAATGGCGCCGGCAAGACGACGATGTTCGATCTGTTGGCGGGCAGCATATTGCCAACCAGCGGCGATATCCTGCTCAATGGCACGCGCGTCTCCGGCGAAGCCGCTCATCTGCGTATCGGCCGTGGTCTTGGCCGCACCTTCCAGATCCCGCGCCCCCTGCCCAATCTGACGCTGATCGAAAACATCATGCTGGCGGCGCAGGGCCAAGCCGGCGAAAAATTGCTCGCCAACTTCGTCACGCCGTGGCGAGTGGCGGCACAGGAAAGAGCAGCCAGGGCAAAGGCACTCGAGCTGCTCGAGCTCGTCTCGCTCGCTCGGCTGGCGCACGAACCGGCGCGCGTGCTTTCCGGCGGTCAACGCAAGCTGCTCGAACTCGCCCGCGTCATGATGGCCGATCCGGCGATCATCCTGCTCGACGAACCGGCCGCCGGCGTCAACGCGACGCTGCTCGAGATCATCATCGACCGCATCCGCGACATCAACGCGCACGGCATCACCTTTCTGCTGATCGAGCACAATATCGACATGGTGACGCGGCTCTGCCATCGCGTCCTCGTCATGGCGAGCGGCCAGTTGCTCAGCGAAGGCACGGCGGAAGAGGTCGCCCGCGACCCGCGCGTCATCGAGGCCTATCTCGGAGGTGCGGCATGAGCGAAACTGTCCTCAACGTCCGCAATCTCGAGGCCGGCTATGAGCCCGGCGTGCCGATTGTGCGCGGCGCCTCGATCACCGTCGGCAAGGGGGAGATCGTCGTCGTGCTCGGCCCCAACGGCGCCGGCAAGTCGAGCTTCATCAAGGCGATCGCCGGCCTTGTCCCGATCACCGGCGGCACCGTATTTCTGGACGGCAAGGACATCACCGCCGCTCCCGCGCACACCATGGTTCGGCTCGGCCTGGCCTTCGTACCGCAGACGGAGAACATCTTTCCGCTGATGTCGGTCGAGGACAATCTGAAGGTCGCCTGCGGCATCCTCGAGCGACGCGAAATCCCTGCCCGCATCGAGGAAATGTATGCGGCCTTCCCCGACCTCGTCCGCCAGCGCCGCACCGCCGCCGGCAATCTGTCGGGCGGACAGCGGCAGATGCTCGCCGTCGCACGTGCGCTGATCGTCCATCCCAAGGTGCTGCTGCTCGACGAGCCATCGGCCGGCCTGTCGCCGAAATTCGTATCGATGGTGTTCGAGATGCTGGCCGGCATCCGCAGGTCCGGCGTCACCATCCTGCTGGTCGAACAGAACGCCAAGGCAGCGCTGGCCATCGGCGACCGCGCCTATGTGCTGGTCGAAGGCAAGGACCGGCACGAGGGTGTGGCGTCCGAATTGTGGAACGATCCTGTCGTCGCCGAACTCTATCTCGGCCAACGCCCTCACGCCGGCAAGGGAGGCGCGGCATGAGCCTGCAATTTGTCGTCGATGGGTTGCTGACCGGTTCGATGATCGGCCTCGGCGCCATTGGCGTGACGCTCACCTATTCGATCCTGCGCTTCTCGAACTTCTCCCATGGCGACTTCATGGCCTGGGGCACCTATGCGACGCTCGCCGTCGTCAGCACCATCGGCGCGATGTTCGGCAAGGTGGAGCCCATTGGACCGCTGTCCTTCGGCTGGTCGCTGCTGGTTGCGCTGGTTGTCGGCATGACTTTCACCGCCCTGCTGGCGCTGTTGCTCGACAAGGTGCTGTTTTCGCGGCTGCGCTCGCAGGGGCAAGCCATCATCGTGGTGATGGCGAGCTTCGGCGCCTCGATGGCGCTGCGCAGCCTGCTCGAATTCACCTTCAGCTCACGCCCGACCTATTTCAGCCGGGCGATCCAGATCGCCATGCCGGTCGGCTTCGGCATCCGCATCACGCCCGATCAGATCGCGCTGCTGCTGCTGACCGCAGTGCTGGTGCTCGGCGTGCATCTGTTGATGACACGCACGCAGACCGGCCGCTCCATGCAGGCGCTGAGCCAGAATGCGGCCCTGGCCCGCATCGTCGGCATCGATGTTGCCTCCGTGGTGCGCGTCACCTGGATCATCGGCGGGGCGCTGGCCTGTGTGGCCGGCGTGATGATCGGCATTCTGGTGCAGATCCGCCCGTTCATGGGCTTCGACATGCTGCTACCGATGTTCGCCGCCGCCATCCTGGGCGGCATCGGCAGCATACCGGGCGCCGTGCTCGGCGGCCTGATCATTGGCCTTGCCGAAGCCGGTGCGGTGCAGCTGATCGGCGCCGAATGGCGCGCCGCAATCTCCTTCATCATCCTGATGGCGGTGCTGTTCGTGCGGCCGATCGGCCTGTTTGGTGTGAGGGAACGCTGATGGACCTGCTCGGCTACGGCGCCTTCTTCCTGACCACCGCACTGATCTTTTCGCTGGTCACACTGGGGCTCAATCTGCAGTGGGGGCTGACTGGCCTTTTCAATGTCGGTCTTGCCGGTTTCGTCGCCATCGGCGCCTATACATCGGCGCTGCTCACGACCCCGGACGATGCCGCGCGCTTCGGCGGCTTCGGTCTGCCGATCCTGGCCGGCTGGGCGGGCGCCATGATCGTCGGCGGTATCGCCGCAGCACTTACCGGCATGGCCACGCTGCGTCTGCGATCAGACTACCTGGCGATCACCACCTTCGGCGTCGCCGTCGTCGTGCAGCTGGTCGCGCTCAACGCGCAGAAACTCACCGGCGGCCCGTTCGGCATCGGTTTCATCCCGCGCCCGTTCGGCGGCCTTGCCGAAACGCCGCTGCTGTTCAACCTGTCGAACCTTGCGGTCGTTTCGGCTGTGACGCTGATCGCCTATCTCGCTCTGGAGCACCTGTCGCGCAGCCCCTGGGGCCGCGTGCTCAAGGCGCTGCGCGAGGACGAGCGAGCGGCGATTTCGCTGGGCAAGAGCGCGCGCTTCTACCGCGTCCAGGCCTTTGCCGTCGGCGGCGCCATCATGGCGCTGGCCGGCGCTTTGCAGGCGCATTTCACCGGCTTCATCGCGCCCGATAACTATCTGCCGATCCTGACCTTCCAGGTCTGGGTGATGCTGATCGTCGGCGGCTCGGGCAGCAATGCCGGCGCCATTGCCGGCAGCATCCTGGTCTGGGCGATATGGGCGGGGTCGGGCACGCTGACCAGCGTGCTGTTTGCGCCCGAGCAGCAGGCACGCGCGGCCTCACTGCAGATCGTCGCCATCGGCGTCATGCTCTGCGTCATCCTGCTGATCCGGCCTAACGGATTGTTCGGCGACCGGCCGCGCCGGCCGAAGCCCGGCAAACAGACAAAGGCGGCGGCCAGCGAGAACGAGGCCGGACCATGAATGCCATGATCCGGCAAGACGTGCATGGCGTTTCACTCTGGCATGCCGTCAGCCGCAACCGCCGCGACCGGGGCACGCTGCAAGGCGGGCTCGACGTCGATCTCGCAATCGTTGGCGGCGGCTTTTCCGGCCTCTCGACGGCATTGCATGCCGCCGAGAAAGGGCTTTCGGTCGCGGTCCTTGAAGCCGAATTCCTTGCTTGGGGTGCGACCGGCCGGAATGCCGGCTTCGTCGTTCCGAACTTCGCCAAGCGGGATCTAGACGACATCATCGCTGAACTCGGACCCGAGCGCGGCGGGCGCCTGGTTGACTTCGCCGCCGGCAGCGCCGACCTGGTCTTCGGGCTGATCAAGCGGCACGGCATCGAATGCGACGCTGTGCAGAATGGTTGGATCCAGCCGGCGCATTCGTCCGCCGCGCTTGAAAAGACGCGATCGCGCGCCGCGCAATGGGCGGCGCGGGGCAGGCCGACCGTTGCGCTCGATGCCATGGCGGTCACGGAGCTCACCGGCATCGACGGCTACTCCGGCGGTTGGATGGACAACTCGGGCGGCGTCCTCAATCCGGTCGAGTATGCGCGCGGCCTGGCCGACGCCGCGGAAAAGGCTGGCGCACGCATCTTCGAGCAGACGCGTGTCACTTCCATCGACCGCACTCCGGATGGCTGGGCCTTGAAGACGGCGTCCGGCACTGTGCGAGCGGGCAAGGTCTTGGTCGCCACCAACGCCTATGGTGGAGAGCTGAACCCGACACTGGCGCGGACCTATATCCCGCTGAAAGTCTTCCAGATCGCCACTGCGCCGCTGTCGCGCGCCATACGCGCGCGCCTGCTGCCCGGCGGCCAGGGCGTTGGCGACACCAGGCGCAACCTGTTCACGTGCCGCTTCGATGGCCAGAACCGGCTGATCAGCGGCGGCATGCATGTCGTCGGCGCCGGCGCCGAGACGCGCGTGCCGCAAACGATTTGGCGACGGCTCGCCAGGCATCTCGATTTGCCTGACCTGCCGCCGCTTGCCTACAGCTGGACAGGCGTGGCGGCGGTGGTGCCGGATTTCCTGCCGCGTCTCATCGACCTCGGCCCGGGCCTGATCGCCGGCTTCGCCTGCAACGGCCGCGGCATCGCCATGACCACGGCAATGGGCAAGGTGCTGGCCAACTGGGCGAGCGGAACGGACGCCCGCGATCTGCCGCTCCCCTTCGCGCCGCCAGCGCCGATCCCGCTGCACAAGCTCGTGCGCTATGCACCGAATATGCTGCTCCCCTGGAGCATCCTGCGCGACCGGCTGGATTAGACAGCCACCACCTTCCGCAATCGATGACCATGGTGGCCCAAGAGGATATCGTCAGATCCAGCCGCACCTACTCCGCAGCCTGAACCCGATTGGCCTGGATGACCGCCCGGATCTCGGACCGGCAGGAGCCGCAATTTGTGCCGGCCTTCAGGGCGCCGCCTACGGCTTCGACTGTCGTGCACCCGGCCGCCACTGCCGCCACGATCTGGTTGACCCCGACGCTGAAACAGGAGCAGACGGTCGCGCCCGCATCGGGCCGATCGGCGCCGGCGCGACCGGCGACGATCCTGAAGCGTTCGCGCTGGCTGGTGTGAACCTCCTGGAGTTGCTGTGCCGCCCAACCCCGCGAAACCGCCACCGGTCCCGACGCGATAAACAAAGCCCCGGCGAGGTGCTGGTCGTCAAAGGCAGCAATGCGATGCTGGCCGGTATCGCGGTCGTGATAGGCGAGCATGTCGGCTACGGGAACATCGAAAAGCGAACCAGCAAAACCAGCCCAGTCGATGTCATCGCCGGCAAAGGCAAGCTCCACCCGCCAGCCGCCCTTGCATTTGGCCACGGCCCAGTAATCTGCTGCGAGCGCCACCGGCTTGCGGCGCACCACAGCGAAGCCGAAGGCTCTCGCGGCGAATTTCTCGATACGGGCGCCGACATGTTTCAGCGCAGG
Source organism: Mesorhizobium sp. M0478 (assembly GCF_040321305.1). Taxonomy (NCBI): domain Bacteria; kingdom Pseudomonadati; phylum Pseudomonadota; class Alphaproteobacteria; order Hyphomicrobiales; family Phyllobacteriaceae; genus Mesorhizobium; species Mesorhizobium sp. M0478. The sequence continues at coordinate 377,349 of NZ_JAMYRH010000003.1, forward strand.
TTGGCCGGAAACCGGATCGGTCAGAGGCGCGGTCAGCGTGTCGAGGCGGCCCTTTGCCGAAAACTGATCGGTCCAGTGCATCGGCGCAAACACGCTCCCCCGGCGCTGGCGTGCCGTCACCAGCGCGCGCACCAGCACATCCCCGCGCAGGCTGGAGACGCGCACGATGTCGGCGTCGCCAATGCCGTGATGCGTGGCATCCGCCGGGTGGATCTCGACGAAGGGCTCGGCCATGTGCTGGGAGAGACGTGGGCTTTTCCCAGTGCGGGTCATCGTGTGCCAATGGTCGCGAACACGGCCGGTGTTGAGGATCAGCGGATAGTCCGGGCTGGTGCGTGTCTCGACGATGGGACGAATGGCGATGAAGCGCGCCTTGCGGTCGGGATTGTAGAAATTGCCGTTGGCGAAGAAGCGGGTGCTGGAAGGGTCAAGTCCCGCTTGAACACCCCCCTCTGTCCTGCCGGACATCTCCCCCGCAAGGGGGGAGATTGGCAGCTTTGACGCCGGCATATCTTCTGCATCGTTGGTAATTGGCGAAGGCCGAGGCGACGGCTGATCTCCCCCCTTGCGGGGGAGATGGCCGGCAGGCCAGAGGGGGGTGGCTGGGCTCGGCGCCGGCCATTGGAACGGAGCCAATTCTTCATAGGCGTCGGCATCGATCGCACCATAAGCGCCGATATCGAAATCCCGCGCGCCGTCATTCTCGAAACCCGACAGCGCGGCGTGTTCGGCGAAAACCTCCGCCGGCGTCACATGCGCAAACGCCTCGCCAAACCCCATCCGCTTGCCCACCTCGGCAATGATCTGCCAATCCGGCCGCGCCTCGCCGGGCACTGCAAGAAAGCTGCGCTGGCGCGAGATGCGGCGCTCTGAATTGGTCACGGTGCCGTCCTTCTCGCCCCAGGCGGCGGCGGGTAGCCGCACATGGGCGTGACGCACGGTGTCCGTGCTCGCCAGCACATCCGAAACCACGACAAACGGGCAGGCCTTGATCGCTGCCTCGACGGCATCGGCATCCGGCATCGAATCGACCGGGTTGGTGGCCATGATCCACAGTGCCTTGATGCGGCCGGCGGCGATCGCCTGAAACATCTCGACCGCCTTCAGACCGGGCTTTTGGGCGACGGCCGGCGCATTCCAGAAACGCTGCACGCGGTCGCGGTGCTCGGGGTTATCGATCTCCATATGGGCAGCCAGCATGTTGGCCATGCCGCCGACCTCGCGGCCGCCCATGGCGTTGGGCTGGCCGGTCACCGAAAACGGCCCTGCCCCAGGTTTGCCGATGCGGCCGGTGGCGAGGTGGCAGTTGATGATGGCGTTGACCTTGTCGGTGCCCGAAGACGACTGGTTCACTCCCTGGCTGTAGACAGTGACGGTTTTCGCAGTCGCGGCGAACAGGTTGTAGAAGCGGGTGAGCTCGTCCTCGCTCAGGCCGGTGGCGGCGGCAATGCCGGCAAGGTCGAGCGCCGATGCGGCGAAGAGAGCTTGGCCGAAGCCGGTCGTGTGTGCGGTCACATAGCCGCGCTCGAGCGCGTTGTGCCGGCCGAGCCAGGCGAGCAGTCCGGTGAACAAAGCAACGTCGCCATCCGGTGCGATCGCCAGGTGCATGTCGGCGATATCAGCGGTCATGGTGCGGCGAGGATCGACCAGCACGACCTTCATCTCCGGTCGTTTTTCCCGGGCCGTCGCGATGCGCTGGAAGAGCACGGGATGGCACCAGGCGAGATTGGAGCCGACCAGCACGATCAGGTCGGCGAGCTCGAGATCCTCGTAGGTGCCGGGCACGGTGTCGGAGCCGAAGGCGCGGCGGTGGCCGGCAACCGAGGAGGCCATGCATAGCCGCGAATTGGTGTCGATGTTGGCCGAGCCGATGAAGCCCTTCATCAGCTTGTTGGCGACATAGTAGTCTTCGGTCAGCAACTGGCCGGAGACATAGAAGGCGACGGAGTCAGGACCGTGCTCGGCGATGGTTTGCGAAAAGGTCGAAGCGACGCGGTCGAGCGCCTCGTCCCAGCCGGCACGGCGACCGTGGATTTCGGGGTAGAGCAGCCTGCCGTCGAGGTCGATGGTTTCGGCCAGGGCCGAGCCCTTGGAGCAGAGCCGGCCGAAGTTCGCTGGATGGTCGGGGTCGCCGCGGACGCTGACTTCACCGTCCGCGGCGACTTTCGCCAGCACGCCGCAACCCACCCCGCAATAGGGGCAGGTGGTCCTCACCTCGCGCGCTTCGCCCAGTTCCATGCTTCAGGCCGCGCGGCTGGCCAGCGCTTTCAGCGCAATGAACAGGAGCTCGCCCTCGATCCGCACAGGAATGGTGCGCACGGCGCCCTCGTCGGCGCCGAGCGCCTTGCCCGTCTCCAGCGAGATGACCCAATTGTGCAAGGGACAGGTGACGGCGGTGCCGTGGACGATGCCTTGGCTCAGCGGCCCACCTCTGTGCGGGCAATGATCGTCGATGGCATAGACCTGATCGTCCTGCGTGCGGAAGACGGCGATCTTGCCCTCGGGTGTGTCGACGCAGCGCGCGCCACGCCGCGGGATGTCGGAGAGTGAGCCGATCGATATCCAGTCCATTTTGATCACTCCGCCGCCTGCGCAAACCCGACAGAAGCCATTGGCCGGAACTCGTGCTTGTCCTTGCCGGAGACGCGTTCCGACCACGGGTCGACCTGGGCGAATTTCTGGCTGTAGACGAAGCGCTCGTAATAGGCCTTGCGCTTTGCACCGTCGTCCATGATCTGGCGCTTGATCTCGGGGATGCCGATGCGCTTGGCCCATTTGTAGATGCGCTCGAGATAGCGGCCCTGCTCGCGATACATCTGCGTCAGCGCCACGATATGCTCCAGCGCCTCGTCCTCGGTCTTGACCAGGCCAAGCACTTCGGTGCCCTTGATGTCGAGGCCGGCGGCGCCGGCGAAATGGATCTCGTAGCCACTGTCGACACAGATCACGCCGACATCCTTGCAGGTCGCCTCGGCGCAGTTGCGCGGACAGCCCGACACCGCCATTTTGACCTTGGCCGGGGTCCACGAGCCCCACATGAATTTCTCGATGCGAATGCCGAGGCCGGTCGAATCCTGCGTGCCGAAGCGGCACCAGTCGGAGCCGACACAGGTCTTCACCGTGCGCAGGCCCTTGGCGTAAGCATGGCCTGAGACGAAGCCGGCCTGGCCGAGATCGGCCCACACCGCCGGCAGATCCTCCTTGCGGATGCCCAGCATGTCGATGCGCTGGCCGCCGGTGACCTTGACCATCGGTATCTCGAACTTGTCGACGACGTCGGCGATGGCGCGCAGTTCGGCGGCGTTGGTGACGCCGCCCCACATGCGCGGCACCACCGAATAGGTGCCGTCCTTCTGGATGTTGGCGTGGACGCGTTCGTTGATGAAGCGCGACTGATAGTCGTCGGCGTAATCGTTCGGCCAGTCGCAGACGAGGTAGTAGTTGAGCGCCGGCCGACATTTTGCGCAGCCGCAGGAGGTCGTCCATTCCAGCTCCTGCATGACGGCGGGAATGGTCTTCAGGCTCTTGGCGATGATCAGCCGGCGCACCTCGTCATGGCCGAGCGTGGTGCAGCCGCACATCGGTTGCACGGCGGCCGGGTTGTATTTGTCGCCGATGGTCAGCACCATCAGCTTCTCGACCAGCCCGGTGCACGAACCGCAGGAAGCCGATGCCTTGGTGTGGGCGCGCACGTCGTCGAGCGAAGCCAGGCCCTTGGCCGTGATCGCGCCGGTGATCTTTCCCTTGCAAACGCCGTTGCAGCCGCAGATTTCCGCATCATCCGGCAAGGCTGCAACGGCCGCCATAGGGTCCAGCGGGGCACCCCCCTGGTAGGACTGGCCGAAGATGAGCGTGTCGCGCATCTCCGATATGTCGGTCTGCTTCTTCTTGAGATCGTTGAACCAGGCCCCATCCGCCGTCTCGCCATAAAGCACGGTGCCGATGATGCGGTCGTCCTTGAGCACAAGGCGCTTGTAGACGCCGGCGGCGGCATCGCGCAGCACGATCTCCTGGCGGTCCTCGCCTTCGGCGAAGTCGCCAAGCGAGAACAGGTCGATGCCGGTGACCTTGAGCTTGGTCGGCGTGTCCATGTGGACGAAGGCCGCTGCCTCGTTGCCGGCCAACTGGTTCGCGGCAACGCGCGCCATCTCGTAGAGCGGCGCGACCAGCCCGTAGACCTGGCCGTTGACCTCGGCGCATTCGCCGAGCGCGTAGACGTCGGGGTCGTTGCTGCGCATGCCGGCATCGACGACAATACCACGATTGACGGCTATGCCGGCCTCCTTGGCCAGCGCCGCATTCGGCCGGATGCCGACCGCCATCACCACCAGCGTTGCCGGGATGATGGTGCCGTCGGCAAGCTCCACCTGCCCGACCTTGCCGTTGCCGGTGATCGCCTGGGTGTTGGCCTTGGTGATGACCTTGATGCCGCGCTGTTCCACCGCGCGCTGCAGGAGATAGCCGGCGGCTGGATCGAGCTGACGCTCCATCAATGTCGGCATGACATGCAGCACGGTGACGTCCATGCCTTGGGCGTTCAAACCTGCTGCCGCCTCCAGCCCGAGCAGGCCGCCGCCGATGACCACGGCCTTGGCGCGCGACTGGGCGGCAAGCATCATGGCCTGAACATCGTCGAGGTCGCGATAGGTCAGCACGCCCGGCAGATCGTGACCGGGCACCGGAATGATGAAAGGCACTGATCCGGTGGCGATGACGAGCTTGTCGTAAGGCTCGGTGACGCCGTGGTCGGAGGTGACGGTCTTGGCCGCCCGGTCGATGGCGACGATCTTGTGACCCTTGTAGAGGGTGATGTTGTTGGCGATGTACCAGCCGTCGCCGTGGATGATGATTTCCTCATAGGCCTTTTCGCCGGAGAGAACCGGCGACAGCATGATGCGGTCGTAGTTCACCCGCGGCTCGGCGTTGAAGATGGTCACGGTGTAGCGGCCCGGCGCCTGTTCGAGCAGATGCTCCAGCATGCGCCCAGGGGCCATGCCGTTGCCGATGATGACGAGCTTTTCGGTCATGGCGTTACTCCGCGGCTTCGACGAAGCGATGACGTTCATAGAGGAACTTCAGCACCGCTTCGCGGCAGCGCAAAAAGGTGCGGTCGGAAGAGAGTTCGACGCGGCGACGCGGCCGTGCCAGCGGCACCGCAAGCACCTCGCCGATGGTCGCCGCCGGACCGTTGGTCATCATGACGATGCGATCGGACAACAATACCGCCTCGTCGACATCGTGGGTGATCATGATCGTCGTCGAGCCGAGCCTGGAATGGATGTCCATGACCGCGTCCTGAAGATGGGCGCGCGTCAGCGCGTCGAGTGCACCGAACGGCTCGTCGAGCAACAGGATCTTCGGCTCCATGGCAAGCGCCCGGGCAATGCCGACGCGCTGCTTCATGCCGCCCGATATTTCGGCCGGCCGCTTGTCCTTGGCATGGGCCATCTGCACGAGATCAAGATTGCGCATGATCCAGTCATGCCGTTCGGTCCTGCTCTTGGAACGACCAAAGACTTTCGACACCGCCAGGCTGATGTTTTCGTAGACGGTGAGCCATGGCAGCAGGCTGTGGTTCTGGAACACCACGGCGCGCTCGGGTCCGGGGCTGTCGACCTCCTTGTTTTCAAGCAGCACGGCGCCGGCGGAAACCTTGGTCAGCCCGGCGATCAGATTGAGCAAGGTCGACTTGCCACAGCCGGAATGGCCGATGATGGAGACGAATTCGCCCTTGTCGATGGTCAGCCTGATGTCCTTGAGCACCTCGCTGACCTGACCGCCGCGGGCAAAGGATTTGTCGATATGGTCGAGCTTCAGATAGGCCGTCATCGCCCTCTCCTCACTTTGCCGTTGTGCCGCGGGTGACGAAAGCGCCGACCGCAGCGACCAGGCGGTCGAGGCAGAAACCGGTGACGCCGATATAGGCGAGCGCGACGATGATGTCGGGCAGCCGCGACGAGTTCCAGGCGTCCCAGATGAAGAAGCCGATGCCGACGCCGCCGGTCAGCATTTCGGCGGCGACGATGGCGAGCCAGGACAGGCCGATGCCGATTCTGAGGCCGGTGAAGATGTAGGGTGCGGCGGCCGGAACCATGATCTTGACGAAGAATTCGAACTGGTTGAGCCGCAAGATGCGTGAGACGTTGCGGTAGTCTTCCGGAATGTTTCGCACGCCGACGGCGGTGTTGATGATGATCGGCCAGATCGAGGTGATGAAGATAACGAACAGCGCCGACGGGCTGGAATCGCGGAAAGCAGCCAGCGACAGCGGCAACCAGGCCAGCGGCGGCACGGTGCGCAGTATCTGGAACACCGGATCGAGGCCACGCATGGCCCAGATCGACTGGCCGACCAGGGCGCCGAGCGCGACGCCGACGATCGCCGCCAGGCCGAAGCCGATGGCGACGCGCTGCAGAGAGATCAGCACCCGCCACGCAAGGCCGATATCCTGCGGGCCGTTGTTGAAGAACGGATGCGCGATCAGGTCATAGGCCTCGTTCCACACCTGGCTGGGCGGCGGCAGGCTGGCGGTCGGCGACGAGCAGGCGATCTGCCACACGACCAGCATGAAGGCGATAACGATGACCGGCGGCACCAGGGCGGTGGCCAGCCTGCCGGCGATCGCGATCGGGTCGAAGCGGCGCCGCGCTTTGGCGGTGAAAGCGATGACCGCGGCAGGCTTCGCGGGGAACGCCTTCACCGTGGTTTCCTCAATGGCTTGGATGGACATGTCTGAGTATAACTCCGGGGTCGATGCGGGCGACAAGCGGCGAAGCGCCGTTGCGCTGGGGGCGACAAACGGCGCAACGCGCCGTTTGCGCCGGTCAAGCCGATGCCTTGATCTTCAGGCTGTCGAGATAGGCCGACGGGTTGGCCGGGTCGAAAATCTTGCCGTCGAAGAATGTCTCGACGCCACGCGACGACGAGGCCGGAATATCGGCTGCGGCAACGCCGAGATCCTTCGCCGCCTCGCGCCAGATATCCTCGCGATTGACCTGATCGACCAGCGTCTTGATGTCGGTGGTCGGCGCGAATTTTCCCCAACGGATGTTTTCGGCGAGGAACCAGCTGTCGTGGCTCTTGTAGGGATAGGAGACGCCACCCTTCCAGAATTTCATGTAGAGGTCAGTGCCGGTGGCCACGCGGCCATTGCCGTAGTTGATGTCGCCCTTGAGGCGGCCGATAATGTCGGCGACAGGCACGTTCATCCATTGCCGCTTGCCGATGATGGCGGCCATCTCGTCCTTGTTCTCCGTGGCCTCACACCATTGCTGGGCCTCCATGACGGCCATCACGATCGCCTTGGTGGCGTTCGGGTATTTGTCGATGAATTCGGCGCGGAGGCCGAGCGCCTTTTCGGGATGACCCTTCCACAGTTCGCCGGTGGTGGCGGCGGTGAAACCAACGCCCTGGTGGACGAGCTGTTCGTTCCACGGTTCGCCAACGCAGAACACGTCCATGTTGCCGACTTTCATGTTGGCGACCATCTGCGGCGGCGGCACGACAATGGTCGAGACGTCCTTGTCGGGATCGATGCCGCCGGCGGCAAGCCAGTAACGGAGCCACAAATCATGGGTCCCGCCCGGGAACGTCATGGCGGCCTTGATTTCCTTGCCGGCCGCCTTCTTGGCGGCGAAGGCGTCCTTCAGCTTGGAGGCGTCGAGCCCGACACCGGTGCCGGCGTATTCCTGCGCAACCGAAATGCCCTGGCAGTCGTAGTTGAGCCGCGCCACGATAGCCATCGGCATCGGCTGGTTGTTCTGCGTCACCTTGCCGGTGTGCATGAGATAGGGCAGCGGCGTCAGGATGTGAGCGCCGTCGATGCCGTTGGCTTCGCCGCCGAGCATCAGATTGTCGCGCGTCGCGCCCCAGGAGGCCTGCTTGATCACCTCGACGTCGGGCATGCCGAACTTGGCGAACAGCCCCTTCTCCTTGGCGATCATCAGCGGCGCCGCGTCGGTCAGCGCGATGAAGCCGAGCTTGGCGCCGGTGACCTCCGGAGCGGTCGTGGCGGCATAGGCGCCCGAGGGGAAGAGCTTGCGGGCCGCCACGAACAGGCCGGCCGTCATGGCGCTGCTGACAAGAAAATCGCGGCGCGTCACATCCTTGAGCGATGTTCCCGTCCCGATCCATTTTCCTATTTTTTCTTTCATCGTGATCTCCGGTTGAACGCTTCGTCGAGTGGCCCAAAACAAAAAAGCCGCCGTCCAGGCCTCGCGCGTCCGTACATCCGGGATCGCGTCGTTGACCTGAGCGGCAGCTTTGCCTGTGGCGCCCGCCATTGGACGCCTGTTCCGTGACCCGCGAAGGGTCTGGCTAATTCAAAGCAGGAACCGTGCCAGTTCTGAGTGAAACGAAAAACCTAAATGAAATCAACATTACGCGCCAGACGCCGGCACGTGAGGCGACATCGCAAGCAGGTCAAAGATTGTTCATTACAGCAATCGCACGCACATTTTTTGTGCAATGCACAAGAATGGCGCGAGAATGATCAGGCTTCCGCGCGAGCGACTTTCTGGCGCGCTATATAGCCGTCGATCTCGTCGGGGTCGAAGGTCTGACCGTCGAAGAAGCCGTCCGGCCCAAGCACCAAGCCTGCCCCAGTCGCACCGACAGCCGTGGCGACCTTAAGCGCGCCCTCGACCTTCGCATTGGCGCCGGGAAGTGCAACGCCAAGCGGCTTTAGCGCCGAGCGGTAGAGGTCCGGACGGTAGCAGTCACGGGCGATAGCAAGGTTTTCCGGCGTGTGCTCGACATGCCCCCAGCGCACCATCTGCGTATAGAACCACAGCGCATGGCTCTTCCACGGAAAGTTCGCCGCCTTGTCGAAGGGCAGGAAGAAGTCGTCGACATCCAGTTCGGCGCCGCCGCCCAGTTCAAGATGGCCGGTCAGGATCGGCATCTGGACAGCTGGTGGCAGGCCCAGGAAGCCAGCTTGAGCCATCACACCAGCCAGTTCGGCGTGGTTGCCCGGATCCTGGCACCAGCGCGCCGAATGATGCAGCGCGCGCAGCAATGCTGCCAGCGCGACCGGGTTCTCCTGCGACCAGGCCTTGCGCACGCCGATCACCTTCTCCGGACTGTTGCGCCACAGCAGCGCCTTGACGGTGACGATATGGCCGGTGCCGGCGGCGACCGAGGCGCTGTTCCAGGGCTCGCCCACGCAGTAGCCGTCGATCCGCCCGGCGACCAGCGCATCGGCCATGAAGGGCGGTGGCACGATGACGATCTCGATCTCGCGCTCCGGATCGATGCCGCACCCGGCAAGCCAGTAGCGCAGTTCGTAATTATGCCCCGAATGCGGGTGCACCACGGCAAAGCGCAGCGGATCGCCGCCAGCCCCGGCGCGGTCGCGAATGAAGGCACCGAGGGCTGCGCCCGCGCGCGCGGGCTCGAGATCGGGTATGGCGCCGTGTGCCGCCATGCCTTCCCAGACGGCGTTGGAGATGGTGATGCAATTGCCGCCAAGCCCGAGCGAAAACGGCACGATGGTCTCGGAAGCAAGCGGCGTCAGCCCGAGATTGCAGGCGAGCGGCATCGGCCCCAGCATGTGCGCCAGGTGGAAATGGCCGATGGCGATGCGGTCGCGGATGTTGGCCCAGGAGGTCTCGCGGTGCAGTGTGAGATCGATGCCCTCGCGTGCGGCAAATCCAAGCTCACCCGCCGCAACCAGCACGGCACTGTCGAAGAGCGGCATGAAGCCGGCGGTGATCTGGTGCTCGGCGCTCATGCTCATTCGTCCTCCGACGGCCCGAGCAGCCCGGCGGCAGTCACCAGGCTCTGGGCAATGTCGCCGATCTTGCGGTTCTGGTTCATCGCCGTCTTGCGCAGCAGCGTGTAGGCGGCCTCTTCGGTCAGGCCGCGCGACTTCATCAGGATGCCCTTGGCACGGTCGATCACCTTGCGGCTCTCAAGCTCCCCTCGAACCTCTTCCAGCTCGCGCGCCATGCGCGAGAAAGCGTTGAAGCGGCTGACCGCCATGTCCAGGATCGGCTTGACGCGCTCTTGCCTGAGGCCGTCGACCACATAGGCCGAAACGCCGGCATCGACCGCCGCTTCGATCGATGCCTGGTCCGATCGGTCGACGAACATGGCGATCGGCCGCTTCACCGCACGCGACAGCTGGAACATGTTTTCCAGCATGTCGCGGTTCGGGTTTTCCAGATCGATGACGATGACGTCCGGCTCGATCTCGGCGATGCGCCGCGCAATGCCGGTCACGTCGTGGATGACGGTGACCCGCTCATGGCCGGCCTCGCGCAAACCTGCCTCGATGATCGCGGCGCGGATACGGTTTTCGTCGATGACCAGGACGGCGAGTGAGCTGCGGACCATGCGTGCATTGTGGGCAAGGTCGCAAAATTGTGCAATGCGGCATGGTCACAGGCTCCCGCCGCGGAGCAACCCCCGACCGACAACGACCCGGTCTAGGTGGTCGGGACAAGGAATGCAGCGCAACGCTGGCACTGGTGATGACAGCCTTGCCGGTCGCCTGGTGCCCTACCCAACGGTCTAGGTGCGATGAGACTTGCACCGCAACATCGGCTTGTTAAAGGTGGGGGCAACGACGGACATAGCTGTCCTTGCTCGCCGATCTGACCGGAAGGTTACCGCACGATGCTGCTCATGAATCGACGATTGGGAGCCAGCAAGCTGGCGCGCCCGGCACGGCGTCTCGGAGGCCTGACGACGAAGTTTGCCCTGATTGCCGGGTCGTTCGTCCTTGGGATCGCCCTCCTGCTGGCTGGCCCGGCACAGGCGCAGTCACCGGCCGCCGTCGCGCCCGACAAGGTCAAACAGCTGTTCGAGCTTCTCGACGATCCGTCGGTGAAGGCCTGGGTGGCCGAGCAACGAAATCCGGCCGCTGGATCAACGGAAGCGCCTGCTGCGGCTGGCGCTCCGCCGGCCGACGCCGTGGCCGCACCGGGCCAGATGAATACAATGGCATCCTCGACGCTCGATCGGATCAAGCATCACATCGAGAAAATCGTGCGAACCGTGCCCACACTGCCAGGCCAGTTCGCGTGCGTCCGGGCCCAGACAATGGACGATATGTCCAGCAAGGGCCCCGTCAGCATATTGGTGCTGATTGCGATCTTTATCGCTGCCGGCCTGGCGCTCACCTGGGCAATATACAAGCTCACCCGTCCATTTCGTCTTTGGATCATCGCGCAACCCAGAGATACGCCCATCGGGCGGGCCAAGAAGATCGGCGGCCGCACGCTTTATTCCAGCATGATGATCGGCTCGTTCGCGCTGGGCAGCGCCGGTGCGTTCATGCTGTTCGACTGGCCAGCGCTCATCCGCGAGATTGTGCTGACATTTCTGATGGCTGCGGTCTTTACGTGGGCTGTGCGCCTATACGTGATGGCCACGCTCGTCCCTTCTTTCATGGAGGTCGAGCACGCCATCGAGGTTCGTGCCCTGCCGATCACCAACGGAGCTGCTGACCATTGGGCTTATTGGCTGCCCCGGATCGTCGGCGTTTTCGCCTTCTTCGCCGCCGCGTTTGTCCTCTTGCCGGGTCTCGGCATAGACCAGGACGGAATGATGGTCCTGTCGGTGGGCGCCGATTTCATCCTGCTGTTGCTCTTCCTGCTGGCCATTTGGCGTCGGCCAAGAACGCAGCGAGACGGCGCGCGCCACAGCGGTGACACGGCAGTGACATGGTTGTTGACGGCTTACTTCGTCGTTCTGTTCCTCGAACGCATTGCCGGCCTCTACACATTCTTCTGGTTTACCTTCACCGCATTCTTCCTGCCTTTGGCAATTGTGCTGACAGAGCGCGGGGTTAATTTCGTCCTGCGGCCCGGTTCGGAAGATGCCGGCCGGCCGACGATCCCGGCGGTGACGATCGCTGTCATCGATCGCGGTATCCGGATGATTTTCATCCTCGCGGCGGCTTACCTTCTCGCACGCGTACTGGGCCTGGACATGCAATCCATGCGCGGCAGCGATACGACCACCATGCTCATATTGCGCGGCTTGATCAACGTCGTGGTCATTGCCCTTGCTGCCGATTTCGGCTGGTCGATCATCAAAGCCTTGATCGAACGAAAGCTGGGCGTCGCGATACCGCAAGCGGTGGTGAGCGAAGAAGACATCCTCACCCTCGATCCGCATCAGGCGCGGCTGCACACGCTGTTGCCGATCATCCAGAACATTCTGCTAGCAGTGATCATCGTGATGGCGGTGCTGATGATGCTCGCTTCGATCGGCATCCAGATCGGCCCGCTGATCGCCGGCGCCGGCGTCGTCGGCGTCGCCGTGGGTTTTGGCGCGCAAACCATCGTCAAGGACGTGATCTCTGGCGTGTTTTATCTGCTCGACGATGCTTTCCGTGTCGGCGAATACATTTCATCGGGCAGCTACAGGGGTACGGTGGAGAGCTTTTCGCTGCGCTCGGTGAAGCTGCGCCACCATCGTGGTCCGCTGTTCACGATACCTTTCGGCGAACTCGGCGCCGTGCAGAACCAGAGCCGTGACTGGGTCACCGACAAATTCAACATCACCGTTGGCTATGACACCGATATCGACTTTGCTCGCAAACTGATCAAGCGAATTGGCCTGGAACTGGCGGAAGATCCGGAGTTCAAACACTGGGTGATCGAACCGATCAAGATGCAGGGGGTGCAGGAGTTCGGCGAGTACGGCATCGTCTTGAGGGTCAAGGTCACGACCAGACCTGGAGGCGCCTTCAGCATGAAAGGCAGGTTCTTTTTGCGCCTCCGCCAGGCCTTCAAGGAGCAGGGCATCGAGCTCCCATTCCCGACCGTCCACGTCCAGGGGCTGCAAGACCCGCATGGGACAGAGAATGCGCGTTTGGAGGTCACACCTGAATTACGAATGGCCGTCGCCCAGTCGCACACCAATCGGCGCAGAAAAAAAGCCGGCACAACGGAGTAGGACGCTGTGATACCCGCCGGTCGCAACACGGCTTTCCGCGCAAAGCCTGGACCCGCGCGACACCACGCTAGTCGAGCTGCCGATAGCGACGACCTGATCGCCGCCAACCAGCACCAGCGTGGCGTTCTGAGGCCAAGCTTGACGAAAAGAGCAGATATGCTGGCCTTTCCGCGAGGCTCAGAGCGCAATCCAGGCGGTCTTGAGGTCGACAAATTTCTCCAGCGCATGCAGCGACTTGTCACGGCCGAAACCGGACTGTTTGACGCCGCCAAGCGGCACGGTGATATCGGCTCCGCCATAGGTGTTGACGTGGACGACACCGGCGTTGATGGCGCGCACCATGCGATGGGCCGTGGAAAGATTGGCGGTCCACACCGCCGAGGCAAGTCCGTAGACAGTGGAGTTGGCCAGATGCACCGCCTCCTCCTCGGTCTCGAAGCGCATCACGCCGAGCACCGGTCCGAACACCTCCTCGCGCGCCAACTGCATCTCTTGCGTCACGTTCTCGAAGATCGTCGGCGCCATGTAGCTGCCGCCGGTCTCGGTCAGTATCCGTTCGCCACCGGCGACGAGACGGGCGCCTTCGGCTTGCGCCATGGCGACGAAGCCGAGATTCTTGTCCAGCTGTTCGGCGCTCGATACCGCACCGATATCGCTGGCGAGATCGAGCGGGTCGCCGACCTTGAGCCGCGTGGTTGCCGAGACAAGTTCGTCCATGAAAAGATCATAGACCGACGACTGGACGAGCAGACGCGAGCCCGCCACGCAGACCTGGCCTGAATTGCGAAAGATGCCGTTAGCCGAGACGACCGCCGCCTGCTTCAGGTCCGGAGCGTCGGCAAAGACGATGTTGGGCGACTTGCCGCCAAGCTCGAGGAAGACCCGCTTCAAATTGGAACGGGCGGAGTATTCGAGCAGCCGCCGGCCGACCGGCCCCGATCCGGTAAAGGCGATGGCGTCGACATCCATATGGAGGCCAAGCGCTTCGCCGGCGACAGCACCATGACCGGTAACGACGTTGAACACGCCTTCGGGAAGTCCAGCCTCGCTTGCGAGTTCGGCCAGCCGCAGCAAGGTCAGCGAGGCGATCTCCGGCGGCTTGACGACGACGCTGTTGCCGGTGGCCAGTGCGGGCGCAATCTTCCAGGCACCGATCATCAGCGGGAAGTTCCACGGCACGATGACGCCGACGACACCGAGTGGCTCCCTGTGGATCAGCCCGAGCACATTGTCGGCCGTCGGCGCGATCTCGCCATAGACCTTGTCGATCGCCTCGGCGTAGTAGCGGATGGTGCCGGCCGCCGACAGCGGCTCGGCCTTGTAGGCCATGCCGATCTCGGTGCCGTTGTCGCGCACGCCAAGCACGGCCAGCTCATCGACATGTTTTTCGATCAGCTCGGCAAATTTCGTCAGCACCTTCTTGCGAAAGGCAGGGGCGGCGCGCGACCATGAACCCTTCTCGAATGCTTTTCGCGCCGATCGGACCGCGCGATCGATGTCGGCGGCATTGCCGTCAGCGATGCTGGCAAAAGGGCGGCCGTCGATCGGCGAAATCACCGCCAGCGTCGCGCCGCTCGTCGCTGCGGCCTGTACGCCGTCGATAAACAAGCCCCGCTCGCCCATCTCCGTCTTGCGCAGCGCGTCGATGGCATTCTGGCTGATCATTGGTGGCGGACTCCCAGGGAAACATACAACGTGGTTGGCGCGCGGAATTCCCAGCCGCGAAACACCGGCACCTTGCCTGGCACCAAGCTGAGATCGGGGAAGCGCAGGAGCAGCAGCCTTAACGCAAGGCACATCTGCTCGCGCGCGAAAAACCGGCCCGAACAGAAATGATGACCAAAGCCGAAGGCGGCATGATTGCCTTCCCTGCGGTTGATGTCGAAGCGGTCTGGATCGGCAAAGCGGCTCTCGTCGCGGCTTGCCGAGGAGACAAGTGCAGCGACCGCGGCGCCGGCAGGGATGGTTACGCCGCCAAGCTCGACCGCCTGCGTCGTCTGCCGCGTCTGGGTTCCGATCGGCGCCACCCAGCGCAAGCCTTCATCGACAGCCCTGGGCACAAAGGTCTCGGGATCGGCGAGCACCTGCCGCAATTGTTCGGGATGCGCAAGCAGGCCGGCGAGGATCGAACCGGCACCATGTCCGGGCTCCTGCATGCCGCCAAGCAGAATGACCTTGATGCTCGGCATCAAGAAATCGATCGGCCGCGTCGTGCCTTCCGGCATGCCGTCATGCAGCATATGCGACAGCGCCGAGCCGTCGGGGGCGCGCGCAAGTCTATCCAGAGTCGGCCGGATGGCTGCGCCGACCTCGGCGCTGATCGCGTCGGCGATCTCTTGCCGCTTCGGGTCGTTCTCGAAATTGATGGCGCCCTGCGCAAGGCCATAGAACCAGCGGCGCAGCGTCGGCATGTCGATGTCGGCAAGGCCAAGCGAGCGCGCCAGGCTGAGCGTCGACACCGGCTCGAAATAATCCGCCATCAGCTCGGCGGAGCCTTGTTCGGCGATCCGGTCGAGAAAAGGTTCGGCAATCGACCGTACGAGATCGCCGGCATAGGCGGCGACGGTGCGCGGCCGGTATTTCGGATCGACGCCTTGGCGCAGCTGTCTATGCGTTTCGCCGTCGGTGGTCAGGATGGTCGGCTTGCCGAACGAGCGTTCGACCGGAGACGTACCGACGACGGCGGAGAAGATGTCGGGTGACTTTGCGACGGTCTCGACGTCCTTCCAGCGGGTGACGAACCAGAGATTGACCGCCGGCACGAAAGCGACAGGCGCGCTGCGCCGCAGTTTCGCATAGATCGGATACGGATCGGCTTCCAGCGCCTCAACGGTGATGCTCTCGGCAAAGCTCAACGCCGTTACTCCCTTGCGATGGAAAGGGGCGGCGCCGAACGCGCTACCCCCTTGTCCTTTGTCCTAGTCCTTCAGCGGCACGCCGAGATTTTCGAAGGCAACCGGATCCCGGCTCTTCAACGCACCGGCAAGCAGCAGGCCGACCACCGCGGCAATCAGCACCAACCCCGGCAGCAACGCGCCGAGGAAGCCGCTGGCGCCCGACAGGCCACCGAAATTAATGACGATCAGGTAGATGATGACGACGAAAGCGATGAAGGCCAGCCCAGGCAGGATGGTGGTCTTCAGCGCATTCTCCTGCGTCGACGGGTTGGCGCGGAAGTACATCACCACGGCGAGCGAGGCCACCGCCATCATGACGATGACTCCCAGCGTCGCGACATTGGTCAGCCAGGAAAACAGCGCCAGAACCGGATCGAGGCCGAGTATCGCGAACAGTCCGATGACGATCGCTGCCAACACGCTCTGGATGACGGAAGCGACATGCGGGCTCTGGTGCACTGAATGCGTCACGCCGATCGCTTCAGGCAACAGCTTCTCGCGGCCCGAGACGTAGATGTAGCGGGCAACCGCGTTGTGGAACGCCAGCACGCCGGCAAACAGGCTCGACACGAACAGGATGCCCATGGCGTGCGACAGCATGGTTCCGGCGTAGCGGTCGGACAGGCCGAACAGGAAAGTCGTCGGATCCTGAAGCGCCTGCAGTGCCGGCAACAATTTGTCGACGCCGGCGCCGACCGCCATCAGCCAGGCCGTGACCATGTAGAAGACGCCGATCAGCAGCACGGAGAAATAGGTGGCGCGCGGAATGGTCACCTTGGGGTCGCGGGCTTCCTCGGCGTAGATCGTCGTCGCCTCGAAACCGATGAAGGCGGCGAAACAGAACAGGATGGCGATGGCGGGCGAGCCGCTGACGATCTGGCTCCAGCTGAACGGCGCCGCCGAGAGGCCGCTGTCGCCACCGGTCTTGAGGATGGCGAGGTCTAACACCAGCACCACGATGTATTCGCACAGCACCAGCACCGTCAGGATCTTGGCCGAGAGGTCGACCTGGCGGTAGCCCAACACCGCGACGATGGCAACGGCGATGAAGCTCCACACCCACCAGGGCAGGTCGATGCCCCAGCCGGCGAACAGGCCGGCGGTCGCGGCCCCCAGCAGGCCCATGACCCCGATCTGCATGGCGTTGTAGGACAGGATCGCGATGATTGCGGTTGCGCCGCCGGCAAAACCGCCGAGCCCGCGCGCGGCATAGGCATAGAAGGCGCCGGCATTGCCGACATGGCGCGACATGGCGACGTAGCCGACCGCAAACAGCAGCAGCAACACGGTCACGATAAGATAGGTTCCGGCAAAGCCCGCCCCATTGCCCATAAGCATGCCGAGCGGCGTGCCGCCGGCGACCGCGGTGAGCGGCGCCGCCGCCGAAATCACCATGAAGGTGATAGCGCCGACGCCAACACTGTTCTTGCGCAGCCTGTTGGCGGGCGCCTGTTCCGAAACTGCTGACATTTGTCCCTCCAGTTTTACGAACCCGTGGGTTCGCGGCCGCTCGGCCTGCTCCCTGAATGCCATTGGTTCATTATTTGAACCCTTATTTTGAATATAGACTTGCAAAGAATGCGGATGCCTGTCAAGTTAATTCACACATTAAGTTTCTATCCGAGCGGGAGGCTGGATGGGTACGGTCGGCAAGGCGATTTCACTTCTGGAGCTGTTCACGGCGGACGAGCCCGAGCTCGGACTTTCCGATCTCGCGCGGCGGTGCGCCTTGGACAAGGCGACGACGCGGCGGCTGCTGATGGCGCTGGGCGGCCATGGCTTCGTCGAGCAGGATGCCGGCACGCGGCACTATCGCCTCGGCGCCGGCCTGTCGCGGCTGGCGCGTATCCGCGAAGCCTGCTTCCCGTTCCTGCAAACGGCAATTCCCGTGGCGCAGGATTTGGCGGGTTCGACAACCGAGACGGTGCATCTGTCGGAATTCGGCGTCGACAGGCTGATCACCGTCCATGTCGAGCATTCAAGTTGGGCAAACCGGGTGAACATCGATGTCGGCCAGCTTCTGCCGCTGCATTCCACCGCCTCCGGCATCGCCTATCTCGCCTTCGCCGACAACGCGACCGTGAAAGCATGCCTGACAGGTTCGCTTGAGGCCTTCACCGATCATACCCTCGTCGAGCCGGCCGCCATTTCAAAGTCGATCGGCGAGGCGCGCGACCGCGGCTATTCGATCTGCGACCAGGGCCATGAGGACGGCGTGATCGGCGTCGCGGCTGCAATCCGCGCCGCCGACGGACTTGCGCTGGGGACAATTGCGGTGGCAGCCCCGAAGGCCAGGACGACACCGGCTGCGATCGTGGAAACGAGGGCTTGCGGTTGTGACCGCGGCACGGGAGATTTCGATGCGCCTCAATGGCGAAAACCTGCAAACCCTGAGGAGGCAGGCCTGATGTCTGCAGATATGGCGACGCCCCGCATCCTGGTCATCGGCACGGGCGACACCAAGACCGACGAACTGCTGTTCATGAAAGCGTGTATCGAGGCATCCAGTGGCCGCGCCGTGATGATGGATGTCAGCGTGCTGGGCGCCCCCGCCTATAGTCCCGATCACGACAAGCATGCCGTTGCGCGGGCCGCTGGCGTGACGATGGCCGAAATCGTCTCGAGCGGCGATGAAAACACCGCCATGACATTGATGGCCGTCGGCGCCGTTCAGCTGGTGCGCCAACTTCACCAGCGCGGCGAGATCGACGCTTTCATCGCCATCGGTGGTTCGATGGGAACCGATTTGGCGCTCGATGTCGCGCTGTGCCTGCCGCTCGGCGTGCCGAAATTCGTCGTCTCGACCATCGCCTACTCGCATCTCATTCCGCCCGAGCGTGTCGCGCCCGACCTGATGATGATCCTGTGGGCAGGCGGGCTCTACGGCCTCAACACCATCTGCAAGCTGGTCCTTTCCCAGGCCTGCGGCGCGGTCGTCGGTGCGGCGAGGATCGTGCTTGCATCCCGTGCTTCGGCCCCGGCGGTCGGACCGACCATCGGCATGACTTCGCTGGGCAGCAGTTGCCTGCGCTATATGAAGACGCTGAAGCCGGCGTTGGAGCAGCGCGGCTATGATGTCGCGGTCTTTCACACCACCGGGATGGGCGGCCGGGCCTTCGAATCGATCGCCAGCCAGGACCATTTCTGCGCGGTGTTCGACTTCAGCCTGCAGGAGATCACCAATCATCTTGCCGGCTCGGTCGTCAGCTCCGGCGCCGACCGGCTCGAGAATGCCGGCGCCCGCGGCATTCCGCAGATCGCAGCCCCTGGCGCCGTGGACATGGTCGATTTGCCGACCTGGCAGGCGCTGCCGACAAAGTTCGCGCAGCGGCCATTCCATGCTCATAACAGGTTGATCGGCTCGATCACCGTCGATGCCGCCGACCGCCGTGAAGTCGCCAGGACCATCGCCGCCAAGCTCGGTGCGTCGAAGGGGCGCTCCGCTTTCATCCTGCCCTCCGGCGGCATCCAGGAATGGGATGCGCAGGGCGAGCCGCTGTACGAACCCGAAGCCCTCGCGGCGTTCACCGATGAGATGCGCAAGACCATTCCCGCCGGCGTCGAGTTCCACGAGATCGACGCCCACATTAACAGCGACGAGTTCGTCGGCAAGGCGCTCGAAATCTTCGACCGCTGGGTCGAGGAAGGCATCATCCCGCGCGGCATGCCGGCCAAGGGAGTGGCTGCGTGAGCGCTGTTCCTGCCCAGGCGCTCGTCCTCGATTTCGGCGGCGTCGTCACCCGGACCCTTTTCGAGACCCATGCCTTGACCGAACAGGCGCTCGGCCTCGCGCCGGGAACGCTGCAATGGTACGGGCCGTTCGACCCGGATTCAGATCCGCTGTGGCGCTCAATGCAGGCCGACGAGATCAGCGAGCGCGATTATTGGCGCACCCGCACCAGCGAAGTCGGCCGGCTCGTCGGCGAGGACTGGCAGGCGATGGAGACATTCGTCCAGCGCGCACGCGGAGCCGAGCCGGAAAAGATCGTGCGGCCCGAAGCCGTCCGCGCAATCCGGACCGTGCATGCGGCGGGATTTCGCCTGGCGATCGTGTCCAACGAGCTAGATCTGTTCTATGGCGCCGGCTTCCGTCAGCGGCTGCCGCTGCTCGAGCTGTTCGACACCATCGTCGACGCCACTTATACCGGCATCCTCAAGCCCGATCCGCGCGCCTATGCCTTGGTGACCGAGGCGCTTGGCCTGCCTTCCGGCGCCTGTGTGTTCGTTGACGACCAGCAGCGCAATGTCGATGGCGGCCGTGCCGCCGGCATGCGCACGGTTCATTTCGACGTCGCGCGACCGGCACTTTCCTATGCCGAGGCCCTCGGCCATTTCGACCTCATCTCCTGAGACATTTGCGGAGCCTTGCGATGCGCGACATCAATTTCCTCACCGAGAAAAACGCCAAGCCGATCTGGCATCCGATGGCACACCCGGCCGAGATGCGGGCCAACCCGCCAAAGGTGATCATGAAAGGCGAAGGCGTGATGGTCACAGACATCGACGGCAACACCGTGCTCGATGCGGTTGGCGGCCTGTGGAACGTCAATCTCGGCTACTCCTGCGACCCCATCAAGAAGGCCATCGCCGACCAGCTCAGCGCCCTGCCCTACTATTCCGGGTTTCGCGGCACGTCGACCGGCCCGTCGATCGAGCTCGCTTACGAACTCAGCGAATGGTTCGAACCGGAAGGCATGGTGCGGACCTTCTTCACCTCGGGCGGCTCGGATTCGGTCGAAACCGCACTGCGGCTCGCCCGCCAATACTGGAAGATCCGCGGCCAGGGCGACCGGACAAAATTCCTTGCCCTGAAGAAGGGCTATCACGGCACACATTTCGGCGGCGCGTCGGTCAACGGCAACGCCAATTTCCGCCGCAACTATGAGCCGCTTATGCCCGGCGTCTTCCACATTCCCGCACCCTGGACCTTCCGCAATCCGTTCGACGAGACCGATCCGGCGCGGCTGGCCAAACTGTGCGCCAAAGCGCTGGAGGACGAGATCGCCTTCCAGGGCGGCGACACCATTGCCGCCTTCATCATGGAGCCGGTTCTCGGCGCCGGAGGCGTCATCGTTCCGCATGACAGCTTCATGCCGCTGGTCCGCGAGATATGCGACCGCCACGAAATCCTGCTGATCGCCGACGAGGTGGTCACGGGCTTCGGTCGCACCGGCGCCTGGTCGGGTTCGCGGCTATCCGGCGTGAAGCCGGATTTCATGACCATCGCCAAGGCGATCACCTCGGGCTATTTCCCGCTCGGCGCCACCTTGATCGGCGCCAAGGTCGCCGACGTCTTCGAGGCCGACAAGACCAGCTTCGGGGCGATCGGTCATGGCTATACCTATTCCGGCCATCCTGTCGGCTGCGCGGCAGGGCTGGCTGCACTTGCCGAGACCAAACGGCTTCGCCTGGACGAGAATGCAGCCGCGCGCGGCATCGAGCTGGCGGCGACGCTGGAGGGGCTAAAAGCCAAGCACGCGATCGTCGGCGACATCAGGTACAAGGGCCTGATGGCTGCGCTAGAGCTGGTCTCCGATCGCACGACGAAAAAGCCGGTGGACAAGAAGACCATGGCCGTGGTTTCGGAAGCCACTTATGACGCCGGCGTCATGCTGCGCGTGTCCGGCAACAACATCATCCTGTCGCCGCCGCTGATCATCGGCGCCGCCGACGTGGCAAAGATCGGCGAGGCCATCGATGCAGGTCTGTCGAGGGCCTGATGGACCCGCTGACGCAATGGAGTTTGGTACGCAATGACCCAATCTGAGAAGAACCCGAGCGAGGAAGCGCTCGTCAAGCGGCGTGCCCGCCTGCTCGGCGCGAAATCGCAATTGTTCTACGACGAGCCCGTGCACCTGGTGCGCGGCGAAGGCGTCTGGCTCTACGATGCCGACGGCCGCAAGTATCTCGATGCCTACAACAACGTCGCCCATGTCGGCCATTGCCACCCGCATGTGGTCGAGGCCTTGTGCCGTCAGGCAAGCCTGCTCAACACCCACACACGCTATCTGCATACCGCAATTCTCGACTATGTCGAGCGGCTGACGGCGACCTTCGATGCAAGCCTCGCCACCGCAATCCTGACCTGTACCGGCAGCGAGGCCAACGACATAGCGCTGCGCATGGCGCAGGCCGCCTCCGGCAATATGGGCATCATCGCCACCGACGCCACCTATCATGGCAACACGGCGGCGGTTTCGCAGCTCAGCACGCGCATGCCTCCGATCCGCGGCCGCGCCCCCCATGTCAGGCTGGTGCCGGCCCCCGACAGCTATCGCCATCCCGATGCGATGGCCAATGGCAAGGCCTTTGGCGACGCCGTGCGTCAAGCGATCGCCTCGCTGGCACAGGATGGCATTGGCCTGTCTGGCATCATCTTGTGTCCGCTGCTCGCCAATGAAGGTTTCCCGGCTCTGCCCACCGGATTTTTCGACGACGCCTTGGGGGCCGTGCGCGAAGCCGGTGGTCTGGTCATCGCCGACGAAGTGCAGCCCGGCTTCGGCCGCACCGGCAGCCATTTCTGGGGCCATCAGCGCGCCGGCTTCGTCCCCGACATCGTCACCATGGGCAAGCCGATGGGCAATGGCCATCCGATCGCGGCCGTGGTCACCACCAAGGAGATACTGGCGACCTTCCGCGACGCTTTCCGCTACTTCAACACCTTTGGCGGCAACCCGGTCTCCTGCGCAGTCGCCAATGCCGTCCTCGACGTCATCGAACAGGAAAACCTTGTCGCCAACGCGCAAGACGTCGGCGCCTATGCGCTTGGCCTGCTGCGCCCGCTGGCCGATCGGCATGAGTGCATCGGCGAGGTCAGGGGGGCCGGACTGTTCTTCGGCGCCGAGCTGGTCCACGACCGCGACACGCGCGAACCGGCGCCCGACATTGCCGAGCAGGTCGCCAATCGCATGCGCCATCGCGGCGTGCTGATGGGCAAGACCGGCATCCACGGCAATGTGCTCAAGATCCGCCCGCCCATGCCGTTCTCGCGCGACAATGCCGAGTTCCTGATCGGCCTGCTGGACGAGGTGCTGGGCCAAGTCGGCGGAGTGCCGGCGTGAATTCTGTTTCCACCCAATCCCAGCCCGAAACGGCAGCCGATGTCACGGAGCTCGCCAGGCGTGCGCTCGAACATTGGGGCGTCCGCAACTCTGAGCCGGAACTTCTGAAGCACCGCGAGAACGCCGTCTTCCGCGTGCGGCTGCCGGATGGCCAGCCGGCAGCCATGCGCATCCACCGGCTCGGCTACCACACGGACGCCGCGCTGCGTTCGGAACTGCAATGGATGGGCTTCCTGCAATCCGCCGGCGTCGCCACGCCGTCTTGCGTCGCAACACAGGCCGGCGATCCGTTCGTGCTTGTCAGAACGGCCACCTCGGCGCAGCCCCGGCAGGCCGATTGCCTGAGCTGGCTGGAGGGCCGCGCCGTGGGCGCACGCGGCGTGCCACTGGCCCACACGGCCGACCAGTCGATCCAGATCTTCACGGCGATCGGGCGGACCATCGCCCATATGCACAATGTCACTGCCTCGTGGACGCCGCCCGCGGGCTTCGTCCGCCATGCCTGGGACTTCGACGGCTTCTTCGGTGCGAACCCGGTCTGGGGCCGGTTCGAGACCTCGCCCTTTCTCGATGGTCCTCGCCGCGCGCTGGTCTTGCAGGCGCGCGACAAGGCAGTGAAGGCGCTGTCGGAACATGAGCGCAGCGCGTGCAATTTCGGCATCATCCACGCCGATCTGGTGCGCGAAAATGTGCTCATCCATGACAGCGCGGTGCGCATCATCGATTTCGACGATTGCGGCCATGGCTGGCACATGTACGACCTTGCCGTCGCCCTCTATCAGAACCGCGAGGAGGCGATCTACCCGCTGATCGAAACCGCTTTGCTTGACGGCTACCAGCAAGAGCGTGCGCTGATCCCGCAGGACATCGCCGCATTGCCTCTATTCGCCGCGTTGCGTGCCTTCGCCTTTCTTGGCTGGGTGCAAAGCCGCGTCGAAGGCGACATCACCAGGGATGTCGGCTTGCGGATGTCGACCATCGCAGCCGATGTGGTGATTGACTACCTGCGCGGCGAACAGCCCAACTGACGAGCCGATGAGAGCCGTCAGCTCTTGGCGAAATGGATGCTGACCGTTCCCGAGCTGCCGAAGTCGGCGACGATGGTATCGCCGGGCCGCGCCTCGACCGGGCGCACAAACGATCCGGACAGCACCACCTCGCCGGCCGCGATGGACATGCCGTAGCGGGCGAGCCTGTCCGCCAGCCAGGCAATGCCCATCGCCGGATGGTTGAGCACGCCGGCGCCAAGCCCGGTCTCCTCGACCTCCGCATTGCGCGAGACGATGGCGCCGATCCAGCGCATATCGGCTTCATCGGGTCGTTGCGGCCGGCCGCCGACGACAATGCCGGCATTGGCGGCGTTGTCGGAAATCGTATCGAAGAAAGTGCGCGCCTTCTTTGTCTCGGCATTGACGCGTTCGATGCGCGTGTCGAGGATTTCGAGCGCCGGCGTGATATAATCGGTGGCGTTGAGCACGTCGAAGATGGTCACGCCTGGGCCCCTCAGCGGCGCCTTCATGACGAAGGCTATCTCGGCCTCGACGCGCGGCTGGATGAAGCGGCCGACGGGTATCGTCGCGCCGTCGTTGAAGAACATGTCGTCGAACAGCACGCCCGAATCCGGCGTGTCGATGGCGAGCGCATATTGCATCGCCTTCGATGTCAGGCCGATCTTCCAGCCCTTCGGGGTCAGCCCGGCATCGGTCTTGCGTTTCACCAGCGCTGCCTGGACGCGATAGGCATCCTCCATCGTCGCGTCGGGAAAATCGAGGCTGAGCAGACGGATCTGGCGGCGCGAACGCTCGGCTTCGAACAGCCTTGCCGCGGCATCTTCAACTTGCTCGGGGGTCACGATGCTGCCTCGTCGACGACCCCGTTGCGGAGCACGCCGATGCCGTCGGCTTCGACTTCGATCACGTCGCCCGGCTTCAGCCAGATCGGCGGGTCGAAGCGGGCGCCGGCGCCGGTCGGCGTACCGGTGACGATGATATCGCCTGGCACCAGCGTGGTGAAGGTGGAGACATAGGCGATGATCTTGCGGAACGAGAAGATCATCCGGCTGGTGCGGTCCTGCTGGCGCAATTCGCCATTGACGCGGGTGGTCAGCGCGATGTCGGCAATCTGCGCCTCGTCGGTGAACGGCACCAGCCACGGACCGAGCGAGCCGGTGCGGTCGAAATTCTTGCCCTGCGTGACGTTGAACTTGGCGTGCCGTACCCAATCGCGAATGGTGCCTTCGTTGCACAGGGATAGTGCCGCGATATGGTCAAGCGCATCCCTCTCGGCGATGCGTCGTCCACCCTTGCCGATGACGATGACGATCTCGCCCTCATAGTCCAGCTGCGGCGATTCCGGCGGCCGCACCAGCGGCGCGTCGTGGCCGACGAAGGAGCGGGGGAAGCGGATGAACAGCGACGGGTTGGAAGGCGCGGCCTGGCCGTCCTTGTACTCTTCGTTGCGGTCCGGGTAGTTGACGCCGACGCAGATGATCTTTTCCGGCGACGGCAGAGGGATTTCATAAGCGATGGCGCCGACTGGAAAATCGACGGCGTAGGCTTCGGCCTCTTCCGCCAGCCGCCGTAGCACGCCGGCCTCGATCACTTCGCGCAGCGTCGGCCACTGGCTGTGCCGCGCCGACAGGTCGACGACGCCCTTATCTGTGACCGCGCCATAGCGCGTCTTGCCGCCGACGGTGAAGGTGGCGAGCCGCCCAGGTGCAGTCATCCCGGTCTCCGTCAGGTTCGCGTCTGTGGTCACGGTGCGATGATCGGCGACGCCGTCAAATCCGGTTGGCGTGCGGCCGCGCCGGCAAAGGTGCTGCCCTCCTCGAACCAGCTTTTCGGCGCCGGCGCGCCCCACAGCGTCTGGCGCTGCGGGTCCTTGAGGTCCCACTTGATCGGCTCCAGATCCGGATCGACCGTCTGGTAGTCCGAGCAGTAGATCTCGATGCGGTGATTGTCCGGGTCTCTGACATAGAGGAAGAAGGCGTTGGAAATGCCATGCCGGCCGGGGCCGCGCTCGATATTTGCGAGGTAACCCGTCGTCGCCATCAGATCGAGCAGGTCGATGATGTTGAGCGGTGTCGGCACCCAGAAGGCGACGTGATGCAGGCGCGGACCCACACCGTTGGTGAAGGCGATGTCGTGGACGCCGCCCTTGCGGTGCGTCCAGGCCGCCCACAGCTTTCCGCTACTGGCATCCTCGGTGTATTCGGTGACGCGGAAGCCAAGCTCGTTGTAGAAGGCGACGGACTCGTCGACATTGGGCGAGAAGCAGTTGAAGTGGTCGATGCGCAGCGGCTTCACGCCCTTGTAGAGCGCATATTTCTGATGAATCGGCGGCAGCCTTTCCATTTGGGCAAAGAACTCGAGCGGAATGCCGTGCGGGTCGCGGGTGCGGAAGGTGCGCGACTGGTACGGTCGCTCGACCCACTCGACCGGCAGGCCTTTTGCCTTGAAGAAGTGCTCGGCCTTGTCGAGATCCTCATCCGAGAAAACCTTGAAGCCGAGATCGCGTGCTTCGGCGCTGCCGGCCCTCTTCAGCACGATGCAGTGGTGTCCGCGCTCTTCCAGGGCCCTTAGATAGATGGCGTCCGATGTCTCGTCGGTAACCTGCAGGCCGAGCGTGTCGACATAGAAGGCGCGGGATTTCGCAAGGTCGGTGGCCGCCAGTTCGACATGGCTGAGGCGCACGATGTTGAAGGCGGGATAGAGGTTTGGTTTGGGCAGTGGCATGCGATGTCCTCCGGTCAGCCGCCGAGTTTCTGGATCGTGTGCGCTGAAGTGGCGAAGGCGATGTTCTTCGTCTCCATGTAGAAATCGAAGGAATGGTCGCCGCCGTCGCGGCCGATGCCGGAATTCTTGACGCCGCCGAACGGCGTCGGCAAATGCCGCACATTCTCCGAATTGACCCAGATCATGCCGGCGTCCAGCGCATCGGTGAAGCGGAAGGCGCGGGTAACATCCGACGTCCAGAGATAGCCGGTCAGGCCGTATTGGGTGTCGTTGGCCAGCGCCAGCGCTTCGGCCTCGTCCTTGAAGGAAATGGCGGTCAGCACCGGCCCGAAAATCTCTTCCTGGGCAATGCGCATCCTGTTGGTGGCGCCGGTAAACAGCGTCGGGCTGACATAGCAGCCACCGCCCGGACCGGCGAACTTGCCGCCGCCGGCGGCTACCACCGCGCCTTCCGATTTGCCGATCTCGATATAGGAAAGCACCTTTTCCTCGTGCACCGGATGGATCAGCGGACCAACCACCGTTTTGGGATCGAGCGGATGGCCAACCTTGATGCGCTTTGCCTTCTCCGCAACCAGATCCGTGAATGTGTCGTAGACCGAGGCTTCGACCAGAAGCCGCGACGATGAGGTGCAGCGTTCGCCGTTGAGCGAGTAGATCATGAACACGGCCGCATCCGCCGCACGTTCGAGATCGGCGTCGGCGAAGACGATCACCGGGTTCTTCCCGCCCAGTTCGAAATGCACGCGCTTCAGCGTATCGGCGCCTTGTTTCATGATCATCGAGCCGGTGCGGCTCTCACCGACAAAACCGATCGCCTTGATGTCAGGGTGCTCGGTCAGCGCCTTGCCGGCGTGCTCGCCGAGGCCGTTGACCAGGTTCCACACGCCTTTCGGCAGGCCGGCCTCCTTCGCGATCTCGACCAGCAGGCGAGCGGTCAGCGGCGAAAATTCGGCCGGCTTGTGGACGACGGTGCAGCCTGCCGCCAGCGCCGGCGCGATCTTCCATGTCGACAGCATGAACGGCGTGTTCCACGGCGTGATGATGCCGACCGGGCCGATCGGCACGCGCGTGGTGATGTTGACCTGGCCTGTCGTGCGCAGCGTCTCGCCGTCGCGCGCTTCCGGCGCGCGGTCGGCGAAGAAGCGGAAATTCTCGGCGCCGCGCAGCGCGGCCTTGGCCATGAATTTCAGCGCCTGGCCGGTGTCCATGCACTCGACGAAGGCGATCTCCTCGGCGCGCGCTTCGATCGCATCGGCTATCTTGTGCAGCAGCTTCTTGCGCCCGTCGCCCGGCATGGCGGCCCAGGCCGGGAACGCCGCCTTTGCCGCCTTGGCGGCGCGGTCGATATCGGCGGCGCTGCCACGCGCGACCTTGGCCAGCGGCTTGAGATCGACCGGCGACATGGCCTCGAAGGTCGAGCCATCCACCGCCGGCACCGCTTCGCCGCCGATCTGGTTCAGCACGCCGTCGCGCTTGAAACGGGCCAGATAGGCCTCGGCCTTTTTCAGATTGCCTTCGAGGTCGGACATATCAGCTTCCGTCACTTGCCGCGCAGTCGCGGGTGGATTGCATTTTTCTTCCAGCTCAGGACCGGATCGATTTCCCTGATCTCCAGGGAAAGAGCGAAATGCGGGGTCTCGAACAGGGGGGCGAGGTATTCGCTCACGGCGGAGAAGACCGCCTCCCCGGTTCGTCTCTTGTCCTCGGCACTGCGGCCGGTTCCAATGCGAAACGACATGTCGAGAAAGGCGTTTTCCGGTAAGCTGTCGGCGATCGCATAGGCCTCCGCGCGGAAGGCCCGCACCCGCACCGCGCCGGTTTCAAACAGCCCGGTGCCGAGCACGGTGCGCAACACCAGCGCGCACAATTCGCTCATGTCGACCTTGGCATCGAGGTTGGCCGAATACTCGATGGAAAAGTGAGGCACCGCGTCTCGCTCCCCGTATTGTTCCACTGCTGTAGTTAACGCGTTAATTACATGCAGCATCACTGAAGTCAAGCCTTGCATCCAAGTTGAGGCGACGATACGGGATGGAAAGGTCAGGTTTTGGCGTGCGGTCCCGCCGACCGCCCGCATCATTGGGGACGCTGCTTCTTGCTGCCTGAAAACACCCGTCGTTCTCTGCCG
Source organism: Mesorhizobium sp. M0478 (assembly GCF_040321305.1). Taxonomy (NCBI): domain Bacteria; kingdom Pseudomonadati; phylum Pseudomonadota; class Alphaproteobacteria; order Hyphomicrobiales; family Phyllobacteriaceae; genus Mesorhizobium; species Mesorhizobium sp. M0478. Next base: position 406,078 of record NZ_JAMYRH010000003.1, read on the forward strand.
ATGGCGCTGCTCCATGCCCGCGAAGTGGTGATGGCGCGGTTTCGTCCAATGCTGGCGGCGCATGATGTGACCGAACAGCAATGGCGCGTGCTGCGCGTTCTGAGCGAGGCCGGCCCTGTCGAGGCGACGGAACTTGCCGATCGCGCTTCGGTGCTGCCGCCCAGCCTGACACGCATCATCAAGACGCTCGAGGGCCGAAAATTCATCACCCGCAACAAGGCGGAAGGCGATGGCCGCCGTGTCGTGCTGACGATCGCCCCGGCGGGTTCCGCCCTGATCGATGCCTTGTCGCCGGAACGCCTCGTCATCTACCGCGACATCGAACAGCGCTTCGGACATGAGAGGCTCGAGCAATTGCTCGATCTGCTGGAGAGCCTGATCGCCGGCGAGAGCTGATTGCTGCGGCTCAGCCGCCAAAGCTGCCAAGCCGCGTCGGCTGCGTGTAATTGCGGTCGACATAGAGCAAGGCCGAGCCGCCGCTGCCGTGCCTGACGTCGATAACGCGGCCGATCATGACATTATGCGTGCCGACGATGTGCACATCCTCGATCTCGCAATCGAAATTGACGATCGCATCGGACAGCGCTGGCGTCCCCGAGGTCAGCGTTTGCCAGCGCGCCGCCGAATAGCGTGCCTCCATGTCCCTGGTCGCGCCGGCGAACTTGCCGGCCAGGTGCATATGGTCATGCGTCAGCACGTTGACGCAGAAGCGCCGGTTGGCGAGAAACATGGCCGCCTGCGTCGAGCGGCCGTTCATGCACACCAGCAGTGTCGGAGGTTCGTCCGACACACTGCACATGGCGGTGGCGGTGAAGCCGCCGCGCCCGGCCGGGCCATCTGTCGTGACGATGTTGACCGGCGCGCAGACCCTTGCCATGGCGTCGCGGAAATCGGCCTTCGAAATCTGCGTGGCCATCTGACATCACCCCGCCGATGAAGCGAGCGGATTGAGCCAGGTATCTCCCGTCCAGCCATTCTCGTCATAGTCGGCCATGCAGGTATCGACCAGTTCTTCCATGGCCTTCAGCCGGCCGCCGCGTTCGGCGCCCTTCAGCACCTGCAGCCGCACCTCTTCCGGCGCACCGGCATAGTTGAGTTCGTAGAGCGCGTGGCGGCCGCCGAACTCGGTGCCGGTCGCGTCCCACAACAGTTTCATGATCTTGATGCGCTCGACATGGCCCATGTCGTTGGAACCGCGCACATACTGCGCGAGGTATTTGTCGATCTCGGGATTGTTGAAGTCGCGCACCGATGACGGCAGGTAGATCAAGCCGGAGGCGATCACCCGGCGCACCGTGTCGATGACGCGCGGATAGGCTTCCGACATGAAAGTCCGGTAGGCAAGGGCTGCTTCCAGGTTGGGCAGGACAGCGCCATTCGCCCAGGGGATCGGATTGTAGGCCATGGCGTTGGAAAAGCTCCAGAACATGTGTCTGAGCGCGATGACCTCGCCCAGCGCCGCCTGGTTGCCGCGGAAGGCATCGCCGCCGGTGGCGCGCAGCGCCTTTGCCAGCAGGCCGGCGAGGAAGTCGAGCTTGACGGCAAAGCGTGTGCAGCCCTGGAAGCAATAGCCATGCATGAAGCCCGAAGCCGGATGGAAGGACAGGATTTTCTGCGCCTCGCGCAGCACCAGCACGTCCTCCCAGGGGATGAAGACATTGTCGAGCACCAGGATGGCATCGTTCTCGTCGAAGCGCGACGACAACGGATAGTCGAACGGAGCCGCCGCCGTGTTGGCCGTCTGCTCATAGGAGACGCGGCAGAACATCTTTACCCCCGGCGCATTCATCGGCACGATGAACATGACCGACAGCGACGGATCTTCGGTGACCGTCGCCGAACTCTGCGCCAGGAAATTGTAGTGGGTCAGCGCCGAGGACGTCGCCACCACCTTGGCGCCGGAGACATAGATGCCGGCGTCGGTCTCCTTGGTGATGTGGACGAAGACATCCTTCACCTGTTCGGCCGGCTTGTGGCGGTCGATCGGCGGGTTGACGATGGCGTGGTTCATGAACAGCACGGCTTCCTGCGCACGCTTGTGCCAGGCGAGCGCATTGTCCTTGAACGGGCCGTACCAGTCGGCATTGGCGCCGAGCGTGTTCATCAGTGCCGCCTTGTAATCGGGCGTGCGGCCCATCCAGCCATAGGACATGCGTGACCACTCGGCGATCGCGGTCTGCTGGGCCGCGAGTTCGCCGGAGGATTTGGCGACGCGGAAATATTTGTGGGTGTAGCCGCCCGAACCGGTATCGGTAGGCGAGGTCAGCGTGCCCTGCCGCTTGGGATCGTGCAGCGCATCATAGAGGCGCGCCAGCGACCGCGCCGAATTGCGCATCGCCGGATGGGTGGTGACATCGGCGACGCGCTCGCCGTTGATGTAGACCTCGCGGCCGTCGCGCAAGCTCTCCAGATACTCGGCCCCGGTGAACGGGCGCCCATTGTCGGCACGAAAGTCTTCCGATCGCATGATGTTCCTCCACTTATGGCATCAACTCTAGCGCTCCTGGCAAGGATCGGTTAGGACGTAACGGCAAAACCGATTGGACTTTTTCCGGCGCCATGAGCCTCAATTCCATTCCTGATTTCTTTGTCTATGGCGAGCCGGTGCGGCCGCTTGATGTCGGCTTCCTGCATGTCGAGACGGTGCTTGCGCGCAGCAACATTCATCTCGGCCAGGTTGCCGCGCACAAGCATCCGCAAATGGGCCAGATCACCTACTGGACCAGCGGCTCCGGCACCTACCGCATCGAAGACCAATCCTGGGACTTTTCGGCACCGGCCGTCAGCTTCGTGCCGAGCACCATCGTGCATGGCTTCTCGATCGGGCCCGGCACCGACGCCATCGTCGTTTCGGTCGCCGATGATGCGCTTGCGGCAATAGCCGCTCACAGCCTGCTGCCATTGGACCGGCCGGTCTTTGCCGATAGCCTTCCTCAGCACGTCGCGTGGAAAAGGCTGGCGGCGGTGCTGGAGATGATCGCCGCCGAATATGCCGAGGCGCAGGCCGGCAGTGACAAGACCCTGCCGGCGCTGATCGCCGTCGCGCTCTCGCACATCGCGCGCCTTGGTCCCGAGGTAATGGATGCCACCGGTTCTTCCGATGCTGCATTGGCGCGCGGCTTGCGCCGTCTGGTCGATGCGCATTTCCGCGACAACTGGCCCGTCGACCGCTACGTCGGGGCGCTGGCCACTACACCGCATCTTCTCGACAAGGCCGCCCATACGGTGCTTGGCAGCGGCGTCAAGCGGCTCATGGGCGAGCGACGGTTGCTGGAGGCCAAGCGGTTGCTGCTGTTCACCGTGCGCACCGTCGAGGACATCGCCTACGAAATCGGCTTCGAAGATCCGGCCTATTTCTCACGCTTCTTCCGGGAGCGGGTTGGCCAGGCGCCCGCCGCCTGGCGCCGCGCGCAGCTGGGGCAGAGTTGAAGCTTCCGCGCCGGCCAGGATCAGGCGTTTGGGCCGACACGCCGGCCAGGCACGGCGCCGCCGAGTTGATCCACCTGTTGATAGGTGTTGCCGCGCAGCATCACCCCGCACGGCGCGGCGCATCGAGATTGATGTCGCCGCGAAACTTGCTGGTGTTTTGTCGCTTCCAAACGGTTCGTTATTTGAACCACCAATTTACGTGCTATGAGCGGACTGCAAGGTGGATTGGCTTCCGTCCCATGCGAAGTATCTTGAGGATGCACGATGAGCACAGTCGGCAAAGCGATATCGCTGTTGGAGCAGTTTACGCTCGGCGAACCGGAGATCGGCCTGTCCGAGCTCGCCCGCAAAACCGGCCTCGACAAGGCAACGGCGCGGCGCCTGCTGATGGCGCTGGCCGACCACCGCCTGATCGAACAAGAGCCGGCAAGCCGCCGCTACCGGCTCGGCGCCGGCCTGTCGCGGCTGGCCCGCTTTCGCGACGCGCATTTTCCCTTCGTGCGCGTGGCAGCACCTGTGGTTCGCGAGCTGGCGCTGGAAACCGGCGAGACGGTGCATCTGTCGGAATTCAGCGCCGGCGCACTGCTGACGGTCCATGTCGAGCTCTCGGCAAAGGCCAACCGGGTCAATGTCGATGTCGGCCAGGTGCTGCCCTTGCACGGCACCGCCTCCGGCATCGCCTTTCTCGCCGCTTCGCCTCGGGAAGCGGCCGAGGCCTATGTCGACAAGCCGTTGCCGACCTTCACGCCACACACGGTGACGCAGCCCGAAAGGCTGATGAAGGCGATCCGGCTTGCCGCCAAGCGCGGCTATTCCTCGAGCTCCCAAGGCTATGAAGAAGGCGTGCACAGCATAGCCGCGGCAATCCTCGGCTCCGATGGGCGTCCTCTCGGTGCGCTCGCGGTGGCCTCGCCTGTGTCACGCGCCGATGACAGCATGGCAGCCAGCCAGGGCGAAGCGGTGATCCAGGCGGCGCGGCTGATTTCAGCGCGCCTGGCCGGCGAAGCCTGACATCTCTACCGTCGCAGGGGAGATGATTAGCGGGTTAAGTTCCCAGCGGCGCACCGGCCTTGCCGCGAGACCGGAACGCTTCGTCTGGGACAGGCGGCTGGAGCGCAGCAAGGAAGAATTGTTGTCGCCCGCCCGCGCGTCGCCCACGATCTCGGAAATCGCCTTTGCCTGCGGGTTCAATTCGAGTGCGCATTTTTCGCGCGCGTTCGAGAGCCGGTACGATGTGGCCCGCGGGAGTTGCGCCAGAGGCTGAGGGCGGTGGTGCATTAAGGGGTGGGCCGTTTGCCGGATCTTGGAGAGCGCCGTAGCTCGCCGAAAGCCGGCATCCGGCAGCAAGTTCTACATATTGGCAGCGGTTGGCCGCACGATCACTTCGTTGACGTCGACGCCATCGGGTTGATCAAGCGCAAAACGGATCGCCCGTGCAATGGCGTCCGGTGTGAGCGACTTCTGCCGCCATTCTTTCAGAGCCGTGGCGACCTGAGGATCGCTGATATCGTCGCCCAGTTCGGTTGCGGTCACTCCGGGGGAGATGATCGTGGCGCGGATGTCGTCATGCTCCTGCCGCAGCCCCTCCGTGATTGCCCAGACGGCATATTTCGTGCCGCAATAGACCGCCGCGGTGGGCAGCACGATATGCGCGCCGACCGAGGCGACATTGACGATATGCCCATTCTTCTGGGCGACGAAGCGCGGCAGCACCGCGGCGATCCCGTTCAGCACGCCGCCGATGTTGACATTGATCATGCGAGACCACTCATCGCGCTTCAGCGCGGCAAGCGGCGACAGCGGCATGACGCCGGCATTGTTGACCAGCACATCGATCTGCCCGAATTCGGCATGAGCGGCATCGGCAAAGGCGTCGAAATTCGCCGCGTCAGTCACGTCGAGTTCGCGCCACGCGACGCCTTTGCCTATTTCTGCGGCCAGCGCCTTGAGCCGCTCGGTGCGGCGGGCCCCGATGAACAGTCTGGCGCCGGCACCGGCAAGTTCCCGAACCGTCGCTTCGCCGATGCCGCTGGAGGCGCCGGTGATGAGTACAACCTTGTCTTTAAGTCCCGTCATGATCGTTCCTTTTTCGCTGCGGTGACGGGGAGATAGATGGCGCGAACCGGCAAAGGCCGGTAGCGTGATCGTCCAAAGAGTTTGCACGATCCTCCAAATGAACTCGAAATGCCTTGCAACATTTCGCGCCATGAAGATTTATGCGGCATGGAGAAAATCAATGAACTCGCCGAGCTGATCACCCGCTTTGCGCCGAAATCTGGCATGGCCGGCACTGCGGTGCCGCGGCTGTCGCTCATTCGCGCCAACCAGCCCAGTGCACCCGTGCCTGCGGTCTACGAGGCGTCGCTTTGCATAATCGCCCAAGGATCGAAGCGCGTCTCGCTGGCCGACCAGAGCGTGGTCTATGACGCATCGAGCTATCTGCTCGTCTCGGTCGACCTGCCGCTGGTCGGGCATGTGTTGGAGGCGAGCCCGGCGGCGCCCTACCTCTGTTGCAAGATAGATTTTGATTCCACCGCGCTGGCCGAACTGCTTGTGAAAGAAGGACGTGCATCCCCCAGCAGGGATCTGCCGGTGTTAGCTGCCTATCCAAGTGACCCCGACCTGATTGATGCCGCCTGTCGGCTTGTCAGGCTGCTCGATCGCCCCGAGAGCGTCACCGTGCTGGCGCCGCTGATCGAACGCGAAATCCTTTACCGGCTCCTCACCGGACCGCACGGTGACACGCTTCGCCAGATGGCGTCGGTGGACAGCCACCTGAACCAGGTCAGCCGCGCCATCGCCACGATCCGCAATCATTTCCAGGCACAACTGCGCATCGAAGAGATTGCGGCGGCATCAGGCATGAGCGCGTCGTCCCTTCATGCCCATTTCAAGGCGATTACGCGCATGACCCCGCTCGAATACCAGAAGCAGCTGCGCCTGCAGGAGGCGCGAAGGATTATGCTTGCCGGCGGCGCAAACGCAGGCACGGCCGGGTTCGCGGTGGGCTATGACAGCCCTTCGCAGTTCAGCCGAGAATATCGTCGCCTGTTCGGTGCGCCGCCCCGGAAAGATATTGACCGCCTTCAGGCAACACCCAGTTCGGCTGCGGCTTATTGAGTTTTCCGAGCGGCATGCGCCAGCCATGGCTGGTCAGGAGCCAGCCGCCTCCAGGTGGCGAAGCGTCCGATCATGCTCGGTAGAACTCCCGGTACCATTCGACAAAGCGCGGAACCCCTATTTCGATCGGGATTTTGGGCTTGAAGCCGGTCGCCTCCTCGAGCGAGCTGACATTGGCGAAAGTTGCCGGAACGTCGCCTGGCTGAAGTGGCCTGAGGTTGCGGTTTGCCTTGCGTCCCAGCGCGTCTTCGAGCACCTCGATCAATCGGTTCAGTTGAACGGGCGAATTGCCGCCGATGTTGTGAATCCTGAACGGGGCGTTGCTGGTCGCTGGGTCTGGCGCGACACTTTTCCACTCAGGATTGGGTGTCGCGGGTTGCTGCATGACGCGGATAATACCTTCGACAATGTCGTCGATATAGGTGAAATCCCGCTGCATGTTGCCATAGTTGAAGACCTCGATCGGCTCGCCGGCGAGGATAGCCTTGGCGAAGATGAACAGCGCCATGTCCGGCCGCCCCCACGGACCATAGACGGTGAAAAAACGCAGCCCGGTGGTCGGCAGTCCAAACAGATGGCTGTATGTGTGCGCCATCAGCTCGTTCGCCTTCTTGCTTGCGGCGTAAAGGCTGAGCGGATGGTCCGCCGGATCGTGCACGGAAAACGGCATGCGGGTGCTGCCGCCATAAATCGAACTCGACGATGCATAGACCAGATGGCCGACGGACGCCTGCCGGCATCCTTCCAGGATGTTGACAAAGCCGCTGAGGTTGCTTTCCACATAGGCGTGCGGATTGCTGATCGAATAGCGTACGCCGGCTTGCGCCGCGAGATTGACGACAACCTCCGGCGCGGCCGAAAGGAAGAGCTCCGAAATACGGTCCCGCTCCGTGAGATCGGCATGCTCGAAACAAAAATTCGAAAACGCTTTCAGCCGCTCGAGACGAGCCTGCTTCAGGCTGACGTCATAATACTCGTTCATGGAGTCGAGGCCGATAACCTGGCCTCCTTCGGCAAGCAGCCTCAGGCAAAGATGAAACCCTATGAACCCGGCTGCGCCGGTGATCAGTATCGGCCTGCTTGATGTCACTGCATATCCTAGCGTTAATTTCAGGCGAGCTTTACAAGCTCCAGTATTTTATGTTGTCGGGAACTTCATTGGGCTTGATGGCCGACTTGACATCGAACAGTGTCCCCCCCGGCCTGATCATTTGAAAAAGACGCGCTCTTTCGTTGGTGAGATATTGCCTGTGAGGCACCGCCAGAACAAGCGCCTGCAAATCGTTTATCTCATCGAGCGGCAGGATTGTTTCGCCGTGATCACGCCGAGCGGTTTCGACATCGGCAAGGGGATCATGGACTTTGGGGACAATTCCGAACTGCCTTAGTTCCTTGACCATGTCGAAAACGCGGCTGTTGCGCAAATCCGGCACGTCCTCCTTGAATGTCAGCCCGAGAATGCCGACAGAAGCCCCTTTGACGGGCGTGTCAGAACCAATCAGCCGTTTGACAACCTGCTGGGCGACGAAGGCCCCCATGCCGTCATTGATGCGACGTCCGGCGAGGATGATCTGCGGATGGTAACCTTCGGCCTCGGCCTTGGCGGTCAAATAATATGGATCGACGCTGATGCAGTGGCCGCCGACGAACCCCGGTTTGAAGGGAAGGAAGTTCCATTTCGTCGACGCAGCATCAAGAACATCCTGCGTCCGGATATCGAGCCGCTCGAAGATCATTGCCAGTTCGTTCATCAGCGCGATGTTCAGATCGCGCTGGGTGTTCTCGATAACCTTCGCTGCCTCGGCCACCTTGATCGACGGGGCGCGGTAGACGCCGGCATCGATGATACGGCCATAAACGTTCGCGACGCGCTCCAGCGTCTCGTTATTCTCGCCGGAGACGACTTTGACGATCTTTTGCAGCGAGTGTTCCCGATCGCCGGGGTTGGCGCGTTCGGGCGAATAGCCGAGGGCAAAGTCGCGGGGATGTCGCAGGCCGGAAACCTGCTCGATGATCGGCCCACAGAAATCTTCGGTCACACCTGGATAGACTGTCGACTCAAAAACGACGACGGCGCCTTTGCTCACCGCCTCGCCGACGAGTTCGGACGCCAGTTTCAAAGAAGCTAGATCGGGAGCGCGATTTGCGTCGATAGGGGTTGGCACGGCGACGATGAAGAAAGTAGCGCCTTTCAACATCTCCCGGTCGGTGGTCAGCCCTATCGAGGTCTCCTTGAGCGCCGTTGCGTCAACTTCCCCCGTACGATCGACGCCGCCACGCAATTCCCCGATCCGACGCTCGCTGATGTCAAAAGCTATGGTGCCGGGGAAAACCTTCCCAAAGGCAATGGCTACCGGCAGGCCGACATAACCCAGGCCGATAACTGCAATGCGTTCGGACATCCGTGGGGTTCCTCGAGCCACCTGTTGAGCCGACGTGCTTGTATGGCAGGCTGTTGGCCAATTCAACGATGCTCTATCGCGAAGAGGAATGTCTCACGAAAAATGGTCGTTGCCATTTTCATGTTGCCATCCGCCGATGCCATCGATGTTGTGGATAAAATCCAGCAGGACCGGGTTTCGAGCCACTCTCTGCTGCGGATTGGGGTGAACCGTCAGGTTCTGCCGGCCATCTACGCAGCGGCGGCCCTGACGATAGGGCTGATATTCTCTGCTGCCAATCCATAGGCCACTATCGGCCTCAATCGTGCCTTCTGATCAAACCAAATGCCGGGATCGGAATTCGCATCGGCACCGAGCGGATCTGCGAAATTTCAGTTTGGTCCTTGTGCATTGGCTGCGGACACGTCGTATCCTGCGTGTGGCGACCGATATCTGGTCGATCAGCATTTGCCTGGGAGCAGAAATTGGCCAGACTCTATGACAGCCGCAGACGCATTCTCGTTACCGGGGGCGCAGGGTTTATCGGCTCGCATCTTATTGACCGCCTGTTGGAACGAGGCGACGAAATCTTGTGTGTCGACAACCTTTTCACCGGATCAAAGCGCAATATCGACCATTTGGCCAAGCATCCCCGCTTCGAATTCATGCGCCATGACGTGACCTTTCCGCTCTACGTCGAAGTCGATGAGATTTACAACCTGGCGTGTCCGGCCTCGCCTGTTCACTACCAGTACGACCCGGTTCAGACGATCAAGACCGCCGTGCACGGCGCCATCAATGTTCTTGGATTGGCAAAGCGGCTGAAATGCAAAGTCTTTCAGGCCTCCACCAGCGAGGTCTATGGTGACGCGTCTGTGCATCCGCAGCCGGAGAGTTACTGGGGCAATGTAAACCCGATCGGGCCGCGCTCATGCTACGATGAAGGCAAACGCTGCGCCGAAACGCTGTTCTTCGACTATCACCGACAACATGGCTTGTGGGTCAAGGTCGCGCGGATTTTCAATACGTTCGGGCCGCGCATGCACCCGGCAGACGGCAGGGTTGTCTCAAATTTCATCGTGCAAGCGCTTCGTGGTGAACCGATAACCATTTTCGGCGACGGCTCACAGACAAGGTCGTTTTGCTACGTCGACGACCTGGTGAGCGGCATGCTGCGCCTCATGGATACGGGGCCGGAGGTGACCGGTCCAGTAAACATCGGCAATCCAAGGGAAGTAACGATCAGGCGCTTGGCCGAACTGACGACGCAGATGACCGGATCAGGTTCGGATATAATTTACCGCGATCTTCCGCAAGACGATCCGCGGCACCGCCAGCCCGATATCACCCTTGCCAAAAGGCTTGTCGGCTGGGAGCCGACGGTGACTTTGGAAGCCGGGCTGCAACAGACGATCGACTATTTCAAAGCCCTGCTGCCGAAGGTTTCCACAAACTCGCCTTGACCCGGCACCGCAGTGCAACCGTCAAGTCTGACCGATCACCGTCGTGGTAGCGACGCCTTTTGCAGTCGACTCCGGTAGGCTTGAAGTTTTTTGAATTCTAATTATTTTAAGCTTGAAATTATTTGAAGAACCATGGCGCTTCATCCGTCCGAGCCGGGACACCGGCATTTGGCGGAGAGCAGAAGGAGGAGGAAGATTTGCCGTCGTTCCGGGATAAAACTCCATGAACACAGCACGATTTTCCGAGAGTGTCACAGGCAAGATCGTCGATGGCGTTCTCGTCGTCACGATCGAAAATCCGCCGGTCAACGCGCTGTCCTTCCATGTCAGGGCCGGACTGATGGCTGCGCTTGGGCGTGCGGCGTCGGATGAAGTGTCTGCCGTGGTGCTGACCGCCATTGGGCGCACCTTCATCGGTGGCGCCGATATCAAGGAATTCGGCAAGCCCGCTGTCTCGCCCACACTGCCTGACGTGATCGAAGCGATCGAGAGCTTCGCCAAACCGATCGTGGCGGCAGCAGGCGGCGCGGCGCTCGGCGGCGGCTGCGAGATTGCGCTGGCCTGCCACTACCGGGTGGCCAGCAAGGCGGCCAGCTTCAGCCTGCCCGAGGTCAAGCTCGGGTTAGTGCCTGGGGCCGGCGGAACCCAACGCCTGCCCCGCCTCATCGGCACGGTCGCCGCAATTGACCTGATCGGCACGGGTCGGCCCGCAAATGCCGACGAAGCGCTCGCTCTCGGTCTGATCGATACCATTGCCGACGATCTTCCCGAAGGCGCGCTCGACGTCGCCCGCCATCTCGTCGGCCAACCGCTGCGGCCCACGGGCGCGCTTTCCGTCCCGCGCTCGCAACCTGAGGCCGACGCGGCAGCCGCAAAGAAGGTGCTTTCCCGCAGCCGTGGACAGATCGCGCCTGCAGAAGCCGTGAGACTGGTCCGGGCTGCGTCCACGGCCAAACTTGAGGACGGTCTTGCGGACGAACGCGCGACCTTCCTGCGCCTCCGGGATTCTCGCGAAGCGGCAGCGTTGCGCCACGTCTTCTTTGCCGAGAGGCAAGCCAGCAAAGTCGACAGGCTGGAGGGTGTCACGCCTCGCAAGGTCGAGACCGTCGGTATCGTCGGAACCGGCCTGATGGGTGCAGGCATCGCGGTCTCGGCCTTGAATGCCGGCTATGGCGTAATCGGCGTCGAGCAGACGGACGACGCCGCGGCAAAAGGATACGCGCGTATCGCCGGCCTTCTCGACAAGTCAGTCCAATCCGGCCGTCTCACCGATCATGCGCGCAGGGAGGCGCTGAGCCGGTTTGAAGCGGCCAGCGAAGCCGACAGGCTGGCGCAGGCCGATCTGGTCATCGAGGCGGTGTTCGACGATCTCGCGGTAAAAACCGACCTCTTCCGGACGCTTGATCGCATCGTCCGCCCGGACGCCATCCTTGCGACCAACACCAGCTACCTCAACCCCAACGAGATCGCCTCGGCAACCGCCAGGCCCGAGCGGATCGTCGGCCTGCATTTTTTCTCGCCGGCCAACGTCATGCGGCTCACCGAAGTGGTGGATTGCGCGGCGACGGCGCCCGACGTGCTCGCCTCGGCTATCGCCTTCGTCAGAAAGCTCGGCAAGCTGCCTGTCGTGTGCGGCGTTACCGAGGGTTTCATCGGCAACCGCATCTATTCCGCCTACCGCCGCGAGGCGGAGTTCATGGTGGAGGATGGCGCAGCACCCGATGAGGTGGATGCCGCGCTGGAGGCCTGGGGCTTCCCGATGGGGATCTTCGCGGTCAACGATATGGCTGGGCTGGAGATAGCCTGGGCGCGGCGCAAGCGACAGGCGGCGATGCGCGATCCGCAAGCACGTTATGTCGAAATCGCCGACCGGCTGTGCGAGGCCGGCCGCTTCGGCCGCAAGACCGGGCGCGGCTGGTACGATTATTCGGACGGCGAACGCAGGAGCGACCCGCAAGTAACGGCGCTGATCGAGGCCGTGCGAGCGGCCAACGGCATCGTGCCGCGCCGCTTTTCGTCCGATGAGATCGTCACGCGCTTACTGGCGGCAATGGCCGAAGAGGGCAAGGCATTACTCGCCGAAGGCATCGCGGCGCGTGCCTCCGACATCGATCTGGTGATGATCAACGGCTATGGCTTCCCGGCCCACAAGGGCGGGCCGATGTTCCGCGCCGGAGAGGTTTAAGGACCAGCTACGACAGCCTTGCGATGACGGCGCGCAGTGCCTCGCCGAAACGCCTGACCTCGTCGACCGTGTTGTAATGGACCAGCGAGGCGCGGATGGCGCCGCTGTCCATCGACAGGTTGAGACGCTTCATCAGCCGGGGCGCATACATATGGCCGTCGCGGATGCCGATCTGCATGTCAGCCATTTCCTCGACGATCCGCTGCGGCGACAGCTTGCCGATGTTGAAGCAGAATGTCGGCACGCGTTCGTTGATGCGGGCTTCCTCGGCGACGCCGTAGATCGTGGCATTGCATCCCTTGAGCACGGCGAGCATCTCGCGCGCCAGGAGCATTTCATAGTCGCGGATGGCGCCCATGCCGGCAACGATGTTGTCGCGCCGCGAGCGGTTGTTGGAGGGCGCCAGATTGCGGCCGATCAGTTCCAGGTACTGCACCGCGGCATCCATGCCTGAGACGTTCTCGTAGATGAAGGTGCCGGCCTCGACCTTGTAAGGCGGCTCGTCGGGGATGAAATCCTCGCGGAAGGTCGGCAGCCGCTTCAGCGTTTCGAAGCGGCCCCACAGAAAGCCCATATGCGGCGAGAAATTCTTGTAGCCGGAGCAGACGAGATAATCGCAGTCCCAGGCCTGCACGTCGATCAGCCCGTGCGGTCCGTAATGCACGCAGTCAAGGAACACTTCGGCGCCGGCCGCATGCGCGATCGCGGCCACGGAAGCGACATCAACGATCGAACCGATCGAGTGCGCCGTCACCGTGCAGGCGACGAGACGGGTGCGCTCAGAAACCAGCGGCTTGAGGTCGTCGACATGCAGGTTGCCGTCCTCGCGCATGCGCCACCACTTGAACTTGGCTCCGGCGGATTCCAGCGCCAGCCACGTCGCGATGTTGGCGTCGTGGTCCATATCGGTGATGACGATCTCGTCGCGCTCTGTGTCCTTGGCCAGCATCTGGCCGATGCCGAGGCTGACCAAGCGGATGAATGAGGTGGCGTTCATGCCGAAGCAGATTTCCGACGGACTGTAGGCGTTGATCAGCAAGGCCACGCTCTCGCGCGCATTGGCGACCGATTGGTCGACCGCGACGCTGCGGCCGTAACGTCCGCCGCGCTGCACATTGTGCGAGACCAGGTGGTTGGTCACCGCATCGAGCACGCTCTGCGGGATCTGCGCGCCGGCGGCGTTGTCCATGAAGATGAAATCACCGGCGCGCTGCAAGGCCGGAAACATGGCGCGGATGGTGTCGACCGGAAAGCCGCCGGCGGCTTGGGAATTGCTCAACTGTATCTCCTGCGAATGGCTTGGGAAGCGGGACGGTTGATGAGGTCAGCGCGTCTTCTCGGTCTTGAAGCGGTCTTCGAGCAGGCTGACGAGGCGGACCATGGGCCAGAGGAAGATGAGATAGACCAAAGCGGCGCCGATCAGCGGCGAGGGATTGGCATAGAGCGATTGCGCGTTGGTCGCTTCCTTCAACAGTTCAGGCAGCGCAACGGTGGAAGCGAGCGACGTGTCCTTGAACATCGAAACGCAATTGCTGGTCATCGGCGGGATGACCACGCGGATCGCCTGCGGCAGCACCACCTTGCGCAAGGTCAAAAGGAAAGGCAGGCCGAGCGCCTGTGCTGCCTCGAATTGGCCTTTCGGAATGCTCTCAATGCCGGAGCGGAACACTTCTGCTGAATAGGCCGACATGATGATGGCGAACGCCGTCACGGCGGAGGCCCAGGACGACAGACGGATGCCGAGGAAGGGCAGCGCATAGTAGATCAGGATCAGCACCACCAGCACCGGCAGGGCCCGGAAGATGTCGGTGTAGCCGACCGCCAGCCAGCGCAGCGGCTTCGGCGCATAGAGCCGCAACAGGCTGATCCCCAGGCCGATGGGAATGCCGATGCCGATACTCAAAATGCCGAGCAGCAGCGTGTTCAGGAAGCCACGCAACAGCGCCGGCAGGCTGGACATGATCACGTCAGGATTGAAGAAGGTGTCGATCAGCGACATGGGAGCGTTCCCGAACCCCAGAGCAAAGGATGCTCAAGTTAAAACCAATCGACCTTGCCTCCGATGAGGCTATCCGTGTGGCAGCAGGCGCCGGAGCGTGAAATGAATCGTGCCGGCCTGGGAGCCGGCACGATTTAAGTGCATTGCCGGTCAGGCCTTGGGCAGCGGCCTTTCCTTGACCGTCGAGGAATCGGCTGGCGCGTCGCTGCCGAACCACTTCTTGTGGATCGCGGCCAGCGTTCCGTCCTTCTTCATCGCGGTCAGCGCGTCGTTCAGCTTGCCGAGCAGCGGATGGTCCTTGCTCATCATCAGGCCGTACTGTTCGCCGGTCTTGATGCGCTGCTTGACCTTCAGGTCCTTCATCTTGGTGAAGGAGTATTCCATGCCCGGAATATCGCTGACGGCGGCGTCCACGCGGCCCGCGCTGAGGTCGAGCAGAAGATTCTGCTGCGTGTCATAGCCCTTCACGTCGCTGTAGCCGTCAGCCTCCTGATGCGCCTTGACCCAGGTCTCGCCGGTCGAGCCTGAAAGCACGCCGACGATCTTGCCCTTGAGGTCGGCCTCGGTGTTAACAGCGCTATCGGTCTTCGTCGCAATGCCCATGTCGGAGTCATAATAGGGCTGGGTGAAGGACAGCGTTTTCAGTCGCTCCGGCGTGATGGTGATCGAGGAGATCGCGACATCGATGCGGTTGGAACTGACAGCCGCGAACAGCGCCTGGAAGCCGAGGTCGGCAATGTCGGTGGTCATGCCGGCACGCTTGGCCGCTTCGTTGACGATGTCGACTTCAAAGCCCTCGAAAGTGCCGCTCTCGTTCTTGTATTCGAAGGGCGGATTGGTCGGGTAGGCGCCGACATTGAGCACATCGGCGGCAAAGGCGGTGGCCGGGCCGGCAGCGATGCCGATCGTGGCGGCGAGAAGAAGCAGGTTGCGACGAGTGAAGCTCATTTTGTGTTCCCTCTGGTTGTGATCGGGCGGGTTTGCTCCCGCACGGTTTGTTGCCGTCCCACCTCCCAGCGGGGCGTCAATTCATGGCGGCGACCATGCGCTCGAGCGCGGTCGCCATCTGGTCGCGTTCACGGCACACGCACATCCGCAGGAAGGCCGCTGCCGAATTTCCAAAGAGGTGGCCGGGAGCCAGCCCGACGCGCGCCGTCTCCAGTATCCTGGCGCAGGCCTGCCGGGCGTCGCTTTCGCCGTCCATGGCAAAGAAGGCATACATGCCTCCGCGCGGTTTCGTCGGCAGGATGATGCCGGGAATCTGGGCCAGCCTGTCATAGGCAAGGTCGAGGCCGGTTTTGATCCGCTGCCTGATCTCCTCGACCAGCGGCTCGCCTTGGCGGATGGCGGCGACAGCGCCTGCCTGGATAGGCGCGGCGGTGCCGCTGTTGATGTACTGCGTCATGGCGCCAAGCTGGTCGGCCACCCCCGACGGATGCGTCAGCCAGCCGATGCGCCAGCCGGTCATCGCCCACGCCTTCGAAAAACTGTTGACCGACAGCACCCGGTCGCCATCCTCGGCGATCTGCAGGATGGAAGGAGCAACATTGCCGTCGAAATAGAGCCGGCCATAGACCTCGTCGGAGATGATCCAGATGCCGGTGCGCCGGCTGAAGTCGAGCAGCGCCTGCATCTCCTCGCGCGACGCGGTCCAGCCGGTCGGGTTGGACGGCGTCGACAGGAAGATCGCGCGTGTGCGCGCATCGCAAGTGGCGAACAGCCGGTCGAGATCGAGATGCCAGTCGCCCTTGAAGTCGAGCGAAAACGGCCTTGGCTCGCCGCCGATCAGATGGATGGCGTTGTGGATGTTGGGCCATTGCGGCGCGACATAGACGACGTTGCTGCCGGTATCGACCAGCAGTTCCAGCGCCAGGTACAGCGCCTGCATGCCGCCGGGCGTGACCGTGGTGCGCGCAATCGGGATCGTCCGGCCGTGAATGCGCGTTTGGTATTCCGACAGCGCCTCGTTCAGTAGGGGGTGCCCACGCATGTTAGGGACGTAGAACGTCTGGCCTTCATCGAAGGCGGCCTTCGCCGCGTCGCGGATGAAAGCGGGCGTCACCATGTCGCCTTCGCCGTACCAGAGCGCGATCACGTCGCCCAGTTCTCGGGCGCGCACGGCAAGGTTGGCAATGTTTTCGGTGTGCAGGTCACGGATCTGGGCACGTACGCCGTCGAAAGCATAACGCGCGCTGGACGATGACTGGGGCAGTATGAACGACAAGGACTGAAACCCCTCCCACCCGGAGCACCGCGACGGACTGCCCGGCAAGCCCCACCGGCACGACAGTCGCCATCGAGTTTGGATGCTATCCAATGTGCGGCGCTTTTCAAGGAAAAAGTTTTAAGCTTAAAAAGTTTTTGCCTGATCCCGCCCCGTCTCACCCCAGTTCGGCGCGCGCAGCGGTGCAGTTGGCCGCAGCGCCGGCGCCAAGAAACATGGTGTCGCTGGCCAGCACGAAGAAGCTCGCGCCGATAGCGGCCCACTGGCTGATCGTCTGTGGGCTGGCGCAATATAAGCCCGATGTCCTGCCGTGCGCGACGGTCGCGCGGATGATCCTTGTGATTGCCTCATTGAGCTTGTCCACGCCTTTCGGCCCGATCGCATCGATCGACACGGAGAGATCGCCGGGGCCGACGAAGACCACATCGATGCCGTCTATGGCCGCGATCGCCTCGATGTTGGCCAGCCCCTCCGATGTCTCGACCTGGACCGCGACGACGATCCTGTCGTTGGCCGCGGCTAGATATTCGGGGATGCGATAGCCATAGCCGGCCGCCCGGCCAGGCCCGACGCCCCGCTCGCCCAGCGGCGGATAGCGCGAGGCTTTCACCGCCGCCTCGGCCTGAGCAGCGGTCGAGACGCGCGGCACGAGCACGCCTTGTGCGCCGCTGTCGAGCGCCGCCTGGATAGCTTCCGGCGCATGACCGGGAACACGCACCATGGCCGGCACGCGATGCACGTCGGCCGCCCGCACCATGGTTTCGATCGTGTCCCGCGCGATCTGAGCATGTTCCCAGTCGATGCAGAGGAAGTCGAGGCCGGCGAGCGCCATCACTTCGACGGCGACGGGATGGGGAATAGCGGCGAAGGAGCCGACGAGATTGGTCTTGCCGATGCACTTCTGACGGAACGCGCTCATATCCATCCCCTTTTCCCCTCCAAATTCATATCCGCAATCGGCGGCGAGGCGAAGCTATTTCAGGCTTGAAATATTTTTGCGCGGGCCTAGCGTGTCGGTCTCCCGCCACGAGTTCCCATGATGATCAAAACGCATCCCCTGCACGGCTCGAACAAACTGAAGCTCGGCGTCTTTTCGACCAATGCCGATGGCGGTCTGGCCATCACCGATGTGCCGGAACGCTGGACGGCAAGCTGGCAGGACAATCTGACGGCGGCGCAGATCGCCGACCGCGCCGGGCTGGAATTTATGCTTCCGATCGCGCGCTGGCGTGGCTTTGGCGGCCGCAACAAGGTGCGCGAATGGTCGTTCGAGACCTTCACCTGGGCAGCAGCTCTGGCGGTGGCCACCGAGCAGATCGGCCTGTTCATGACCGTGCATGTGCCGCTGGTGCATCCGCTCTATGCCGCCAAGGCGCTGGCAACTGTCGACCATATCAGCCAGGGCCGCGCCGGCTTGAACATCGTCTGCGGCTGGAACCCGAAGGAATTCGGCATGTTCGGCACGCCTTTGGTCGAGAAGGGCTACGACCAGGCCGCCGAATGGATCGAAATCCTGGAAAAGCTCTACGCCTCGGACCAGCCTCTGGACTATGAAGGCACCTACTATCGCCTCAAGGAGGCGGTGAGCCGGCCGGCGAGCCTGCAGGTTCCACGCCCGGTGACCATGAACGCTGCTTTCGGTGGCCCGGGCCGGGATTTCGCCGCCGCCCGATGCGATTATCTGTTCACGACCTTTTCGGAAATGAGCGATGCCGGCAAGCATGTCGCCGACATCAGCGAGCGGGCCGACAAGGTTGGCCGCAACGTCGGCGTCTACACGGTGGCGCATGTCGTCTGCCGTCCAACCATGGAAGAGGCGCAGGCCTACTACACGCGCTATGCCGTCGATCTGGTCGACCACGATGCGGTCGATGCTCATATGGCAGGCAAGAAGGAGTTCTCGCAGTCGCATGACCCGCATGCCTATGACCGCTACCGGCAGCGTTTCGCCGGCGGCGCCGGCACCTACCCGCTGGTTGGAACGCCGGAAACGATTGCCGCCGAGATGGCGGCAATAGCCGGGCATGGCTACCAGGGCATCGCGCTATCCTTCGTCAACTACACCAGGGAACTGCCCTATTTCTGCGACCATGTGCTGCCGCTGCTCAGGCAGGCGGGGCTGCGCGGCTGATCAATCCGGGAATAACGAATTCGTTAATCCGGAATGACGGCGGTTGCCTGAATTTCGATCTTGGCGCGATCTTCCACCAGCGCCACCACCTGCATGGCGGCCATGGCCGGAAAATGCCGGCCGATCACCTCGCGATAGGCCTCGCCTATACCCTTGAGATTGCCGAGATATTCGGCCTTGTCGGTGAAATACCAGGTCATCGCGGTGATGTGCCGTGGCTCCGCGCCGGCCTCCGCCAGCACGGCGACGATGTTCTGCAGCGTCTGCCGCACCTGGCCGGCGAAATCGTCGGTCTCGAACTGGCACTGCCCGTTCCAGCCGACCTGTCCGCCGACGAAGACGAGCCTGCCGCGCGCGGCAATGCCGTTGGCGTAGCCGACCGGTTTCGCCCAGCCCTCCGGCTGCAGGATCTCGTGCATTTTTCAAGCCTCCCCGGTATTCTTAAAAACCAAATCTCAAAATCAAATACGTCGCTGTCAGGCCGCGCCCATCACCTGCCGTGCGATCACCACCTTCTGCACATCGGATGCGCCCTCGTAGATGCGCAGCGCGCGGATCTCGCGATAGAGGCTCTCGACGATGTGGCCCTTGCGGACGCCGTCGCCGCCATGCAGTTGCACAGCCTTGTCGATCACCTCTTGCGCCTTGTCGGTGGCGAACAGCTTAGCCATCGCCGCCTCGCGGGTGACACGCGCCGCGCCCATGTCCTTGGTCCAGGCAGCGCGGTAGACCAGCAGCGCCGCGGCATCGACGTCCAGCGCCATGTCGGCGATATGGCCTTGCACCATCTGCAGCTCTGCCATCGGAGCGCCGAAGAGTTTGCGCTCGGCCACCCTGCTGATGCTTTCGTCCAGCGCCCGGCGGGCAAAGCCGAGTGCCGCCGCGCCGACCGTCGAGCGGAACACGTCAAGCACCGACATGGCGATGCGGAAGCCGTCTCCCGGTTTGCCGATCAGCGCCGAGGCCGACACCCGGACCTGATCGAAGGAAAGCCGCGCCAGCGGATGCGGCGCGATCACTTCAAGGCGCTCGGCGATGCCAAGCCCCTTGGTATCAGCGGGTACGAGAAAGGCGGAAAGTCCCTTGGCACCCGGTGCCTCGGCGGTGCGGGCAAAGACGACGTAGAGATCGGCAATGCCGCCATTGGAAATCCAGGTCTTCTCGCCGCTGAGGATATAGAAGTCGCCATCGCGGCTCGCCATCATTTCGGTGTTGGCGACATCCGACCCGGAGCGTGGCTCCGAAAGCGCGAAGGCGGAAATCGTCTTGCCGGCCCTGGTCTTTGCCAGCCATTGCTGCTGGTCGGGCGTGCCGAACAGGCTGAGCGCGCCGGTGCCGAGCCCCTGCATGGCGAAGGCAAAGTCGGCCAACCCGTCATGGCGCGCCAGCGTCTCGCGGGTGATGCACAAGGTGCGGACATCGAGCGGTCCCGGATTGTCCGTATCGAGCGCCGTCGGCTTCAGCCAGCCGTCGCGGCCAAGTTTCGCCACCAGCTCGCGGCAGGCGGCATCGACGTCATGGTGATCGACGGGCAGGTTCCTGACGCACCATGCTTCCAGCCTTTCGGCCAGTTCGCGGTGGCGATCTTCAAAGAACGGCCAGCTGAGGAAGCTCCTGTCTGCCATCAATTCCCCTCGAACACCGGTTTTTCCTTGGCCACGAAGGCCTTGTAGGCGCGCTCGAAGTCACGCGTCTGCATGCAGATCGCCTGCGCCTGCGCTTCCGCTTCGATTGCCTGGTCGAGGCCCATCGACCATTCCTGGTTGAGCTGCGTCTTGGTGATGCCGTGCGCGAAGGTCGGGCCGGAGACGATGCGCGCCGCCATCTCGAGCGCGTCGGCCTCGAGCACTGCGGCATCGGCCAGCCTGTTGTAGAAGCCCCAGCGCTCGCCTTCCGCCGCCGTCATCGTGCGGCCGGTGTAGAGCAATTCGGCGGCACGGCCCTGGCCGATGATGCGCGGCAGGATCGCGCACGCGCCCATATCGCAGCCGGCAAGCCCGACGCGGGTGAACAGGAAAGCGGTCTTGGCCTCCGGCGTGGCGATGCGGATGTCGGCGCTCATGGCGATGATGGCGCCGGCGCCGACCGCGACACCGTCGATAGCCGCGATAATCGGCTTGCCGCAATTGAGCATCGCCTTGACGAAATCGCCGGTCATGCGGGTGAAGGCGAGCAACTCCTTCATGTCCATCTTGACCAAGGGGCCGATAATGTCGTGGACATCGCCGCCCGAGCAGAAATTGCCGCCATTGGACAGGAACACCACGGCGTCGACGTCGTCGGCATAGACGAGGTTGCGGAACGTGTCGCGCAGTTCCGCATAGCTGTCGAAGGTCAGCGGATTCTTGCGCTCCGGCCGGTCGAGCCGCACCCTGGCGATCCTGCCTTCGACCTCCCAGAGGAAGTGCTTCGGCTTGAGGCCGGCCATCGCAGTCATTCGCGTCCCTCCCAGTTGCTGCGGAACGAGGTCAGCATGCCGGTCAGCCGACGCGCATCCTCCTCGCTGACCTTGGCCAGCAATTCTCCGATCCAACCCTCATGCGCCGCGGCCATTGCGGCAAAAGATTTGGAACCCTCGTCGGTCAGTCGCACCATGGATGTGCGGCGATCGCCATTGCGGCGCGCGCGCGCGACCAAGCCTTCCGAAACCAGTCGGTCGACAATGCCGGTGACATTGCCGTTGGATACCAGCAGGAAGCGCGACAGATCGCTCATCAGCATGCCTTCCGGCGCGCGGTAGAGGGCGGCCATGACGTCGAAACGCGGCAGCGTCGTATCGAATTCTTTCTTCAGGCGCTCGCGCAGTTCGGCCTCAATCGTGCGCGAGGCACGCAGCAGCCTGATCCAAAGACGCAGCCGGTCCTTGCCAGGCCCCGACGGTACGGGCAATGGGCCGGCTACCATGTTTCGCCTCCTGAGATCGAAATTGCTTGTCCGGTGATCGACGCCGCCGCATCGCCGCACAGCCAAAGCACCGCCGCGGCAACTTCTTGCGGCTGGATGAAGCGGCCTTGCGGGTTGGTCGAGGCAAGGCTCGCCCTCGCCTCGCCAGCCGAGCGGCCGGTCTTTTCGACAATGCCCTGGACGGATGCCTCCAGCATGTCGGTCTCGACAAACCCGGGGCACACGGCGTTGACGGTGACGCCGGATTTCGCCGTCTCGGCCGCCAGCGCCCGCATCAGCCCGACCATGCCGTGCTTGGCCGCCACATAGGGCGCGACATAGGCGTAGCCTTTCAGTCCCGCGGTGGACGCAACGAAGACGATCCGGCCTGCCTTGCGCGCGGCCATGCCGGCCAGCGCCGGCTTCACCGTCAGGAAGGCGCCGGTCAAATTAACGTCGAGCGTCCGCTGCCAGTCGGCAAGCGAGGTCCTGTGCGCCGGCGTGCTGCCGGCCATGCCGGCATTGGCGACGACGATGTCGAACGGGCCGCGCAAGGCTTCCGCCTGCGCGTAGAGCGATGTCATCGCCGCCTCGTTGGTAACATCGGCCGGCATGGCGTG
Source organism: Mesorhizobium sp. M0478 (assembly GCF_040321305.1). NCBI lineage: Bacteria > Pseudomonadati > Pseudomonadota > Alphaproteobacteria > Hyphomicrobiales > Phyllobacteriaceae > Mesorhizobium > Mesorhizobium sp. M0478. The sequence goes on from NZ_JAMYRH010000003.1 coordinate 428,513, forward strand.
AACGCGGCCGTTCTCGCCTGCCACCTTGGCAAGCTCGGCGTCGCGCCGTCCGCATATGGTCACCTCGATGCCGGCCTCGGCCAGCGCGAGTGCGATGGCCCGACCGACGCCGGAACCGCCGCCGGTGACCAGCGCATGTTTGCCTGAAATCGCCGAGGCCGTCGTCATACTTTCAGCCCCGCCGCCGCATCGCGCTCGGCCAGCCGGTAGATCTGGTCGCGTCCGGGCAGATAGGGATCCGGCCATTTGACGCCACGGTCGCCGAGCGTCACTGCCGCATGCAGCGTCCAGTAGGGATCGGCGAGATGCGGCCGTGCCAGTGCCACCAGGTCGGCGCGGCCAGCCATCAGGATCGAATTGACATGGTCAGGCTCGTAGATGTTGCCAACCGCCATCGTCGCCATGCCGACCTCGTTGCGGATGCGGTCCGAGAACGGCGTCTGGAACATGCGGCCATAGACAGGCTTGGCGGCAATCGAGGTTTGGCCCGCCGAGACGTCGCATATGTCGACGCCTTCCAAATGCAGCATCCGCGCGATCTCCACCGCATCGGCCGGCGTCACACCCTCGATGCCGACCCAGTCATTGGCCGAAATGCGCACCGAGATCGGCTTTCGCGCCGGCCAGGCGGCACGCACCGCATGGAAGATTTCCAGGGGATAGCGCATGCGATTTTCCAGCGAACCGCCATACTCATCCGTGCGCCGGTTGGTGACCGGCGTGATGAAGGACGACAGCAGATAGCCGTGCGCGGCATGGATCTCCAGCATGTCGAAGCCGCAGCGATCGGCCATCTGGGTGGCGGTCACGAACTCGTCGCGCACCTTGTCCATGTCAGCACGGTCCATGGCTTTCGGCACCTGATTCTCAGGTGACCATGCAATCGCCGAGGCCGCCATGACCGGCCAATTGCCCGAGGCGAGCGGCACGTCGGTGCCTTCCCAACCGATACGGGTCGAGCCCTTGGCCCCGGAATGCCCGACTTGGGCGCAGATTTTCGCCTCGGTCTCGGTGTGGACAAAATCGACGAGCCGCTTCCACGCAACCTCATGTTCGGGCGCATAGAAGCCGGGACAGCCGGGCGTGATGCGTCCTTCCGGGCTGACACAGGTCATCTCGATATAGACAAGCCCGGCGCCGCCCTTGGCCCGCTCGGCATAGTGGGCGAAATGCCAGTCGGTCGGGCAGCCATCGACAGCCTTGTACTGCGCCATCGGCGAAACGACGATGCGGTTGTTGAGCTGCATGTCGCGCAGCCTGAACGGCGCGAACATCGGCGCCCGGCGCTGCCTGTTGCCGCCTGCCCCCGCCTGGCGCTGGAACCATTCCTCGGCGCTTTCAAGCCATTTGGCATCCCGCAGCCGCAAATTCTCGTGGCTGATGCGCTGCGAGCGGGTCAGCAGCGAATAGTTGAACTGCACCGGATCGAGGCCGAGATAGCGCTCGACCTCCTCGAACCACTCCAGCGAATTGCGCGCTGCCGACTGCAGCTTCAGCACCTCGGTGCGGCGCGCATCCTCATACTTGCGGAAGGCGGCGGCGAGGTCCGGTTCGGTTTTGACATACTCGGCCAGCGCGACCGCACTTTCCAATGCGAGTTTGGTGCCCGAGCCGATCGAGAAATGCGCCGAGGCCGCGGCATCGCCCATCAGCGCCAGGTTCTTGTACGACCAGCGTTCGCACAGCACGCGCGGGAAATTGATCCAGGCCGAACCTCTGATGTGATTGGCATTGGACATCAGCGCGTGGCCGCCGAGATGCTTCTCAAAGATGCGCTCGCAGACGGCGATCGATTCCTGCTGCGACATCGCGCCGAAGCCGAAGGCAGCCCAGGTCTGTTCGCTGCATTCGACGATGAAAGTCGCTGTCTCGCTGTCGAACTGATAGGCGTGCGCCCACACCCAGCCATGTTCGGTCTTCTCGAAGATGAAGGTGAAGGCGTCGTCGAATTTCTGGTTGGTGCCGAGCCAGACGAATTTGCATTTGCGGGTGTCGATGTCGGGCTTGAAGACTTCGACGAAGGTGTTGCGCGCCCTTGAGTTCAGCCCGTCGGCGGCGACGACCAGATCATGCGTCTCCATGTAGGGCTGAGGGTCGGCGATATCGCTTTCGAACATCAGCTTGACGCCGAGTTCGCGGGCACGCCGCTGCAGCAGGATCAGAAGCCGCTTGCGGCCGATGCCGCAGAAACCGTGTCCCGACGAGACCGTGCGCACGCCGTCATGGATGACGGCGATGTCGTCCCAATAGGCGAAATGCTTCTTGATCCAGACGGCGCTGACCGGGTCGTTCTTGGCAAGGTTGTCGAGTGTTTCGGCCGACAGCACGACGCCCCAGCCGAACGTATCGTCGGCGCGGTTGCGCTCGAACACCGTGACCTCGTGCGCGGCGTCTCTGAGCTTCATCGAAATCGCAAAGTAGAGGCCGGCTGGTCCGCCGCCGAGAACCGCAACCTTCATCCGTGCGATCTCCTCTTCGCTTGCTGCATCTCAAGTATCGCGCCAGAGGTGAGGTATTTCAAGCTTAAAGTTTCATAGTGAAGTGATTGTCTGGGCACGGGGTGGCGCGCTTGTGGATCGGTCCCGCAAGCACGCTCCGGAAATCACTTCTCCGGGTTCTTCGGGCTCCACAGAACGGTCTCGGCGCCCTTCTCATAGGCCATCCCATCGGCATAGCTGATCGCCTCCAGTTGCAATCCCCATGGCGCCTGGAAATAGAGGATGGTCTGGCCGGCGGCCGGACCTTCCTTGACCGGCAGCGGCCCCATCCGCGTCTTCACACCCTTGCCATCGAGATAGGCTTTCGCCGCGGCGACATCATCGACATACAAGGCAATGTGGAAGCCGCCGATATCGCTGTTCTTCGGCGTCAAATCCTTCTGGTCAGGCGCGGTGTATTTGAACAGCTCGATGTTCGATCCATAGCCGCAACGCACCATGGTGACCTGCTCGATGACAGCCTTCGGATCGACGCCCAGAAGATCCTGCATGAAGGTGCCCTTGTCGTCGGCAAAGGGCCCGAACGACATCGCCTTCTTGCAGCCGACGACTTCGGTGAAGAAGTCGACTGCCTGCTTCATGTCGGGCACCGTGATGCCGGTGTGGTCGTGGCCGCGCATGCCGGGGATCGCATCGGCCGAAGCCGTTCCCATCGAGCAGAACAGGATCGCGGCAAGCATCGTGCCGCGGGCTGCGTAATTCATATTACCCTCCGTTCGCGGGCTGATTTTGCCCTCATGCACGTCCGAGCCCGCTGTTCGGCGTGGTGGGTGAACAGTCCTATGCCGGCGCTTTCGTTGCTGGCCGCAACCAGTCCGCGTCGATCTCAGGCAGTGGGATGGCGGCAAGCAGGTCGCGCGTGTAGGTCTCCCTGGGATTGTCGAACAGCGCATCGGTGGCGCTCGCCTCGACGATCCTGCCCTCGCGCATGACGATCACCTGTTGGCAGAGCCGCCGGATGACCGACAGGTCGTGGCTGATGAAGGCGACTGTCAGCCCCATCTCCGCGGCCAGTCTCTCCAAAAGGGTGAGGATCTGCGCCTGCGTCGATACGTCGAGGCCGGAGACGATCTCGTCGGCCAGCACGAATTTCGGCGAAAGCGCCAACGCGCGCGCAATTCCGACGCGCTGGCGCTGCCCGCCCGACAGTTCATGACGATAGCGACTAGCGAAGCTTTGCGGCAGGCCGACGCGATGCAATGCCTCGGCGACGCGTTCCCTAAGCCTGTCGCCAAGCCCATTCTGCTTGAGCGGCGCGGCAATGATGCCGGCGATGGTGCGACGCGGGTTGAGCGACGACATCGGGTCCTGGAAGATCATCTGCAGGTCGCGGCGCAGAGGTCGCAGCTCCGCATCCGGCAGATGGGCGATATCGCGGCCCTCGAAATGGATGCTGCCGACGCTCGGCTCCAGAAGTCTGACAAGCGTGCGGCCGAGCGTCGATTTTCCGGACCCGGATTCACCGACGATGCCGGTCACCGAACCTCTCGGCAGATCGAAGTCCAGGCCTTTCAAAATCTCGGCCAGCGGCGCGCGGCCGATCAGCGGCTTGCGGGTCATGTCGGGCAGCGCCACCTTCAGCCCGCGCACGGAAAACAGCGGCTCAACCATGCGGCCGCCTCCACGCCTGGTCTGCCGCGTCGATCTCAGCGGCAAGCCCGGCCAGCACGGTCTCGTCCACCGGCATCAGCGAGGCGAAAGGATCTGTGTAACGCGGCGTCGCGGCCATCAGTGCCCGCGTGTATGGGTGCTGCGGGGCGCCGAAGAGAGCAGCCGTCTCGGCTTCCTCCACCACTTTGCCGGCATAAAGCACCGACACCTTCTGGCTGATCTTTGCAACGACGCCGAGATCGTGGGTGACGAACAGGATCGCGGTGCCATGCTCGCGCTGCAGCTCGGCGATCAGGCGCAGGATCTGCTTTTGCACGGTAACGTCGAGCGCGGTTGTCGGCTCGTCGGCCACGATCAGCCGTGGCTCGGCGGCGAAGGCGGCGGCGATCAGCACGCGCTGGCGCATGCCGCCGGACAGCTCGTGCGGATAGCATTTCAGCACCCGGTCGGGATCGCGGATCTGCACTTCATCCAACAATTGCCGGATCCGCTTGTCCGCCTTGTCACCGCTCCAGGCGAGAATGCGCACCAGCCGGTCAGTCATCTGCGGACCGATGCGGCGCGACGGGTTGAGCGCAGTCAACGGATCCTGCGGGATCAGCGCCGTGCGGGCGCCGATCAGCGTACGCCTTGCCTTGGGCTGCAGCCTGCCGAGCTCTTGGCCTTCGAGCTGCATGGCGCCTTCGACGATGCGCACGCTTGACGGCAGCACACCGAGCACCGCCTTGCCGATCATCGTCTTGCCGGCGCCGCTCTCGCCGACAAGAGCACGCACCTCACCCCGCTGCACGGAAAGCGACACCGAGCGCAGCACTCGCTGGCCGTTCGGCAGCACGGCGCTCAGATTGGCAATATCCAGGCAAGCGCTCATCGCAGCACCGGATCGAAGCGTGTCTTCAGCGCCTCGCCGAACTGGCTGAAGGACAGCACGGTGAGGATCAGCGTGACAAGCGGAAACACCAGCACCCACCAGGCTTGATGTATCGACAGCCGGCCCTCGGCGATGATGCCGCCCCAGGTGGGATCGTCGGTCGAGATCGACAGATTGACGAAGGACAGGATGGCCTCGACGATGACGGCGATGCCCATTTCCAGCGACAGCAGCGCCACGATCGAGGGCAGTACATTGGGCAGCACCTCGCGCAGCATGATGCCGATGCGGCCATAGCCGGCGATGCGGGCGTTCTCGACGTAGTCCATGCGCGACTGGCTCATCGCTTCGGCGCGGATCACCCGGCAAAAGCGCGTCCAGTCGATGATGGCGATGGCGAGGATGACGGAGCTGAGACCAGTGCCGAGCACCGCGACCAGCAGGATGGCGAACAGCACCGGCGGAAATGCCATCCAGACATCGACGATGCGCGAAACGATGCGGTCGGCCCAGCCGCCGAAATAGCCCGCAATCAGCCCGAGCGTCGAGCCGACGAGGCAGGCGGCAATCGCCGCAGCGAAGGCGACGATGAAGGCGATTTGGCCGCCGAAGATAAGCCGGGACAAGAGGTCGCGGCCGAGGCTGTCGGTGCCCAGCCAATAGCCGGGCTCGGTGCCATCGAGCCAGAAGGGCGGCAGCCGCTCCAGCATCAGATCCTGCGCCAGCGGGTCCTGCGGCGCCACCAGCGGCGCGAACATCGCGGCAAGAAGCGCCAGCAGCAGCCAGCCGCCGGCCAGCCACAGCCTCGGGCCCAATCCGCGCCGGGCCATGCGTGCCTCATCCATGGCGCAGCCTCGGATTGAGCAGCGCATACATCATGTCGACTGCAAGATTGATCAGCACGAACAGCAGCGCGAACACCAGCACGATGCCCTGGATCAGCGGCAGGTCGCGGTTGATGACGGCATCGATCGCCATATTGCCGAGCCCTTCGTAGGAAAACAGCCGCTCGACGATGACCGTGCCGCCGACAAGGAAGGTGAACTGGACGCCGACGAGAGTCAGTGTCGGCAAGGCAGCGTTCTTCAGCGCCTCGCGCAGGATAACCTGCGTTTCCGAAAACCCCTTCACCCGCGCCAGCACGACATAGTCGAGGTCCAGCACTTCCTTCAGCGACTGTTTCAGCAACTGCGCGATGATTGCGGCCAGCGGCAATGCCAAGGCTACTGCCGGCATCAGCATGTGCTTCAGCAGATCCCAGGTCAGGTCGAGGCGCAGCCGAAGCAAGCTCTCGAAGAAATAGAACTGGGTGACGAAGGGGAGGTCGAGCTGCGGCGACACGCGGCCGGAGATATCGAAGATCGGCACCAGCACGCCAAACAAAAGGATCAGCACGAGGCCCCACAGGAAATCGGGAATGGAAAGGGCGGCGCCGCTGGCGATATCGATGCCGGCTTCGACCGCCGTGCCGCGCTCGCGGGCTCCGAGGATCGCCGTCGTGCCGCCGAGCCCAACCGCCATGACGAGCGCGATGATGGCAAGTTCCAGCGTTGCCGGCAAACGATTGAAGACAAGGCTGAGCACATCTTGCCTGAGCGAAATCGAGGTGCCGAAATCGCCCCTGACGACGCCGGACAGCCAGATGAAGAATTGCTGCACGATGGTCTTGTCGAGCCCGTAGAGTGCACGCAGCCGGTCGATGTCGGCATCTGTCGCACCGGGGGGCAGCATCATGGCGATCGGGTCACCAGGCGCGACGCGGATCACGACGAAGACGACGACAGCCACGCCGAACAGCGTGATCAGCATCGTCAGCAGACGGATCAGGAATCGTTGCAGGAGCATTCTGGTGTTGGCCCAGTGCGTTTCTAACGAAGAGCCCCCTCATTCGTCCGCTTCGCGGCCACCTTCTCCCCAAGGGGAGAAGAGGTCACGGACAGCTGAGCTGGTCTCTTCTCCCCAGCGGGGAGAAGGTGGCCCGAAGGGCCGGATGAGGGGGCCGCTCAGCGAAGGGTGGCGCCCACAAGCCGATATCAGGCCGGGGTCATCAGCGCCGGCAGCAGCGCGCCGGACACATGCTGCACCACGTTGACGCCCTTGGCATGCACGATCGGTTGCGCATACTGAATCAACGGCAGCACATAGGCCTGCTCGGCGATATAGTTGTCGACAGCCTTCCAGCCGGCGATGCGCTTGGCCTCGTCCTTCTCGCCCCAGAGCGGATTGATCATGTCGATCAGGTCCTGGCTGTCCCACACCGAGTGCGGGCTCGGCCCATACATGGCAAAACCCGTCGACGTCGTAGGGTCGCCGATGGCGTTGCCCCAATTGTAGAAGGCGGCCGGCGCCAGCTTGTCGGCGGCGCGCAGTTCATAGTGCTTGGCGATCTCGTAGACCTCGATCGTCGCCTCGATGCCGACCTTGCGCCACATGCCGACGATTGCCTGGATCATCTCATAATCCTTGGGCTTGAAGCCCTTGGTCGTCTGGAAGGTGAACTTGACCGGTTTTTCCGGCGAATAGCCGGAAGCCGCGAGCAGCTCCTTGGCCTTTTCAGGATTGTGCTCGACCTTGATCGAGGCATCGAAGGCCGTGTACTCCGGGGTCTCCAGCGTAGCGATCGGCTGGCCATAGCCGCGCAGCAGCCGTTTGACCAGAAGCTCCTTGTCCACAGCCATGACAGCGGCCTGGCGGACGTTCTTGTCCAGCATCGCTTCAATGTCATTGAAGAAGATCATGCCGATGTCGGAAACAGGCTTGCACGAGCCGGCAAGCCCGTCCTTGGCGATCAGCCGGTCATACTCTTCATAGGGGACCTCCAGCGTCACCTGCGAGGAACCGGATTCGATCTCGGCAACGCGGCTCGCCGCGTCGGTGACGAACTTGATCGTCACATTCTCGAAGGCCGGCTTGTCGCCCCAATAGTGCGGGTTGGCCTTCAGTCGGAGGAAAGCATTTCGCTCGAATTTTTCCACCATGTACGGGCCGGTGCCGATCGGCGCCTTCTCGAAACCTTCCGCGCCAACCTTCTCGTAGTAGGCCTTCGGCAGGATGTAGCCGGTCAGGAACGACATCCATTTGAAATAGACCGGATCGAACTGCACGACGTCGCCGGTGATCTTGTTGCCGTCGATCTTGAAATTGTTGACGTTCTTCCAGACGAACTGGATCGGATTGCCGGTCTTTTCGTCGCCCGCCCGCTGCAGCGACCAGACCACGTCCTCGGGCGTGAAGGGCGAGCCGTCATGCCAGGTCACGCCTTCGCGCACCGTCATCGTCACCTTGGTGCGATCCTCGTTCCAGCCCCATTCGGTGAGCAGGCCAGGCGCAAAGGACAGGTCCGGCTTTTGCGGAATGAACTGGTCGAACACCGACTGGTAGAGACCCTGAATGGTCGGGTTGACCGCCGAAGGTCCGGTGGTCGGATCCCAGGACGGCAGATTGACGTTGTAGGCGATGGTCAGCTCGCCCGCTGCCGCCTTGGCGATCTCAGGCAGGCCGATCGCCGCCACCCCAAGTGCCGCGGCACTGTATCCCAGCAATTCTCGTCTGTTGATTGTCATGGTCGTTCCCCTTGTTGGTTTTGTTGTCTTTGCGCGGCACTATCAGTTTATCGATCCGGGCTTCGTGGGCAGCAGCGCCTTGCCTCTCGTCGCCTTCATGAAATCTTGGGAGCTACCTCCCGCCAAGCTGTTGCGCGAGCATGAAGCCGGAGGCCGCGCCGGTGCCGGCGCCGGGCCATGTCGCGGCGCCTATGAGATGCAGATTGCCGACCGGCGTGTTCCAGCCGGCATAACCGCGCGCCGGGCGGAACAGGAAATTCTGTGCCAGATGGTGGCTGCCGCAGACCTGGTCGCCGCCGACGAGATTGGGGTTCTCACGCTCGAGGTCGATTGGCGAGAACACTGCACGGCCGAGGATTTTCGGGCGCAGTCCGGGTGCGTATATCTCGATGATGTCGAGCACGCGCTCGGCGTAGGCATCCTTGACCTGATCCCAATGCGCGTGAGCGATCCTGCCTGCCGCATCGCCCAGGATTTTGGCAGGCAGCATGCGCACTTGCACCCACAGCACATGTTTGCCCTGAGGCGCGCGCGACGGATCGATCGCGGTCGGCTGGCCGACGACCAGCACCGGTTCGTCCGGCAGCATGCCCGCCATCGCCTGCTGATAGGTGCGCGACATCGCGTCGAGCGACGGCGACAGATGCACATAAGCGAACTGCCGAAGCTCCGCGCAGGCGCGCCAATCGGGCAGGTCGTCGAGCGCCAGATGGATCATCATCGTGCCCGGCGCGTGCCGGAATTTCTGCATCGCCGTGTCGAAGCCGGCGTCGCCGGAACCGTTGGGTAGCAACCTGCCGCTCAACGCCTTGGGCGCGACGCCGGCAATCACTGCCTTGGTGGCCGTATGTGTCTCACCTGAAGCGAGTCGCACGCCCGATGCCTTGCCGCCGGCAACGGTGATCTCGGCAACTTCCGCCCCGGTGACGATCGTGCCGCCGGCCGACGCCACCATGCCCGACAACGCGCGGATGATGGTGTCGGCGCCACCCTTGCCCAGCACCATGCCGAAGCTCTGGTTGGCCATCGATTCAAGATAGGGGAATACGGCGCCGCCGGCGATGTCGGGGGCGAAGTCGAGATGCATGCCCCAGGTGGCAAGCGTTGCCCGCACATGCGCGGACTCGAAATTTTCCTCCAGCCAGGCGCGAGGCGATGACAACAGCAGCCGTCCCGTATCGAGCGCGCCGGACATGCCTTTCTTGCGCCACAGGTTCCAGGCGGTGCCGGCAAGCGCACGCGCACTCATCGGCGATCCCAGCAGCCGGAACAGGTGCTCGGCTTCACCCGGAAAGGCGGCGACCAGTCTACGCCAGGTCGCGGCATCGGCGGCGGAGAAAGCGGCCATGCGGCCGGTGGTTTTTTCCAGATCGTTGCTGACGCCGAACCAGCGTCCGTCCGGGAAGGCGCTGGCAAAACAGTCGGCGACCGGCGCGAACTCAAGACCCTGTGCTTTCAATTCATTTGCATATTTCCGGTGGAAGGCGGAGCCGGCGAACAGGCTCAGATTCATTGCACCGAAATCGTGCCGGAAGCCGGGAAGCGTGTATTCGTGGGTCTGGACGGCGCCACCGATTGCTGCGCTGCGCTCGAAAATCCCGGTTTTCCAGCCTTTGAGCGCGAGATGCGCGGCGCATGCCAGACTGTTGTGGCCCGCCCCGACGAATATGGCGTCAAACTCGCTCACGCCCCGTTCCCATTTCCTTTATGCTTAAAGATAATTGCAGATGCATATGTTTTCGTCTAGTAGGATATTAAGGGCCGAGACGAGCCTTGATCTTCACCATAAAGAGGGAACTTCAGACCATGGACACGCAAAAACTCCTCGGCGAAGTCGCCGGCCAGCTGCTTTCAGGCGCCATCAGGGTGGTCGACCTCTCTGCGCAACTCGGACCCGACACGCCTCTTATCAAGCTGCCGCCGGAGCTTGCCGTCGACACGCCAAAGGTCGAGATCCATAACATCTCCCGTTATGACAAGAACGGCCCGTGGTGGGCATGGAACTGGCTGAAGCTTGGGGAGCATTCGGGCACGCATTTCGATGCGCCGCAGCATTGGATCAGCGGCAAGGATTATCCGGACGGCGCCACCGACACCATTCCGGCGCAGAACTTCGTCGGCCCGGTCAATGTCATCGACTGCTCGAAGGAAGCCGCCGCCGATCACGATTTCCTGCTCACCGTCGACCACATCAAGGCGTGGGAGGCCAAGCATGGCGCCATCAGCCCTGGCGAGTGGGTGGTGATGCGCACCGACTGGTACAAGCGCAATGGTTCGGAGGCTGAGTTCCTCAACGCCAATGAGACCGGCCCGCATACGCCAGGTCCGACGGCCGAAGCCATCCAGTATCTGATCAGCAAGGACATCAAGGGCTGGGGCTCGGAGACGATCGGCACCGATGCCGGCAAGGCCGGCGGCATGGAGCCGCCATTCCCGGCGCACACGCTGATGCACAAGGCCAACCGCTATGGCCTTGCCAGCCTCTGCAACCTCGACCAGTTGCCGCCAAAAGGCGCCATCCTGATCGCCGCACCGCTCAAGATCGAACATGGCACCGGCAGCCCGATCCGCGCGCTGGCGCTGGTGTCGAAAGGCTGAGAAAGCACGCTGAGGTGAGCCAGCCGGATCACATCATCGTTGGCAGCGGCATCAACGCGCTGGTCTGCGCGGCGATGCTTGGCGGCAAGGGCGCGAAGGTGCTCGTCCTCGAGCGCAACGACCGCATCGGCGGCTGCATGCGTACCGAGGAGATCACCGCGCCCGGCTTCATCCATGACGTGATGGCGACCACCTTCGTGCTGTTCATCACCTCGCCGGCCTTTGCGGCATTGGGCAGCGATCTCGCGCGGCACGGGCTGGAGTTCTGTCACACCGGCACGCCAACCGGCGTGCTGCGGCCGGACGGCAGTCATGCAGTGCTCACCACCAACCGCGCCGCCAATGTCGCGGCAATCAATGCGATTGCCGCCGACGATGGCGACCGGCATGCGGACGATGTCAGCGGCATCGAGCGCAATGCCGGCCTGTTGTTCGGCCTGCTCGGCGGCAGCCTGTGGTCCTATCCGACGGCGAAACTGCTGGCCGGCGATGCCTGGCGGCGCAGCCCACGCGGCCTTGCCGCCTTTCTCGGCGAAGCACTGGTGCCGGCGCGCAGCTGGCTGGAAAGCACCTATCGGTCCGAGACAATCCGCGCGCTGTGGGCGCCCTGGGTGCTGCACGCCGGGCTCGGACCGGAAGACGCCTTCTCAGGGCAGATCGCCAAGGTCATTGCCTTCGCGCTGGAAGCGGCCGGGGCGCCGATCGTCAAGGGTGGAGCGAAGACCCTGCTCACCGCCTTCGAAGCTCTGATAAGGGAACGTGGTGGCGACATCCGTACCGCCGCCGATGTCGCCTCGATCGTCCAGAGCGGTGGCCGCGCGACCGGCGTACGGCTCGCCTCGGGCGAAACGATTACAGCAAACAAGAGCGTCATCTGTTCGGTCACGCCGACGCAGCTTTACCACCGGTTGCTCGGCAGCGAGGCTCCCAAGGCCGATGTCGAAGCGACACAGAAATATCGCTACGGCAAAGGCAATTTCCAGATTCACTATGCGCTGAACAAGCCGCCGGCATGGCGCGGTGATGGCCTGGACCAGGTGGCATTGTTGCACCTGACGCCGGGGCTCGATGGCGTCTCGAAAGCCTGCAACGAGGCGGCGCGCGGCATGCTGCCCGAAGTGCCGACCATCTGCGTCGGCCAGCCGCATGCGCTCGATCCGTCGCGCTGCCCGGAGGGCAAGGCGATCCTGTGGCTGCAACTGCCCGAGGCGCCCAGGCACATCAAGGGCGACGCCGCAGGCGCGCTGCATGCACCGGCTGGCGGCCGCTGGACCGACGCGCTGCGCGAGGCCTATGCCGACCGCGCGGAGGCGATCCTCGCCAGCCACATCGACGGCTTCAAGGATAGCGTCATTGCGCGCCGCGCCTATTCACCGGCCGATCTCGAAGCGATGAACATCAATCTGGTCGGCGGCGACCCGTATGGCGGGTCGTCCACCATCGACCAGTCGTTCCTGTGGCGGCCGTTCAAGACCAGCCGCAACCATCAGACCGGCATCAAAAACCTCTATCACATCGGCGCCTCCACCCATCCGGGTGCAGGGCTCGGCGGCGGCTCCGGCTTTCTGCTGGCGGGCAGGCTGTGATGGAGCAGAAGGTTCCGGAAAAGCGCCAGCGCATCTCGACGCTTGGCCAGATCGGCCTGCAGCAATTCGCGCCCTATCTGATGAACCGCATCATGGGGCGCTACAACGCCACCTTGCGCGACGATTTCCGCAAGCAGGGCCTGACCATTCCGCAGGTCCGCACGCTGGCCGTGCTGTCGGTCACCGACGGCGTCACCGTCAACGACCTCTCGGTCTACACCGTCATCGAGCAGTCGACATTGAGCCGCACGCTCGACACGTTGGAAGGGCAAGGTTTCGTGCGGCGCGAGCAAGGCGTCACCGACAGCCGCATCCGCCATGTCTTCCTCACCGATGAGGGCCGCGCAGAGTTCACCCGCGCCTGGCCGGCTATGCATGACGCCTTCGAGGCAATGTTCGACGATGTCGACGATGCCGAATATGCAGCACTGATCGCGACGCTCTTGAAGATGCTCAGGAACATTCGCAAGCACGAAATCTAGACGTACGCGCTGCCAAGTTTCGGCGGCAACGGAAGGTTGGAAAAATGGCCGAACGGTCTTTTGCCAAGGAAGTCGAAAAGCTCCGGCTCGGCGCCGGCGAGGAGTTTGCCGGCGAGGGCATCCTCGCCATCACCAAGGCGCTGCTGCAATGCGGCGTCGGCTATGTCGGCGGCTACCAGGGCGCGCCGATCAGCCATCTGATGGACGTGCTGGCCGACGCGCAGGACATTCTGGGCGAACTCGGGGTGCATTTCGAGGCGAGCGCCTCGGAAGCCACCGCCACCGCCATGCTCGCTGCCTCGGTGCATTACCCCATTCGCGGTGCGGCGACCTTCAAGTCGACTGTCGGCACCAATGTCGCGTCCGACGCGCTGGCCAATCTTGCCTCCGGCGGCGTAACCGGCGGCGCGCTGATCATCGTCGGCGAGGATTATGGCGAGGGTTCCTCGATCATGCAGGAGCGCAGCCATGCCTTTGCCATGAAAAGCCAGGTCTGGCTGCTCGACCCGCGCCCGAACCTGCCGTCGATCGTCAAGGCGGTCGAGGATGGCTTCGAGCTATCCGAAGCGTCCAATACGCCGGTGATGCTGCAGGTGCGCATCCGCTGCTGCCACGTCCACGGCCATTTCATCGCCAAGGACAACAAGCGCCCGCCGATGACGGTGGCCGATGCGCTGGATGCGCCGCGCCGCGACACCGGCCGAATCGTGCTGCCACCCGCCTCCTTCCTGCACGAGAAGGAGAAAGTGCAAAAACGCTGGCCGGCGGCGGTCGATTTCATCACCAGGAACAAGATCAACGAGTTCTTCGGCTCGGATCATGGTTCGGTAGGCATCGTCATGCAGGGCGGCATGTACAATTCGGTCATCCGCGCCTTGCAGCGTCTCGGCCTTTCCGACACCTATGGCGAGACGGATGTGCCGCTCTATGTGCTCAACGCCGTCTATCCGCTGATCGACGATGAGTTCCTGTCTTTCTGCGAAGGCAAGCACGCGGTGCTCGTGGTCGAGGAGGGCCAGCCCAACTACATCGAGCAAGCCTTTGCCGCCATGCTGCACAAGGCCGGGCGCGGTACCAGGCTGGTCGGCAAGGAGTATCTGCCGATGGCCGGCGAATATACCGGCCAGGTCATGCTGGACGGCATCGGCGCCTTCCTGCGCGCCGAGGCCCCGCATCTCTTGCCGGGCGAGGTGCGCGCGCCCAACAAGGTCGGCGACGGCGTCGACACGGCGGACCTGATCAACGTCGTGCCGGGCCGTCCGCCCGGCTTCTGCATCGGTTGCCCGGAGCGGCCGATCTTTGCCGCGACCAAGCTGGTCGAGCAGGAACTCGGCAAGCACCACATCGCCTCCGACATCGGCTGCCATTTGTTCTCGATCATGCCGCCCTTCGAGCTTGGCGCCACCACCATGGGCTACGGGCTCGGGCCGGCCTCGGCTTCAGCCTTCAATTCGCCCGACGCCAAACGCCGGTCGATCTCGTTCGTCGGCGATGGCGGCTTCTGGCACAATGGCCTGACCTCCTCGATCGGCAACGCGGTCTTCAACAAGAATGACGGCGTCATCGTCATCGTCGACAACTTTTACTCCGCCGCGACCGGCGGGCAGGACATATTGTCGTCGCGCGCAGGCAACAAGACCAAGTCGACAAAACATCCTATCACCGAGGCGGTGAAAGGCATGGGCGTCAAATGGCTGCGCCACATCGACCGCACCTACGATGTCGGCAAGATGCAGGACACGCTGCGCGAGGCGCTGACGACGGAGGAAAAGGGACCAAAGGTCATCGTCGCCTCGTCCGAATGCATGCTCAACCGCCAGCGCCGCGAAAAGCCGCTGGTCGACAAGGCGATCAAGGGCGGAACCCGTGTCGTCAAGCCGAAATTCGGCGTCGACGAGGACATCTGCACCGGCGACCACGCCTGCATGCGGCTGTCCGGCTGCCCGTCGCTGTCGGTGAAATCGCTCGACGATCCCTTGCGTGACGATCCGGTGGCATCGATCGACCAGAGCTGCGTCGGCTGCGGCAATTGCGGCGAGGTGGCGGACGCTGCCGTTCTGTGCCCTTCTTTCTACCGCGCCGATGTCGTGCACAATCCGAGCCGCTGGGACCGCTTCCTCGAATCTGCACGTCGCGCCACCATCGGCCTGATGCAGCGCCGCCGCGAGAGCCGCAGGTTGACGTTCGCCGATGCTTGACCAGGCTTCGCCCTTGCGTCCGAAATCCGGTGCCGCCGATACCGAGCCGGTGATCAAGCTCGCTTTGCTCGCGGTCGGCGGCCAGGGCGGAGGCGTGCTCGCCGACTGGATCACCGATGTCGCCGAGCGCAATTCCTATGTCGCGCAATCGACCTCGGTCGCCGGCGTCGCCCAGCGCACCGGCGCCACGATCTATTACGTCGAGATGGCCCGCGACACCGGCCGGCTGCCGGTCTTTGCCCTGTCGCCTTCGCAAGGCGATGTCGACATATTGATCGCCGCCGAGCTGATGGAAGCCGGCCGCGCCATCATCAGGGGCTTCGTCACGCCCGATCGCACCACGCTGATCACCTCCTCGCACCGTATCGCCGCGGTGTCGGAAAAGATCGAGCCGGGTGACGGCCGGGCCTCGTCTTCGAAGGTACGCGCGACGGCGGAAGCTGCATCGAAACGCTTCATCGCTTTCGACATGGAAAAGATCGCCGCCGACAATGGCTCGATGATCTCGGCCAGTCTGCTTGGCGCGCTGGCCGGCTCCGACGCATTGCCGTTCAGGCGTGAAAGCTATGAGCAAGCGATCGGCGCCGGCGGCCGGGGCGCGAAAGCCAGCCTCGGTGCCTTCGCCGTTGCCTACGACCGCGCGCGCGGTACGACGGTCCCCGCGCCAGAGCGGGCAGAACCGGCCACGGTCGAACCAGCTCCGGGTGCAGGGCGCGTGAGCGGTCCGCAGAACCTGCTGCAGGGTTGGCAGGCACTGGCCGCCCGCATCGACCTGATGCCCGCGGCGGTGCGCGACATGGCGCTCCGGGGCCTGAGAAAGGTCGTCGACTACCAGGACATCTCCTATGGCGGCGAGTATCTCGACCGGCTCGACCAGGCGGTCGCGCTGGATAGCGCTGAACATGCCCATGCATTGTCCATCGCTGCCGCCAAGCATCTGGCCAACGCGCTGTGCTACGACGACATGATCCGCGTCGCCGATCTCAAGACACGTTCGACGCGTGACCGGCGGGTGCGCAAGGAGGTGGGCGTCAAGGACGGCTCCATCCTGCAGGTGACCGAATATTTCCATCCGCGCATCGAGGAGTTCTGCGGCACCTTGCCGGCGGGGTTGGGCAGCTACATCGAGAACCGACCGAAACTTGCCGGCTTTCTCGACCGGCGCATCAATCACGGCCGGCGCAGCCGCACCGACAGCTTTGCCGGCTTTGCGGTCCTCTGGTTCATTGGCGGCCTGCGCCGCTGGCGCCGCCGCCTGTTGCGCCACAAGGTGGAGATGGCGCATCTGGAGCGGTGGTATGCATTGGCACTTGGATATGTGCCCCAGGATTACGCGCTCGCCGTCGAAATCCTGAACTGCCGCCGGCTGATCAAGGGCTACAGCGACACCCACGTCCGCGCCCAGTCCAAATTCGATCGCGTGCTGTCGGCGCTCGATCTGGTCAAGGGCCGCGATGACGCTGCCGACTGGATCAGGCGGTTGCGCGAAGCTGCGCTGAAAGACGAGAAAGGCGACATGCTCGATGGCGCGGTGAAGACGGTGGCATCGTTGTCTGATCATGGTGTGGGAGGAGGTCGAGCTTAGGCTGGTACCTCTACGCTACTGCCGCCGTTTCCCTACTCCCACTGGATTGCGGATTGAACACGCCGCTTCAAGCGATCGCAGCTCGGCTTCCACCCGGATTGCGGGAAGCGTTGCCGGCCGACCTGCCGGGCGTCAGTCGCGCGATATGGACAGCCCCGCGAGAAGCGGAGCGTACGCGGCGAGCCTGCGGGATACGAACTCCGTGAAGAGCCGCACCCGCTTCGTCTTGCGTGTCTCGCCTTGCGTGAGAAGCCACAGTGTCCCATGCATGGGCACGTCGATCCCCGGCACCCTCACCAGCAGGGGGTCGGCATCTCCAACGAAGCACGGCAGTTTCGTTATCCCAATCCCTTGGTGCGCCGCGATGATCTGCGTCTCGGCGTCAGGTGTCCTGAACGGTACTCCCGTCACGTGAACTTCTCCCTCGCGCGCCCAGTCCGGAATTCCATGATTGTCTATGCCTATCCACCGGATGGGATCAGGCGTGCCCGCACGCCACGCGGCTAGTCGATCGCGAGACATGTAGACGCCGCTGAACAGCTCCGGTCCCTTCAGGCCGTGAAGATTGAGCGGCAGGGTCTTGCGGTCGGCGACAATGCGGATCGCGACGTCGGCCTCTCGGTTGGTCAGATTGGCCAGCTCGCCGGACGACAGGATTTCCATCTCGATGTCGCGATGTAGACGCGCGAAGTCGGCGAGATCCGGCATGAGCAGGTGTGTGGCGAGGAACGGTGGAAGCGTCACCCGCAAAAGCCCGCGCGCGCTCTGGTCACGACCGAAGACTCGCGTCTCCAACTGGTGCGACGACGCTTCCATCTGTGTCGCGAGATCGAGGACCTCTTCGCCCGCAGCCGTCAGGCGGTAGCCGGAAGGCAGCTTTTCGAACATCTGCGCCCCGAGGCGTTCCTCGAGCTGAGCGATGCGTCGCAGCACGGTCGAGTGGTTCACACCGAGGTGCGCGGCGGCAGCACGCACCGAGCCGCCGCGCGCGGCGGCAAGAAAGTAGCGGACGTCATCCCAGTCGATCATGGTGCATTCCTGCGCAGCGAAGTGCGGCTTGCAAAGCCCATACTAACACGATCAGCCGTAGTTCGTGCGGTCGCCGCGGCGTTCAATCATCTAGCTGGATCGTTTTCGCACCAGCGATGTGCGCGATTGCGCACTCACCGCCCGACTTCGGCGAACCCATCTTGAGGCTCTCGCGGGACTTTCCCGTGCAGCCAAAGATACGAGACGGCGAAACGAAGGATGCATGACATGAACAGACTGAATGGAAAGACCGCTGTGATAACCGGCGGCGCTACGGGCATCGGCCGCGCCGCAGCCAAGCGCTTTATCGAGGAGGGCGCCTTCGTCTTCGTCTTCGGCCGCCGGCAGGAAGCGCTCGACGCTGCCGTGGCCGACCTTGGGCCTAATGCCCGCGCGGTTAAGGGCTCGGTCTCGGATGAGGCCGACCTCGACCGACTCTACGCTGCGGTGAAGGCCGAGCGCGGAAGCCTCGATATCGTCTTCGCCAATGCCGGGGCGGGAAGTCTGCTTCCGCTCGGGCAGATCACCGCCAGGCACATTGACGAAACCTTCGACACCAATGTGAAGGGTACGATCTTCACGGTCCAGAAGGCGCTGCCGCTGATGAGCCAGGGCGGTTCGATCATCCTGACCGGCTCGAGCGCCGGCACCACGGGCGCTCCGGGGTTCACTGCCTATAGCGCGAGCAAGGCGGCAGTGCGCAACCTGGCGCGGACCTGGGCGGAGGACCTGAAGGGCACCTGCATCCGGGTAAACGTGTTGTCGCCCGGGGCGACGGCGACCGAACTCGCGAAGGAGGCGTTGGGCGAGGAAGGCCAGAAGGCCTACGGCGCGATGACTCCGCTCCAGCGCATGGCCAATCCGGCGGAGATCGGGGCCGTGGCCGCCTTTCTCGCGTCGCCGGACAGCAGCTTCATGACCGCCAGCGAAGTCGCCGTCGACGGCGGCCTGGCTCAACTCTGACCCCCAGCGCGGTCCGTACCTGGGCCGCGCGCAACGAAAGACAAAGAATTATGAAAAAACTCGAAGGCAAGATCGCAGTCATCACGGGCGGAAGCAGCGGGATCGGATTGGCCACAGCCAAGCGCTTCGTAGAAGAAGGAGCGCACGTCGTGATTACCGGGCGAAGAGAGAAGGAGTTGAAGGAGGCCGCAGCCTTCATCATGAAAAACGTTACGACGGTCGTGGGTGACGTGTCGCTCCTGGAAGATCTGGATCGCCTCTATGCCGTCGTGAAGGTGAAACATGGTCATATCGACATTCTCTTCGCCAACGCCGGCGCGGGGACGATCGCACCGCTCGCCGTCGCTACCGAGGCACATTTTGATCAGACCTTCGATGTGAACGTGAAGGGTCTGTTCTTTACGGTGCAGAAGGCCCTTCCCTGTTCAAAGACGGCGGTTCGATCATCCTGAATTCTTCAGTGTCGAACGTGTTGGGGCTTCCAGGGTTTAGTACCTACGCCGCGAGCAAGGCGGCTGTACGCAACTTCGCGCGCGCTTGGACACTGGAATTCAAAGACCGCAAAATCCGCGTCAATGCAATGAGTCCGGGACCAATCGAGACGCCGGCCTTGGAGACAACGACTGGCCTTACCCCTGAGCAAGCCGAGCAAGCGGCCGCCCAGTTTGCGTCACAGATCCCAATGGGTCGCAGGGGCAAACCAGAGGAAATCGCGGCTGCCGTAACGTTCCTCGCCTCCGATGAAAGTTCTTTCGTCACCGGCGTGGATCTCGCCGTCGACGGAGGCATGGCGCAAGTCTGACCCCGGCATTAGCACCAGATCGGAGAAGTACTATGAACTATGCAATCGTAGGATTCGGCAATATCGGACGGGCCCTTGCCAAGGCGTTTGCCCGAAACGGCATCGAAGTTTCCGTTGCAACCACACGCGACCCGGAAAGCTTTGCCGCCGATGCGGCCGCGATCGGACCCACCATCATCCCCAAAAAACTGGCGGAAGCCATCAAGGCGGACATCATCTTTTTGGCTGTCCGCTTCGAGGCGCACCCGAATGTTGCGAAGGCGCTCCCCACCTGGCAGGGGAAGACGATCATCGATGTGACCAATGCCTATGGCGTGCCCCCTGAGGAACTGGGAGGACAACCTTCTTCCAAGTTCATCGCGCAGGCCTTCTCTGGCGCAAAACTGGTCAAGGGCTTCAACCATCTGGTCGCCCCGGTGCTTGATCAGGATCCGGCCGTACATGGTGGCCGGAGGGTCGTGTTCCTGGCAAGCGACGATGATGCTGCCGCAACACAGACTGGGGAGCTTGCGGAAAATCTCGGTTTCGCGCCGATCAAGCTTGGCGGGGTGTCGGAAGGTGGCCTGCTGGTCCAGGCGCGCGGAGACAGCTGGGGTCATCTGATCTTCAAGGACTTGGTCAAATTCGACTGACGAGCGCGACGTCCCCACCGGCAAAGAAACCACGCACTCGATCGGAACTCGGATCGGATCAAGCGCGATCCGATCCGAGCAAAATGGAGAAATCACTATGAGCACCGAGAAGAATATCCACTCCTAAGGAGATTTCGATGTACGACCAATCCAAGGTATCCGAGTTAATCCGGTTCGCACGAATCGAGGCGGGCTCCACCGTGATCGACGTCTACCCTGGCGACGGAGACTGGACGCGCCTCTTCTCCGACATCGTCGGATCAGAGGGGCGGGTCTACAGCTTCGTGCCGGCCGAAGTCGCCCACTTCAAGAACGATCCGGTCGGCCTCATGCGGACGCTCGCGAAGGAGCCGGGCCGAGAGAACGTCGAAGCCGCCTCGGCGGATCTCGTCGCGATGCCGGAGGTCACGCCGCCAGCGGATGTCCTATGGCTGCACCTGTTTTACCACGATCTTCACACCGCCCTGGTCCAGAAGAAGGGTGCGACGGCGGCCGACTTCAATCGAGCTGTCTACAAGCGGCTGAAACCCGGTGGGTCCTACGTCATCGTTGACCACGCCGCTGCCGCGGGGTCGGGCACGAGCGACACCCGGTCGCTGCATCGGATCGACCCTGCATTCGTCCGCGAGGAGGTGGAGGCGGCCGGCTTCGTACTGGACGCGGAAAGCACCGTGCTCGCGAACAAGGATGACCCGCACTCGATCAAGGTGTTCGATCCCGCGATCAAGGGCGAGACCGATCGCTTCGCGTTCCGGTTCGTGAAGCCCTGACAGGTCCTGGGCGCCGACTTCATGTCGACCGCCCCATTGAGTCCATCAACTCGGGTTCGGACCCGTCAAGCTGGGAAAGGTCAACGAGCATGGCGCGCTGGTGCACGCACGCGATGCGGCAGCGCTTGAAGGCGTCCGAGGTGATGATGGCACAAGGTTCTGGAGCACACCTGCCGCAGGTTCCTGATTTGAACTTGATGAATGACGGAAGTCGCCGCGCCGTTGAGGGAGCAGGCGCATCCCCTCAGGGATGCGCCGGACAAACCGTTCAAGAATGGTGGATTTCCGTTCCCAACACCTTCAGGCATTCACGGATGAACGCCGCAAGCGCGGTCCAGCCTTTGGCTGAAACCATGGTCCCATCGACATAAGCGTCGGTGGGAGACAGATCGATATAAGTGCCGCCGGCAAGCGTCACCTCCGGCTCGCAAGCGGCGAGCGCCGCCACCTTCTTGCCGCGCACGACGCCGTCGACCGCGATCAGAATCTGGACGCCATGGCAGATCGTGAAGATCGGCTTTTTCGCCTCGTGGAAATGGCGCACCATCGCCTGTATCCGCTTGTCGGTGCGGATGTATTCGGGGCCACGACCGCCGGCGCAATAGACAGCGTCGTACTGGCTCAGCTGCTTCTCGGCGTCGGCAAAGGTCTTGTTGATCAGCGCATTGTGGCCGGGCTTTTCGGTGTAGGTCTGATCGCCCTCGAAATCGTGCAGCGATGTCTTGATCATGTCTCCGGCGCTTTTGTCGGGGCACACGACATGAACGGTGTGTCCCACCGCTTCCATCGCCTGCTGATAGACAAAGATTTCATACTCCTCGGTGAAATCACCGGTCAGCATCAGGATTTTTTTGGCTGGCATGTCTTTTCCTCTCGGCTTGTTTCAGGGGCGAGGTGCACTGCGCGCCTCCTTCCCGGTATCGAAATCGGCTCAGAACGGGGAGTAGAATTCGTAGGCGGCAGGCTGGGCGAACAGCGGCGCGCCGCGCTTGAGGGTGCCTCGGGCAAGCAGCATCGCCAGGCTACTCGAACGCAGGCAGGAGCCTGTCCCGCGAATTTTCGATGTGCGCACGCATGGCTTTTTCGGCGGCGTCCGGATCGCCCGCGGCAAAGGCAGCGAGAATAGCCTCGTGCTCGTCGAGCGCCTCTTCGGTCACCCTGGAGTGATACATCAGGCGGAAGATATGGAAGTGGGTATGCTGGTGATTCAGCGTCTCGCGAATGAGTTCGTTCTGGGCGAACTCGACGATCTTGTCGTGGAAGATCGCATCCTGACGGGCGAAGTTCGAATAGCGCAGGCGTTCGTCTTTCCCCACCCGCCGAGCCATGACGCCGGCCGCCTCCTGCAGCGCGGCAAGGCGCTCGCCGTCCATTGTTGCGGTGGCTTTGGCCGCGGCGGCAGGTTCAAGCAATAGACGCAGCTCGTAAAGCTCGTCGAAGCGCCGGCGGGTGATTTGCGGGGCGGCGCGATAGCCGATCAGGTGGGTTTTCAGAACCAGCCCTTCCCCCTCCAGCCTGCCAAGCGCTTCACGAATGGGGGTATGCGAGACGTTGAATTCCTTGACGAGATTGTCGACGGTGATGCGCGATCCCGGAGCAATCCTCAAAGACATCAGCTGCGCGAAGATTGCTTCGTAAACGTCGCCAGCCAGACTGTTGGCGCGCTGAATACGACCGGTCGCACGGGCTTCATTGTCAACCGTCAGGTCCGTGTTCTGCATCGTTTGCCTCTTGACAGAACCACCCACTAACATGATGCTCCGCGAAACTCAATCCTATATCCTATACGATTTTATAAGGATATCGCATGATCATGACCTGCAGCGCCGAGGTCGGCCTCTGGCACGAAGCCAAGCCTGTCGGCTTCCAATCCGTCTTCGCAGGATTTTGTGCATGAGCTTGTTTGCAGCGGCGCGCCTGCCGAGCGAGATTCTGTTTGGCAAAGGCCAGCGCCATGTCCTGCCTGCCATTGCCGCCAGACATGGGCGGCGTGCGTTCGTCTGTACCGATGAGCGCTTCGCGGCGACGTCGCAGTTCGCCGAGATTCTGGCTGGCTTGCACAACGCGGCGATCGAGGCGCTGGTCTTCGACCGAACGCTGCCGGATGTGCCGCGCGACAGCGTCGCCACCTGCATTGCGGAGGCGAAGGGTTTCAAGCCCGATATGGTGATCGGAATCGGGGGCGGCAGCTGCCTCGACATGGCCAAATGCGCTGCACTTCTGCTCAGCCATGGCGGCAAGCTCGAGGACTACTATGGCGAGTTCAAGGTACCCGGCCCTACCCTTCCGGTAATCGCAGTGCCGACGACGGCTGGAACAGGCTCCGAGGTGACCCCCGTCGCCGTGATCTCCGACCCGGATCGGACGCTGAAAGTGGGTATCGCCAGTCCGCATCTCATCGCAGCAGTGGCGCTTTGCGATCCGGATCTGACGGTGACCTGTCCACCATCCTTGACGGCGATCGCCGGCGCCGACGCGCTGACGCACGCAATCGAGGCCTTCACAGCGGCCAAACGCGACGCCGACCCTCATTTGCCGCAACAGCACGTGTTCATCGGCAAGAGCGCTCTGACCGATCATTTCGCGCTTCTGGCCATCAGGCTGCTCGGCCGCAGTCTGGAAAAGGCATATCGCGACGGATCGGACGAGGATGCGCGCGCCGACGTGATGATGGGAGCGCTGGCTGCCGGTTGCGCTTTCGGCACGGCGGGAACGGCCGCCGCCCATGCGGTGCAGTATCCCGTCGGTGCGCTTACCCACACCCCGCATGGTCTGGGGGTCGCCACCATGCTGCCCTATGTGATGGCCTACAACCTGGCCGCAGCAGCCGCGGAGATTGCGGAAGTCGGCACTGCTCTTGGCCTTTCCCTTCAGGGCGGCGGCGCCGATGCCTTGGCGCACGCCACCATCCGGGAGGTGAGCCGGCTGTTTGGCGCCATCGGCATCACGCCGACATTGGCCGAACTGGGTCTTCCCGAAGACAAGATCGACTGGACGGCTGAGCAGGCGCTCGGCATCGACCGGTTGATCAAGAACAATCCGCGTCCGTTCGACCTCGCCGCGATGCGACAGCTGGTCAGGGCTGCCTATGACGGCGACATGTCCGCCACCATGATGTGACCGACCAGGAGTTCATCCAATGAACATTGCCGCAGGCATATCCGACGAGGATCAAGATATGTTCGACTACGCCACGGTCTCGCACGGTCTCTACATTGGCGGACGCTGGCGGCCCTCATCGGAGGGCCGCGTGATCGAAGTGGTCGATCCCTCGACTGAAGCCGTGATCGCTGCGGTTCCCGATGCAACGCTCACTGATGCCGCCGCCGCCGTCGACGCTGCCGCGAAGGCGGCGGCCGGCTGGCGCGAGACCCCGCCACGCAGGCGATCGGAAATCCTGCGGCGCTGCTTCGAACTGATGACCGAACGGATGGAGACGTTGGCCGCGCTGATCTCGTTGGAGAACGGCAAGGCGCTGCGCGATGCGCGCGGCGAAGTCGCCTATGCGGCGGAGTTCTTTCGCTGGAACGCCGAGGAGGCGGTCCGCATCAGCGGCGAGTTCGGCCTTGCACCCTCGGGCGCGAACCGGATCATTGTCGACTACCAGCCCATCGGCATTTGCGTGCTCATCACGCCATGGAATTTCCCAGCTGCCATGGCGACACGTAAAATCGCCCCGGCGCTGGCGGCCGGCTGTACGGTGATCCTGAAGCCCGCCAGCGAGACGCCGCTGACGGCCTATGCGCTTGCGGCGCTCTACGAGGAGGCCGGCGTGCCGCCCGGCGTCGTCAACGTGCTGACGACCTCGACCCCCGGGCCGGTGACGGCGGCCATGCTGGCCGATCCGCGCGTGCGAAAGCTGTCCTTCACCGGCTCGACCGGCGTCGGCCGCGTGCTGCTGGCCGAAGCCGCGAAACACGTCATCTCCTGTTCCATGGAGCTTGGCGGCAACGCACCCTTCATCGTCTTCGACGACGCCGACCTGGAAGCCGCCCTTGACGGTGCGATGGTTGCCAAGATGCGCAACGCCGGCGAAGCCTGCACGGCCGCCAACCGGCTTTACGTCCAGGCCGGCATCCATGATGCCTTCGCGGAAGGCTTGAGCAAACGCATGGCGGCACTCAACGTGGGCCCGGGCACAGACTCAGACACAGAATGCGGGCCGATGATCACCAGGAAGGCTGTGCACAAGATCGACCGGCTTGTGCAGGACGCCGTTGCCCGCGGCGCCAAAATCCTGTGTGGTGGCGGCGTATCTGAAGGAAGAGGCTTTTTCTATCCGCCAACGGTGCTCAAGGACGTGCCGGCCGACGTTGCCATGGCTCACGAGGAGATCTTCGGTCCCGTGGCGCCGATCAGTCGCTTCGAAAGCGAGGCGGATGTCATCTCCAAAGCCAATGACACCGAATACGGTCTCGCTGCCTACATCTATACGCGCGACCTGGGCCGGGGGATGCGCGTGGCATCGAAGATCGAGTCCGGCATGATCGCGCTCAACCGCGGCCTGATGTCGGATCCGGCGGCGCCTTTCGGAGGTGTCAAGCAGAGCGGGTTGGGGCGAGAAGGCGGCCAGAAGCACGGCGTTGCCGAGTTCATGGAGGCCAAGTACATCGCCGTGACCCTGTGAGCGGACATCACGCCAAAGATCCGTTTCGCATTCGCGATCATGTGGTCGAGTTCGATGACATCGTCGCCGAGATCGTTCGCAGAAGCGAGGAGACCAGGGCGAACGTGCCCATGGTCGCCGATGTCGCCTACGGGGCTGACGCCACCGAAACCATGGATCTGTTCTTTCCCGAGGGCAAACGGGACCGCCTGCCGGTGCACATGTTCATCCACGGGGGCTATTGGCGCATGTTCTCCAAGCGCGACTATTCCTACGTCGCCGAGACCGTTACGAACGCAGGTGCGATCGCGGTCATTGTCGACTACGCGCTGATGCCGACCGTCAGGATGGCCAGGATCGTCGACCAGGTGCGCCGCGCCAAGCGGTGGGTATTTGACAATGTCGCACACCATGGCGGCAATCCCGGCCTGCTGACCGTTAGCGGTCATTCCGCCGGTGCGCATCTGGCAACAATGCTTTTCGACGGTGACGAGCGGCCTTCCGGCATCAAAGCTGCGCTGCTGCTTGGCGGCCTTTACGACCTGAAGCCATTGCAGATGTCGTTCCTTGCCGCCGAGATCGCGATCACCGACGAGGAGGCCCGCCGATTCTCGCCCATCGATCACAGTTTCGATCCATCCGTGGACGTAGATATCTTGGTCGGCGCCGATGAAACGCCGCCGTTCCACAGCCAGGCCGCACTCTTCACGGACCACCTTGACAAGCAGGGACTGACTGTTTCGCACACAACCCTTGGCGGGGCCAATCACATGAGCAGCGTCCGCGACCTTGGCTTGGCTGGCACCGAGGCCGCGTCACTGTTGGCCCGCGTCGTGGCCGCCTGAGACTCCGCCAGAAGCGCTGCTGGACGCGACCGTTCTGCAAAGTAGCGTCGCAGCATCGAGGTGCCGACAGCGGTGGCAAATCTTCCGCCACCGGTCGCCATACCGTAAGCCGCCGGCGATGTCGACGTCGACGTGGTTCATGCTTTCCAGCGTGATTGAGCTTGATAACCGATGTCGGCGATCGCCGTCATGCCGGCAGCCCAGTTGAGTTCTCAAGGCTGGCCGGCCAAAGACGCCCCTCGGGGGAGAGCGGGCCGACGTTCCGCAACACCGGCCCGCAACCTTCAGAATACGATAGCCCGCGGCACCCCGGAGAAGGGAATTTGCGCTCTCACACCAGCATCGACTGCTGGGCGAAGATGCCCGCCATCGCGCCGTGCGATATTGCCAGGGTGACCGATGGCGGCGTGAGGGGGTTGGCGAGGTCGCCCGCGGCGTAGATGCCGCGCATGCTGGTTTCGCGGCGCTCGTCGACCTTGAGGATTACGCCGAGGGGCGTATCGACCGTGGCGAGGCCCAGTGATTCATGCAGGCTTGCGGACGGCTTGTTGCGCGGATGCGCGAACAGGATGTCGACCGCGACATTGGGGCCGGTATCGAGCTTGACGGTGGCGTTATGCCCCCCGTGATGGGCGATCTCGCTGATCCGGCCGTCGACGACAGGTATGTTGCGGCGCGCCAGACCGGCCCGGATATCGGGCGGAATGTCGTGACCATCAGCGAAGACCGTCAACCTGTCGGTCCAATCGTGGAACAGCCTGACCTGATTCATCGACTGTGGGCCGGACCAGACGAGGCCCCAATGCTGGCCGGCGACTTCAAAGCCGTCGCAATAGGGGCAGGGCACGATGGACGTGCCCCAACCTTCGGCAAAGCCCGGAACATCAGGCATCTGGTCGGCGACGCCATAGCTCAGGATCAGCCGGCGCGCGCCGAGGCTTCCGCCATCGCCAGTGAGGACGGAGAAATCGTCGATGGCCCCGGAGAGGCTGTCGGCCCGGGCATTGACCAGCTTGATCGTGGGATAGCGCGCCAGCTGCCGCCGCGCCTCGGCCAGGATGTCCAGCGGTGGCTTGTGATCGTGGCCGAGCAGGCCATGCGAGTGGCCGGCGAAGCGGTTGCGCGGCAGGCCGGTATCGAGAACGGTGACCTTGCGGCGGGCACGGCCGAGTTGCAGGGCGCCGGCGAGACCGGCAAAGCTGCCGCCGATGATGATGACGTCATCCATGATGGGCTCCGTGTCGTGGATGAGGGGCTGGTTGGACCTGGTTGAAACCTACCCATCGGCTTGCGCATTTCAGAAACTACATGGTATCGTAATCCGAGAATGCGGATACTGTCAAGGACTGGAATTGTCGTGACCGAAAATAGCCAGGGCCGGCGCGGCCGGCCCGCCAACGAGGCGCTTGGCCAAACGATACTCGACGCTGCGTCCGAACTCTTTGTGGAATTGGGTTTTCAAGCGACCACATTGGACAAGGTCGCCCAGCGGGCGAAGATATCCAAGCTCAGCATCTATCGGCATTTCGAGAACAAGGAGGCGCTGTTCAGCGCGGCCATCTCGGCCGGCTGCCATCAGTTGTTTGCGCCACTGGCCCTTCTTGAAGGCGTCGGCGGTTCGGTCGAGGATCAGCTCATGGCGGTGGGATCATCCCTGCTTCGGACGCTGTTGAGATCAGACGTCCGCAGTGTCGAAGCCATGGTCATGGCCGACCAGACGAATCCAAGGTCGTTAAGCAAGCTCCATTTCGAAGCCGGCCCCGCCCATGTCATCGCCCAAATCGAGGTCCTGTTGCGTCAGTTGCACGCGAAGGCGGTTCTGAACGTGCCCGATCCTCTCCGGTCCGCCCGCTTGTTTGCCGCGCTTTTCAAAGGATCCGATCTTTTGATTATCGCACGCTTCGATGAGGCGAGAGCGGCGGACGACAACGAAATCGAATCCTATTGCCGGTCGGCCGTCGCCATGTTCATCGCTGCGCACGGCTAGCAGTCCGCCCTGCCCGCTAATCATTGTATTTCTGCGAAATACTCCGCTAGAGTCGCCGTCGCGATGGCGCCCATCCACCCCATGTCGATCGCGTCGGGTCGGGCTGCGCGCCCGCCGGTGAGCGGCATCTCCTACCTGCTCCGGTCACACAGCGCTGCTTCTGCCGACCCTGTGCGGGCGAGGAAGAGAATGCCGGTTATGGCCACGAGAATCGAGCAGATGGGGTATCAGCCGCCGCGAAGGACACCTGCGGACCGGTACACTTGAGTACGTCCATTCGTGGGTCGGGCTCCAGCGGCTCGTGCCCGACGCGCCCCGGGGAAGGCCGCTGGTGCCCGCGACAGATCCTTCCAAGGTGCGGGTCTGGCATGGCCCAAAAATTCTCTCGAGCTCCCGGAACATCGGTCCGCCCCTGTGGTTCGACAAGCAGCGGCACAGTCGATCCAACCAGGCATCGGCCCGCTTAGGACAGGCGCGAGGTCCCTACCCACAGATCTTGCGAAAATAGGAGCAAGCTATGCGAGCGTTGGTCTGGCACGGCAAGGAAGACATACGCTGCGATCAGGTTTCGGATCCGGAAATTGAGGATGAACGTGACGCGATCATCAAGGTGACGAGTTGTGCCATATGCGGCTCCGACCTTCACCTCTACCACAACTATGTGCCAGCCATGCTGCCCGGCGACATCATGGGCCACGAGATGATGGGAGAGGTCGTCGAGGTCGGCAAGGGCGTCAACGGCGCTCTGAAGGAGGGAGACCGCATCGTCGTGCCGTTCACCATAATCTGCGGTGAGTGCGACCAGTGCAAGCGACAGAACTTTTCGGTTTGCGAACGCACAAACCGCAAGAAGAATCTCGGTGACAAGGTGTTCGGGCACACCACCGCGGGTCTGTTCGGCTACACTCATTTGACCGGCGGCTATCCCGGGGGACAGGCGGAATACATGCGTGTGCCGTTTGCCGATGCCACGCACGTAAAGGTGCCTGACAGCCTTACCGACGAGCAGGTTCTCTTCCTCGGCGATATTTTTCCTACCGGCTGGCAGGCGGCGGCACAGTGCGACATTGAGCCTACCGATACGGTTGCGGTGTGGGGCTGCGGCCCAGTCGGGCAGATGGCCATACGCAGCGCCCTGCTGCTCGGCGCGAAACAGGTGGTGGCGATCGATTGCCTGCCGGAACGGCTTTCCATGGCCGCGGCCGGCGGCGCCATCGCCATCAATTTCGCCGAGGAAAGTGTCGTCGAACGACTGCGGGAACTCACCGGCGGAAAGGGCCCGGAGAAGTGCATCGATTGCGTCGGCATGGAAAGCCACGTCTCGCTGGCCCAGCCCGATACCGTGTACGATCGCGCAAAGCAGTTGATGCTGATGGAAAATGATCGACCGCACGTTTTGCGTGAGATGATCTATGTCTGCCGGCCGGCCGGCGTGATCTCGATCCCCGGCGTCTACAGCGGGCTGGTCGACAAGATTCCGATGGGACAGGCAATGAACAAGGGGCTCACCTTCCGAATGGGGCAGACCCATGTCAACCGTTGGACCGAGGATCTGTTGCGCCGCATCGAAGATGGCCAGATCGACCCATCCTTCGTCATCACCCATACCGTGGGGCTCGAGCAGGGACCCGAGATGTACAAGGTGTTTCGCGACAAGCAGGACAGCTGCATCAAGGTTGTACTGAAACCGTAGGGAAATCGTCATGAACGTGATTGCCAAACTTACCAACATCACCCGATCGCCTGGCGATCCCAAAGTGCTGAAGACTGGGCAGAGTGCGGTCGGGGCCTCCGATGGCCTTGCCCGCAAGCTCGGCTGGTTCAGCATCGCGCTTGGCGTCGCCGAGTTGGTTGGCGCCGAGCGGATTGCCGGCGCGCTCGGCATGCGCGGCAAGGAAGATCTGATCCGCGCTTATGGGGCGCGGGAAATAAGCAGCGGCATACTCTCGCTTTCAGTGGACAAGCAAGCCGGGCTGTGGAGCCGGGTGGCCGGCGACGGCCTGGATATCGCGACATTGCTGACAGCGTATCGGCCTGGCAACCCAAAGCGCGATAATGTAGGCCTTGCGCTTGCCATGGTCGCCGGCATCACATTGCTCGACATCATCGCTGCGAAAAGCGTGACCGCGAGCCACTCTCGGAGCGGGACCAAGCCACGCGACTACAGTGATCGAAGCGGCTTTCCCGGAGGCACTGCCGCAGCCCGCGACCGTGCCCGCTCGCAGCGCAGCCAGGAGGCCGGCGCAGCCTGATAGAGATTTCCGAACCCTGGCGCCATGCGACCTGGACAGGTGGCATCTCGTCAGGCCCTAACGCCAGAGGTGGTTGCTCTCGGCGAGCCGAGTTTGCTGGAACAGAGTGGACCGTCGCGCGGCCGTTCTCGCCGTCTCCTGGGTCACCGCCGCGCATGGGTTGTGTGGCCGGTGCGTTAAAGGCACGAAGCAAGCAGCGATCCGACCAGGCGTCGAGCCTTCCATGTCTCTTACCTTGGCCAGGTTCCGGCGATCCTCAGGCCGAGCCGCGTTCGGGAAGCTCGGTCTCTTCCGCCACCCCTTTCCGCAGGTCTCGGCGCAAGCGTTCCGCTTCGTCGGAATTATTATCGTCGTCTGTCCGCTCGAGTTCGCGATCGATTGTGTCGCGCGACCCCTCTGCCGGATCCTGTTGCGGAGATGTGTTCGGGCCGGTTTCGATCTTGCCGTCGCCGGGAACGGTGCGGTCGCGAGACTTCGTCATCTTCAGCTTCCCTTTCATCTGTCATCTGCCTCGGCATCTCCGAAGGCATGAATTTTGGCCGCTTCCCTGCCGAACCGGATCGTCGACGCTTTGTTCCGGGAAAGCCCCCGCAGGTTCGTGCTGGTCGGCCCGGGGCATTGGTCGATGCCCATGCCGGGAAGCATCCTATGCCAACGAGGTCGGCGGCAGCCTCATCGATGTCGTTATCAACATGTGGGCTGTTTCGGCCCGGACACGCGAGCACGCCAGGCTCGCGGCGAGTTTTCGAACCGAAGCAGATGCGCAGCGTAACAGCTGGATGTATAGGGAAAAGGCTGCCTCATCCACGACATCGCGCTTCGGGAGGGCCGGCGGCATGCTCGCCTGGGCGGTCCGGCAGCTGGTAGCGAACTGGTCATAGGCCTTTGCAAAGCCGCGTCGATGAAGCGGGTGCGGTAGCGCTGGTCGGTGTAGCGTCGACCCGTCTGCCAATCGGAGACAAGCGCGACCACTTTTGTGACCTCACTGTTTTTTCCACCGGACTCGACATCTCACTATCATAGTTGATTGTGGCTACCGGTGACCCTGCGTAATGGATAGCCATTCCAACTCTCCAACAGGAAAACGGTATGTTGTATCCGGGTCGGTTTTTGGGGCCAAGCGACATTGAGATGCTCGCCCAGGTTTGTCACACGGTCTGCAAAGAGCGCGCCCTACCTCTTGCTTCGCAGAACGGAGAGCGCATAGCTGCGCACATACTCAGGCTGTTTATGAACGGCTTGATTGGGCAGAATGAACTGCTTGATGCTGAGAGGAACTGGGCTCGTCGGCCTGACCGTTCGGTCCAGCAGACGATGTCAACTTCGCGCACATGAGAGGCCGCGTGACCCAGTCTTGGTAGTCGGAAAGCCGCCAAGGCCAGTTGGGAACAAACCTGACATTTAAGCGTTTGTAGAGCCCTTCCACCGGGCAACTCACCGAAATGCTTCTTGCCGTGCATGATGCGATGTCGACGGCCGTTTTGGCGGGCAGGAGCGCCAATGCGGAAATAGTAGGCGTGGTCGACCTCACCAACAAAGCTGAGGTCGACATCGGCATCACCAGCTTGGGAAGAGCCATCCAGTTCGTGGCCAACGCCTCGGTGCTTGGATACGACATTCGCGGCGCCATGGTCTTCTATGGCGCGCCCGGTACCCCGAGCCTAAGGGCGAGAGAGTGCGAGCGCTTGTGGGCGCAGTTTGGCGGCGCGCTTCTACAGCCGTAGCTCTATCAGGACGTTCGCCCCGCCCGTTCTTGGTATGAACGCGTACGGAACTGAGGCGCTACCCAGCCGCAGCGGGAATGGCTCAGTGGTAGCTCTAGCTGGCGACCGCACTAAGCAGCTTTTCGGTGATGGGCTTTGAGCGGCTGAGCCAGCGTGAGAACGTTCGGCTGCATATCTGCCGGTGCCTGCTTTCATGTGACTGGGCGAGGCTATTGGGGAGCCGGGTTGACCACTGGCCCTTAGCCGAGGGAAGCACAGTACGGCAACCTCGCTCTTTGCTGGCTAACATCCTTCCGCTCTCAGGGACCGGACCATGCGCACAACAACAGGGTCATACGGTTTCTTTTCGGATTTCCGATAATTCATTGTGAAAAGCGCGGCACGCTGGTTGCAGACCATAATTGCACGGACGTAGCGAATCTCGCCATTCTTGACCCCGGAGTAGCTGGCCCATTTCGGGGCTAGGCGCCGATAGGTCAGTCGCCAACCGGCCTTTTCGTCCTCGATCATGCGATGTTCGATCTCGGCGCGAAAACTTGCTTTGCCCAGTCGCGCGCCCCAAACGACCAGAAACGCGTCTCTTGGGCCCTGAAAAGCCGCGCCCTGCTCCGAATTCTGGGTCAGGACGAAATTCGGAGGAATATCGAAACTAAAGCCAAGCTGTCGGACGCCGAAGGGCTGCCACGCCTCGGCCTGAAGCAACGTGGTCCAAAAGAGAAAAACTGTAAGTCCCAGCAGGAGGCGTCGCATTGCTCTGATTTAGCGCTGGCTAACATGGTGTCCAGACGGACAGAGGTCCGTGACATAAAAAATATGCATCATGGCCGCGCAGCATATGGACGCGGGATTCGCGATTGACGGCGTGCGGTCGAAACGGCTTCCGTCCCACGAAAGGAGAGGACGCAGAGGGAATTGGTGCGTCGGTATGATCGACTGGCAGAAAATTGGCGAGGCCGAATGTCCAACGTTCATTGCCCGCCAAAATGGGCGCCGGCTTCCTCTTGTGCCTAGGGAAGAAGAGCCGAAATTATTCCCTGACGAAGACCCTGATCTACCTCAGACGGGGGCATGCCCTGTAACTTCGCCGTGACCTGATCCCCTTCGGGGAACAATCAGATCGAGCTCCAGTTTGGCCTTCCAAGCGAAGGCACTGATGGAGCATGCCATGAGATTTCCACACAGCACGACGGCCGCGGCCGCCGTTTTCATTGCCCTGACCTCCCCCGCGCTCGCCCAGACAAGCGGAACACCATCACCCTCGACACCTGCACCCGCTCCGGCAACCGAACCGCCGGCCGCCGGACAGTTGCCGGATGCGACCGGACAAGCGGATGGACCAACACGCGAAATGATCCGCCAGATGGTTGAGCAAGCTGTCCGTGAGCGACTGCAGCAGGATCGCGGTTCCGAAGAGGGTTTCCGCGAGGAAGATAGTCGCAACTATCAAGGCGATCGCAACGAGGGTGCTGACCGCCACGATGAAGATGGCGACCGTTGGCAGAACCACGGTGACCGCGATCGTGGACACAGAATGGCTGGACGCTGGCATCATCAGATGATGCGCGGTGCCGGCATGCGACTGATGTTCGGGCTGTTGGACACCGATGGCGACGGATCGGTGTCCGAGGACGAGGTTCAACGCGCGGTGGGCAGGATGTTCAGTAGCATTGACGAGAATGGTGATGGCAAGATCGATGTGAACGAGATCCAGTCCTTCATGCATGGCTCCAGCATGCATGGCACTGATAGCGAGGACACGCCGTAGCTGTCTTCAAAGGGAATGCCCTCCCTCGGACAAAGCGGGCGCGTGGCGGCCGATCCCGAAGCGGTGTCTCTTGGCTGTTAGGCGCCCGGCCAGCACCCTTTAGGCTTGAGCTATTCCCGCAGTCCCGCTAGACGCCAGCCGTGACAAAAAAGGCTTCGCATTGCTGATCGAGGAACGATCGAAGCCGACCAACGCAAGGTCACTCGGGCGCCCGGTCTTCCAGCAGAACGAAGGATGCGGCGATCAAGTCGTCGCCATTGATACGTCCTTGGCTGTCCTCCAACATAGTTGCAACCTTGTGGAAGGCCATCATTTCACCCGCGTCAATCTGCGCTTCACGCATCTTGGCTGTGAGATCAGCCACGCGATTTCCTAACGAATGTGATTTTGCAGTCTCGCAATTCGACATGATTAGTCATCCTTTGCCTTGGGGTTTCACGCTGCCGAACGCAATGCTTCAGCGGATGTTCCGAATTTGGCCATCAGTCTTATGGGATAGGACTTGCGTCTGATTGCGGTTGGAAGAAGCCCGAACGGCGGAACACGCAGCCGGATCCGAATTGGAAACCCACCGTCGATCGAAGTCCCTTGTCGCCGGTTGAGATCCCGCCATCTTCACTGTCGAGAGGGTGGCGGGATCGCCTTCCGAGGAGCGAGCGCATATGAGGTAATAGATATTTGGCAGATGTACTCACGGCCATCCTGCTCGCTTCTTTTGTCTGCGCATGTTCATTCTTTTCGGGAAACCCCATCTCTCCAACAACACGCAACACCGCGTTGCTACCCATGATGATGCGATGACAACTGCATCAACAAGCAAAGCGTCTTCGCCTAAGGTGCGATTGCCGGGGGCTTTCGACTTGAAGGTCGTCCAACGGGCCCCGGTGGTCAGGCGGTGGCGTTCAGCGGGAGCCAGGTAGACTCATCGCGAAAATCCCGCAGCGAGGCATGTCGCAAGTCCTCCTCACCGCGTGCGGATACTGGAATCCGCCTGGCTCGTTGTAACAGGCATGCGAAGATGAGTGTCGGCGCATGGACGCGGAAAAACCCGCCATCGTGAGCCAGGGGGCCTTGTGATGGGATGGCCCGCGCGTGCGGTCAAGGCTGCGCGGGCCGACCATGATGAATGAGGGGACATCTTGGTCACCGGCACGACCGATGAAGAACGAGCCGGGTGTGACAAAACACCCTTGGAGCGAGGATGTTCCCGTCCGCACAAAAAAGCCCGCCGGCGTGAGCCGGCGGGCAATCGCTATTTTGCCGTCAAGCGGACAGACCGCTTGCGGCCCACCCACTGCAGCATTTTTCCACTTTGAGCCGAAATCATTCTCAACTATGGTTCGCCAGGCTTAAGGCATGGGGGATTGCCGATGGTTTTATCACGCAGGGGTGTCGTGCTCGGCGGTCTGGCGCTGGTCGCGGTCGGTGGAACCAGCAATATTGTTCAAGCCGCGGGGGCAAAATCCTTTTTCGCTGGTACCGCCAGCGATAACGATTTCGTCTATCGCAAGACCAACTTCGCCAAGATCGACAAGAGATGGCATCGCCAGATCGTCAAGTATTTCAGCAGCGAGCCGGTCGGCACCGTCGTGGTCGATACCCGCCACCACTTCCTCTACCTCATCATGGAAAACAAGACTGCCATCCGCTACGGCGTCGGCGTCGGCAAGGAAGGCTTCAAATGGTACGGCCGCGCGACGATCGATCGCCGCGCGCTGTGGCCGCAATGGGTCCCGCCCCCCGAAATGCGTGAGCGCAAACCGGACTTACCGCCCATGATCGCAGGCGGCGCGTCCAACAATCCGCTCGGGCCGCGCGCGCTCTATCTGTACCGCGACGGCGCCGACATCGGCTACCGCTTGCATGGCACGCTGGAGCCATGGAGCATCGGCACCGACGCTTCCAGCGGCTGCATCCGCATGTTCCCCGAAGACATCATCGACCTCTACCAGCGGTGCCCGATCGGCACCGCGGTGGAGGTCCTGCCGCACATCGCCGACCAGGCGCCCGCTTCCACCACTGTCGAATGATTGGCGCATCATGAACCGCATGATTGAAAACACGCGCCGGCTGCTCGCCGCCGGCCTGCTGGTTGTGGCCACATCCTGCTCGACCAGCAACACGCTGGCCCCGTCGACGCCCGACGTCACCAACGCCGAGATTGCCGGCTTCCAGAACGTGCAGCCGGGCAGCGAGGAGGATTTTATCCTCAATGTCGGCCGCCGCACCTACTTCACGAAAGGTTCGGCCGCGCTCGATTCTGTCGCCAAGGCCACCCTCGACACCCAGATCGCCTGGTTGACAAAGCATCCGCGCTGGCTGCTCAAGCTGCAGGGTTTCGCCGACGATCCCGGCGCAAGCGAAACGGCGCTGTCACAGCAGCGCGCCGATGCGGTGATGGACTACCTCGCCGCCGGCGGCATAGACCGGAACCGCATGTGGGCCAAGGGCTACGGCAAGGACAGGCTGGTCCGCGACTGCCCCGACTCCGCCTGCAGGTCGCAGAACCGCCGCGTTGTGTCTAATTTGCGCGATGAGAGGGACGAGTCGTAGAGGCTGCTGTTTTGCTGGTCGCCAAATCAGTCTCACAACGCGACGGCGGCATGGCTGCAATGCGCCTATCGGGGACATTCACCCAGCGTTTGCCCCTCCCCGAAAGCTGACGCTCCGGTTGACCCGCAATGAAGTCAGCTTCCCGTCTACCAACCTCCGGTTCAGGGTCTGGTGGGAGGCTTCGGCATCCGCCTCGACCAGTTTGCGGACGTGGCGGTTGTCCGCGATCCTGATCGGCATGAGTCTCGCCAGATGTCAGTGTGCTACCGGGAGTGGGCGCCGTGGAGCTGGCAGGTACGCTCGCTCAAAGCATCGGCCGTCCACCGGTGACCTCGTAGAGTGCGCCGGTGGTGTAGCTCGATCCTTCCGAGGCAAGCAGCACATAGGTCGCAGCAAGCTCTGCCGGTTGCCCGGGACGCTTGAGCGGTGTGTTCTTCCCGAACTCCTTGACCTTCTCAGAGGGCATTGTCGACGGGATCAGCGGCGTCCAAATCGGCCCGGGAGCGACCGCGTTTACCCGAATGCCGCGTTCAGCTACCAGTCCTGCAAGTCCGGCGGTGAAGTTGGCGATCGCTCCTTTGGTAGTGGCGTAGGCAAGCAGTGCCGGCGAGGGACTGGTCGCGTTGATTGAGGATGTGTTGATGATGGTCGAGCCGGGTTCCATGTGCTTCACTGCTTCCTGGGACAGATAGAACATCGCATAGACATTGGTGCGAAAGGTGAGATCCCATTCCTCCGCGCTGATGTCCTCCAGCTTCTCGAACGACGCCTGGTGGGCTGCATTGTTGACGAGGATGTCCAGGCGCCCGCATTCATCGATAGCTCGCTGCACAAGCGACCGCGCGAAGATTTCGTCCGAGATGTCGCCGGGTGCGAGCACCGCCTTGCGCCCCGCTTCCTCGACCAAGCGCGCCGTCTCCTGCGCATCTTCGTCCTCTTCAAGATAGGAGATCATGACGTCGGCGCCTTCGCGTGCAAACGCGATAGCCACCGCCCGGCCGATGCCCGAGTCCGCGCCGGTGATCAGCGCGACGCGGTCCGTCAGCTTACCGCTGCCGCGATAGCTCTCCTCTCCGTGGTCGGGCCGTGGATCCATCTCGTCGGTGTAGCCGGGCATGTCCTGCTGCTGTTCGGGAAGCGGCGGCTGAGGATATTTCTGCTGGGCATCCTGCATGTCAGGTCCTTTTTTGGCTGGAGTTGCGGTTGTGTCGATCCGGTTCCGTGATCGGTCCCTTGGCGGCTTTCGAGCCACCGCCCCACTCCTCGGCCTTGCACGCTTGGTCGCCGCCCATGAGGTCCGGCGAACTGCGATTTGCGGTGCCGCTGTCGGTCTTGTTCAACTCGTGCTCCTTCTTGCGTGTGGTCAGTCTTTCTCGCCGGCGGTAATCATCGACCTAAGCGGCTCTTGCGCCACATTCGCCTCGATTTCCGCGCGTCCGGGGGTATCCGGTAGCGCCTTGCGGAAATTTCTCGCATAATCCGGTGGCATCTTCGGTGGCATCATCGGTTCGTACGGATCGACCACGGCCTCGATGACCACCGGACCCTCAGCAGCCAGGGCAGCGTCGAGAACGCCTTCCACCTCCTCGGCGCGAGAGACGCTGTAACCAATGCCGCCCATGGCTTCGGCGGCCATGGCGAAGTCGATGGGCTGGAGTTCGCAGGCGAATTGCGGGTTGCCGAGAAACATCATCTGCTCCCAGGCGATCTGATTGAGCATGCCGTTTTTGAGCACGAGCACCTTGAGTGGGATCCGGTACCGAACTGCCGTCGAGAACTCTCCGAGCTGCATCGCGAGACCGCCGTCGCCGACGACCGCGAAGACCGGCCGGCCGGGAAAGGCCAGGCCCGCGGCGATCGCGTAGGGCAGTCCGCATGCCATCGAGGCCAGCGCGCCCGAGACGCCGAAAGCCTGCCCGTCACGCAGTTCGATATGGCGGGCCGCCATCTCGGTGTTCTGGCCGGAATCGGCAACCAGGATCGCCTCATCGGGCAATCGTTTCCCAAATGCGCGTGTGACCACCTGGGGCTTGAGCGAAGCGGCGGCCTTTCGCTCCGACTGCGCCATCATCTCGCGCCAGCGTCGCATGCCCGCCTGCGCCTTCTCGAGGAAGCTGCGATCATCCTTGCGCTTCAGGCGCTTGTTCAGCAATCGCAGCGTCACGGCGGCATCGCCGGCAAGGCCGGCCTCAACGGGATAGCGCAGGCCGATGCGCTGCGGGTCGCGCTCGATCTGCACCCCGCGCGCCTGTCCCGGCTTCGGGTAGTATTCGATGTAGGGAAAGGTCGAGCCGACGACGAGCAGCGCGTCACATTCCTCCATGATTTCCTGCGACGGCAGCGTGCCGAGAATTCCGATGCCGCCAGTCGTCAGCGGGTGATCGTCGGGCAAGGCAGCCTTACCGAGCAAGGCCTTTGCGACGGGGGCACCAAGCAGCTCCGCCGTCTCTTCCAACTCGTGCCTGGCACCAAGCGCGCCCCGACCGGCGAGGATCGCGACCTTCGTCGCGCCGTTCAGGATCTCGGCGGCTTT
Organism: Mesorhizobium sp. M0478; assembly: GCF_040321305.1. Lineage (NCBI taxonomy): Bacteria > Pseudomonadati > Pseudomonadota > Alphaproteobacteria > Hyphomicrobiales > Phyllobacteriaceae > Mesorhizobium > Mesorhizobium sp. M0478. The sequence goes on from NZ_JAMYRH010000003.1 coordinate 467,966, forward strand.
CGCAAGTTGTTCTTCGTCGGGAAGCCTGCTTCCTTCGAACCAACGATCCGGCGTATGCGACGGTTTGTTGCGCTTCGAGCGCTTGGCTTGGTCGAGCGTGTGCTCCTGCACATCGCTGGCGATCGACAGATGCGCAACGCCGCGACGTGCCAGCGCCGACCTGCAGGCGAGACCGGCCAGGCTTTCCATATGCGCCGCGTCGGAGACCTGCGCGTTGAAGACGGCGACATCGCTGAAGACGCGCGTCAAGTCGACATCCTGCTGGGTGAAGGTCTCGATGAGGTCGTGGAACTGCATGCCGGTAATGGCGAGCACCGGCGCTTGGTCGAGCTTGGCATCGTAGAGTCCAGTCAGGAGGTGTGTGCCGCCAGGGCCGGAAGTTGCGAGGCAGACACCGAGCTTGCCTGTCCATTTTGAGTAGGCGCACGCCATGAACGCCGCGGATTCCTCGTGCCGCACCTGAATGAAGCGGATGCGGTCCTGCCGCCTGCGCAGCGCCTCCATGATGCCATTGATGCCGTCGCCCGGCAGGCCAAAGATGATATCGACGTTCCAGTCGATCAGCGTCTCGATGAGGATGTCCGCGGCGGTCGCCATGTCTCAGTCCTACCGCGATGCGGATCCCGCCGCCTGGCTGCTCTTGTTCGCGGTCTTGTCAGTCTTACGCTGGTCCTTGTCGCCGCCGCGATTGCCGCCATGCAACTCGTCGGAAGATTGAGCGGTCTTGCCGTCTTCCAAATTAGTGGCCATGCGCAAAGCTCCCTTCATCCGGCCTGCCTAACCAGAAAGTCGGTGAGATGTTCCGTGCCCGAAGGCAAGGCCGCCTATTCAGGTGCCGAAGGCAAACGGTCAGTACCACCCGATGAGGCGCTGTTCGGCAGTCAGCGGCTGAACAGGCGAGGTGCGATCGAACAGACGAAGGCATCGAACTGCTGCGAGGCCGAGGATTGCATGTAGTGGCCGAGGCTGTCTGATCGCCAAAAGCTCTCGCGGCAGAGCTGGCCGATGTTCAGGTCGCGTTCTATAGCCAGAGCGCAACGCCGCCCGGACCATCCCCATAGGCGAACTCCTCGCACCCCTCGTCGACGATTTCTCGCGCGGGATTCCGCCTCAGTGGCGAAAGGACTCGTTCGTCGCGCACACCGCGGCGGGCGATGTGCGCCTCGACCATGCGGTGCCTGGCGGGCCGGTAGTCTGGCATGGCTCCTCGATAGCTTTAAAAAGACGGCAGGCTTAGTCGTCCTGCCTGCGCTTGTGGTGCTCGCTCTCCTGGTTTTCGCCGCGGATCATCTGGCGATCGTCCTTGTCGGTCAATTCCACGCCCTCGTCGCGTAGATTGGCGCCGTCTTGCCGCGCCTCGCGCTCCTGCTTGGATGTCTTCAGCTCATCCTCGGCATTGAAATCGTCGCCGGCATTGCTGGAGTTCTCGCGCTTTTCGATGATGCGCAGCTGCTGCTCGTGGGTCTTCCGGCCGGCCATGGCAAGGTGCCTCCTACTTGTTCGTGCGTCCGGTCTGGTCAGGGTTGATGCCGCCCTGAGGCGTGACGTCGTTCTCGACATCGCCTTCGAACGTATTGTCCCCATCGAGAGCATCGCTCTCGTCGAGCATATCGCCGCCCTTGACCGCGCCCTTCGAGGTGCCGATTCCCGGGTTGTCTCGCAGATCCTTGTCCGTGGGCTGTTTAGTCTTGGGGTGTTGGTTGGTCATGGAATTTCTCAGCGCTGGTTGAGCTTGGACGAAAGACGGTCCTGGCGCTGTCCAACTTCAACGTGGAGAAAATGTTCCGGTGTCAGGTTCGGTGCGCGTAAGCGGCCAGGCGGCCGCCGTCTCGGCTAGCGAAACTCCAGGCATGCCACATTACATCCCATTCCGAGGCGAATTGGCGGGCTAAAGTGAAAATCGAGACGGTCGAAAGCTTGCAAGGAGTGGGTGCTCTGTTCCGGTGGCGATCTCGGTTGCAAGCAGTTCGCCGGCAATCAAGCCAAGTGTTGCGCCGCTGTGGCTGAAGGCGACGTAATACCCCTCGATCTCCCGCAACTGGCCGAAGACCGGCTCGCCGTCTCCGGGGATTGGCTTGGGCCCGACACCGTAGCTCTCCAATTCCAATTTCGGATGACCGTCGAGAACATTCGACGCTTCGTCGAGAAGCCCCTGGATGGTCGATGCTTTTACGCGATAAGTCCCGTCCGGATTGACTACCACCTCTTCTTCCGACCAGGCAGAATCGAGCGCGAGGGCGCCATCAGGCGTCGGCCGGATGGCGACGCGCGGCGTGTTGAGCACGGCGCGTAGCGGCAAGTCGACTGGCTTGGTCCTGACCAGCAGCGCGATCGGTGTCCCATCGGCAATACGCTGACCGGCCACGGCGACCATTCGCGGCACATCCGCACCGGTCGCCAGAAGCACCGCGTTGGCGGCGAAGCTGATCCCGCTGGTGGTGGTGACGCCGGTGGCGCGGCCGTTGGCGACGGTGACGGTAGCGCGTCCGGCCTCGGTGACCACCTGGCCGCCCCGCTCCACGAATTCCGCGATCAATATTTCGATCAGCGACGGCAGGTCGACCCAGCCCTCGCCCGGGTTGAAGATCGCGCCTTGAGGCGTGACAGCGCTTGCGCAGACACCCGGCGCGACCAACCTTATGGCGTCCGCGGACAGATGCTGAGCATCATAGCCGATACGTTTTTCGTGAGCGAACACATCGGCGATCTCGTTTGAGGCATCGTCCGCATCCCACGTCAGACCACCGTCGAAACGCAGCCAGGCGGCATCCGGGTATCGCGCCGACAAACTGCGGTAGCGGTCGATACCGATCATGCGCAGGCGATGATATTCAGCCGAGCGCCTGCGCGCCGAATTGATCCAGGCGAGCGAGCGGCCGGAAGCTCCCTTGGCGAGCGGTCCATCATTGACCAGCACGGTCTCGATGCCGAGCCTTGCAAGATGAACGGCCGAGGAGACGCCAAAAATGCCGCCGCCGACAACAACGACCTTGGAAACCTGATGTGATGCAGCCATGAGATATCTTTCACTGGTGGAGGTTGGTTTGGGCGGCCGTCTTGAAGGGCTCATGCGTGATCAAAGCACTTCGGCAAGGAAGTGCTTCAGACGTGGGCTTTTCGGCGTGTCGAAAATCGCGGCAGGCGTGCCGGCCTCGATGATGCGGCCTTCATCCATGAAGACGACCTGATCGGCGACCTTGCGGGCGAAGCCCATTTCATGCGTCACCACGACCATTGTCATGCCGCGCCGGCCGAGATCCGCCATGAGGTTGAGCACACCCTTCACCAGTTCTGGATCGAGTGCGCTCGTTACCTCATCGAACAAGATGACCTCCGGGTCCATCGCCAATGCACGAGCGATTGCCACACGCTGCTGCTGGCCACCGGAAAGGCTCCCTGGACGATGGTGTTTGCGGGTCGCAAGCCCGACGTCGGCAAGGCGTGCCTCGGCGATGCGCTCAGCTTCCTGTACAGGGAGCCCCTTTACCTTGGACAGCGACAGCATGACGTTTTCGAGCGCGGTGTGGTCGGGAAACAGATTGAACTGCTGGAAAACCATGCCGACACGCCGGCGCAGTTTTTCAGGCTTCATCGCCAGGATGCTCGCACCATCGAGCAACACCTCACCGCCCTTGGGCTCGACCAGGCGGTTGAGGCAGCGCAGCAGGGTCGACTTGCCCGAACCTGATGGGCCGATCACGCATGTGACCGTGCCAGGCTTGACAGCCAGGCTGACGCCTTTGAGAACATCGAGGTCGCCATAGGCCATGTCGAGATCGGTGATGGCGAGACTGCCGCCCTTGAAGCGGGGCAGCGCTGAGCGGGCATCAGAGCCGGCCTCCGAAGGTGCACTGCCGGTGGCGCCCTCCAGTTCGCTCACTTCGGCCAGGCCGCTGATGACGAGGCCGGCCTTTTGCTTTCCGACCCGCAGCGAGTTGTCGATGTAGTTGACCACATGGGTCAACGGCACGGTGATGATGAGATAGAACACGCCGGCCAGAAGCAATGGCGAGAGGTTTCCGGTGACCACTGCCTGGTCCTGACCGACACGGAAGATCTCGCGCTCCGAGGCGAGCAGACCGAGGAAGTAGACAAGGCTTGAATCCTTGACGTTGCCGATGAACTGGTTGACGAGGGCCGGCAAGACGCGGCGGATGCCTTGCGGGATCACGATCAGGCGCATGCCTTGGCCGTAGCTCATGCTGAGCGCCCTGCAGGCCTCCATCTGCCCGCGCTCGACGCTCTGGATGCCCGAGCGAAAGATTTCGCCGATATAGGCGCCGGCGATCAGGCTCAGCGCAAGAATGCCGAGCGGAAAGGGCGAAGGCCCGAAGATTTCACGGCCGATGCGGGCAAAGCCCTGGCCGATCAGCAGGATGGTGACGATCGCCGGCAGGCCACGGAAAATATCCGTGTAGACCCGCGCCGGAATGCGCAGCCAGCGCGATTGCGAGATGCCCATGACCGCCAGGATCATGCCGAGGATGACACCCAGTACCGTCGACGCGGCGGCGAGGATCAAGGTGTTCTTCAATCCGATGGTGATCATGCTGGGCAGCACGTCCGCCATTGCCTGCCAGTCGAGGAAACTGCGCCGCAGGTTTTCGAGCCAGTTCATTCGCCCCCCTTTTTGGTTGCGCTATTTACATCGTCCGCATCATGGACGGCGGCGTAATCCGGCCGCCGGCATGAAAGCCAGCGGCCGGGTACGGTCTACTTCTTGGGAAGATACTGGTCGGGCATCGGCGAGCCGGGGAACCACTTTTCATAAAGCGTCTTCCAGGTGCCGTCCTGCATGGCCGCGTGAAGGGCGGTGTTCAGCGCATTGCGGAGCTTGTCGTTGCCCTTGCGCAGGACAAAGCCGGCCGGCGCGTCAAAGGAAGGAATATTGACCGCGATCTTCAGGTTCGGGTAGCGAAGGCCATAGTCCTTGGCGGCCTCGTAATCGAGGAAGTGGGCATCCACGGTTCCGTTGTTAAGCGCCGAAACGGCGGAGTTGTTGTCGGGGAATTTGACGAGATCGGTTCCGACAAAATTCTTCGCCGCGTAGATTTCCTGGAGCGTGCCTTGCACGACGCCGAGACGTTTGCCCTTGAGCCCGTCCGCCGACGTGATCGACTTGTCTGCGGTAAGCACGGAGAGATAGCCTGCGATATACCCGTCGGAAAAGTCGACGGTCTTTTTGCGTGCTTCCGTCGTGCCGATTGCCGCGACCGCGACATCGAAACGCTCGTTTGCAACCGAAGGCATCAGCGCCGAGAATTCCTGGCCGGTGAAGATCACCTGGTCGGGCTTGAAGCCAAGGCGGCTCGCGACGTTGCGGAACAATTCGATGTCGAAGCCGGTGAACGACCCATCGGCCTGGGTGAAAGCGTAGGGTTTGGCATCGCCCATGGTTCCGACGCTGATGACCTTCGCATCAATGAGGCCATAGGGATTGTCATCCGCGGCGGCCGCTCCTGAAACCAGCCCGGCGCCGACGCACATCGCCATAAGAGCCATTGCGCCGGTTCTGACCGGGCACATCAACGACTTGAGAATTTCTTTCCTGCTCATGTCTTTCTCCACTCTGAAGGTCTGTTCTTCTTGGTATTTGCGTCGAGCCGCCATCTGGCGCGCCGACATGCCCTTGCCGAAATCACGGTCCGTCACGCCTCTCGGCTCCACTCCTTTTAAAGAGACCGGTCTCATATTGCGTGAGACCGGTCTCTTTGTTAATCGTTATCGCCACGTTGACCTCCCGTCAACAACTCTTGTAGTCGTCATCCGATGAAAAGAACCGCCCCCAAGAGCCCGTCGATAACGGTCAGCGACGTCGCCCGCGCGGCCAATGTTTCGAAAGCGACAGCCGCGCGCGTGCTCGGCGGATACGGCGTCGTCAGCGACATGATCCGCGCGGAAGTCATGGCCGCGGCCAAGGCCTTGGACTATCGTGCGAACGAGCTCGCCCGCAGCATGACGACCGGCCGCTCCGGCATCATCGGCGTGGTTGTCGGCGACATCGAGAACCCGTTCTTCAGCCTCGCGGTACGCGGCATCAGCGACGCGGCAAAGACAGCGGGGTTCAACGTCATCCTGGCCAATTCCGGCGAGAAGATCGAGGCGGAAAAGGCGGCCGTGAAACTGCTCATCGGCAAGCGCGTCGACGGGCTGATCGTCACGCCGTCGGAATCGCGCGACATCGCGCACCTGCGCGATATCCACCGCTCGGGCCGACCGCTTGCCCTGCTGGATAGGGCGCTGGCAGATCTGGATGTCGATACGGTCACGACCGACGATCGCGGCATCGCCATGCTGGCGACCCGCTTTCTAGCCGATGCCGGCCACCGCAACATCGCCTATGTGACCGCGGTCGACGCCGAAGGGCACGAGTACCGCGATCTCGGGCAGATCTACACCTCGTCGGTCCGTGAGCGCATCGACGGTTTCCTCACCGTGTGCCGAGAGGCCGGACTTGATCGGCCAGAACGCTTTGTTCGCCTTGGCGCGACAAGCCCCACCGAAACGCGCAGGGTTGCCGGCGAGATGCTGTCGGCGCCGGATCGGCCGACGGCGATCCTCGCCTCCGACAGCGTCATTGCGCTGGAGATCTTCAAGGTGACCCGCGAGCGCGGCCTGCGGGTTCCCGACGACATTTCGCTCATCACTTTCCATGATGCGGACTGGACGAGCGTCACCACGCCGCCCATCACCGTTATCGACCAGCCCGTCTACGCGCTTGGCAAGAGCGTCGCGGAATTGCTCATCCGGCGATTGAAGGGAGATTCCCGCCCGGCGGAAAAGCTCGTTTTGCCGACCGCCATCATTGCACGCGGATCCGTTGGCCCGCCCTCGAATGGAAAGCCGCAAGTGCGCCAAGCATAGGTGTGACGGCGATACGGCCCACATGAATACGTTAGAACAAGGTCGACGCACTCCGCTTTAAGAATGTACGTCGATCAACCCAGCAAGCACCTGATCGCAATGCCGCGTCCACCGTCATCGGGACGGCACGTGCCGGCTCATGGTTTGAAGAGCGTGACGATGAGCCAGATGCCCGGCTACTTCTTGCGCCTGCCTGGCTTCAGGGCCGCCAGAAGATTGGTGATCCTGCCCGCCTTTCGGTTGCGGATCTCGGCCTCGTTCTTGCGGCGCACCGCGGCGCGGACAAGCTTGGCGCCGAGATAACGCAAAGGCTCGGGCGGCAGCGACATGCGCCGCTCGATGCCGACCAGACCACTTTCGCTCCAGCGATCCTTTCGCTCGAGCACCAGGCTCGCCAGAATGCGTCCGGCTATCGGCGTCTGCGCGATGCCGGTGCCGTTAAATCCCATGCCGTAGAAGATATTGGGATGATCGCGCAGGTGGTCGAAGACAGGAACGTGTTCAGGCACGCAGTCGATCGGCCCCGACCAGTCATATTCGATCGCCACACCGCGCAGCGAGGGGTAGACCCGATGCAGCTCTCGCATATTGTCGCGACCGTGCTCCGGGCTGCGGTTGAAGCTGGCGCCGAAATTTCCACTGAAGGCGACGTTGCCGCTGCCACGACCGAAGACCACCCTGCCCCCGATGGTGCGCTGGTAGTAGAGCACCTGGGCCTGGGAATCGCAGATCGAGGCACCGTCGCGCCAACCGATGCTGTCGAGCAGTTCGGGAACGGCGGCAGTGGCAATCACCTCGCTGCCGACGACATAAAGATGTCGCCGCAGTTCCGGCAGCGCGGAAAGCCAGGCGTTGGCGGCAAGCACGATTTTGTCAGCCCGTACCGCGCCATGCGCCGTGCGCACCGTGCATGTCATGCCGGGTTCGATGGCGAGGACCGGGCTGCGCTCATGGATGATGACGCCGCGTGCCAGTGCCAGCTTGCGCAATCCGATGGCAAGTTTGGCGGGATGGACCGTGCCGGCAGTGGTCTCGACGACGCCGACATAGGAGGCCGATGAACCGGTGCGGCGTTGAATGTCCTCGGCTGTCAGCGGGCTGAAACGGTTTTCTCCAACAACCGCCGTCAAGGCCACGGCGGTCTCCCAGGCGCCTTCCTGCGCAATGGAGCTTGCTGTCCACAACCATCCGTCCAGCCTCAGGTCCATGTCTATGGTGCCGTTTTGCTGCAGCGTCTTCAGCTCCGCGATCGATGCCACCGTGTCGGCGCACAGCAGGCGCGCTTCCTCGAGACCGACGACCGCACTGATCTGGTCGATTTCGGCGAACCATGAATGGACCTGACCGCCGTTGCGCCCCGAGGCCCCCGATCCGCACAGATCGGCTTCAAGGATCACCACCCGCGTTTGCGGCGCAAGTTCAAGGATCCGCAGCGCCGTCCACAGACCGGTATAGCCGCCACCGACGATCACCACGTCGGCGCGCTCGTCGCCTCGCAATGGCTCGGTCGCAGGGGCGGCGGCAATGTCCTGCAGCCAAAACGACCGGTCAGATGCAAGCGCGACCGCAGGCTGCCGCAAACGAATTGTACTCACGCTTGGGCTCCCTGCGCATCGACAATGAAGCTGGCATATTTGGCTGGCAGCCAATCGGGTATCGGACGCGGTCTCTGGGGAAACCCGCCAAGATGGGTGCAGGTCTGCGCCGCCGCGATCGACGCCCTGTGCAATGCCTCCAGGGCGCCGAGGCCGCCGAAATGGAAGCCGGCGAGGAAAGTGGCAATGAAACTGTCGCCGGCGCCACACGTATCCACGACATCGACAAGCGTCGCCGGCGCATGCACGACATTCGTGCCATCGTCGAAGTAGGAGCCGCGTCGACCACAGGTCAAAACTACCTGCCTTGCGCCGGCCGCCCTGAGCGCGCCCAGCGATGGCTCGATGGGAACATCGACATCGTCCGGTCCGGACGCAAACAAAAGCGGGACACCGTCGAGCGGCAGCGCCATATGGGCGGTCGATAGATCGATGCTGAACGGCACATGGTCCGCCACCAATCGTTGAACAAGGTGCTTGTTGGCGTTGGTGCCGAGATGCACCCAGTCGGCCGCGGCGATGACCGCATAATGCGCGGGCGCCGGCATGTAGTTTTCGCCCACACCGAAGGATTCGTGCAGGAACTTCCGGTCGCCGGATTCATCGCGCAGCAAGGTGACGGCCGTATCGCCGGGACGCCGTTCGACGTCGTCCGGAGATAGGCCGGCACCTTGCAGTTCGGCAAGCACCACGTCGCCTTCGGGATCGTTCCCGACGGCGCCGAAATAGCGCGCGGACCAGCCGTTGCGCCGCCATTGCGCCGCGACATTCAAGGCATTGCCGCCCACCGTCATCAAGTTGTTGGTCAAATAGGCATCAAGGCAATTGTCCCCGACCGCGATAAGCTTTTTCGACCTCATGCCGGCACCGTTGCGCGATCGATATACGGCGCGATGGCGCCAAGGCAGCGTGTCCAGGCTTTTACCGGATCGAGCGCGTAGGAGCCGTTGCCGAACGGCTCGAAGGTGAACTTACCGGCATAGCCGAGGCGCGCGAGTTCGCTGACATAGTGGTCGAGCGGCAGCGTGCCCTCCCCCCACACCAGATGCCCGGCTGGCGTGCCGTCGACCAGATGAACATGCGCCAGCCGCGAGCCGAACAGGTCGACATAGCCGGCCACGGTGTCGCCGGCCGTGGCCATGGCGACAGTGTCGAGCACGATATCGATATTGCCGGCGCCCACCTCATCCAGCATTTGGCGCAGGCCTGCCGCATTATTGACGAGGTTGCTCTCGAACCGCTGCAACGGCTCGAGCAGGCAGCGCACCCCGTTTGCGGCGGCGCGCCGGGCGATCTCGCCGATCGAACCGACCGCGCGGTCCCATGCCGGTTGCCGGGGTTCGCTCTCGTAGCCCCGGCCGGGCGTCAGGAAGAGATAGCGGGCGCCAAGCGCCGCGCAGATGTCGGCTGCACGCCAAAACCGCTCGATGCTGTCCTGGCGCAGTGCGGCGTCGCCGGAGGCAATGTTGATTGGATACAACACCTGCTCAGGCGTAAAGCACCAGGCCGACAGCTCGTTGTCGGCGAGTACCCGGCGAACGGATTCGACACGTGCGTCCGTGGCGTGGAACAGGTCCAGATGCTGGGCAATCCCCCACAGCTCGATCTCGCGCAGGCCAAAGCCTCGGATCGTCCTGGCGACCTCATCGAAGGGGAAGTGCTGGAAGCTGAAATTGGCTCCGATCAGCTGATGAGCAGCGAGCTGCGGCATGAAGGCTCCTTTCGGGAATTGTTATTTGCCGATGCCTTCGGCCAAGCCACGGATGAAGTAGCGTTGCGCGCCAAAGAACACGATCACGATAGGCAGCGCCGAGATCGTCATGGCCGCGAACACCACGGCATAGTTGGTCCCGTGGGTTGCCATGATCGACGTCAGTCCGACCGGCAGCGTCTGCACATCCGAGCCGCTCGTGAAGATCATGGCGAAGAGATATTCGTTCCAGGCGAACAGGACGTGCAGGATGACGCAGGAAATGATGATCGGCCGGCACAGCGGCAAGGTGATGCGCCAGAAGATCTGACCCTCGCTGGCGCCATCCATCGTCGCCGCCTCGTCGATGTCTTCAGGCAGATCCAGCATGTAGGCGCGGATGAGGAAGGTGGTGAACGGCACACGGAACGCCGTGTAGAGAATGATCAGCGCCCAGTAGGTGTTGTAGAGACCGAGCGCCTGCAACATCTTCACCAGTGGAATGATCGCCACCGTGGGGCTCAGCATCAAGCCGCCCAGAACGATGGCGATAACCAGCGGCTTTGCCGGCATCTTGGTGCGGGTCAGGCCGAAAGCCGTCCAGGCGCTGATCAGCACGGTGCATATGGCCGAAGCGACGGTCACCAGCACCGAGACTGTCACGTAGCCACGCACGCCCTGGTTCCACGCTTGCACGTAATTGTTCCACGACCAATGGGTGGGCAGGGCGAAGGGATCGCCGAAGATCTGCGCATTGTCCTTGAAGCCGCTCAGCGCCATCCAGATCAGCGGATAGATGACGACGACACCAAGGCAGACCAGGAATGAATAGAGCAACGTCCTGGCGATGACCGACCACACATTGACGTGCCGGCTGCGACCGGCTGCGACCATCGCACTCATAGCTGCACCCGGCGGCGCTTGGTGTACCAGAGCTGTGCCGCACCTGTGAGCATGGTCAACATGAAGATGACGGCGGCGATCGCCGCGCCATAGCCGAAATTGTCCTCGATGAAGGCCTTCTGGTAGAGCCACGTGCCCAGCACCTGGCTGCTGTTGTTGGGCCCGCCTGCGGTCATCACCATGACCTCGTTGAACACCTGGAACGCGCCCGTGATGGTGACGATGATCATCAACCCCGTCATTTCCCGGGTCAGCGGAAAGGTGATGCTCCACAGGCGGCGAAGAGGACCCGCGCCGTCGATCGTTGCGGCATCGTAGAGGTCGCGCGGGATCTTCTGGATGGCGATGGCGAACAGCAGCGTCGAATAGCCAAAACCCTGCCATTGGCTCATGGCGATGATGGCATAGATGGCGGTGTGCTCATTGCCGAGCCAAGGCATGACGAGCTGGCTCAGTCCAACACGGCTGAGCGCGGCATCCAGCAAGCCGATCTGCGGCTGGTAGATGAAATAAAACAGCAGGCCGGTCACCGTGATCGAGATTGCCGACGGCACGAAATAGACGGCGCGCCACAGCCGGCGCCAGCTTTCGCTTTTCAGGTCCTCGATAATGGCCGCCAGCAGGAACGCGCCGAAGACCTGGAAGATGACGGAGATGAGAGCGTAGAGGCAGTTGTTCCACAGCGCCAGCAGCACGACCGGGTCATGCAGCAGCCGGTCGTAGTTGGCGAGGCCGACATTGGTGACCTCGCCGGTGTAGATGTCCTGGTCGGTGGTGCTGACGATGAAATTGTCGACGATCGGATAATAGACGAACCAGCCGATGAGGATGAGCGCGATCGCCGCCCATCGCAACGACAACAGGTTGGCGAAGCAGGCCCGCCGGCTCTTTGGCCGTTGCGGCCTGGCGACGCCGATGTCGGCGCCGCTGTCCACTGTGTCCGAGGCCCTTGCCATGCTCGCCTGCTTTATTTGGCCGCGGATGCGGCTTTGCGCACCTCGTCCATCACTTGCTCGGGCGTCATCGAGCCGCCCGCCAGCGCCTGCAGGCTGGACAGCCAGACGGCGGCGACGCGCGGTGGGTTGGCCGTATCCAGCCAGGGCATGAGGTATGAGGCGGCGTTGATATCCTTGAGGCCATCGACCACAGCCGCGCTCATGTTCGATTCCGAGGCGCCGCCGATGGTGGCGCTCGGCTGGCCATAGGGTGGCGCAGACAAGACCTGCGCATTTTCCTTCGAGGTCACGAACTTCATGAAATCGATCGCCAGCGGGATGTTCTTCGATGCCGCATTGATCATGTAGCCCTCCGGCGCGCCCTCGATCGACTTGGCGTCACCCTTGGCGCCGGCGGGCACCGGCAGCCGGAAGAATCCGAAATCGGCGGGCTTTAACGCCGACTCCGGCGTGGCGGCCTGATCGAACTCGATGATTTCCTGGTAGTACATGGCCGACTGGGCGTTGGTGAAGGCCTGGAGAGCCGAGGCATAGGATGTGCCGTTGACGCCGGCGCCATCGGTGCAGCGCTCGACAAGCTGGCTGAACTGCTTGAGTGCTGCGACATAGCCTGGATCGCTGTATTGGGCGGTGGCCGGATCGAAGTCGCGTTCCAGCGTTGCCTGCGGCACGTTGTAGGCGAGCAGCTGGCCTGCAAAGTGGATCGCCGGCCAAGCCTCCTTGTTGCCGAAGGAGATCGGTGTCACGCCGGATTTGCGGATGGCATCGCAGCTGGTCAGCAAGTCCTCGAAAGTGGCGGGTGCCTTGAGGCTGAGCTTGGCGAAGATCTGCTTGTTGTAGCCCATGAACTTGGCATCCTGGTAAAGCGGAATGCCATAGAACTTGCCGTTGTACTGGAACGCCTTGACGGCGGCTGGAGACAGCGACTTGCCCCACTCGGTATCGGCAGCAATGACGGGCGTGAGATCAACGGCGCGATTGCCGCGCACGAAATTGCCACCCCAACTGCCTGTCCAGGAGAAATAGATATCGGGCAGCGAGTTGGAAGCGACCAGCGTCTTGGTCTTGCCCTTCACGCTGTCGTCGCTCTCCTGGATAAGTTCGACCTTCACATCCGGATGGAGCTTCTCATAGGCCTGTGCCAGGTTGACGAAATAGGGCGACAGCTGTTGCAGCCCGAACTTGGTCAGGACCGAAAGCGTGCCGGTGTATTCCACCTTGGCGTTTGGGTCGGCCGTGACAGCCGGCGAAGCGGCGGAACTGCCGCTTATCGACAACCCCAATGATGATACCGCGGCCACCGTGACCGCCACGACTTGCAGCGAACGTTTCATGGATAGCTCCTTCAGAGGTAAGAGGGGATCAATATTCCACGCGTTTGTAGTAGCGACGGGTGGTCAGCGGGTGGTTGCGCAGCACCTCGAGATGGGCGCTCAGCCGCTCGAGCAAGGTGGCGAGCAGAACCGGCGAGATCATGCCGCGGACCTTTGCGGAGATGCCCGGCAACTTGACCGAGGCCGCGTCCAGCGTGCGAACGCGGTCCGTGTAGCGCCTGGCGAAGTTCTCGACCCGGTCGGCCAGGGGCCGAAGGGCATCTTCGCCCTTGAACACGAAAACGCTGACGCCCGGCTCGACCAACTCGAGCGTACCGTGGAAGAAGTCGGCGGCGTGCACCGGGCGGGTGCGAATCCACTGCATCTCTTCGAGGATGCACATGCCGTAATAGTGTGCCTCCGGCCACACCGAGCCGGCGCCGGTGAAGATGTGATAGGTATCGTCCTTGATTGTCTGGGCCAGTTCGGCCGCCCTGTCCTCAAAGGCAGCCTTGGCGTCGGCAAGCAGATCCGGCAGCAGTTTGAGTTCGGCGACAGTGCCATCAAAATCATCATATTCGCCGCGCTCTTCCAGCAGGGCCAGGACGATCAGCAGCGTCTGCAGGTAGAAGGATTCCGACGAGGTGTCGTCTTCGGCGAAGTTCGTGAAATTGTGGTCAGCCTCCCGTGCGATTGGCGTATCCGAATGGCCGGTGAGCGAAATCGTGCGCACACCGCGTTTTTTCAGAAAGGCCATGAGCTCGACGCCTTCCTTGGTCGTGCCCGACAAGGACGGGATGACCACCACGGCCTTGCTGTCGAGACCGGCGGGCGGATCGATCACGACCTGCGCCGGATAGGCACCGCTCACCGGGAAGGTGGAACAGCGCTGCGCCAACTCGATCGCGGGCAAGGTTAGAAGCTGCACGCCGCCGGTGCCCATGAAAAACAGCCGCTCGACGCCATCTGCCAGCAGTGTGCGCATGAGTGAGCGAACCTCACCTGCGACGGCGACGGCCCCGCTTTGGATCTTCACGAAGCGGTCCCTATCGAAGTTCAGCATGACGTTTTCCTTGTATTTCGCATGTTACAGGCCTCTAGCCCGCCTTAGGCGTCGGTGGGCCGTCTAGCTCGTTTTCCCAATGTGAGATCGATCTCACAAGCAATAATGGGCACGCAATTTCGCCAATGGCAAGTCCTTTAGACGAAATTCTCCGAAATCGAGGGGTTTGCTCTTTAGCGCACAGCGCGCCGGGCAACCGATCCGCGTACGATCAAGCGGGTCTGAAATCGGGTACGGCGCGGTGCAACCTTTTTGCCGGCAAGCCGCTCCAGCAGGTATCTGGCGGCGAGCGGTCCGATCTCGGAGATGGGTTGCGCCACGACCGTTATCTGCGGATCGGTGAACGTGGCGAGGTTGAAGTCATCGAAGCCAACCACCGACACATCATGCGGAATCGAGAGCCCCATTGAACGCAGGCCAAGAAGCGCGCCTTGCGTCATGAGGCTGTCCACCGTGAACAGTGCGGTCGGGCGATTGCGCCGGCTGAACAGGCGGATCGTGGCTTCGATGGCGTGCTCGACGGTCGAGCGCGATACGCCGATGAGCGCTTCATCGATTGCGATCCCATGCGAGTGGAGCGAGTTTTGGTAGCCAGCCAAGCGTTCCTGTGCCGTAAAGATGCGTGACTCGTCGCGCAAAAGACCGATCCGGTGGTGACCGTTGCCAACCAGATAGTCCACTGCCTCGCGTGCCCCGCCCTCGTTGTCGACGACGACGCTGTCGCATTGCAGGTCCTTTACCACGCGGTCGATGAGCACGATCGGTGCGCCTTCGCGGGCCAGTTGCACAATATGCTGGCTGTCGGTTGCAGACGTTGGGGCAAGGATGAAGCCGCGAATGCTGAGCGAGCGAAGGCTCTCAAGCAGTTCTTTCTCCTGTTCTACATTCTCCTCGCTGCTGGCAATCAGAAGATTGTGGCGGTGCTTGCGCAGTTCCACCTCTATGTCGTGCGCGATTCGGGCGAAGAACGGATTCTGGATATCGCCGGGCACGAAGCCTATGATCGGCAATTGTCCGCTGCGCAGCGCCTGCGCGACGAGGTTGGCCCGATAGCCCAGCCTTTCGGCTGCCTCAAGCACGCGGAGCGCCGTCTCGTCGCCAACGTAACCATAGCTGTTGAGCGCCCGCGCGGCCGTGGCGCGCGACACCTTAGCCGCTGCGGCAACGTCCTTTAGTGTGATTCCTTTCTGGGTCACAGGTAACCGTCCTTCTTGGATCTGAACATTGCCTCAGATCATCCTCGGCTCGTCTTGCCGGCATCGTTGTGCGGCATATCGGACGATTCTCAAACTGCGAACATAGCTTTCGCAACTCCTTGCCACCTAATCGAGATACGTGCGCTGTTTGGCTATCTGGAAATTTGATCCACGAATGCACCTACATATTGTGCAGTCAGTTCATTGCCTTGCACTGCCAGCATACGGCAATGAGTTCACGCCATGGTCCAGGCGGCCTCCCTGGCATCGATCATAACACCGATGGAGACGACTAGCCTTGCCGCCAAACTCGTCCAGCGATTGGAGGCGAGCTTTCAAAAAGGTCGAGCCAGACGCTCAAGGCCCGCTGCACGGAGAGCCACAGGCTGGGAGACTCTGAGCAAATCGGGAATCTGAGTCGCTTGCTCTGAACCGTCGGCATCATGCTGCTAACCGGTTTTGATCCTCCGGGGCTCCGCATTGGCAATAGCGACGAAAATGCTGTCGAGCAGACCTTGTCGCGGAAGGAACTTGCCAAGCAAGGGCACCTCGGCCAAGTACGCAAACAACGCCCGGAGACGAAGGCGCATCCGGCAGCACCCTTTTGGGGCCAGATAGAGACTCAGAAACCCAAAGCTTTCATCTTCCCGCTATTGAAACGGAGGACTCGATCGTGACGCGTGCGCCCGACCATCGCCAACGGTGGGCTCCAAACTGATCGAAACTTCTCGTCGACCTTTGCAAGGTGATTGATCATCGGGGAGACCAAAGCCGAAACACTGGGGTTGGTGTCTCCAGTGACGCTGAACGAAGCTTCAGGGAAAATCCCAAATCTGCCGATTTCCCTGGCGTTGTCATTGCAACGATCGAGACAATCAGGGAGACCGGACCGGAGGCACGAGAGGCCGCGTCCTTCCGTGGGGTCGCTCCTCCAAACCGTTTGACGCAATTTAGAGATGTTGCCTTGACCCCGCACTAGCGTCTACTGCATCTCCCAGCGGGAGCGTCACCAATGGCGAGAAAGTCTGTCCGACGCAAGTCAACGATTTATGATATCGCGGTGGCGGCAAAGTCGTCCCCGACCGCCGTCAGTCTCGTCCTCAATGGCTCGTGGCAACAGCACCGGATCAAGGCGGAAACCGCAGCGACCATCCTCGATTGGGCTGAGCGGCTTGGCTATGCTGTCAACCTCAAGGCACGAGGATTGCGGCTTTCCCGATCCGGACTCGCTGGAATGATCTTGCCACATTACCGCAATCGCTTCTTCGCCGGATTGGCCGAAGCCTTTGAAGCGGAATCCCGCGTCCACCGCTTGTGCCCGATCGTCGTCAGCACCCATCGCAATCCTGATAACGAGTTGAGTGTGACGGAAACCCTGCTGGCTCAGCAGGTGGAATTTCTCTTCCTTGCGGGCGTTCGTGACCCCGATCCGCTGAATGATCTGTGCCGGGCAGCGGGCGTCCGGTGCATCAACATCGATCTGCCAGGCCGCCGGGCTCCCTCAGTTGTTTCTGACAACTACGGGGGCGCCAAGGCGCTCACAGAGATCATTGTTCAGAAATTGAAAGAACGAGGGGGCTCCACCGAAGATCTCTTCTTCTTTGGCGGGGTCAGCGATGATGACGCAACACGTAGCCGTTTGCTGGGTTTTCACGATGCGCTGGCAGCGCATGGGATTGTTACGGGCCCGGGCACGATTGACTGCTGCGGATACGCACCGACCAACGCTGCTCGGTCTCTCGCTGCACGATACGCTCAGCTTGGGCATCTGCCCTCAGGTATGTTCGTCAACGGCGTGACCGCTCTTGAAGGAACATTGCGGTTCACTTCGACACTAGCCTCAAGTGAGCTTGGACGGGTTGTTGTCGGAAGCTTCGACTGGGATCCATTCGCGGCGCATTTGCCCTTCGATGTGACCATGGTCCGACAGAATGTCGAGGTGATGATTGCTGAAGGATTTTCGCTTCTCGAGAATTATTCGATAGACCACTTTCCGCTGGTGACCGTACCGACCAGCTTTGGGCGAACCGGAGAGCATGACGGCGCCCAAGAAGATTGGGATTCGGCATCCAAATCGAGCATCGACCACTAGCAATTCTTTGTCACGAGACATCGTTGCAGAAGTTCAACTCCGTTCATCAGCACCTCGGATCTGGGTAGCACCGCCTCCACCCAAGGCTCGCGGGCGATCGCATGTCGTTCTACGGGTGCAGCCTGAGTGCGAAGGGCGGATCGTTTACATCAATCGAGAAATGTTTTTAGACGCTGGTGGCGTGACCGCCTTGCTAAATCTATTTAGCACCTTGACCGGCCGGCATTCAAAGTCTTTTATGGCGCGTTCTGGGAGGAATGCGGCGCCGAGTGCGTCAATCCCGTCGGGCACAAAGGGGTGGGCCAAACAAAGCCGACATGGGCAATAGGCAACTGAAAAACTCGTCAATCAGGGAGGAATTAAATGTTAGCAAAAACTATACTCGCGGCAGCGTTCGGCGCAGCCCTTTCGGTCGCCACAATGAATGCTGCGCTGGCAAAGGACGTCAAGGTTGGAGTTGTCGTGAAGATCGGCGGCATTCCCTGGTTCAATGCCATGGAAACGGGAATAAAGGAAAAGTCGAAAGAGCTTGGCGACGACGGCTTCATGGTCGGGCCGACCAGCGCCGACCCGGCACTTCAGGTCCGCGCGATCGAAGACCTGATAGCTCAGGGCGTCAGCGTAATTGGCGTCGTGCCGAATGATGCAAACGTTCTCGAGCCGGTTCTAAAAAAGGCGCGCGACACGGGCATCAAGGTCATAACCCATGAATCGCCAGACCAGGTGAACGCTGATTGGGACTTCGAAATGGTCTCGGCCGTTGGTTTCGGTGAGGCCCATGCCAAGCTATTTGCCGAGAAAATGGGCGGCAAAGGCAAGTACGTTGTGTACGTAGGTTCTCTTACTGTGCCCGCACACAATGCCTGGGCCGATGCTGCAATCGCCTACCTGAAGAAGAACTTTCCCGACATGCAGATGGTTGGCGACAGATATGGCGTCGCCGAGAGCGCCGATGACAGCCGAAAGACGGCTCTGGATGTGCTTGCCGCCAATCCTGACCTCGGCGGCTTCCTGACGTTCGGCAGTCAGGGACCGATCGGCGCCGGACGCGCGATCGAGGAGCAGAAGCTTGGTGACAAGGTGGTTCTTGTCGGTTCATTCTCGCCTAGCCAAGGCAGCGCAATGCTCAAATCCGGCATTATTGACGGCGGCTATATGTGGAATCCTCTGGAAGCGGGCAAAGTATTCGTAACGATGGCTGATTTTCTGGCGGGCGGCGGTGAAATTACCGACGGCATGACGATCGAAGGTCTGGGTGTCGTTCACCCTGACTTCAAAACCGGCACCATCATCGTGGACGCTGTGCAGCCTATCACGGTCGAAACGGTCGATGGTCTTGCAGCCCTAGGGCTTTAGATGGCGGACCATGGCTGGCGTGCCGGGGTGGCAAATCAATCCCGGCACGCCCCATCCTTGTCATTTCAGAAGGGCCCGCCGTGAACCTCGTCGCGTCTACGACGCAGGACCTCCCATCGGTTCTGTCGTTTAGCAACATAAGCGTCACATTTGGTGGCGTTAGAGCCCTCCAGGATGTCGCCTTCGAGGTTCTCCCGGGTGAAGTGCAATGCATCGCCGGTGAGAACGGCAGCGGCAAGAGCACCCTGATCAAGGTAATCACCGGCGTTTGTCAGCCGCTAGCCGGCGCAAACATGTCGATCGCCGGAAAGTCTGTCGACATCATGTCGCCGGCTGCGGCGCGCAGCGCCGGGGTGGAAGTCATCTGGCAGGACCTCGCACTGTTTCCTGAAATGACAGTCGCGGAAAATATCGGGATCAGAACTGTCCTCGGCAACATGCCTCGGCTCGTCGATCATTCGCGCATTCGCGAGGTGGCGCGAGGGCTGTTGGCGCGGCTTGGCGCCGACCTCGATGTCGACGCGCCTCTGCGTAGCTTTGCAATCGCCCAACGTCAGATCGTCGCCATCGCCCGGGCGCTCGCCGGCGATGCGAAGGTTATTTTCATGGACGAGCCCACATCGTCGCTTACTCAATCGGAAACAGACCGGTTGCTCGCGATCGTTCGAACACTCTCGAATGAAGGCATGGCCATCGTCTTCGTCAGCCATCGCCTTGCGGAAGTTCTGGAGATCTCAAGTCGCGTCACCGTTCTGCGCGACGGTAAGGTCGTTGGGGTGTTCCCGACCGCCGGAATGACCCAATCACGCCTCACCGAACTGATGACCGGCAAGACGTTCGACCAAACCGTGAGCACGAGAAACCTTAGTGGATCACCCGTCGTGTTGAAGATCGATCGATTGACCCGCGCAGGCGACTATGACGACGTTTCGCTGACAATACGGCGAGGTGAAACGCTTGGCCTGACCGGGCTACTCGGCGCCGGTCGCACAGAACTCGCGCTTTCTATTTTCGGCATGCTGCGCCCAGACCGCGGCAGCATCGCACTCAACGGGACGGTTCTTCATCTGAACTCCAACCGCGACGCAATCCGCGCGGGTATTGGATATCTCTCCGAAGACCGCTTGTCCCTTGGTCTCATACAAGCTCAGTCCATCGCCGACAACGCCGTTATCCCGGTGCTCGACAAGATCCTTGATCGAGGGCTGATCTCCTCGGAGAAGAAGGACGCGCTCGTCAATCATTGGATCGAGGAATTGGCGATAAAAGTCGGGCGGCAGACCGATGCGATTTCCACGCTCTCGGGCGGCAACCAGCAAAGGGTGGCCATCGCCAAATGGCTGGCGGTCGGCCTGAAACTGATCATTCTTGATTCGCCAACCGTGGGGGTGGACGTTGGCGCGCGGGCCGGCATCTTCGAGATTGTCGCCAAGCTCGCTGCCGAAGGCCTGGCGATTCTGCTGATATCCGATGAAGTGCCGGAGGTCTATTTCAACGCCGATCGTATCCTTCATATGGCTGCGGGCAAGATAGTCGCCGAATACGATCCGCACGCCATCCCGCTCGGCGACCTGGAAGCTGCCGTCTATGCGTAACCGCGGCAAGCTCTTCCGGGCTCATCCCACCGAGACATGGCTCGTTGTGGTTCTTCTCATCATGAGCGCAGGTCTCTCCGTTGCGAGCGACAAATTCTTCACCATTGCCAATCTCTTCAATCTGCTCAACACAAGCTCGACAAATCTGATCTTCGCGGTTGGGCTGCTGGTGGTGTTGATCGCTGGGGGCATCGACATCTCCTTCGCTGTGGCCGCGTCAGTGGTTCAATACGTTGTGGCGCTGGCTCTAGCCCAAATGGGAGGTGGTGATTGGTTCATCGGCCTCACCTTGGCGGCAATTGTCGGGATCGCCCTGGGTGCGGTGAACGCCGGCCTCATCTACTATTTCCAGATCATTTCAATCGTTGTCACCATCGCCACCTTCAATATTTTTTTCGGCCTTCTGATGTTCTTCACGCACGGTGTATCGATCTACAATCTGCCTGCATGGTGGACGCATCGCACTGTGCTTTTCGAGTTCCAACAGGCGAATGGCAATTGGGCCGAGCTAACACTGCCGGTTGCGATCATGGCGGTCTGCGTCGCCGCCACCTGGGGGCTTATCCGGTATACCACCACGGGACGGCAGCTATACGCTTTTGGCGATAACCCGGAGGGCGCCCGTCGCCTCGGTATCAACATCGCGGCGATGCACTTCATTGCCTTCGGCTGGCTTGGTTTGATGGCCGGGATCGCGGGACTTGTGCAGGTGCACTATTCCCAGGAAATCGTGCCCAACGCATTGGTGGGGCGCGAGCTGGACGTGCTGGCAGCTGTTGTCCTTGGCGGTGCCAGGCTGGGTGGCGGGCGCGGCACCGTGCTCGGTTGCATCCTTGGCGTGTTTCTTGTGTCGGTGACGCAAAACGGGCTGAACCTCCTCGGCATCTCTCCCTATGCTTTCAAGATGATCGTCGGGGCGATCATCTTGATTGCCATCACGCTGTCCAACGCGCCGCTCGGGCATATCCTCGCGGGCTTGCGGCAGAGGATGGGTACATGACGCAGCGCGTGCTCGAAACTGGAGCGCTACGGCACGGATTCTTGCGCCGTCTTGCCGGCACGTTGGGCGCCGAGAATATCGGACTTTTGCTGGCATTGATTTTGGTGATTGCATTCTTCGGATCTCTCTCGCCGCGATTCCTGTCCAAAGCTACCTTTGAATCGGTGGCCTTCCAGTTGCCTGAACTTGGACTGCTTACGCTCGCGATGTTGATGCCGATCATCTCGGGCGGCATCAATCTCGCCGTGACGTTCACGGCCAATCTCTGTGGCCTCACGCTCGCCTGGGTTCTTCAGGCCAACGGAGGACCGGACGCAAGCATCTATGCCTTTCTACTCGGTTCCGTTCTTGCGGTCGGCGTTGGCACGGCAAGCGGCTTGGTCATGGGCCCGGTGATAGCCTATACCGGCGCGCACCCCATCCTCGTTTCGCTCTCGGTGATGATTTTCCTGCGCGGCCTTGGCGAGTTTCTGACCCGCGGCGCCGATATTTCGGGCTTTCCCGAATTCATCCAGCCCCTGGGCCACGGCAGCATCGTCGGCATTCCTGTCCCGCTGCTGATACTGCTCGGCGCAGTCATCGTCTGGCATGTTTTGATGACCCGAACCAGGCTTGGCTTTTCAAACTATATGGTCGGCTCCAACATCGAGGCGACGCGCTATTCCGGCATCTCGACGCGACGCGTGATCATTCTGATCTACGCGCTGTCTGGCGCCATGTGTGCGTTGGCCGGCATTATCATGATGGCACGATTCAATTCCGTCCGTGTCGGCCATGGCGAGTCCTATGTGCTGATTACGGTGCTTGCCTGCTTTTTGGGCGGGGTGAATCCGTTTGGCGGCTTCGGCAAGGTCGTTTCGGTCTTCCTAGCCCTCATCGTTTTGCAGCTGCTTTCTTCGGGACTGAATCTCTTGGGCGCCAGCCAGCACCTGGCCACAGCCATTTGGGGCATCATGCTGATCGGCGTCATGATCTTGCGGTGGGCTGCCGGGCAGCTCAATTTCATGAGGATAACACGATGAAGGGTTTTGGCGTTCATACGAGCATGTGGACGAGTGGTTGGTCCGTAGAGGGCGCCGAGCACACTGTAGCGGCGGTGAAAAAATACGATCTCGATTTCATTGAAATTTCGCTGGCCGATCCATTTTCTTGCGATGCCGATCACACCCGCAAGCTGCTGGCGGCAAATGGCATGCAGGCGGTGTGCTCGCTAGGGTTGCCCGAATATGCGTGGGCATCGCGCCACCCACAGGAGGCGATTGACTTTCTCAAGGTGGCTATCGACAAGACGGCCGACATCGGAGCCCAGGCGCTATGCGGCGTAATCTATGGCGGCATCGGCGAGCGTACTGGCGTGCCACCTACGCAGGACGAACTTGATAACATTGCAAAAGTGATGACGTCCGCCGCCGCGCAAGCCAAGTCTCGCGGCATCGAACTCGGTGTTGAAGCCGTGAACCGCTACGAGAACCACATCATCAACACCGCGGCTCAGGCGGTGGCACTAATCGAGAGAGTCGGCGCCGACAATATGTTCGTGCACCTTGATACCTATCACATGAACATAGAGGAGAAAGGTATGGGCAACGGTATTATCGTCGCCCGCGATTACCTCAAATATATCCACCTCTCCGAGTCTGATCGCGGCACCCCAGGCGAGGGCAATTGCAATTGGGATGAGACGTTCGCAACGCTGGCCGCGATCGGCTTCAAGGGCGGGCTCGCGATGGAGAGCTTCATCAACATGGATCCGCGTCTGGCGTTTGGCCTCAGCGTGTGGCGTCCGGTGGCCGAGAGTGAAGCGGTTGTAATGGGCAACGGTCTGCCGTTCTTGCGCAACAAGGCACGGCAGTACGGGCTGATCGCATAAGTTACATCGCCATGCGAGATCGAAACTCGGCACATCATGAGCCGACTGCATCGACATTGCGGCGACTGCCTTCGAAGCAGGAGCCGCTTGAGAGGCAATATTGCGGCGTTTTAGATCCCGGCCTTCGGCTGCCCCCCGGGCGCAAGCAGCCAACCGGTCGGCGATCGCAACTGCCGTGAACAATCTATTTCACCGGCTCGGGCATCACAGCCTACCTTCGGCGGTTGCGAGCCGGCCCCGCATCAATTCGCGGCGCTTTCGAAACTCTGTGTATTCCTGGTCGGCCAGTACCCCGATCAGGATCACCGATCCACTCACGGCAAAGTTGAGTGAGGAGGGAATGCCTAGAAGATTGACAAGGTTCTGAAGCACCTGCAGCAAGATCGTTCCAAGCACCACACCAATGATTGAGCCTTCCCCGCCCCGCAACGAGAACCCTCCAAGGACGGCGGCGGCGATCGCGTAGAGCTCGTAGAAATTGCCGTGCGAGCTTGGCAGGATCGAGCGTGTGTACATTGCGAGAAAGATGGATGACAGCGCCGTCAGCCGGCGCAGATCACATAGGCGCAGATGATAACCCGGCCGGTACGGATTCCCGAAAACCGCGCGGCCTCTTCATTTTTGCCGACGGCGTAGAGGTATAGTCCGAAGGCGGTACGGTGCAGAACGACCAACATCACCGCCGCCAGGACAAGCAGGAAGACAAAAGAATGAGGAATGGGAATGGAGGTAGGCATTGTTGGTAAGAACCGAAACCAGATCGGTGCGACCGGTGGTGAGATATTCCAGATCCTCGAAGCGGGTTTCGTAGGGAAAGCCTGCCGTCGCATCTTGGTGTTGCCCTGCTGCTCGCCGGCATGAAGATCGCCCGCACCATCCTGCGTCAGCCGGCCCTGCAGGCGGTGATCGCCGAGGAGCTGTCGCTGGGCGGGGCCGCCGACCTTTCCGATCAGTCCATAACAGACCACATCCTCGAACACGCCAAAACGGTCTATCACCCCTGCGGCACCTGCCGGATGGGCAGCGATGACCAGGCGGTGGTCGACCCGCAATTGCGCGTGCGCGGCGTGCCGCGCCTACGCATCTGCGACGCCTCGATCATGCCGCGTCTCATCAGCGGCAAAACCAACGCGCCGGTGATCATGATCGCCGACCGCTGCGCCGATTTCATCCTCGGCAGCGCTTAGCGAAAAACGGGCAGCCGAGAGAAATCCAGGCTGTTTTGAGAGGGTGTATCTGTCCAGCGCATGCAGCGACTTGTCGCGACCGAAACCGGACAGCTTGACTCCGCCGGGCGGCACGGTGATGTCGGCGCCGCCATACATTGCATAGGTCCTATCAAATCGAGACTGGGACAGCGATGCCAACGCGCTGCTGTTGGCCGCCAGAAAGCTGGTGCGGATACGCCTGGAGAAATTCAGGCGATGCAGGCAGCTTCACCAGACGCAGCAGTTCCAGCAGCATCCATGACGGCGCCGAAGTCGCGCCCGGCTTCCAGATCATCGCTGCGCCGGCCACACGCCCGGCCACTCGGTCTACCTCGCAAACTACGGCAAGGAACAGCGCATGATTTCGGCCGACACGATGTATGTGCCAGCGCTGCTGGCGCCGCATCCGGAGTGGCAAGGCAGCTACGACCAGGACGGGCCGATGGCGATCACCACGCGGCACAAGCTGATCGATCGCGTGATTGCCGACAACATCCGGATCTCGGGCGGGGGCTCTCAGAGAGGTTCCTGCTATTGCTGCTGCAGGCCGGTGATCATGGCAATGATCTCGTTCTTATCGGTCTTCGCGGTCTCGCGAATTCCAATCTGCTTGCCACGCCTGAGAACACAGATGCGGTCGGAGAGCTTGAAGACCTGGTCGAGGCTGTGGCTGATGATCAGGATGCCGACATTGCGCTGCTTCAGCGACTGGACGATAGCCTCCACCCGGGCGGTTTCGGCAACGCCCAGCGCCGCCGTCGGCTCATCCAGCAGGATCAGCTTGCTTGCCCAATGCGTGGCGCGCGCGATCGCAACGCCCTGGCGCTGGCCGCCGGAGAGATCGCGGATAGTGGCGTGGGCGGAGGGGATGCGCACGTCCAGTTCCTTCACCAGTTTCTCGGTCTCGTCGATCATGCGGCGGCGGTCGAGCAAACCGAGGCGGTTCAGCGGCTCGCGGCCGAGGAACATGTTCATGTAGACCGTCTGCTGGTCGGCCAGCGCCAGGTCCTGGTAGACGACCTCGATGCCGTGCGCGCGCCCCATGGTGGCATTCGACATCGTCACCGGTTTTCCTTCGATGACGATGGTGCCGGACGAGGGCGGGTGGACCCCCGAGACGATCTTGACCAGCGTCGACTTTCCGGCGCCGTTGTCGCCGACGAGTGCAACGATCTCGCCCGGGAAAACCTCGAGCGAAAAACTCTCGATCGCGGTGATGCCGCCGAAATTCTTGCGAATGTCGTGCAGCTGAAGGATGGGCGCGCTCACCGTCATGTGTTTCTCCTAGACTGGCCAGGCATAGGGTTCACCGAAGCCGTTCTCGATGGTTTCCACTTTCGGATTGTCCGTCGAAATGCCCGACACGCCGACAATATGGGCGCGGGTGACGAAGGCCTGGCCACGGAAGCCGAACACGGCGCTGTCGCCAGGCTTCGGCGCGTTCGCGCCGGCGGCATCGATCATGGCGTAATAGTCGATCGCCGAGGGCGGCGGCACCTCGACGCTGCGCAGTGCCGAGCCTGCCGTTGTCGGTTCAGCCGAGACGATCGCCTTGACGTCGTAGTCGGGGAAGATCGGATCGATGTAGAAGCCGCCGCCAAGGCAATAGGCCTTGCCGCCGGAGAGATGCGAGACCTCGGCGAGATAGAGCACCGCCGGCAGCTCCGGCAAATCTTCCATGACATGCAGCGCGGTGGTGCCATGTAGTCCATTGCCGGGCTCGCACTGCGTCGCGCCGGCCTCGGCGAGTGCCGCCAGCATAACGCTCGACGTGGTGCCCGGCGCGTTGATCTCAATGTCCTTGCGGCCTGCCTTAGCCAGCGCTTCCGCAGCTTTCGCGAGCGTCGCCAGATTGGGGGTCGGCAGCACTT
Source organism: Mesorhizobium sp. M0478 (assembly GCF_040321305.1). Classification (NCBI taxonomy): domain Bacteria; kingdom Pseudomonadati; phylum Pseudomonadota; class Alphaproteobacteria; order Hyphomicrobiales; family Phyllobacteriaceae; genus Mesorhizobium; species Mesorhizobium sp. M0478. Next base: position 494,538 of record NZ_JAMYRH010000003.1, read on the forward strand.
TTCGCGAAGCATGGTCGAACAGCAGAGCAGGGAAAGTGGTGATGCCGGCGAAACGGCCGCCTTCGACGGCATCCAGCCGGTCGGCGACATCGATAATGTCGGCGGCATTGAAACCGCCTTCATGGCCGCGATAGAAGATATCGCCTTCGGCGGCGATGCGGGCCAGCAGATGCTGCACATAGCCGGCCGCCTTGGCGCCTGTTGCCGCTTCCCCAGCCTTGGTATCATTGAACACGGTCCAGTAGTCCGGCTTGAAGGTTTTCGCCGCAGCCGCCGCTTCGAATTTTGCGACCTGCTGGAGATGGCCGAGATGGCCAAGCTTCATGCCTGCCTTGTGGGTGGCGCGGGCGCAAGCCATGTCGACGGCGACCGCGCGGTCAATGCCGCCGCGCATCACAGCCCGGCAGAACGACGAGGAGCGGCCGACCTGCTTGGTCATGGCGAAGATCTTCAGGCCGTTGCGGTTGGCCTCGCTCTTGAGAACCCGCGCATTGGCCTCAACCGTGTCGAGATCGAGCACATAAGCATTGGCCGGCAGCTTACCTTGCTGGTGCAACCGGATAGCTGATTCGATGAAGGCGGGGTTGCGGCGGCGCAAAATGTCGAGAAACATGGATGGCTTCCTTCAGCGGTTCTTTTCGCGCAGCGACACGGCGACTGCGGTCAGGATGATGAGGCCGCGCACGATCATCTGGTCGGAGACCGACAGGCCCATCAGGATCAGGCCGTTGTTGAGCATGCCCATCATCAACGAGCCGACCAGCGCGCCGACCACGGAGCCCTTGCCGCCATTGAGCAGCGTGCCGCCGACGATGACGGCGGCGATGACCGTCATCAAGTCGGTTTCGCCGAGAGTATATTTCGCCGCCTGCAGGCGACCGGCATAGAGCAAGCCGGCAAGACCGGCGAGCCCGCCGCTGATGGTCAGCACGGCGAGCCTGATCCTGGGCACGCTGATGCCCGATACGCTTGCGGCGCGGGCATTGTCGCCGGTCGCCAGCACATGCGCGCCGAAACGGGTTTCGCGGAACACCAGGTGGCCGATGGCCACGGCAATCACCGACCACCAGACGAGTGAGGGGACACCGAGCAGCGAGCCGGAACCGAAGAAGCCGGTGAACGCTTCGTTGGTCACCGAGATCGAGCGAAGGTCTGTCATCGAACGCGAAACGCCGGCGAACAGGCCGAGCGTCGCCAGCGTCACCAGGAAGGAGGGCAGCCTGACATACGCCACCAGCACGCCGTTGATGACGCCGATCAGCAGGCCGGCGCCGAGGCCGGCGACTATCCCTGCCGGCATGCCGTACGCGTTGATGGTGACGGCGGCTGCAAGGGCCGCCACCGCCACGATCGAGCCGATCGACAAATCTATTTCGCCGGCCGACATGACGAAGACCAGGCCGATGGCCATGATCGTCACCGGCGTCGTCTGCAACACGATGTTCGATAAGTTCCGGACGGTGAGGAAGCCGCTGTCCCTCAGCACAATGGCGAAGAACAGAAAGATCGCCAGGAAACCGAGGTAGACGACATATTGCTGCAGATTGAAGCGGCTTGCGAAGCTGCTACCGGCGCTGGTGTTGGCACTGGACATTTTATCCCTCCGGTGGTGAGCGCTTCGCCTCGAGCCTATTTCACCGCGTCCGCGATGGCCGCCGGTACGTCCCTGTTGAGGGACTTCCTCCAACCGTCCTTCACCGTGTCCTTGGTGACGGCGATGGAATCTACGGCATAGAATGGTTCGGCCTTCTTGCCGACCAGCGAACCTGCCGAGGCGCGCGCCAGCGTCACGCCAATGCTGTAGGCCTCGTCGGCGACGAGGGCCGCGATGTTGCCGCCCTTGACCATGTCGAGCGCGGCAGGCTCGTTGAGGTCGAGCGTGACAATCTTGGTGTGTGTGTTGCCGGCACCGCGCAAGGCCGAAAGCACGCTCAGCGCCGGTTCGGCCCAGGTGACATAGATGCCGTCCAGGTCCGGATGCTGGGTGATCATCGCCTGGGCGATGTCTTCGCTGCGCGCCGGGTCGGCCATGCCGGCCTCGGCCTCGATCTTCATATCGGGATAGTCCTGCTCGATGGTCTTCTTGAAGGCCTGGTCGCGCTGGTTGGTGACGTAGAAGTCGGCATCGTGGAAGATGTAGCCGACCTTGCCTTTCTTGCCGAGCGCCTCGGCCATGGCGATGCCGGCCTTGTTGCCCATCTGAAAGAGATCGTCGGAGACGATGGTGACATAGTCCCTGCCCTGCTTGTAGCCGGCCGGGGAATTGTCGACGAAGCCGAGCTTGACGCCGGCCTGGCGTGCCGGATCGTAGACCGAAGCTGCGGTCGCCGGATCGACGGGAAGCGACAGGATGATCGACGGCTTTTTGGCCATCACCGTCTCGATATCGGCCTTCTGTCGCGCGGCGTCGAAACCGGCATCGGTCTGCGCCACCACCTCGATGCCGAGGCGCTTGAATTCGTCATGGGCGCCGGCGTTGACGGCGTTGGTGTATTCGCTCATCTCGTGCCAGACGAGGGCGGCGGTGAACTTGCCGTCCTTGATCTGCTGCTCTTCGGCTGGCGTCAGCGTAAGACTGCTCGCCGGCACCGGCTTTTCACCATTCGGTCCTGTGGTGACGCCTTCAGCGGCGAAGGCGTGCATGGCTAGCAGGCTCGCCACTGTCGTTATGATTACAGATGCTTTGCGCATATCCCGGTTCCCTTTTTGTTGTGTCGAAGAAAAGCTCCGGTGCGGCGGGCCGCGCCCGAGCGAGAGCCTTACTTGGCCGCGTCGAGCACCGGCTGCGGCGCGTCGCGGTTGAGCGAGTCCTTCCAGCCCTGCGCGACATTCTCCTTGGTGACGGTCAGGGCCGGGGCGACGACGAAGGCCGGTGTCGGCTGGCCAAGCAGCGACTTCATGCCGGAAGCAGCCATGGCGCGGCCGAGTTCATAGGCCTTGTCGGCGACGAGGGCTGCGACATTGCCGCCCTTGACCATGTCGAGCGCGACCGGCTCGGCGAGGTCGAGCGTGACGATCTTGGTCCTGGCGTTGCCGGCGCCGCGTAGCGCCGACAGCACGCCGTCGGCCGGCTCGGCCCAGGTCACGTAGATGCCGTCGAGATCGGGATGCTGCAAAAGCATCGCGTTGGCCAGTTCCTCGGCGCGGGCCGGGTCGGATATGCCCTGTTCGGCGACGATCTTGATGTCGGGATACACCTTCTCGATGGTGGTCTTGAAGGCTTGGTCGCGCTGGTTGGTGACGTAGTAGGCAGCGTCGTGGAAAATGTAGCCGACCTTGCCCTTGCCGCCAATCGCCTTGGCCATCGCGTCCGCAGCCTGCTTGCCCATCTGGAATAGATCGTCAGTCACGATCGAAGCGTAATCGGTGCCCTGCTTGTAGCCCTTGGGCAAGTTGGACAGGAACACCAACTTGGTGCCGTCCTTGACCGCCTGGCGGAAGGCTTCTGCCGAGGTGACCGGGTCGAGCGGCAGCGCCAAGATGACGTTGGGCTTGGCGGCCAACGCCGTCTCGATGTCGCTGCGCTGGCGGGCGGAGTCGAACTGGGCATCCGTTTTGACCGCAATGGTGATGCCGGCGCGGGCGAATTCGTCGGTGGCGCCGGCGGTTACCGCATTGGTGAAATCGGACGAGGTGTGCCAGAGCAACGCAGCCTTGTAGCCCTTGTCCTTGAGCGCGGCGATGTCGGCATCGCTTAGGATCACGTCGGCGCTCGGCGTGGCGCTCTCGCCCTGCGGGCCGACCGTCTGTGCGAAAGCTGGGTTGGCGGCAAGCATCAATCCGCCGGCAAAGGCGGCGGCGATCAGTGTCTTCATCGGCATGTCAGTTCTCCCATTTTGCTTCGTTGGTGGTTCAGTCGGCCACGCCGCAATAGCGGGCCATGAAGGCGGCGAAGCCGACTATGCCGGCGAAATATTCCTCGACATCCACGTGCTCCTCGAATGTGTGGCAATTCCTGATGTCGCCGGGCGCGCAATAGACGGCAGGAATACCGAGCTGATTGATGATGAAGGGGGACTCCGACCAGAACGGTGCGCCCTCGATGACGCCGCGTCCGCTCATTGCGCCAGCCATCGCGTCGGACAGCATGGCGACTTCTGCCCGCGTTTCGCCGATCTCGGCAGCGGTGCCGCCCAGCCTGTGGTCGCGGCCGGCGGGGTAGGCGAACTCTACCGAAATATCCGGATCGGTGATCGCGCCGCGCACGGCAGCCTCGATCTCGGCGGCGGCGGTGTCGAGGTCTTCGCCAGGCAACAGCTTACGGATCAGCGAGAGCGTGCAGCGCTCGGGAACGGCAATGTAGCCGCCGCCGGCAAGCCCGGTGATAAGCAGGAAGCCGCGCCCGACCAGTTTGTGCTCGGCGCGCGCGGCGACCTCATCCGAATGCTTCCAAAGCGCCGTCATCGCGGCATGGCTTGCACGGAGCGCATCCTTGCCGAGTTCTGGCACACCGAAATAGGCGGATTTGCCGGTAATCGAGATATCGGTGATGAAGAAGCCGATCTGCGCCGCATAAACGGCCAGGCGGGTCGGCTCGACATAGACGCTGAAATCGGGTGCTGTGACCTCGCCGGTCTCGATGCGTCCGACGAAGTGCTTGATCCCGGCGGAAATGCCGGTGCCGGGCTGGCCGCTCTCCTCGTCGCCGATGAAAGCGAAGGCGACGTCGCCCTTGAGGCGAACGCCTGCCTTGTCGAGTAGCGCGAGTGCCGCCAGCGAAGCAGTGATGCCGGCCTTGAGGTCGCCTGAGCCGCGGCCCCAGACAGCACCATCAATGATCGGGGCGGCGAACGGATCCTCACGCTCGGTGCCTGCCCAATGCTCGCGCCAGCCGTCGACATGGACGGTGTCGGTATGGCCCATGAACAGCAGGCGCTTTCCCTGGTCGGCCCCCTTGCGCTCGCCCCAGATGTTGGGCCGCCCGGGAAGAAATTCCGTCCTGGTCAGGCCGCTGAGGTCAAGGTCGCGCATCCTGGCTTCTAGGAAGTCGACGAAGTTGGCTTCGTTGCCGGTGATGCTCTCTCGGCCGATGGCGCGGCGAAACAGCGTTAGTGCGTCGTCGCGGTCGAGCGCTGCCTGCAGGCGGGCGGTAATATCGTGAGTCATATCGCGGCCTCCTTCAGGGCGGCGGCCTGGGCAGGCGGCAGCGAAATCCGGCCATCAGGCGCGTCGACGCCGAACAGCGTGTTGTGCAACTGGCCAAGGCCGATTGCCGCCGCGCCAATGAGGGCTGCGCGTGCGCCGAGTTCGCTCGCCTCGACCCTGACCGGATAGGGGAAGCATAGCGGCAGAAGCGCCTGCACCCTGGACAGGATTTCGGGCCGCAACCCAATCGAGCCGCCGAGGATAAACTTTTCTGGATTGGCGATTGCCGCGATTGCCGCAACGCCTTGCGCCAGATGGCGGGCAGTTTCGTCGAGCACGGTGAGCGCGTCCTTGTCGCCAAGCGCGGCATTCTCGAATATTGCCGGCACCGAGACCTGCCTGCCGGTGAGAGCGTGGTAGCGATCGGTCATGGCGTGGGTGGCCACCGCGCGTTCGAATGCGCCGGTGCGCAGTGATTCCTCGGTGAAGGGATCGGCCCCGATCGGCATGAAACCGATCTCGCCGGCGGCGTGCCCAGCACCCCGCACCAGATGGCCGCCCAGCATCAGCCCGCTGCCGATGCCGGTGCCGAGCGCGATGTAGGCGAGATTGTCGATGCCCTGGCCTTGGCCGAGCCAGTTCTCGCCAAGCACCGCGAGATTGACGTCGTTCTCGATCATCACCGCGACGCCGAGCGCTTCTTCGAAGGCATCCAGCACATTCATTGTGTCGAAGCCGGCAATGTTCGGCGCCATTAAAATGCGGCCGGTGGCCGGGTCAGGAGCGCCAGGCGCGCCGATGACGGCCAGGCGTATCTTCTTGCGCGCGACGTGCTGTCTGGCCGCGGCATCGAAGGCCAGCGCTGCAATCTGATCGACGACGAACTGGCCGCCGCGCGGGTCGGTCGGTGTGGCGGCTTCGGCAAAGATCTGGCAGGCAAGGTCCGTCAGCGCGACCCGCACCTTGGTGCCGCCAAGGTCGACGGCGATGATATAGGCTGCGTCGTGGACCAGTTCGTAGGTGACGGCGGTGCGCCCGACATGGCCGCTGGTGCGGCCGGTTTCCTGGACCCAGCCCTCCTGCTCGAGCCCGCGCATGATTTCGGAGATGGTCTGCTTCGACAGGCCCGTCAGCTTGGCGATCGAGGCGCGGGAGATCGGCCCGCCCTGGACGATCGCTTCCATCACGGAGCGCTGTGAGAACTGACGGGATATGCGCGGCAGGTCAGTCACATTGAACTCCCGTTAATTCGTTCTATGAGCGAACTTATTATTCGGAACTGGACCTGTCAATGTATGTTCGCGAGCGGCCGTTTTTGCGCACGCGAACATTGATCCGGAGGCAGGATTCAGGCGCGGTGCTGCCGTTCGGCAGAAGATAAATGCGGTCAGGGAGTGGCTGGATCAGCTTCTTGAATCAATTGGGCGAACAGCTTCGCAGCGCATTGACAAATAACGATCATGCTAGTCTCTGAGGGGCACTGTTTTCTACAGGAGATCAATACAGCGGATGGTTCGCCGGTCCATATCTCTCGTATTCTCTCGTATGGGTCTGTCGAACCATGGGACGATGAACGAGACCAACTATTGGCTTCGAGAATATCGGTGATGTACCGCGGGTCTGCGTCCCAGTGAATGGCTCAAATGGGGCCGGCAGCGGAACGTCCGTTTGCAGTTTGCAAACGTGGATAACTACCATACCGCCTTAACTCGCAAAGACCCGTTTGACGCCAACTGGGCTGGCCCGAAGCCGACCTCTCCGTCCAGCATAGTCCGATCATATTCGGCGCAAGCTGCTCGCTTGAACCGTGGGATAGAATTCCGCCAATCTCGACCCGCCTATGCCTGGGTGGCCCCTGCTCACAATCACGAGCGTAGCGCCATCTTTCCGAATGGCCGGGTGAGGCTGGAGAAATCGCCGCTGAACCTTCTCGACCAGCCATTCTCCGGCTTTGGCAAAAAGCCGGTTCGAAGGCTTTTCCGCCATGTGCCGTTGCCTTTCGCAACGAACGGTCAACCGACTGTGAATAGCACTTGCAGGCACGTGGTTGTCAGGCGCCCACCGAACTTGACAAGCAGTCTTGCAGGAACTGCGTCGAGCACTGAACGTTTGACCAAGCGCGGGCATCTCCGCCTTGGCTAAGGACCATCAATGTTCACGTTCATGTTTGCCACCGGCATCGAGAACAGCACCCCCACCATTCGACAAGGCCGGGAGCGCGTCGACGAAATGGAAAAATGCCGCTTCTACGAACGATGGCGCACCGACTTCGAACTGGTCCAGGATCTCGGGGTGCATTTCCTCCGCTACGGACCTCCCATCCACAAAACATGGCTGGGTGACGGACGTTATGATTGGGCATTCGCCGATGAGACCTTCGCGGACCTGAAGGCGAAAGACATTCTTCCGATCGTCGACCTTTGCCATTTTGGCGTGCCGGACTGGATTGGCAACTTCCAGAACCCGGACTTTCCGACACTATTCGAGCACTACGCCAGGGATTTCGCGATGCGCTATCCGTGGATCCAGCTCTTCACCCCAATAAATGAGATGTTCATCTGCGCCACCTTTTCGGCCCGCTGGGGATGGTGGAACGAACAACTGAGCAGCGACACTGCTTTCGTCACCGCCCTCAAGCACATCGTGAAGGCGAACGTGCTTGCCATGCGGGCGATTCTCGAGGTGCGGCCGGACGCCATCTTCATTCAGAGCGAATCCTCGGAATACTTCCACGCCGATTCTCCCGAGGCGGTCGGCAGAGCGGAACGGTTCAACAGCGAGCGTTTCCTGTCGCTTGACCTCAACTACGGTCATGACGTCGACGCGCACACCTATCGCTATCTTCTCGAAAACGGGATGACGGCCGAAGAATACAGTTTCTTCCTGGAAAGCCATCTGCGCAGGCATTGCGTGATGGGCACCGACTATTACCAGACCAACGAACATCGGGTTTGGGCAGACGGAACGACGTCCGGGTCCGGCGAGGTGTTTGGCTATGACGAGATCACGCGGCAGTACTTCAACCGCTACCGGCTTCCCGTAATGCATACGGAGACCAACATCAGCGAAGGCCCCAATGGAGACGAGGCCGTCTATTGGCTGTGGAAAGAGTGGGCCAACGTGCTGCGGATCCGCAACGATGGCATCCCCATCGTAGGCTTCACCTGGTACTCGCTGACGGATCAGGTGGACTGGGACAGTGCGCTTCGGGAGAACAACGGACGGATCAATCCGCTCGGCCTCTATGACCTCGACCGAAATCCGAGGGCGGTGGGGCGCGCTTTCAAGGCGCTGATCGCGAACTGGAACAAGCTGTTGGCCACACAAAGTGTCTGCCTTGCTTTGCCGGTCTTTCTTCCCTCACAGCAAGACGATGCCATTGTTCGCGCGCAACAGGATTATGCGCGCAGCCTGCTGAGCGTGGATCGGGTCGCTGAAGGCTGGACTGAACCACTTGCTGCTCCCCAGAAAGAGGTCGAACCCGATGCGCCTGGATAACAAGACTGCATTGTAACCGGTGCTGCAAGCGGCATTGGACTGGCCATCGCCATGCGGTTGGGCACCGAAGGTGCACGGGTGAGCCGACGTGGGTGGAGGCAAGGTCGAGAAGGCGCGCATCGGTTCGACAAGGGGCGCGCCGGGGAGGCCGCTATCACGGTGCTGTCGACTTGCGCTCACGCGTTCGGCAGGTTGGTAATAATCGTCAACAACGCGCCGGCCTGATAATCTTTAACCATTGAGGCATTCACTAGAGCGGGCTGGCTGAAGGTGCTGAGCGTCGACCTGCTGGGAGCAATTTATTTCGCCGGAAAGGCATTCGCTCATATGACATCTGGGGGCGTCATCGTAAAACATATTGAGTGTGCGCGGTCGAGACGAGCTCCGCATGTCGAGCTATACGCCGCGGCAAAGGCCACCCTCCTGTCTCTAACCGAGACCCGACGCAGTTCGCACCTTGGCCGACTGGGCATGAATCCGGACGATTACCGAACCAAATGGAACCTGCCTCGCAATTACCCGATGGTGGCACCCAACTATTCGGGAAGCGTTCCGCATATCGCCTCTAACACCCAGTAGCGGACAGCTCTCGCCTGAGGCGTCAGTCGTCGTTGAAGCGCTCCGGCATCGCATTCGAGGCCAAGGCTGGTGCACAAGGATCATGACATCGAATTCCACTCTTTACAGGAACAAGTGCCTTTCCTCGGGATTAGGATTCGACGCCGCAACGGCGTCGAACCCCAAAGGAGACTCACATGAAACGTAAGATTTTGACAGCTACAGCGATCTCTCTCTGTCTCGCCACCGCGGCCTTGGCGCAGTCGTCGGGAACATCCAGCGGCACGAACGGAACGTCCGGCTCATCGGCCGGGTCCAGTATGAGCTCTACGTCCGGCTCCGGCCAAAGCGGTATCCCGAGCGGCTGGGACAGCAAGCTCTCCGGCTCATTCTTCAGCGACGCCAATTCGGGAAGACTTCTGTCGCAGGATGAGATCCGCAAGAACTGGTCGTCCCTGAGCTCTGAACAGCAGGCACAGGTTCGCTCCGACTGCTCGAGGATGACGGCCAGTAACGGCACTGGCTCTGGCACAATGACCGGCACGTCAGGTAGCTCGGCTTCGACCGGCAGTGATACAACGGCGAGTATCGGCACCGGCTCTGGCACAGCCACCGGCACTTCAGGCAGCTCTGGTTCGACCGGCAGTAACACCACGGCCAGCAACAGCACTGGTTCGGGTACAACCACCGGCACGTCGGGATCCTCGAATACAGCTGGCGATACGACCGCCAGCACCAGCACGGGTTCGGGCGCGAACTCGGCTGCTCAAATGGCTTCGATGCGGCAACTCTGCACTCAGGTTCAAGGGATGTGAGTGAATGCGGCGCTCCGGGCCGGCTTGGCCGGAATAAGAAGAGGCCTTGAAGGCCCGGGCATCGCTTTGGTTTGGTAGCCATTTCGGCGCTGAAGTCGGCCGGAGACCGGGGTGACAACTCGGCGCTTGTCGCGCTGCTTTTCTATCGCCGGCGACCGTCACTCGCCAATAGCGCGCTTCGCGTCGAGACACTTCTCCCGGCTGAGGCAAGCGAGATTCCGTCCCGTCCATACCTGCCAAGATAGACCGTCTCGCGGCCTCCGTTGAGCCTGTAATCCAGCCGAAAGGAGATCGCGCCACTAGGCATGACGCGAACATACATGCCGTCACGGTCCGCAATCTTGTAGATTTCTCTTTTGGTTCAGGGCTTTAAGGGCGACGTCCGTCAGCATTCCCCGGTACCTCCTGAAAAGTACCGTCAGTACAATTTCGAGGCTCTTCGGCAGAACATTCGTTTTATCTCCAGTGCCTTAAGGCATCAAAAAACACCGTTAGAGCCTCATTGGATCTGACGGTACTTCGAAAAATCTGAGCTAGCAATTTGCGGAAGGTCCGTCAGCCGGTCCGTCAAATCCAATCTCCGCACCGATTGTCGCTGATTGTCTCCGAATGGATTTATACGTGTTATCAAATGGTTGTGGCGTACAATGGCGTGTTTTCGGCGGCGTTTGAGTGGGCCTGAATCACTCCCACTCGATGGTGCCTGGCGGCTTTGACGTCACGTCGTAGACGACGCGGTTGATGCCGCGGACTTCGTTGATGATGCGGGTGGCCGCCGCGCCGAGGAAAGCCATGTCGTAGTGGTAGAAGTCGGCGGTCATGCCGTCGACGGACGTCACGGCGCGCAGGGCGCAGACGAATTCGTAGGTGCGGCCGTCGCCCATCACACCGACGGTCTGCACCGGAAGCAGCACGGCGAAAGCCTGCCAGATGGCGTCGTAGAGGCCGGCCTTGCGGATCTCGTCGAGATAGATGGCGTCGGCCTCGCGCAGGATTTCGAGCTTTTCGCGGGTGATACCGCCGGGGCAGCGGATGGCAAGGCCTGGTCCGGGGAACGGATGGCGGCCAATAAAACTTTCGGGCAGGCCGAGTTCCTTGCCCAGTGCCCTCACCTCGTCCTTGAACAGTTCGCGCAGCGGCTCGACCAGCTGCATGTTCATGCGCGCCGGCAGGCCGCCGACATTGTGGTGCGACTTGATGGTCACCGACGGGCCGCCGGTGAAGGAGACGCTCTCGATGACGTCGGGATAGAGCGTGCCTTGCGCCAGGAAATCGGCGCCGCCGAGTTTCTTGGCCTCTTCCTCGAACACTTCGATGAACAGCCGGCCGATGGTCTTGCGCTTCTTCTCGGGGTCGGACTCGCCTTCCAGCGCCGAGATGAATTTTTCCGACGCGTCGACCAGGATCAGCGGCAGATTGTAGTGCTGGCGGAACATCGCCACCACGCCGGCCGCCTCGTCCTTGCGCATAAGGCCATGGTCGACGAGGATGCAGGTCAGCTGGTCGCCGACCGCTTCGTGGATCAAAAGTGCGGCGACCGAGGAATCCACGCCACCCGACAGCGCGCAGATGACCTTGCCCTTGCCGACCTGCTTGCGAATGGTTTCGACCGCATGCTCGCGATAGGCGCGCATCGTCCAGTCGCCTTCGATGCCGGCGATGTTGTGGACGAAGTTCCGGAGCAGCCTGGCGCCATCCGGCGTATGCACCACCTCCGGATGGAACATGATGCCGTACATCTTGCGCGCGACATTGCCGAAGATGGCGAAGGGCGAGCCTTCCGACTTGCCGAAGACTTCGAACCCCTTGGGCAGCGAGATGACGCGGTCGCCATGGCTCATCCACACCTGGTGACGCTGGCCGGGCGCCCACAGGCCTTCGAACAGCGGGCTGTCCTTTTCGATCTCGACGAAGGCGCGGCCGAATTCGCGATGGTTAGAGCTTTCGGCGACGCCGCCCATCTGCACGCACATGGCCATCTGGCCGTAGCAGATACCGAGCACCGGCACGCCGGCATCGAAGACGATCTGCGGAGCGCGCGGGCTGCCGATGTCTGATGTCGAGGCGGGACCGCCCGACAGGATCACGGCTTTTGGATTGATACGCTTGAAGGCAGCTTCGGCCGATTGAAACGGCACGATCTCGGAAAACACGCCGGCCTCGCGGATGCGGCGGGCGATGAGCTGCGTAAACTGACTGCCGAAATCGACAATCAGGACTGTATCGGGATGATTGGCTGTCGTCATGGCGAGCCTTTAGAGAAAGAAACGAGTCGGCGCAATGGGGTGCGTAGCCCGACTTTCAGAGCGCTGCCGGCTCTTGCCCAGGCTGCTCCTTGTGTAGCGTGCCGGAGCCGATGGCCTGTTCGAGGCGCACGACTGCATCCGCCAGCTTCTCGTCGATGACATGCAGATATTCGGTCCAGTCTCCAACGTGGCGCAGATCGGCTGCACCGTCTGAAATGCCGCGCAGGCCGATAAGCGGGACATCGAACAACTGGCAGGCGCGCAGGCAGGCGAAGGTTTCCATGTCGACCATGTCGGCGGCGATGGCGTCATAGGCGGCACCGGTGATGATGGCGCCGCCGGTCGACAGGCTGGCTTCTTTAATGCCCGGTATCCTGAACGGCAGCGGCACTGTCACCGGCAGGTCGAGAAACGGCGTAACCCCTTTCTCGAAGCCCAGCGGCGAAGCGTCGATGTCGCGATAGCTGACCGAGACCGCCTGGTAGATTTGCGTCTGTTCAAGCGTGCGGCTGCCGGCGGAGCCGAGCGAGACGACGAGATCGGGCAACGCCTTCTCGGATTTCAGCCATGACAGTTCGGCGCCGAGCCGCACACCTGCCTCTACCGGGCCGACGCCCGTCATCAGCGGCGTGAACAGTTTTTGCAGATGCGGACCGTACTCGGCCTGCGCCGCCATGACGAAAAGTACGTCCTTGCCGCCAATTCGCGACACTTTGCCGGTCATGAATTCGACTCCCTCGGCTGCGGAACAAAAAGGGCGGTGCTCTCGTCGGCTGCCGGCCCTTCGCTATGGCTCCGGGTCGCTCGAAAAGCCAATTTGGGGGCTTTTCGTCGGTTACACGGACCACTCCTCATCCCGCTATCCCGTCACGGCCAACCACCGTCATCATCGTGCCGGTCATGGTCGCGATCAGCTTGGCCTCGCCATCGGCGGCAAAGGCGTACGCCTGGCCATCGGCGACAATGATGGTGCGGCCGGGTTTGGTCACCGAGCCGCGGAACAGGAAGCGTTCGCCCCGGCCGGGCGCCAGGAGGTTGACCTTGAATTCGATGGTCAGCACGCCGGAATTTTCCGGCATCAGCGAGAACGCGGCATAGCCGCAGGCCGAGTCCAGCGCCGTCGAAATCACCCCGGCATGGAGGAAACCGTGCTGCTGGGTCAGTGCCTGGGAATAGGGCATTTCGATCTCGATGATGCCCGGCGTCACAAGGGTCAGCTCGGCGCCAATGGTCGCCATCGCCTGCTGGCGGGCGAACGACGCCCTGACGCGGTCCTCATAATCGGGTGCGGGTACGATCTTTGCTGCCATGGCCATCGCCCTGATTTATCTGCAAAGCTTATCGCAGACGCCTGAACGCCACGCAAATGCTTTTGCTGCACTGCAGCAAAGCACTCAGTTCAACAGGAGCAGCGACGCATTGAGCAAGGTGGCGAAGGCCACCCATAGGGCATAGGGCGCAAACAGCCAGCCGGAAACCCGGTCGCGGTTCCACACCGTGGCTATGAACAGCGCAATGCTGGCGAGAAGAGCCAGGATCACGACCAGTGCCGGCGCCACCAGTTTGGCGCCGAAGAAAGTCGGCGACCAGGCGAAGTTCAGAACAAGCTGGAGGGCCCAGATCTTCATCGCGGCGCCTGCTCGTTCCCGCTCCCATGTCCGCCAGCCGGCCACGGCGATCAGCACATAGAGGAGCGTCCAGGCCGGCGCGAAGACCCAGTTGGGCGGGTTGAAGGGCGGCTTGGCGAGCGAGGCATACCATTCACCCGGCAGCGTCGCATAGCCGATCAACAGGCCGCCGCCGAGCACCAGAAGGAGGAAAAGCAGAAGCGACACATATCTTTGCAAGAATTCTACCCCGTCTGGCGGCCGACGCCGCGCATCTGCAACTGGAGCGCTATGTCAGCCTGTCAATCGCAGCGTCAATTCGCCCGACGCAGCGCACAGAAATAGAAGCCGTCGGTGCCGCTCAGAGCCGGCGACAGCGAGATATCGCTTGTCTTGCCGATCCGGGCGGCCGCTGCGTGACCGGGGAAGCTGGCATCCCAAAGCGCGCGATGATCGACCGGAACGAAGCCCTTGTGCCGTTCGCGAAAGGCGGCGACCTGCTCGCCATTCTCCTCGTCGAACACCGAACAGGTGATGTAGACCAGCAGGCCGCCCGGTTTGACATAGGCCTTCGCCGCATCGAGGATCGCCGACTGCTCGCCCTTGCGGGCATCGAGCTGTCTTTGCGTCAGCCGCCATTTGGCGTCGGGACGGCGCCGCCAGGTGCCGCTGCCGGTGCAGGGCGCATCGACCAGCACAATGTCCATATGGCCCACGAGGGGGCTGAGTTCAGCCGGCTTGGTGACGACCTGCACGTTGCGGTTTTCCGAACGGCGGATGCGGTCGAAGATCGGCGCCAGTCGCGCCTTTTCGGCATCATGGGCGAAGACCTGGCCTTTGTTGGCCATCGCCGCAGACAGCGCCAGCGTCTTGCCGCCGGCGCCGGCGCAGAAGTCGAGCACCTGCATGCCGGCCTGCGCGCCGGCAAGGGCGGCAACGATCTGCGAACCCTCGTCCTGGACCTCGAACCAGCCTTTCTGGAAGGCCGGCTCGGCCTGTACGTTCGGGTGCCTGCCGTCGCCGTCGATGGGCGGGATGCGAATGCCTTGCGGCGCGATAGCAGCCGGTTTGGCGCCGGTGTCGGCGAGTTCAGCCAGCACTTTGGCGCGGTCGGATTGCAGCGTGTTGACCCTGATGTCGAGCGGCGGGCGGGTCGCCAAGGCAGCACCTTCCGCGACCCAGCCTGCGCCAAAGGCTCGTTCGAACAACGGCGCGCACCAGTCGGGTACGTCCGCTCGCACCGCCTCCGGCGCGCCTTCAGGCCGGCGCTCGGCCAGCGCCTGCAACTCGGCGGCGCTGAGCAGCGGCGGCGCGAACTTGTCACCCTGGAGCGCATCGTTAAGCGATTGCGGCGTCTGGCCCCATTCGATGAGCAGCGCGCCGAAGCCGATGGCGCGGGGCGTGTCTTCACCCAAAAGCCAGCCGGCGGAACGTTTGTGGCGCAGCGCGTCGTAGACGATGTTGCCGATCGCCGCGCGGTCGCCGCCGCCCGCAAAGCGATGCGACAGGCCCCAATCTTTCAGCGCATCGGCCACCGGCCGGTGGCGCCGGCCAATGTCGTCCAGCACTTCAATGGCTGCCGCCAGCCGTCCGCCCAGTCGCATTCGTCATTCCATCTATCGAGCACAGTATCTTTCGGCCTGCTCTTAGAGCGTTTCGCGTCGAGATTGAACCCCGCTTGAATTTCGCGGCGACGAGGCCTTCCGCTCGCGGCGACGATTTTCCCCGCCGGCAAATGTCCGCCCGCCGGCGATAACAAATCTCAAATATATGCAAGGTCTCTAATGTTGGTAACTGGCCGCCGTAAGCACGATCTGTGGCGCAATTGCTCTGCTTTCCAAGCTTTTGCGTTGGGAATACTCTTTGCGCCATGATTCGCGGCGCGGAAAAGCGGACCGACGGATCGATACGAGGAGAGGGCAATGAAAACGTATCTTGCGGAAGTTCTAGGGACATTTCTATTGGTGTTTATCGGCACGGCGTCGGTGGCGACGGGTGGCTTTCTCGCCGACTTGCCGCTGGGCCAGGAAGCCATCGGCCTGGCGTTCGGCATCGGCCTGATTGCGGCGGCTTACGCGGTGGGTCCCATCTCAGGCGCACATCTCAACCCGGCCGTCACGCTCGGCGTCTTCCTTGCCGGCCGGCTGCCGGCCAAGGATGTCATTCCTTACTGGATCGCGCAGATCATCGGCGCCATTCTGGCCTCGCTGGCCCTGTGGATCATCGTCTCCGGCCAGACCGGCGGGCACACCACCGGTTTCGGCGCCAATGGCTGGGACGTGGCGAAATGGGGGACGAGTTCGGCCTTCCTGTGGGAGCTGATCGGCACCTTCACCTTCGTCACCGTCATCCTCGGCGTCACCGCCGAGAAGCACTCGACGGCGTTCGCCGGCCTGGTCATCGGCCTGACACTGGCCGGACTGCACTTCGCAATGATCCCGGTGACCGGCACCTCGCTCAATCCGGCGCGTTCGATCGGCCCGTCGCTGTTTACCGGCGGCGCAGCCCTCAGCCAGCTCTGGCTGTTCATCGTTGCGCCGCTGATCGGCGGCGCAATCGCTGGCGTCGTCGCCAAGGCACGCATCTTCGAAAAGGACTGATTTCGAAGCCTGCGAAAACGAAGGGCGCGGGCCTCGGCCCGCGCCTTTTTGCTTGGGAGGCACTGCTATCAGGCGGCGATGTCGAAACGGTCGGCGTTCATCACCTTGGTCCACGCCTTGACGAAATCACCGACGAATTTCTGCCCGGCATCCGCCGACCCGTAGACCTCGGCCAGCGCGCGCAGCTGCGCATGCGAGCCGAAGATCAGGTCGGCGCGCGTGGCGGTCCACCTGACCGCCCTGGTCTTGCGGTCGCGTGCTTCGTAGACCTCATGCGAGCCCGGGTCGGAGGCCGGATCCCAGATGGTGCTCATCGAGAGCAGGTTGACGAAGAAGTCGTTCGTCAGCGTGCCCGGCCTGTCGGTCAACACACCATGCTTCGAGCCGCCGGTGTTGGCGCCGAGCACGCGCAGGCCACCAACCAGCACCGTCATCTCCGGCGCCGTCAGGTTGAGCAGTTGCGCCCGGTCGACCAGCATGGCTTCGACCGACATCGGCGGTTTGCCCCTGACATAGTTGCGGAAGCCGTCAATTTTCGGCTCGAGCGCCGCAAAGGAATGGACGTCGGTCTGCGCCTGCGAGGCGTCGGTGCGGCCGGGCGTGAAGGGAACCTTCACCGCATTGCCGCCATCCGTTGCGGCTTTCTCGACCGCGGCGACGCCGCCGAGCACGATGAGGTCGGCCAGCGAGACCTTCTTGCCGCTTGCGTTGAACTCGTTCTGGATGGCTTCGAGCTTCGCCAGCACGGTAGCCAGTTCGACAGGCTGGTTGACCTCCCAGTCCTTCTGCGGCGCCAGGCGAATGCGCGCGCCATTGGCGCCGCCGCGCTTGTCGGAGTTGCGGAAGGTCGAGGCCGAGGCCCAGGCGGTCGAGACCAATTGCGAAACGCTGAGGCCCGAAGCCAGGATCTTGGCCTTCAGCAATGCGATGTCCTGGTCGCTGACCAGCTCATGGTCGACGGCCGGAACCGGATCCTGCCAGATCAGCTCTTCCTTCGGCACCAACGGGCCGAGATACCGCACGACCGGCCCCATGTCGCGATGGGTGAGCTTGTACCAGGCACGGGCGAAGGCATCGGCGAACTGCTCCGGATGCTCATGGAAGCGGCGCGAGATCTTCTCATAGGCCGGGTCGGCCCGCAGCGCGAGGTCGGTGGTCAGCATTGCCGGCGCATGACGCTTCGAGGGATTGTGCGCGTCCGGCACCGTAACCGCGCCAGAGCCGCCCTTCGGCGTCCACTGATGGGCCCCGGCCGGGCTCGTGGTCAGCTCCCATTCGAAGTTGAAGAGATTGTCGAAGAAGTTGTTGCTCCACTTGGTCGGCGTCGTCGTCCAGGTAACTTCGAGGCCGGACGTGATCGCATCGCCGGCAATGCCGGTGGCATGCTTGCTCGACCAGCCGAGGCCCTGCGCCTCGATGCCCGCGCCTTCCGGCTCGGCGCCGACCAGTGTTGCATCACCGGCGCCATGGGTCTTGCCGAAGGTGTGGCCGCCGGCGATCAGCGCCACGGTTTCCTCATCGTTCATTGCCATGCGTCCGAAGGTCTCGCGGATGTCGCGGGCCGAGGCCAGCGGATCCGGCTTGCCGTTCGGCCCTTCCGGGTTGACGTAGATCAGGCCCATCTGCACCGCGCCGAGATGGCCGTGCAACTCACGGTCGCCGGAATAGCGCTGGTCGTCGAGCCACTTGGTTTCCGAACCCCAGTCGACATCCTGCTCGGGCTCCCAGACATCGGCGCGGCCACCGGCAAAGCCAAAGGTCTTGAAGCCCATCGATTCCAGCGCGACGTTGCCGGTGAGAATCAACAGGTCGGCCCAGGAGATCTTGCGGCCGTATTTCTGCTTGACCGGCCACAAAAGCCGGCGCGCCTTGTCGAGATTGGCGTTGTCCGGCCAGCTGTTCAGCGGCGCGAAACGCTGCTGGCCCGCACCGGCGCCACCCCGGCCGTCGCCGATGCGATAGGTGCCGGCGCTGTGCCAGGCCATGCGGATGAACAGCGGCCCGTAATGGCCGAAATCGGCCGGCCACCAATCCTGCGAATCCGTCATCACCTTGTGCAAATCCTCGATCACCGCGTCGAGGTCGAGCGTCTTGAACTCCGCGGCGTAGTCGAAAGCTTCGCCCATCGGGTCCGAAAGGCTCGACTGCTGGTGGAGAACGCCGATGTCGAGCTGGTTCGGCCACCAGTCGCGGTTGGTCCTGGCGGAGGTTCCATGCGCGACCGGGCATTTGCCGGCGCTGTTGTCGTCGGTCATCGCGTCCATCTTGGCCTCCGAATTGCTGATTTTATGTGTTGTTTTTTCCGGGCCGGCCGGGAGCCGCGCCACTCTGGAATGGTTCCAGACTAAGCCGTCTCTTCGATAAAAACAAATTGCCTTTCCT
The DNA here is from genome assembly GCF_040321305.1 of Mesorhizobium sp. M0478. Taxonomy (NCBI): domain Bacteria; kingdom Pseudomonadati; phylum Pseudomonadota; class Alphaproteobacteria; order Hyphomicrobiales; family Phyllobacteriaceae; genus Mesorhizobium; species Mesorhizobium sp. M0478. The sequence continues at coordinate 513,329 of NZ_JAMYRH010000003.1, forward strand.
GTTTGTTGCGATAGGCTTTCCTTATGATTGGCTTGACCGTGCGGCAGATGCAATATTTCGAGGCTTTGGCGCAAACGCTGCATTTCGGCCGCGCCGCAAAACTCGCCGGCGTCAGCCAGCCGGCGCTGTCCGCGCAGATCGCCGAGATGGAGCAAAGGCTGAACTGCCGGCTGTTCGAGCGCGGCGGCAAGACGGTGCGGATGACGGAAGAGGCGCAAGCGCTGCTGCCACGCATCGAGCGCATCCTGCGCGACATCAGTGATGTCGAGACGACGGCCCGGCGCGGCCGCCCGGCCATGGAAGGCCGCTTCCGGCTGGGCATCATCCCGACCGTGGCGCCGTATCTTTTGCCGCATGTGCTCCCGGAGCTGAAGCGGCATTTTCCGTCCCTGCAGCTCGAACTGCGCGAAGCAGTGACGGCATCACTGGTCGAGGACACGGCAACCGGACGGCTCGACGCCTTCATCGCCGCGCTGCCGCTCGAGCAGCCGGGCCTGGTCACCGAGGAACTGTTCGCCGACCGCTTCTTCCTCGCCGTGCCAGCCGGAGATCCAGCCTTCGCCTCGCCACCGGTGCCGCCGGAAAGCCCGGCGCTGGAGCGGTTGATGCTTTTGGAGGAAGGCCACTGCCTGCGCGAACAGGCGCTGGCCCTGTGCGGCAGCGTGCGTCCCGTAGCAATGGCAAGCTACGGCGCCACCAGCCTGACGACGCTGCTGCAGATGGTGGCGCATGGTCTCGGCGTCACGCTCATCCCCGAAATGGCGGCAAGGCCGGCCAGCGCCATGCCGGACCTCAAGATCGTGCCGTTCCAGGAGCCAATGCCGCAACGCACGATCTGCCTCGCCTGGCGCCGCAACAAGGTGCGGCATGATGAATGCGTGGAACTGGCGAAGATCATTCGGGGGTTGGATGCGGCGGTGCTGGGGGTGTGAGTCGTTTGGGTCTTGGATGGCGCCTTGGGAACCCCGAAAAGAAACTCAAATCAGGCGCGTTCGAGAATACCCGCCTTGACGGCTGGTCGCCAGATCGCACCAAAGCCTCAAGGGATAAATACCAGAAATACATACGCGAAAAATACCACGGCATGGACGATTCCGGTCAGGAAGGTCGTCCTTTCGTTGCTAAAGCTTACGCCGCATATGAAAAGCGCTAAAACCAAAAGCACTGCATCAGCCTCCGGCAGCCCCAGGGTTAACCCTCGCCCCGTCAGCAGGCTGGCTGCTGCGACCGCCGGTATTGTCAAACCAATCGTGGCGCAGGCCGAACCCATTGCGACATTCAGCCCGCGCTGCAGCTCGTTGTTGAGTGAAGCGCGAACCGCCGAAATGGCCTCCGGCATCAAAACCAGACCCGCGATCATTGCTCCCACAATGCTGTCAGCCTGGGCCACCTGGTAGGCAACGAGCGCATCTTCCACACTTGCGGCGACCTGCTCGGCGAGCATGACAATTCCGATCAGTCCGATGACCAGGAGCAGAGCGCTGGAAGAGACGCTTTTGTGAGGGGCGGTTCGCGCCGGAACGTCGTGTGCCAGTCCTTCGATGAAGTCGTCCCGGTGCCGGACGGTTTGCGCGAACACAAAACTTGCATAGAGCAGCACAGAAAGTACGCTCACAAAACCAAGTTGAGCTGCTGAAAATGTGCCGGGATCGGTGGTCCGTGTATAGGTCGGCAGGATAAGCGTCATGACGGTCAGTGCGACCAGAACGGCCAGATATGCGCTGGTCCCTTGCCGGACAATTGCCTGCTTGCGGTGACGCCAGCCGCCAAACGTGAGACACATTCCGACAACGCCCGTGGAGGCAATCATCACCGTCGAGAAGACGGACTCACGTGCAAGCGTGGGGTTGTTCTCTCCATGCAGCATCATGGAAACGATGATCGACACCTCGATAGCCGTCACGGCAAAAGTCAGCACCAATGTGCCGTAGGGCTCTCCCACACGGTGGGCAACCGCCTCGGCGTGGTCGAGCACCACGAAAATGGTGATGAACATGATCGCACTCGAAAGCGCTCCGACGAGGACCCTGACGCTCTGCGAACCTTCGTCCACCGATAGCCCGCTGGCTCTGACCGCAACGGCCATCGCGACGGCAGCCAATGGCATCGCATAGGACGTCACCAATCGTGCGAAACCAGTCATTCAAGCCCCCATGCGTTTCTGCGAACCTTGCGGCAGGCCTGTATGGAGCACCCCGATGTCATTGCGAAGCCGGCAATCTCCATCACCGGCCTCAGCCCCTCAAGCCGTCTTCTGCACCACCAGCCCCAGTTCCTCCATCATCGCCTCGCGCATCAAAAACTTCTGCGGCTTGCCCGTCACCGTCATCGGCAGTTCGGTGCGGAAGCGGATGTAGCGGGGGATTTTGTAGTGGGCGATCTGGCCGGCGCAGAAATTCGTGATCTCCTGCTCGGTGGCGATCTGGTTGGGCTTCAGCACGATCCAGGCGCACAGCTCCTCGCCATATTTGGCGTCGGGAATGCCGAACACCTGCACCTCCTTGACCTTGGGATGGCGGTAGAGGAATTCCTCGACCTCTCTGGGATAGACGTTTTCGCCGCCGCGGATGACCATGTCCTTGACCCGGCCGACAATGTTGCAATAGCCCTCGGCGTCGATGGTGGCGAGATCACCGGTGTGCATCCAGCCGTCGGCGTCGATCGCCTCGCGGGTTTTTTCCGCGTCGTCCCAGTAGCCTTTCATGACGGAATAGCCGCGGGTGCACAGCTCACCCGGCGCGCCGACGGCGACGGTGGCGCCCTCGGCGTCGATGGCCTTGACCTCGACATGCGGATGGATGCGGCCGACAGTGGAGACGCGTTTTTCCAGCGGATCGTCGACGCTGCTCTGGAACGAGACCGGGCTGGTCTCGGTCATGCCGTAGGCGATGGTCACCTCTTCCATATGCATCAGCGACACCACCTTCTTCATCACCTCGATCGGGCATGGCGAGCCCGCCATGATGCCGGTGCGCAGGCTGGAGAGATCGAAGCTGGTGAAGTCGGCGTGGTCGAGCATGGCGACGAACATGGTCGGCACGCCGTAGAGGCCGGTGCAGCGTTCCTGCGCCACCGCCTTCAGCGTCGCGCCGGCGTCAAAACCCTCGCCAGGAAACACCATGGTCGCGCCCTTGGTAACGCAGCCCATCGTGCCCATCGACATGCCGAAGCAGTGGTAGAGCGGCACCGGGATGCAGAGCCGGTCGTCGACGGTGAGCTTGATCGCAGCGGTGACGAAATTGCCATTGTTGACGATGTTGGTGTGGGTCAGCGTCGCGCCCTTGGGCGCGCCCGTCGTGCCTGATGTGAACTGGATGTTGATGGCTTCGCCCGGCTTCAGCCCTTCGGAGATGCGGTCGAGGCTGTCATGCTCGTCACGGCCGGCCATCGACAGCACGTCGGCGAAATTGAACATGCCGGGCGAGTTGTCATCGCCCATGCGGATGACGATCTTCAGCGCCGGCAATTTCTGCGCCTTGAGCTTGCCGGGGGTGGCCTTGGCGAGCTCCGGCGCCAGCGTCTCGATCATGCCGAGATAGTCGGAGGTCTTGAAACTGGCGGCGGTGACCAGCGCCTTGCAGCCGACCTTGTTGAGGGCATATTCGAGCTCGGTCAGCCGGTAGGCCGGGTTGATGTTGACCAGGATCAGGCCGATGCGAGCGGTGGCGAATTGGGTGACCAGCCATTCCCAGCGGTTGGGCGACCAGATGCCGACACGGTCGCCTTTTTCGAGGCCGAGCGCCAGGAAGCCGGCGGCGAGCGTATCGACCGTGTCCGACAATTCGCTCCAGGTGAAGCGCTTGTCCTGGCCGACGAAGACGGCAGCATCCTGCGTGGCGTATCTGCCGACCGTGTCGGAGAAAAGCTGGGGGATCGTCTTGTCGAGCAGCGGCGGGGTGCGCTCGCCGGAGACATGCGCGCGGCCGTCGAGCGGGGCGATGAACGCCCTGCCGCGCCCGCGCAGATTGGTGGCGTTCTTGAGCTCGTCGAGATTGATCGCCATCGCCGTCTCCTCCCGATGAGTGAGCCTAGCAGCCTGATGGGATGGTGGAAAGTAGAGGCGGTTCCCCTCCCCCTCGCGGGGAGGGTGCCTCGCGAAGCGAGGCGGTGGGGTCCTCGGCGAAGTGCTCGACTTCCTTGCTCACGGTCGACCCGGCTTGGGTCGTCTCGCGTCGAGCACTGCCGGAGCGACCCCACCCGTCCATCCGCCTTTGGCGGCTGTCCACCCTCCCCTCAAGGGGGAGGGAGCGCGCTCATCTTCGCGGCTATTTCCCGCACTAGCGCCTCATCCGCAGCAGCACGATCTTTCCTGGCAGCCACGAGGCAGGCCTGCGACTTCAGCACAACCCCATCGGCCAGCACCTTGAGATGGTTGGCGCGTAGGGTCGAGCCGGTGGTGGTGATGTCGACGATGACATCGGCAAGGCCTGCCGCCGGCGCGCCTTCGGTAGCGCCGAGGCTTTCGACGATGCGGTAAACCTGGATGCCGTGCTTTTGCGAGAAGAATTGTTGCGTCAGCCGCCAGTATTTGGTTGCGATCCTCAGCCGCCTGCCGTGGCGCTGGCGGAAATCGGCGGCGACATCGTCGAGATCGGCCATGGTATCGACGTCGAGCCAGATGCCGGGCACCGCGACCACGACATCGGCATGGCCGAAGCCGAGGCGAGCGACGATTTCGGCGCGCGCTTCCCAGTCGGCGAGGTTTTCGCGCAGCAGATCCTCGCCGGTAATGCCGAGGTCGACCGAACCTTGCCCAATCTCGCCGGCGATTTCGGACGCCGACAGGAACGCCACCTCGATGCCCTCAGTGCCGTCGATGCGGGCGCGGTACTGGCGCTCATCGCCGGGCAGGCTGACGGCAAGCCCGGCCCTGGCCAGTACCTCCAAGGCCTGCTCCTTGAGCCGGCCTTTCGATGGGATCGCCAGCGTGATCATTGCGGCTCTCCCCGCAGCGCTTCGATGCGGTCGAGCCAGACGGAGAAGCCGACGCCGGGGATCGGCGTCTTGGCGCCGAGCAGGGTCAGCAGCCGGTCGTAGCGACCGCCGCCGGCCAGCGGCCGCTCGCCACCAAGTGCTGCGATCTCGAAGACGATGCCGGTGTAGTAATCCAGCGGACGGCCGAAGGCAGCGTCGTAGCGGATCGTCTTTGCAGGCAGGCCATGTGCCTCGATGGCTTTGGCGCGGGCGGCGAATTTTTCCAGCGCCGCGCCCAGCGAAAGCCCGGCAGAGGCCGCAAAACTTTCGAGCGCAGCACTCGCGCCGTCGAGCGGCACGTCGATGGCGAGAAAATCCCTGAGCGCCGCAAACGCTTCGTTCGACAACCGCACGCTGCGCAGTTCGGCCTTTTCGATCAGCCGCCGGGCAATGTCCGCCGGCGCGCGCCCGCCGGAGCCCGACAGGCCGGCCCCTTCCATGCCGCCGGCGATGTGGGCGGAAAGCGCTTCGAGATCGCCATCGAGCACAAGGGCCGCGACATCGCCGTCAAGCTGACCGTTGCGCGGCGGGTTGGCGAGATCGGCGAGTGCTGCCTGCAGCATCGGCGCCGAGCCGAAGGCGCGCGCAAGCCGCATGCGCCAGCCGCGCGGCAAGCCGAGTGCTGCCAGCACCGCCTCGAAGATGGTCTGGTCGCCGAGCGTGATCGCAAGAGGTTGCGCCGGCAGCACCAGCTGCAGCAGCGCGTGCGCATCGGCCAGCGAACGCGCATCGGCCTCGGCTGTATCGCGGTCGCCGAGATCCTCGATGCCGGCCTGAAAGAACTCGTTGCCGCCCTCGCGGCGCTGGCGGAACACTTCGCCGAGATAGGAATAGCGGCGCGGCGTGCCGGCCTGCGAGGCGATGTGGTCGAGGCAGACGGGGATGGTGAATTCGGGCCGCAGACACAGCGTCTTGCCGGTCTCGCTTTCGGTGAGAAAGATGCGGCGGCGCAGATCCTCGCCGGCCATATCGAGGAATGGGTCGGCCGGCTGCAGCACCGCGACCTCAACCGCATGGGTGTTGCGGGTGGCGAAGAGCTTGGTGATTTCGGATGCGATGGCGGGATAGCGGGAGGTCATGCGTGGCGCGAGGCACCCCCCTCTGGCCTGCCGGCCATCTCCCCCTCAAGGGGGGAGATTGGCAGCTCGGAGCGCAGCGCCTCTTCTTCAACGCCGGAGATTGGCGAAACCATGCGCGACATCCAATCTCCCCCCTTGAGGGGGAGATGGCCGGCAGGCCAGAGGGGGGCGTTCAAGCGCCACCCTTCGCACGGTCAGCGGCCTGCACCGCCAAAATCTTCCTCACCTCGGCGACCAGCTCTCCCTCCGCCACCGTCACCTGCGCCGGGCGGGCAGCCCGCCATTCAGCGTTGTCGGCGATTTCAGCGGACATGCGCGCGCCTTCGATCAGATCCTTGATCTGCAACTCGCCCTTGGCGCGCTCATCGCCGCCCTGGATGATCGCGACCGGGCTACCGCGGCGGTCGGCGTATTTCAGCTGCGCCTTCATGCCGGCGCCGCCGAGATACATTTCGGAGCGGATGCCGGCCGCGCGCAGATCGGCCACCATCTTCTGGTAGCGACCGAGGCTTTCCGTATCCTTGTCCATCACCAGCACGACGACCGGCGCGATGACATCGGTGGTGTCCAGCTCGCCGAGGTTCTTCAGCGCCGTCATCAGGCGGGAGACGCCGATCGAAAAGCCGGTCGCCGGCACCGGCTCGCCACGGAAGCGCGAGACCAGCCCGTCATAGCGGCCGCCACCACCGACCGAACCGAAGCGCACGATCTGGCCGTCTTCGTTGGGGATTTCGGCGAGCAATTCGGCTTCGAAGACCGGGCCGGTGTAGTATTCGAGGCCGCGCACGACGGAGCGGTCCATGGCGATGCGATCTTCGCCATATCCGGCCGCCCTGACCAGGGCTTCAATCGTCGCGAGCTCGCCGACGCCTTCTTGGTAAGTCGGGTTCGAGCTCACTATGGAAACCTGGTCGACCTGTGCGTTCCTTGCCGTGGCGAGGAGGACTGCTTCAGCTTGCCCGTCGTCCAAACCAGCGCCCTTGGCGAAGTCGCCCTCGCCTTCCTTGCCGCCATCCCATCGGCCCGGCCCAAGCAGAAGCTTCACGCCTTCCGGCCCGAGCTTGTCCAGCTTGTCGATGGCGCGCAGCACGGTCAGCCGGCGGCCGGCATTGTTGTCACCGCCAAGGCCGATCGCCTCCAGCACGCCATCCAGCACCTTGCGGTTGTTGACCCGGATGACGTAGTCGCCACGCTTGATGCCAAGCGCTTCCATCACGTCGGCCATCATCATGGCCATCTCGGCGTCGGCTGCGACGCCCGGCGTACCGATCGTGTCGGCGTCGAACTGCATGAACTGGCGGAAGCGGCCCGGGCCGGGCTTTTCGTTGCGGAACACCCAGCCGGAGCGGTAGCTGCGATAGGGTTTCGGCAGCTTCTCAAAATTCTCGGCGACGAAACGCGCCGTCGGCGCAGTCAAATCATAGCGCAGCGACAGCCACTGCTCATCATCGTCCTGGAACGAGAAAACGCCTTCGTTCGGCCGGTCCTGGTCGGGCAGGAATTTGCCGAGCGCATCGGTGTACTCGATCAGCGGCTGGTCGGCCGGCTCGAAACCGTAGAGCTCATAGACCGAACGGATCGTGGCCATCATCTTCTCGACGGCACGGATGTCGTCCGCACTGCGGTCGGCAAAGCCGCGCGGCAGCCGTGCTTTCGTCTTTTCCGATTTGTCGGCCATGGGATGGGTCTTTTCGCTAAGTAATCGATGACTTATTTGGAGTCGGCGTGTCCTAACCGAAGCGGCTTGGTGCGGCAAGGGTTTGCGCTCTTTCCTTCTCCTTCGAAACAAAACGCACCAAAAGGAAACAATTCCGCCATCGGCGCGGCATCGTGCCGACACAATCAGAGCCGATAAGCGCGCCGAAACAAAGGGTTGGGGCCATGACTGCGGCACGCAAATTCAATATCAGAGACGACGGCTTGCATGAAGTCCGGCTGCGGCCGGCCGAGAGCCGTGCGCAGGTGACGGCGAGCCCCGGTCCGTTTGAGGTCACTGCCGACGAGCGCAAGCGTTCCACCATGCGCGAGGCGCTGATGACTGGATTGCTGGTGATTTATCCGGCCTTTGCGGCACTGGCGGCGATTGTCGCCGGGCTTTTTCTGACGGGCGCCAGCGGGACGTGAGTTCCTTACCCTCCCCCTTGTGGGGAGGGTCGACGCGTAGCGTCGGGGTGGGGGTGCGGCGCCAAGATACCCCCACCCGCGCCTTCGGCGCGACCTCCCCACAAGGGGGAGGTAGGGGGACAGCGCCCTACTTCGGCCTCTTAAAGGCCTTGCGTTCCTTCTCCACCTGCTCCCGGCAAACACACCCCTCGATATGGTCGTTGACCAGACCCATCGCTTGCATGAAGGCATAGACCGTCGTCGGTCCGACAAAGCTCCAGCCGCGCTTTTTCAACTCCTTCGAAATCCTGATCGAGACCGCTGTCGTCGGGTTGGCCCTCAGGTGGGCGAGGTCGACGATCTCCGGCCGCTCCTCCGGCCCCGGCTCGAACTTCCAGAACCAGGCGGCCAGCGAGCCGAATTCATCCACCATTTCGCGCGCGCGTTTGGCGTTGTTGATGGTCGAGACGATCTTGCCGCGGTGGCGGATGATGCCGACATTGGCGACCAGGCGCTCGACATCCTCGTCGGTGAAGGCAGCGACCTTGTCGAAGTCGAAACCGGCGAAGGCCTCGCGGAAATTCTCGCGCTTGCGCAGAATGGTCAGCCAGGACAGGCCGGACTGAAAGCCTTCGAGGCAGATCTTTTCGAACAGCCTGCGGTCGTCGGCGACCGGCCGGCCCCATTCATGGTCGTGGTAGTGCAGATAGTCCGGCAGATTGCCGTGCCAGAAGCAGCGCGTGATCCCGTCGGAGCCGGTAAGCAGTCCGGTGTTGTCTTGCGCCATGGCCAATCCATCCGTTAACGCGCTTTTGCGCTGCATTTACCGCGGCTTTACCAGATTCCTGAACCCGGCGGTAACCACACCAAAAGGTTTACTGACAAAGCGGCATTTTACGCATTCCGATTCATGTTTCGGTTGCCGCTTCGCGCCAAGGATCGCGCAACCGGGGGCAAGTTCCGCCTCCGTCCGTTCGACGATCAAGGTGCGTTCCGATGAAGATCTTTTTGCGTTCCGTGCTCGGCGCCGTGGCCATTCTGGCCGCCGGCGTCACCTCGTCTGCCGCCAACGACCGCTATGCCGACAGGCCGCCGGTGATGGTGAGCCCCGACCTTTCCGCGCCCTGGGTGCTGCAGCTTGGCCGCGCGCCCGGCATCGTGCGGCAGAGCCGCCAGTTCGTGCAGCAGCAGCCACGCCTTCGCTATGCGCAGCCAGCGCGACCCGATCGGGTGCGCACTGCTTCCGTGCAGGCGCCGGCCAAGCGCGTGGTGATGCGGCCGCAGATCAATCCGCTCTATCTGCCGCAGGAAGTCGCCTATGACGGCCCGCAGAAGCCGGGCACGATCGTCATCGATACGACGCAGAACTTCCTGTTCCTGGTCGAGAAGAACGGCAAGGCGCGGCGCTATGGCGTCGGCACCGGCAAGCCTGGGTTCGAATGGTCTGGCACGCACAAGATCACCAACAAGCGCGTCTGGCCGGACTGGCGCCCGCCAGCGGAGATGATCAAGCGCGAGGCTGCCAAGGGCCGCTACCTCCCGACCTATCTGGCCGGTGGCGAAGAGAATCCGCTAGGCGCCCGCGCGCTCTATCTCGGCACGACGGAATACCGCATCCACGGCACCAACCAGCCATGGACCATCGGCGGCTCGGTATCTTCCGGCTGTATCCGCATGCGCAACGAGGACGTGGTTGACCTTTACGAGAGGGTCAATGTTGGAACGACCGTGGTCGTGATATAGTCGGCTACCGAATCATCTGGTTCAGAAGGCTAGACCTTCAGGGATCGGGAAGAGTTTACGGGGGACGGGCCGTGTGGGGATGCGGCCAGTCAGGAAAGGGCAGCCCGGGAAGCCGCGCTGCCCTTTCTCTTTGCGGCTATAGCTGAGCCAGGCTGCGCCAGAACGTCGCGCCAGGGGGATGACGGTTCGCTTTCACGCTGCCTTGCCGCATTTCCCCTGCTATAGGGACGGCCAAACTCCCCTGCGCCAAACTCGCTGCAAAGGTTCAGCCATGTCTCCGCCAGACGATAGCCGCTATCTCCGGGGCGGCCCGGTCGCCCAGCGCATCATGGCATCCGTGCGCGAGGATGCCGCCATCGCCACCGCCGAAGGTTTTCCGCCCAAGCTGGTGTCGATCACCGTCGGCGATACCGCTGCCGTCGATGTCTATGTGCGCAACCAGCGCGCCAAGGCCGCGCTTGCCGGCATCGGTTTCGAGGAGCGGCGGTTCCCCGCCGACATCAGCGCCGGCGAACTCGAGGCGGCGATCCACGGCCTGAACGCCGACCCGCGTGTCACCGGCATCATCATCCAGCGGCCGGTGCCGGCGCATATCCCGATCAAGACGCTGCAAGCGGCGGTGCATCCACTGAAGGACGTCGAGGGCATGCATCCGGCGTCGATCGGCAATATCGTCTACAATCAGCTCGACCTCGCGCCTTGCACGGCTGCGGCCTCGGTCGAGCTGCTCAAGGAAACCGGCCTCGACCTCAAGGGGCTCGAAGTCGTCGTCGTCGGCCATTCCGAGATCGTCGGCAAGCCGATTGCCTTCCTGCTGATGAGCGAAGGCGCAACGGTGACGGTGTGCCATCACATGACGCGCTCGGTGGCGGCACATGCGCGCCGCGCCGATGCGCTGTTCGTCGCCGTCGGCAAGCCGCGGCTGATCAAGGCCGACATGGTAAAGCCCGGTGCGGCCGTCATCGACATCGGCATCAATTCCGAGATCGGCCCGGACGGCACGAGCCGCATCGTCGGCGACGTCGACACCGAGAGCGTGAAGGAAGTCGCGTCCTGGATCACGCCGGTGCCGGGCGGCGTCGGCCCGATCACTGTGGCGATCCTCTTGCGCAACACAATGGTCGCGCTCAGCCGCCAGCGCGCGCGCTACCAGGCGACGTATGGCGTGGTGGACCGGCTGGCAGCGGAATAGCTGCTTACTCGGCGGCGACCAGGTTTCCTTCGGAGACGCCCTCCGGCTTCGGACCACCATAGGCCCAGTCGAGCAGCTTGATCGTGTGCACCACCGGCAGCTTTGCAGCCGAAGCGATCTGGGTGATGCAGCCGATATTGCCTGTGGCGACGATTTCGGCGTCGGTCGCCTCGATGTTCTTCACCTTGCGGTCACGCAACCTTGCGGAAATCTCCGGCTGCAGGATGTTGTAGGTGCCGGCGGAGCCGCAGCACAGATGCCCCTCGCGCGGTTCGCGCACGACGAAGCCCGCCTTGGACAGCAATTCCTTCGGCTGGCGGATGATCTTCTGACCGTGCTGCATCGAGCAGGCGGAGTGATAGGCGACGACGGTGCCGGGTTTGCGCACCGGCTCGGGCAGGTCGAGGCTTGCGAGATATTCGGTAATGTCCCTGGCCAGCGCCGAGACCCGCGCGGCCTTGTCGGCATAGGCCGGATCGAGGCGCAGCATGAAGCCGTAGTCCTTGATCGTTGTGCCGCAGCCGGACGCGGTGATGACGATGGCATCGAGCCCGCCCTGGTCGATGGCACGCGCCCACGCATCGACATTCTGCCGGGCCGAGGCAAGGGCTGCTGCCTCGCGGCCCATATGATGGACCAGCGCGCCACAGCAGGCTTCGCCCTGCGGCACCACGACCTCGACGCCAAGCCTGGTCAGCAATGCAATCGTCGTCTCGTTGATGGCGGGGTCGAGTACCGATTGGGCGCAGCCGGTGAGGATGGCGACGCGGCCTCTCTTCGTCCCCTGCCCGGCATGAATGCCGGAAGAGGCCATTGGCGAGACCGTCGGGATCGAGGCCGGTGCCAGCTTCAGCATCGCGCCCAGCGGCCTCAGGGCCGGCAGCCTTTCGAACAGGCCGATGAATGGCTTGCCCAGTCTCGCCAATTTCAGCGCGGCGCGAAAGCGCGCGGGATAGGGCAGCACGAAGGCCAGCATGGCGCGGGTGAGCCGGTCGAGCAGCGGCCGCTTGTAAGTTTCCTCGATATGGGCGCGGGCATGGTCGACCAGATGCATGTAATTGACGCCCGACGGGCAGGTGGTCATGCAGGCCAGGCAGGACAGGCAGCGGTCGATATGGGTGACGATCTGCTTGTCGGCCGGGCGGCCATTCTCCAGCATGTCCTTGATGAGATAAATGCGCCCGCGCGGCGAATCGAGTTCGTTGCCGAGCGTCACATAGGTCGGGCAAGTGGCGGTGCAGAAGCCGCAATGCACGCATTTGCGCAGGATCTTCTCCGATTCCGCGACATGCCGATCAGCGAGCTGGGCAAGGGAGAAATTGGTCTGCATCGCGTTAGCCCTGGGCCATGCGGCCGGGATTGAGGATGGCCTTGGGATCGAACTCGGCCTTGAGCCTAGCCGACAGGGCGGCCAGATGCGGCGCCTGTGGCTCGAACACCGGCACGGCGGCGCGATGCGCGGGCGCGGCGCGCACCAGCGTCGCGTGGCCGCCGCCATGTTTTCTGATCAGCCCGCGCAGCAGGGCGGCCTCGGGATCGCCCTCCTCCATGCGCAGCCAGACCAGCCCACCCTGCCAGTCGTAAAAGGCGCTGACGCCGATCTGCATGCGCAGCGTCAGTACCATCTGGTGGGCCTGGGACGGCGCCATCGAAACGCGCCAGACCGGCTTTTCACTGCCGTCGGCGAAGGGAGCGCAATCCCTGATATCACGCCAAAGGGCATGCGAGGCCTCGCCGGCAATGTCCTGCAACGGGCCGGCATTTTTCAGCAGGGTTTTCAGTGCCTCGATGCGATAGGCGACCGAAGGGCCGAACCCTTCGACGCGCAGCAGCGTCGCGGCGTCAGTGCCGAGCGCGCCGTCGGCGACACGCGCGGCGATCCGCTCCGGCAGATGCGCGGCGCTCGACACTTCGGCGCTGGAGCCGAGCGCCAGCGCCATGGCGGCGGCCGCCGCATCGTCGAGCAGGCCACGCACGGCAAGCGTGACCTCGGTCTCGGCCGCCGGCAACACCTTGAAGGTGACGTCGGTGAACACGGCCAGCGTCCCCCAGCTGTTGGCCATCAGCTTCGACAGGTCGTAGCCGGTGACATTCTTGACGACGCGGCCGCCGGACTTGAAAGCTTCGCCGCGGCCGGCAACGGCGTTGATGCCGAGGATGTGGTCGCGCGCGGCGCCCGCCTTCAGCCGGCGCGGGCCGGACAGGTTCGCGGCAAGCACACCGCCGATCGTGCCTCTTCCCTTGATGCCGCCGAACAATGGGCCGTAGTCCATCGGCTCGAAAGCAAGTTGCTGGCCGTTTTCGGCGAGCAGGCTTTCTATATCGGAAAGCGGTGTGCCGGCCTTCGCCGACAGCACCAGTTCGGCCGGCTCGTAGAGCGTGACGCCGGTGAGTTTTGAGAGATCGAGCGTGTGTTCGCTCTGCTGTGGCCGGCCGATGCGGCGCTTGGAGCCGTGGCCGATGATTTCCAAAGGTGACTCTTCCGCGGCCGCCCATTGGACGATGGAGAGGGTCTCGGCCGATGTGGTGGGAGTGAAGGTCGTCATGGCGAAGATGGGTCGAGTTCCTTCGCGCCCCCCTCTGTCCTGCCGGACATCTCCCCCTCAAGGGGGGAGATCGGAAGTCGCGTCCGATTTCGCCAATCTCCGACCTTGAAGGAGGGGTAAGGCGCGCAAGCTGCCAATCTCTCCCCTTGAGGGGGAGATGTCCGGCAGGACAGAGGGGGGTGTTCACGCGCCAACTTAGCCACTCAAAACCTCGGAATATCCGGAAACGCGACCTGCCCGCGATGCACATGCATGCGTCCAAGCTCCGCGCAGCGGCGCAGTTGCGGGAACACTTTTCCCGGGTTGAGCAGATGGTTGGGATCGAAGGCGCATTTGACGCGCATTTGTTGGTCGAGGTCGATCTGGTTGAACATCTCCGGCATCAAATCGCGCTTCTCGACGCCGACGCCGTGCTCGCCGGTCAAGACGCCGCCGACCTTGACGCAGAGCCGCAAGATGTCGGCGCCAAAACTTTCCGCCTTGTCGAGTTCGCCCGGCACGTTGGCGTCATAGAGGATCAGCGGATGCAGATTGCCGTCGCCGGCGTGGAAGACATTGGCGACGCCGAGGCCGTATTTCTCCGACAGTTCGCGCATGCCGGCGAGCACACCCGGCAATTCCTTGCGCGGGATGGTGCCATCCATGCAGTAATAGTCGGGCGAGATGCGGCCGACCGCCGGGAAGGCCGCCTTGCGACCGGCCCAGAAGCTCAGCCGCTCCTGTTCGGATTGCGAGACGCGGCATGTGGTGGAGCCGTTCCTGTAGGCGATCGCTTCGACGAGACCGATCAGGTGATCGACCTCGACGCCCGGCCCGTCGAGTTCGACGATCAGCAGCGCCTCGACATCAAGGGGATAGCCGGCGTGGACGAAATCTTCCGCGGCATGGATCGCCGGCCGGTCCATCATCTCCATGCCGCCAGGGATAATGCCGGCGCCGATGATGTCGGCGACGCATTGGCCGCCCTGCTCGCTGGTCGGAAAGCCGATCAGCAGAGCACGGGCCGTCTCTGGCTTTTTCAGGATGCGCACGGTGACCTCGGTGACGACGCCGAGCAGGCCTTCGGACCCCGTCATGACGCCGAGGAGATCATAGCCTTCCGAGTCCAGATGATTGCCGCCAAGCCGCACCACCTCGCCGTTCATCAGCACCATCTCAATGCCCAGCACATTGTTGGCGGTCAGGCCGTATTTCAGGCAGTGCACGCCGCCGGAATTTTCAGCGACATTGCCGCCGATCGAGCAGGCGATCTGGGAGGATGGATCGGGCGCATAGTAGAAGCCCTCCTGCTCGACGGCGGTGGTGATGCCGAGATTGGTGACGCCGGGCTGAGCGACGACGACGCGATCGGGATAGTCGATGGCAAGGATGCGGTTGAAGCGGCTCATGACCAGCAGCACGGCATCCTCGAGCGGCAACGCGCCGCCGGAGAGCGAGGTGCCGGAGCCGCGCGGCACGACACGGATGTTGCGGTCGTTACAGTATTTCAGCACCCGCGACACCTGCGCCACCGTTTCCGGCAGCACCACGACCAGCGGCAATTGCCGGTAGGCGGTGAGACCGTCGCTTTCGAAGGCGCGCATTTCGTTGGTGGCGTCGACGACGCCCTCGCCCGGCACGATGATGCGCATATCGGCGACGATCTCTGCGCGCCTTCGCATCGTGGCGTCGTCTGGCTTGGGCATGACAAGGCCGGACATTCGCGGCGTCCTCCGCTTGGCTGGTAAAAATCTTTTACCAGTTACATCCGGATGTTGCAAACACCGCGTCGGGCAAAGAGCGTACTGCCAGCCTTCCGCAGCGGCAATCTGCCGCTATGGATCTTAACCCTCCCCCTTGTGGGGAGGGTCGCGAACGCAGTGAGCGGGGTGGGGGTCCGCGCGACGAAAGCTCTTTACGAGCACCCTCACCCCGATCCGCTATGCGGATCGACCCTCCCCACAAGGGGGATGGTAAAGTGCGCTCCTACTCCCCCGGATGTTTCGCCGGCTCGGAGTGCATCCGCCTGACTCGCCGCACGCCCCACCAGACCAGCAGGATGGCGACCGGCACCGCGACGGCCGTGACGACTTCCGGTGCAAAGGCATGGCCGAAGATCGAGGCGCCCTTGGCGAGATAGGAGATCAGGCCGACGACATAGTAGGACACTGCCGCCACCGACAGGCCTTCCACCGTCTGCTGCAGCCGCAGTTGCAGCCGGGCACGGTTGTTCATCGACGCCAGCAGATCGCGGTTCTGCTTCTCGACCTCGACATCGACCCAGGTGCGCAGCAGCGTGGTGGCGCGGGTTAGTTTGCGCGACAGGTTGGCCTGGCGCTCCTCGACCGAACGGCAGGTGCGCATGGCGGGTGCCACCCGCCGCTGCAGGAAGCCGCCCCAAGTGTCGTAGCCGGGCACGGCTTCTTCGTCCAGCGCTTCCAGCCGCTCGACAACGATGCCGTCATAGGCGCGGCTGGCGCCGAAGCGATAGAGGCTGGAGGCGGCATCAGCCTCGAGTTCAGCGGCAAGCTCGGTCAGGTCGGCGAGCAGCGTCTGGCTGTCGCGGGTTTCAGCGACCTTCATTTCCAGCGTGGTCTGCGCCAGCCGGTCCTCAATGCGGCGGGCGCGGCCCGACAGCGTCAGCGCCAGCGGCAGGCCGAGCATGGCAAGCGTGCGATACGTCTCGACGTCGATCAGCCGCTGCGACAGCGCGCCGGTCCGCGCCGGCGTCAGGCCGCGATCAAGCACCAGGATGCGGGTCAGGCCGTCGCCGTCCTGGCGGAAATCGGTGACGATGGCCGCATTGCCGCGCTCGACCAGCGAATAGCAGAGGCTCGTCGGGTCGAAGGCCGCAATCAGCTTCTCGCTTGCCGGCGTCCATTTGCGGATCTCCAGCCTTATGCCTGAGATCACCGTTCCCGGCGGCGAGAACCCGTTGCCGAAAGGAGAATCCTCCTGCGCCCTGCCGCTTTCGGCAAGCGGCCCTTCCCAAAGATAGGTCGAGAATTCCGTATGCCGCTCCCAGCGCAGCGTACCCTTGCCCCACTTCATGGCGTGGTGGCGGGCATGACGGTCGGGCGCCGCGATGCCGAGGCGCCGCGACAGTTCGGAGAGCACGGCCATGTCGACGCTGGAGCCGCCCTCGGTCATGAAGGCGAGTTGCACAAGCACGCGCGGCTTCTCGATCAGCGGATGCGGCCGGGCATGGACCTCGCCGATCGCGCCGGGCCGTCCCTCATGCGCGGGAAAGCCCATCACGCTGCCCTGGGCGCGCGGCTGGAATTCGAGGTTGGACGTCTCGTCCGACACGGTGGTCCCCCTGTTCTCGACCCTTCGTGTGATGGCGTCCTCTAAAGGCAATCCATGAGGCGCGTAAACACCAAAGTCTAGCATCGTAGGTCCTGCCGGCGCGACGCGCAGACCGACCCGATTGGGCAAATTGGATAAATAATTTGACCAGTTGGCGACGCTGGCTTTATCTTGCGCGACGCCGGTTCAATTTCCCAGGCCCCCGTTGAGCGATATTTTCTCCAGGATCGAGCATTCGCGCACCGCCGACGAGGTGGTGCAGCAGATCGAAAGCCTGATCCTTGAAGGCGTGCTGCGCACCGGCGACCGGCTGCCGGGCGAGCGCGAGCTGGCGCGCCAGTTCGACGTGTCGCGGCCGATCCTGCGCGATGCGCTGAAGGCGCTGGAAGGGCGCGGGCTGCTGATCACCAAGGCCGGCGGCGGCACCCATGTCGCCGACGTCATCGGCCAGTTGTTCACCAAGCCGGTGACCGACCTCATCTCGATGCACCGCAAGGCGGTGACCGACTATCTGGAATACCGCCGCGAGATCGAAGGTGTTGCGGCCGAATATGCGGCGCGGCGCGCGACAGCGGACGACATTGCGCTGCTCGACCGCATCGTGGCGCGCATGGACGAGGCGCACCGCACCGGCGATTTCGACGACGAGGCGGAAATCGACGTCGAGTTCCACCATGCTGTGTGCGAATGCGCGCACAACATCATCCTCTTGCACACGCTGCGCTCCTGCTACCGGCTGCTGTCTGAAGGCGTGTTCCAGAACCGGCTTCTGGTGTTCAGCGTGCCCGGAGCGCGCGAGGCGCTGCTGGCCCAGCACGGCGCGATCTACAAAGCCGTGAAGGCCGGCGATCCCTCAGCTGCCCGCCAAGCGGCGATGGACCATATCTCCTATGTCGAGCGCTCGATGCTCGAGGCCGAACGCAGCGGCGACTGGCAGCGCGTGTCGCGGCTCAGGCTTAAGCAGCGCTCCGACGCCGACGACGGCTTCAAGACGACTGGCTAACGAGGAACCACCATGAGCGACATCCTCACCATTGCCGATCTCAAGGACCTGGCGCGCCGGCGGGTGCCGAAGATGTTCTTCGACTATGCCGATTCCGGCGCCTGGACCGAAAGCACCTACCGCGCCAACGAAGAGGACTTCCAGAAGATAAAATTCCGTCAGCGCGTACTGGTCGACATGAGCAACCGCTCGCTGGAATCGACCATGATCGGCGAGAAAGTGGCGATGCCGGTGGCGCTTGCCCCAACTGGAATGACCGGCATGCAGCATGCCGATGGCGAGATGCTGGCCGCGCAGGCGGCAGAGGAATTCGGCGTGCCGTTCACGCTGTCGACGATGAGCATCTGCTCGATCGAGGATGTCGCGTCGGTGACCAAGAAGCCGTTCTGGTTCCAGCTCTACGTGCTTCGCGACAAGGATTTCGTGCTCGACCTGATCGACAGGGCGAAGGCTGCAAAATGCTCGGCGCTGGTGTTGACGCTCGACCTGCAGATCTTGGGGCAGCGCCACAAGGATGTCCGCAACGGGCTGTCGGCGCCGCCCAAGATGACGCTGGCCAACATTGCCAACATCGCCATGCGGCCACGCTGGCTGATGGGCATTGCCGGCACCAAGCGCCGCACCTTCCGCAACATTGTCGGCCATGCCAAGGGCGTCGGCGACGTCGCTTCGCTGGCATCGTGGACGACGGAGCAGTTCGACCCGCATCTGTCGTGGAAGGATGTCGCCTGGATCAAGGAACGTTGGGGCGGCAAGCTGATCCTGAAAGGCATTCTCGACAAGGAGGACGCGCTGATGGCGGTCGAGACCGGCGCCGACGCCATCATCGTTTCCAACCATGGCGGGCGCCAGCTCGACGGCGCATCGTCGTCAATCATGGCGCTGGAAGAGATCGCCGATGCCGTCGGCGACAGGATCGAGGTGCATATGGACGGCGGCATCCGCTCGGGCCAGGACGTGCTGAAGGCGCTTTGCCTCGGCGCCAAGGGCACCTATATCGGCCGCCCGTTCCTGTACGGATTGGGCGCCATGGGCAAGCAAGGCGTGACCCTGGCGCTGGACATCATCCGCAAGGAGATGGACATCACGCTGGCACTGTGCGGCAAGCGGCTGGTGACCGACATGGGCAAGGACCAGTTGCGGCGCTAGGGTCTTGTTCACCGATTAGACCCTAGCCTCGCTGGATCACGGAGACGAAGCCGCCTTGACCGAGACCGGCATCCACTACCTCGACGCGCGCGCACCCGATGGCATGCGCCTCTATGCGATCGGCGACGTGCATGGCCGGCTCGATCTGCTCGCCGCCATGCATCGCCGCATCGAGAGCGAACTCGAATACAAGCCGACCAGCGATTGGCGCGTCATCCACCTCGGCGACTATGTCGACCGCGGACCAGAGTCCAATGGCGTCATAGACTTCCTGATCGAGGCACAGAAACGCGATCCGCGGCATCTGATGCTCGCCGGCAACCACGATATCGGCTTCCTCGACTTTCTCGACGAGCCTGACCCGGAAGGGCTGTTCATCCGTTATGGCGGCGTGCAGACGGCACAATCCTATGGTGTCGACTTAGCGGGACACGCAAGCTGGTTCGGCAAGGCCGAGGCGTTACGGCGGGGACACCAGGCACTGGTCAATGCTGTACCGCAAGCCCATGTCGACTTCCTGCGGTCGCTGCAATTGTCACTGATATCAGGTGATTTCTTCTTCTGCCATGCTGGCGTCAGGCCTGACGTGCCGCTGGCGAGCCAGAGCCCGCAGGATCTGGTCTGGATACGCGACGTCTTCCACAACCATCCAGGGCTTTACCCCAAGGTGATCGTGCACGGCCACACACCGGTGCCGGAGGCGGAGGTGATGCCGAACCGCGTCAATGTCGACACACTCGCCTGGCAGTCAGGCATGCTCAGTGCGCTCGCCGTGGACGGCGCGGACAAGCGTATCCTGACTGTGCAGGGAAAAGCGTTTTAGCGAAGCGCGGCGGTGACGCCGTAGCCGTCGACGGCCTGATGGTTGTTGGCTGCATCGGCGGAATAAATGCCGAGACCGCACAAAACGATGGCAGACAGCATGACAAAGGACAGAAGCGCTGCTTTCACGGACGTCATCTCTAGTTGAGCTTCCTGCATCTGGGCACGAGGCGGTTACCAATGGGTTGAAACCGAGAATTCGTCTCAAAGTTTCGACGATTTCGCGCTTGTAGGTCGATTCTGTATCGGCGGTGTGTCGCGCGGATCACACAGAAGGTTCATCGCGGTTGCATTGCCGATGCAGAGCGCGCGCCTTGTAGGATAGCGTTCGGCCACAAACCAAGGACGAAAGAGGTTGTCCCCGGCGGATTCCCCGCCGCGTGCCAATTATGCAACGGATAGAGCGGTTCGCCGCTACGGCGAACCGCTCTATCTTTTTATCTGACGCAATTCCGGACGGAAAACCGCTTCACACTTTTCCTGGAATTGCTGACTGCGCGCGGCCAGTCTCAGATCGTCGCCACCCAGGCGCGGGCAATGGCCAAGCCCGCGGCGTCGGCCTGGGGGCCGTTGAGAGCCATTTCGCTGTCGAGGCGGTCGTGCCAGTCGGGATGGCGATCGGCAATCAGCGGCGCGAAGGACGTGCTCCAGTCCCTCACCATCGGCCGGTCGGCCTCGAAATGGAACTGGAAGCCGTAGACGGCGCGGCCGATACGGAACGCCTGGTTCTCAGCAATTTCGCTGCCGGCAAGCCGCACCGCATTTGACGGCAGCGCGAAAGTGTCGTCGTGCCATTCGAAGATGGGGAAATCCTGGGGAAGTGCGCCAAGCACCGGATCGGTTCTGGCATCCGGCGTCAGCGATACCTTGTGCCAGCCGAATTCCGAGGCGCCGCCGATCTGGTTCTCACCGCCGAAAGTGCGGGCAACCAACTGGCTGCCCAGGCAGATACCG
This sequence comes from Mesorhizobium sp. M0478, assembly GCF_040321305.1. Taxonomy (NCBI): domain Bacteria; kingdom Pseudomonadati; phylum Pseudomonadota; class Alphaproteobacteria; order Hyphomicrobiales; family Phyllobacteriaceae; genus Mesorhizobium; species Mesorhizobium sp. M0478. The sequence continues at coordinate 534,182 of NZ_JAMYRH010000003.1, forward strand.
AGAACCGAGCGATCCTTGGCGGCGAAATCGCGGGTCAGTTCGAGCAGCGCCGGGAAATACGGGTAGTCATCGTCGGCCAGCGCATTCTGACCGCCGCCAAGCATCACCATGGCATCGTGTCCGGTCGCGTCGTCCGGCAGCGCATCGCCCTTGTAGGGCCGGCGCAGGTCGAGATCGGCGCCGGCTTCGGCGAGCGCGGCACCAACCTGGCCAAGGCCGGTGTTTTCGTAGTTCTGGACCACCAGCACCCGCATCGCAAAACCCTGCTGACATGAAATGACGCGACGAGCGATATCATGTCGCCCGTATTGCAGCCAAGATGCGTATTCGGGAGAGAGCTATGCCACTGCAGAACCGGGTCGATCCGTTCGGCGCCATCCATGCCATATCCGAGCGCGGCCTGTTCACCGGCAATCGCGGCATCATCCACGATCCTGAGACCAAGACGCTGCTGAAAAAGCGTTGGGCCTTGCCGGCCTGGATCATCTGCGTCTGCCAATTCCGCAATGCGCGGCGCGAGCCGATGGGCAGGAACAGGCCGGGCGGCAGGGCCGGCTGGACCGAGTTGTTCTTCCTCGACGAGGTGACGGCGCTGGCCGCCGGGCACCGTCCCTGTTTCTATTGCCGGCGTGAGCGAGCCACGGATTTTGTCGGGCGTTTCGGCAAAGTCTTCGGTGTAAACGAACCGCGCGCGCCAATGGTGGACAAGCGCCTGCACAAGGAGCGGCTGGCTTCCGGCGGCAAGCCACCTGATGTCACCATGGGAGAGCTTGCCGAATTGCCGGACGGAGCGATGATCGCGGATGGCGGCTCGGCCTATGCGCTGCGCGGCGGCAACGCGCTGCCCTGGTCGTTCGCAGGCTATGGCGATGCGGCGGCCTTCGACAGCCTTGCCGGCCGGTCGCTGCGCCTGCTCACACCGGCCACGACCGTTTCGGTGCTGCGGCACGGTTTTGAACCGGTGTGGCATCGTTCCGCCGAGACTTGACGCCAGGCACCGCCTCGCCCATTCCTCGGCGATGCGCGCCAATTACAAGATGCAGCGGCTGTTCGTGCCGGACGACCTCGCGGCAGGCATCGAATTCGATGCCGGCCAGCAGCAGAGCCATTATCTCACGCATGTGCTGCGGCTCGGCGAAGGCGCCGAGATCCTGGTCTTCAACGGCCGCGACGGCGAGTGGTCGGCGGCGATTGCCACCAGGTCGAAAAGGGCGGTGCGGCTGAAGGTGCTGGCCTCGCAAAGACCGCAACCGCCCCTGCCTGACCTGATCTATTGCTTCGCGCCGCTGAAACAGGGCCGGCTCGACTATCTCGTGCAGAAGGCGGTCGAGATGGGCGCCGGCATCCTGCAGCCGGTGATCACCCAGCACACGCAAGTGGCAAAACCCTCCATCGACCGGCTGCGCGCCAATGTCGTCGAGGCGGCCGAGCAATGCGGCATACTGGCGGTGCCGGAAGTGCGCGAGGCCGAGAAATTCGAGCGCCTGCTCTCCGGCTGGGACAAGGAACGCCGGCTTATCTTCTGCGACGAGGATGCCTCGACCAACAACCCGCTGCCGGCATTGCAGGCGGTGCCGGAGAGGAAGCTGGCGCTGCTGGTCGGGCCGGAAGGCGGCTTTTCCGACGACGAACGCAAGATGCTGCGGGCGCTCCCCTTCGTCACTGCCATCCCGCTCGGACCGCGCATCCTGCGCGCTGACACAGCAGCTGTAGCGGCGCTTGCGGTGATGCAGGCGACGGTCGGAGACTGGTAAGAAGCGTAAAGATCAATTCCTGTTGACCTGTGGCTCAGGATTTTTCGCTTGATCGGCTGCTGACATTTCGTCCATTTAGCGCCGGCGGGCTCCGAGAGCCGCAGAGGGGGCCCCATGGCGCGCGACACAACCGATTTCCGGCCAATCGAAGGCATCGACGAACTGGTCGAGCATCTGGCCGAAGGCAACAAGCCGCGCGACAAGTGGCGCATCGGGACCGAGCACGAGAAGTTCCCCTTCTATGTCGACGGCAACGCGCCGGTGCCCTATGGCGGCGAGCGCGGCATCCGCGCCATCCTCGAAGGCATGCAGCAAAAGCTCGGCTGGGACCCGATCATCGATGACGGCCGCATCATCGGCCTGGTCGAGCCGACCGGCCAGGGCGCGATCTCGCTCGAGCCGGGCGGCCAGTTCGAGCTGTCGGGCGCGCCGCTGGAAACGATCCACCAGACCTGTCGCGAGGGCAATGCGCATCTGGCGCAGGTACGCGAGATCGCCGAGCCAATGGGCATCCGCTTTCTCGGCCTCGGCGGCAGCCCGAAATGGTCGCTGGCCGAGACGCCGAAAATGCCGAAATCGCGCTACGAAATCATGACCCGCTACATGCCCAAGGTCGGCACCAAGGGTCTCGACATGATGTATCGCACCTGCACCATCCAGGTGAACCTCGACTTCGAAAGCGAAGCCGACATGCGCCGCAAGATGCAGGTGTCGCTGAAGCTGCAGCCACTGTCGACGGCGCTGTTTGCCAACTCGCCCTTCACCGACAGCCGGCCGAACGGGCTGCAGAGCTGGCGCGGCGACATCTGGCGCGACACCGACAACCAACGCTCGGGCCTGCTCGAATTCTGCTTCTCGCCCGAGTTCGGCTTTGCCGACTATGTCGAATGGGCGCTCGACGTGCCGATGTATTTCGTCATCCGCGACGGCCACTATCACGACATGACGCACATCACCTTCCGCCAGTTCATGGCCGGCGTTGCCCGCAATGAAGTACCGGACGGACTGCCGACCATGGGCGACTGGGCGAACCATCTGTCAACGCTGTTCCCTGACGTCAGGCTGAAGCGCTTCCTCGAAATGCGCGGCGCCGATGGCGGGCCGTGGCGCCGCATCTGCGCGCTGCCGGCCTTCTGGGTCGGGCTGCTCTATGACGAGGCCGCGCTCGACGCCGCCGAGGCGCTGACTTCGAGCTGGACCTATGAAGAAACGCTGGCGATGCGCAATGCGGTGCCGGAACAAGGCATTTCCGCGCCGTTCCGCAACACGACGCTGCGTGAGATCGGCCGCGATGTAATGACCATTTCGCGCCTTGGGCTGAAAAATCGCGGCAGGAAGAACCGCGACGGCTATGACGAGACCTCGTTCCTCAACACGCTGGACGAAGTCGTGGCGCGCGGTACCACCAGTGCCGAGGAAATGCTGTCGGCCTACCACACGCGCTGGGGCGGCTCGATCGAGCCGGTGTTCATGGAATATGCGTATTAGCGTCGCGCCTTGAGCAGCGGCAAAAGCCGCTTCAATCGAACATCGAAACGAACTAGGTTCTCCCTGGAGGATTTCCGGGAGGAGAAACCGATGCCTACCTTGTTCGACATATTGGCGCAGGCGCAGAACGGCAACGGCATGCAGGCGCTTGCCCAGCAGTACGGGCTTTCCATGCAGCAGACGCAGGCGGCTGTCGCCGCTCTGCTGCCGGCCTTCTCGCAAGGGCTGCAACGCAACACCGCCGATCCCTATGGGCTCGGCGCCTTCATGACGGCGATGGCGAGCGGCCAGCACGCCAAATACTTCGAGGACGCGACCAGGGCTTTCTCACCGCAAGGCGTCAATGAGGGCAATGGCATTCTGGGTCATCTGTTCGGCTCGAAGGAGCTGTCGCGCGCGGTGGCCAGCCAGGCCGCGCAGGCGACCGGCGTCAGCCAGCAGATCCTGCAGCAGATGCTGCCGGCCATCGCTTCGATGGTGATGGGCGGATTGTTCAAGCAGACGACAAACCAGTTGACCGGGGGTCAGATGCAGGCCGCCGGTGGCTTCGGCGGTGGCAGCAATCCGCTCGGCGAGATCATCGAACAGATGATGCGGCAGGCGGGCGGCGGGGCACAGCCTGCGCCGCAGCCAGCACCCAATCCTTACGGTGAGAACCCGCTGGGCAAAGTGCTGCAGGACATGTTCGGCGGCGGCGCCCAACAGCCGCAAAGCCAGCCGCAACAGGCGCCCAACCCCTATGGCGACAATCCGCTGGGCAAGGTGCTGCAGGATATGTTCGGCGGTGGCGCGGCACAGCAACCGCAGGGCCGGCCGCAGCAGCCAACACAGCCGCAACAGACGCAGAGCCCTTACGGCGACAACCCGCTGGGCAAGATTTTTGAAGAGATGATGCGGCAAGGCGGTGATGGCGGCTTCGGCCTGCCCGGTGGGCAGCCGGCGCCGCAGCAGCCGCAAGCACCCCAGCCGCGACAGGCACCGCAGGAGCGCCAGGCGCCGCAACCGCAGGCCAATCCGAGCGGCAGGCCACGCAATCCGTTCGACGATATTTTCGGCAAGATGTTCGAGACCGGCGCCCAGCAGCGCGACGACTATCAGAAGGGCGTGGAAACGATCTTCGACCAGTTCAAGCGGGACATGGACCGGCGGTAGTTGGCGGTAGTTGGGCGCTGACCTTCGCGGCTTCGGAGCAAGGAACGAAGCGACGCGGCGCAGACCGCACGATGACGACGGAGCTTTAAAAGAAAAGCCCGGTCCTGGAGGAGGACCGGGCCAGTGTGCAGGCTGGCCGGCGGGGAACCGGCAGGGAGTGGGGAGCCTGCTATACTCGTTGGTCGCAGCGAGCCTGAGAAAGGTTCACGGCAACCGAAACAATGCGCCCGATATCACGCTATCTGGCGGGCGAGATCTTCGATCGTATCGGCACGATCGCTCGCAATCGCACGCAGCTTCACGGTCGGATCGGCGCCGAACGGCACATCGATGGCGACATGGAGATCCGCGCGCGTCAGGCCGATATCGGCGAGTTCGGCGTCCGACATCTCGCCGAGGCGATAGAAGGCCCGGCGATTTTTCCAGGCCTGGTAGGCATTGAGAAGGGTGTTGGCCACGCGCGTCGCAACGGCCGGACGCGAGGTTATGCGCGAGGTCTCGGTGGCGAAATCAAACGTGGTCATGTCGGTCTCCTTCAGACTCGAACTGGACAAGACCAGGCGATCGGCGCTGGGGACAGCGGCCGTTCCGGTCTCGATTCACATGCTTTCATGTGGACAATGTGAATTTGCCACGCACCGATTGATTAATCCAACGAATGTTTCTAATCTTTAGCATCAACGCTAGTGATGGATTGGACCGATGAAAGCGCCACTCGATCTCGACCAGTTGCAGACCTTCATCTCGATTGCCGACACCGGCAGCTTTACCCGCGCGGCCGAGGAAGTGCTGCGCACACAATCGGCGGTGTCGATGCAGATGCGCCGGCTGGAAGAGCGGATCGGCAAGCCGCTGTTCGAAAAGGACGGCCGCACCAACAGGCTGACCGAGGAAGGCGACAAGCTGCTCTCCTACGCGCGCCGCCTGCTCTATCTCAACCGCGAAACGCTGGCCGCCTTCGATGACCAGCGGCTCGAAGGCACCATCCGCATCGGCACCCCCGACGACTATGCCGACCGGTTCCTGCCCGAAATCATGGCACGCTTCACACGGTCAAACCCGCGCGTCGAACTGACCGTCATCTGCGAGCCTACGCCAGGCTTGGTCGAGCATATCAAGCGCGGCAATCTCGATCTTGCGCTGGTGACGCACAATGATACGCGCGGCCAGTCGGAAGTGGTGCGGCGCGAGCCGCTGCTATGGGTGACCTCGGCCAACCATGCCACGCACGAACAGGAAGTGCTGCCGATGGCCTTCGGCCGGCCGAACTGCATCTGGCGGCGCGCCGCCGTCGATGTGCTCGACCGGCAAAACCGCGACTATCGAATCCTGTTCACCAGCTTCTCGGCCACCGTCATCACCGCCGCGGTGCTGTCGGGGCTGGCGATCTCGGTGCTGCCGGAATGCGCGCTGCGGCCCGGCATGCGAGTGCTGGGCGAAGCCGACGGTTTTGGCGCCCTGCCCGACTGCCGCATCGGCATCATGCGCGGCCAGACCTCGCGTCCCGAAATCGTCGACGCTCTGGCCCGACACATCTCGGAAAGCCTCGACAATATTTCCGTGCCGCTCGGCGAAGAAACGGGAAGCTTCGATTTCGCCTCGCTCGCCTTCGCCAAGATGAAGCGGAGCAAGCCGAACCAGATCCTGCCTGGCTGGTAGGAACGATCAGGCCGACGCTGCCGCCTCCGTCGTTGCGTTGGCCGACGACAGGCCGGGCAGCGCCACCAATTGCGCCGGCTCCAGCGGCGGCGACAAGAGGTAGCCCTGCAGCTGCTGGCAGCCCATGGCGACCAGCAGCGCCTTTTGCACCTCGGTCTCTACGCCCTCGGCGGTGACCTCGACCTTGAGCGCGCCGGCGAGATCGATCAGCGCCTTGACGATGGCGCCCGAATTGCCGTCGCCGTCGAGAAGCCGCACGAAGGAGCGGTCGATCTTGAGCTTGTCGATGGCATGGCGGCGCAGATAGCTCAGCGACGAATAGCCGGTGCCGAAATCGTCGAGCACAATGCCGACGCCCGACTGGCGCAAGGCTGCCAGAGCCGCTCTGGTGGTGTCGTTGTTTTCCAGGAGAACGTTTTCGGTGATTTCGAGCTGCAGGCGCTTCGGCGCCAGTCCGGTTTCGGCGAGGATCGAGGCAACCTCTTCGGCAAAGCCGGCGTCGCGCAATTGCAGCGGCGAGACATTGACGGCGAGCCACGGCAGTTTGGTCTTCACGGCGAAGCGGCAGGCTTCCAGCAGGGCCCATGCGCCGAGCTGCCCGATCATGCCGCGTTCCTCGGCGATGGCGATGAACTGCGCCGCCGGCAGTGCGCCATGGACCTCATGCGCCCAGCGGATCAGCGCCTCGGCGCCGACAATGGTCTTGCCGTCGCTGGCAAAGACCGGCTGGTAGGCGAGCTTGATACCGGTGCCGCCATTCAGCGCGCTGCGCAGCTCGCTCTCGACCTTGCGCTTGCGCAGCAAAAGGTCGTCCATGTCGCCGGCGAAGACCTGGTAGCGGCCACGGCCGTTCTTCTTGGCTTCGTAGAGCGCGATGTCGGCCTTGCGCAGCAGATCGTCTGCGTCGGCATCAGGGCCTGTCGACAAGGCTATGCCGATGCTGGCGCTGATAAAGACCTGATCGTCCATCAGCTTGAACGGCTCCTGCAGTTTCTGCAGCACCCTCTCGGAAATATCCTCGGCGTTCCTTACGTCGCGGACATCGATCAGGATCACCGCGAATTCGTCGCCACCCAGTCTTGCCACCGTGTCGACGTCGCGAACCGTATGCTGAAGCCTGGCCGCCGTCTGGCGCACGAGTTCGTCGCCTGCCGGGTGACCAAGCGTGTCGTTGACATGCTTGAAGCGATCTAGATCGAGATAAAGCAGCGCGACCTTGCTTTCATTGCCGGAGGTAAGCAAGGCACGCCGCAGCCTGTCCTCGAACAGTGCCCGGTTGGGCAGGCCGGTGAGCGTGTCGTGAAAGGCGAGATATTGCGCCTGGGCCTGGCTGGTCTGCAGCGCCGATGACGCACGGCGCAGACGCCGGAGCAGAAAGGCGAGCACGCTCGCCGCAACCAGCGCGGCCAGAGCCAGGGCCGGGCTGGCCTTGCCCACCAGCGTCAGGCCGGGCCGTTCCTGGTCCCAGGCAATATAGCCGAGGATGACACCCTGTTTGTCGATAAGCGGAATGGCAGCCGAGCCAAGCGGCTGAGCCATCGGCAGGAGATGCGCCCCCGCCAGCAGATATTTCTGCGCGATCTTGCCGATCACCGCGTCGTTGATGAACTCTATGGAGACATGCAGATATTCGCTGCCGGATGCCTGGGTGACGCGATCCGAACTCGGCACCAGAGGCATGACGCTGAGTATGGCAGGCTGACCGCCAAGCGAGACCAGATCGTCGGCAACGAATTTTGCGCCGGCCTGGCTTGCGTCCTTGCTCATCATCTGGCGCAACCTGGCGATGGTCGGCCGCAAAGCGGGTTCGTCCTCGCCAAAGACGGCAGGCGACACGACCTTGCCTTCGCGCATGGCGTGGACCGGCCGGTTGGCGTTGTCCAGCACATAGACCCGGTTGTGGCCGTAATACGAGTACATCCAGACGCTGAAATTCTCGGCCATCCAGGTCTGGTTGCCGGCCTTGGCGTTTATAACGGAATCATCCCAGACGGCGACGCTTTCCTGCTCGCGCTTTACCGCGGCGATCTGGTCCTGCAGGCCGTTGGCAAGGAAAACCTTCTCCCGCTCGAGCGAGACCCGGTCGGCCTGCATGGTGGCGTAAAGGCCGAAGCCGACAACGATGGCCAGTGCAAAAACGGCAAGCGTCAGCACCGTCAGGGTGACCTGGAACGTCAACGGGCTGCGTTGTTTGCGGGCGCTCATGCGTCCTCCTTGGCCCAGAGTCAATCAGGCCAGGCTTAAGATCAAGTTATGGAATCTTGACGCGGAGCGACAACAGCCGCTCAATCGGCCGATGAGCGACGCAGAATCCGAATCACGAACCAATGCCACCGAATACACGGTGAGCGAGATTTCCGGCGCGCTGAAGCGCACGGTCGAGGATGTCTTCGGCCATGTGCGGGTGCGCGGCGAAATTTCCGGCTATCGCGGGCCGCACTCTTCCGGCCATGCCTATTTCACCCTGAAGGACGACCGCGCGCGGCTCGATGCCGTGGTCTGGAAAGGCACGATGAGCCGGCTGAAATTCCGTCCCGAAGAGGGGATGGAGGTGATCGCCACCGGCAAACTCACCACCTATCCCGGCAAATCCAACTACCAGATCGTCATCGACAATCTAGAACCCGCCGGCGCCGGGGCGCTGATGGCGCTTTTGGAAGAGCGCAAGCGGCGACTGCAGGCCGAAGGACTTTTCGATGCCGGCCGCAAGCGGCGGCTGCCGTTCATGCCGCGCACCATCGGCGTCGTCACCTCGCCGACCGGATCGGTGATCCGTGACATCATCCATCGCATCAAGGACCGCTTTCCTCTGCATGTGCTGGTCTGGCCGGTAAGAGTCCAGGGCGAGACGGCGGGGGCGGAAGTGACGGCCGCCGTCAACGGCTTCAACGCGCTGGCCTGGGATGGCGCGATTGCCCAGCCCGACCTTCTGATCGTGGCGCGCGGCGGCGGCAGCCTCGAGGACCTCTGGGGGTTCAACGATGAAGGGCTGGCGCGCGCCGTCGCCGCCTCGCGCATTCCGGTGATTTCGGCCGTCGGGCACGAGACCGACTGGACCTTGATCGACCTCGTCGCCGACATGCGCGCACCGACGCCGACAGGTGCGGCGGAGATCGCGGTGCCGGTGAAAGCGGACCTCGAAGCGACACTAGCCAGTCTTGGCGCACGTCTCAAAGCAGCCACCTTGCGCAATTTCGAACGCAAGCGGCAGGCCTCGCGTGCGGCGGCCCGGGCACTGCCCTCACCCGACCAGTTGCTGGCGCTGCCGCGACGGCGGCTGGACGAGGCGGCCAGCCGGCTTAGCCGGGGGCTGATGGTCTCCACCGAAAGAAAGCGAGCTCGGTTCTTCGCCGTGAAGCTCACTCCGGCAACGCTGTCGCGGCGGATTGCCGAGGCGCGACGAACCAACGACCGCAACCTTTTGCGCGCCCAGGGGGCGCTGCGCGCATTGGCGAGAGCCCGGCGCGCGGAACTCAATCGCGCAGCGGATCAACTGCCAAAATGCGCAAAAGCATCCCTGCAACGGCACAGGCAGCAACTGGCTTTGCTGCAAGGCCGCATTACGATCGAGCCAACGGCACGGCGGCAAACCGTGCAGAGGGATCTGCTGACAGCTTTGACGAGACGCGGCACGCAAGCGGTACTGCTCAGGCTGGAGCGACTGCGCGGCCGCATTGTCCAATCCGAGAGGCTGATGGCAACGCTGTCGCACAAGGCTGTGCTGGCCCGCGGCTTCGCGCTGGTCAAGGATGCCGACGGCGCGGTGATCAAACTGGCAGTTGATGTGACGCCGGGCGCTGGCCTGCAGCTGGAGTTCGCCGACGGCATCGTAAATGCGGTCGCGACCGGCGACGCCGAGCGGGTGCAGGCCGTTGCCAAACCAGCGGCCACGCCGCCCGCCAGCAAACCCGCCGCAAAGCCGGCGGCCAGCAAACCGAAAGAACCGGGCAATCAGGGCTCGCTTTTTTAGAGGACCGCATGACCGGACATGACCCGCATCTTCAAACGCCGGCGGGCAAGCCGCGCGCCCGTGCTTTCGGCATTGCCTTCGAGGGCACGCCGGGCGGCTTCAACGCCATCACCGATGTGCCCGGCGTATCGGTCGGCTATGCGACGCTGATTTCCGGCGAGGGTCTGCTCGAGGTTGGCACGGGGCCGGTGCGCACCGGCGTCACCGCCATCCTGCCGCGGCCGTTGGCTGAGCTCGCCACGCCGGTGTTTGCCGGTGTCTTCAGCCAGAACGGCAATGGCGAGTTGACGGGGTCGCACATTATCGAGGAAGTCGGCGCCTTCAACCTGCCCGTCACGATCACCAACACGCATTCCTGCGGCGTCACCCGCGACGGCACGCTGCGCTGGATGCAACGCGTGCTGCCGGCGGCGCTCGACAGCGGCTGGGGCCTGCCGGTTGCGGCGGAGACCTATGATGGTTTCCTCAACGACATCAACGGTCATCACGTCGGCTTCGAAGATGTCGAAGCCGCGCTCGACGGTGCCGCCGGTGGAGCGATCGAGGAAGGCAGTGTCGGCGGCGGCACCGGCATGATTGCCTTTGGCTTCAAGGCCGGCTCGGGCACGGCATCGCGCATCGTCGAGTGGCAGGGCATCAGGCATACGGTCGGCGTATTCGTGCAGGCGAATTTCGGCAAGCGGCGCAATTTCACACTGCGCGGCGCCCGCGTCGGGCCCGATCTGGTAGAGCCGGCGATGCGCGAAGGCACGCCGCGTGCCGAAAAGGGCTCGATCATCGCCATCGTCGCCACCGATGCGCCATTTCTGCCGCACCAGATGAAGCGGCTGGCAAAGCGCGTGCCGCTCGGCATCGCCATGACAGGCGGCTTCGGCTACCACAGTTCGGGCGACATTTTTCTGGCCTTCACCACCGCCAATCCGCAAGCAGCACTTGCACCGTCGGGACGAACCGCAAACGCCGCTTACATCCCGGACGTCGATATCGATCCGTTCTTCGATGCGGTGGCGCAAGGCGTAGAGGAGGCGATCCTCAATGCAATGGTCGCCAATGAGGATATGAGCGGACGCGACGGCAATTTCGTGCCGGCGCTGCCGAAGGCCTGGCTGAAAGATCGATTTGGATAGAGGACAAGGCCTGGCGGCGCCAGGCCTGTTGGGTCACGGCTTGGCCGCGTTGCTCTGGTCGGCCTCGGCCGCCTCTTCGAGCCGCGATGCGATCAGTTCCTGGATGTCGCCGACTTCTTCCTGGATATCTTCCAGCGGAATGCCGACCTCAGCGGCCTTGGCCGCGCACTCCTTGGCGAGGGTCTCGGCCTGCTTCTCGATCTTTACCGGCGAGTGCTGGCAGTGGACCTTTTCACCGATCCATCCGCGCAAGAACTCGATCGCATGTTCACTCATACTGCTTTTCCCTGGCGGCTATGCCGGTTGGTAACCGTAAACGTCCGCACCCGGTAAAGGATGCATGCTGCCATTCGAACCGAGTCGGCATCGCCCGGCAAGTTGATCTTGTCGGAGGTCCGAAGAGCCGAATGAAGGGAAGGGTTCAATGAGCACGTTCTGATTGTTTGATAGAGTGGTACGTTGGCCGGGATCGGCTTCGGCTCTATGCTATTGTTCTTACGATCTTTTCCTGCTGTCAACGGCCGATTTGTATCACAATAGGGATCACAACGCGTAACACATTTTCTGCTGCTTCGTGGTACACCGCCACAGCTACACGGTCGAAGCCGCCGCTATATAGTGACATCATTATGCGATGTCGACTCTATCAGCCATCCTGCTTCTTTCCGCCGCGCTGTGTCAAACGTCATCCCCGTCCAGTATGGAGATTGGATGACCCCGGAGGGCGTATGAAGATGTTGATTTTATTGCGTTTCGTGAGCCAAAAACAGAAAGCTCTCGTCAGCGTCACCCCGCTCGACTGCCTCCGCCACACTCAGCGCCTCCGACGTCGATTCCTTGCACGTAAGGCGCGGGCCGGATGAACGACAACATTGGCGCTTTGGCAGCGCGCTCCTGCTAAGGACGATGTCTCGATGCAACAAGGTCTGCCTTTCGCTGCGCCGTCTCCAGACCGATTGAGATGAAGGCGCGCGCATGCCGGGCCAATTCCATATTGTCGGACCACAGATTGCGCCAGATCGCGGTCTTCCGTGACAGGTTCTCGTCGACGATCTTCGACGAGAAGGATTCAAAGCTGAGGTCGTCCCTATAGCCGATCGCGGTCAGCGCATCGAAGATGGCGGCAAAGTCGATATTGCCGGTGCCGAGGAAACCGCGATGGCTCTCGCCGATATGGACATAACCGATCTTGTCAGCGGCATGGCGGATAGCCAGTCCGACATCGGCCTCCTCGATGTTCATGTGGAAGGTATCGAGGTGCAGGAAGATGTTGTCGGAGCCGGTGTCCGCGATGAAGGCCAGGCCTTGTGAAGCGGTGTTGAGAAGATTGCTTTCGAAGCGGTTGACGATCTCCAGATTGAGCGTGACGCCGGCGGCCTTGGCCGTCTCCGCAACCTTCGCAAGTGTCCCCGCGCTGCGGTTCCACTGATCGCGCGTCGGCGCCTGCGTCTGCAAGCCGTGGCTGGTACTGAGGATGCCGCCAATCTTCTGGCCGCCGAGATCGCGGGTGAGCGCGATCGTCTCGTTGAGGATCTTGACGCCGCGCGCGGCAACCGCCTTGTCGGCACTCGAAATGTCGCCGTCGGCCGGCAGGCCGATGCTGATCGCGACGCCGAGCTTGAGGTCGGCGATGCGCCTGGCCAACCCGCCAACGTCGACATTGGCCGGGTCAAGATAGGAGAACTCGATCAGGTCGAAACCGGCCTCCTTGGTGTTGGCCAGCGTCCGTTCGAGGTCGCCTTGCGCCGAACTCGCCGACCAGACGAAGGAATGAATACCGATGCGCGACATGATCGTCTCCCGTTTCTGAATTGAGATGCGGCCGGGTTGCCCCGGCCGCATCGGCCTTGGGAGGCTTAGCGGGCTGCGGTCCAGCCCTTGTAGTCTTTCAGGTTCTCGGCCGTGATCAGCTTCGGGTCGAGCAGCACGGTCGGCTCCGCCGGCTTCTTGCCGGCAAGCAGCTCAGCCGCCATCGTCAGCGACTGGCCAGCCATCACATAGGGATCCTGCGAAGCCGAGGCCTTGATCATCGAGGTGCCGGAAGCGAGTTCCTTCTCGATATCGGGCGCTCCATCCACTGCGGTGAAGATGAACTCCGAGCGATTGAGCTGCTTGGCCGCAAGCTGGGCGCCGATCGCCGTCGGATCGTTGATGGCAAACACCGCATCGATCTTGTCGAAGCGGGTCAGCAGCGACTGAAAGACCTTCAGGCCGCCGTCGCGCGAGCCTTCGGCATTCTGGTCGTCGGAGAGGATCTTGATGTCCGGGTGTTTTGCAAGGACGTCCTTGCAGCCCTTCACCCGCTCCAGGATCGACGACGACGCCGGGCCGTTGAGGATGACGTAGTCGCCCTTGCCGCCGGTGTGGTCGACCAGGTACTGGCAGGCCTCTTCGCCGGCCTTGACGTTGTTGGTCATGACGGTGACGTCGGCGCCTGGCGCCGAGACGTCGAAGGCGGCAACGACGATGCCCGCTGCTTGCGCCTTCTTCACCGCCGGGCCGATCGCCTTGGCATCGACCGCATTGAGCATGATCACGTCGACCCCGGCGGCGATGAAGGAATCGACCTGAGAGACCTGCTTGTTGAGGTCGTAGTCGGCCGACACTGACGTCACCTCGACCTTCGGGTTGATCTTCTTGGCCGCGTCCTCGATGCCCTTGATGGTGGCGACGAAGAAGGGGTTGCCGAGCAGGCCGACCGAGATGCCGACCTTGTTGAGGTCCTTGGCCGATGCGGGCGCGATGGCGGCAGCCGCGAGTGCGACGCCGCAGAGCAGTTTAGCGATGGTCTTCATTGCTTTCCTCCAATTGCCCCGCGCCTCTCACGGTGCGTTACACAAACCGGTCGTTTACGCCGGCGACCAAGGTCAATCACGTTCTCGCTCCTGCCTGGAGCCTGTAGCGGTCGAGGGCGACTGCCACGATGATGACCAATCCCTTGATGATGTACTGCCAGATGTCCGAGACACCGGCCAAGATAAGCCCGTTGGAGAGCACCGCTATGATCAGGCCACCGATCAGCGTACCCCAGATCGAGCCGACGCCGCCGACGAAGCTGGTGCCGCCGAGAATGACCGCGGCAATGGCGTCGAGTTCGTAAGACTGCCCAAGCTGCAGCCCGTTGGCCGCATAGAGCCGGGCCGCTGACATGGCGCCGCCAAGGCCGGCCAGCAGGCCGGAAACGCCATAGACAAAGAGCAGCACCAGCGGCACCTTGATGCCGGTCAGCCGCGCCGCTTCGGCATTGCCGCCGACGGCATAGATCCAGGTGCCGAGCACGGTGCGCTTGAGCACCAGCCAGGACAGCACCACGACCGACAAGGCGATGATGACCAGCCAGGGAACGCCGAACAGCGTACCGTTGCCGATGAAGTCGAACGGCAGGTCCGAGTTGAACACCGTGGTGTCCTGGCCGAGCAGGCGGGCGACGCCGCGCACAGCGGTCAGCGACCCCAGCGTGACGATGAAGGGCGGCAGTCTGATATAGGCGATCAGCAGCCCGTTGATGACGCCGAAGCCGAGGCCGACGAGAATGGCCGCCGGCACGCCCAGCAGTCCCCAATCAGGCACCAGCGACACCATCACCGCCACCATCGCCGAGGCGGCAAGTATCGAGCCGACGGACAGGTCGATCCCGCCGGTCAGGATGACGAAGGTCATGCCCGCTGCCAGCACAATGTTGATCGACGATTGCTGCATGACGATCAGCAAATTGGTCTGGGTGAAGAAGCGCGCGTTCATCAACTGAAAGCCGACCGCAAGCAGGATCAGGATCGGCAGCATACCAAGGGCGGCGAAGGCGGTGCGCAACCGCCGGCTCCTGCCGACAACCTGGCCACTGATCTCGGTCGCCTTGTCGGTCATCCCTTAGCCGCTCCCGTTGCAAGTTCCATGATTGCTTCCTGGCGCAGCGGCTGGTCTTTGGACGCCGTAACCTCGCCGGCAATCGTGCCGTCGCGCATTACCAGCACGCGGTCGGCAACGCCGATCACCTCCGGCAGTTCGCTGGAGATCATCAGGATGGCGATGCCCTTTTTGGCGAGATTGTCGATCAGCCGGTAGATTTCCGACTTCGCTCCGACATCGACGCCGCGCGTCGGTTCATCCAGGATGACCACTTGCGGCTCGGTCTCGAGCAGGCGGGCAAGCAACACTTTCTGCTGGTTGCCGCCCGACAGCGAACCGGCATTGGCCTGTACCGACCTGGTGCGGATGGAGAGATCCGAAACGGCAGTGGCAGCACGTCTCTCGGCGGCTTTGAAATCGCGCAAGCCGCCGGGCCGCGCATCCCTGGCCAGCACGCCCATGCTGATGTTGTCGGAGATCGACATGTCGAGAAAGAGGCCGAGCTCCTTACGGTCCTCGGTGAGATAGGCGATGCCGGCATTCAGTGCCTCGCTTGGCGAGCCGATGGTTACGGGCTTGCCGTCGAGTTCCAGCGTGCCGGCGATGCGTCTGTCGGCACCGAAGATCAGTCGCGCGAGTTCGGTGCGGCCCGAGCCGACAAGGCCAGCCAAAGCCAGCACCTCGCCCTTATACAGTTCGAAGGAGCAGTTCTTCAGGAGATTGCCGTCCGCCATGCCGCGCACCGACAAGGCGACCGCGCGCTTGTTGTCCGGCGGGCGATGATCCTTCCTGTAAAAAGCGGACAGGTCGCGGCCAACCATCATCGAGACGAGGCGCGAGGCGTTCAGCTCGGCGCGCTCGAGCGTGCCGACATAGCCGCTGTCGCGCAGCACGCTGACACGGTCGGCCAACTGGTAGACCTCTTCCATGCGGTGGCTGATGTAGATGATGGCGATGCCTTGCGACTTCAGCGTCGCGATGACCTCGAACAGACGGTCGGTCTCGCGCGAGGTCAGCGAGGTGGTTGGCTCGTCCATGACGATGATGCGCGCGCTGGTCGAAAGCGCGCGGGCGATTTCGACCAGCTGACGCTCGCCGAGCGACAGGCTGGAAACCTGGGCCCGTGCGGAGAAGGACACGCCGAGACGCTTGATGATCTCATTGCTGCGCCGGTAGCACTGGTCGCGGTCGACGATGCCGAAACGCCTCGGCTCATTGCCGAGGAAGATGTTCTGCGCGACCGTCAGGTTGGGCGCCAGCGACAGTTCCTGATAGATAACCGCAATGCCGTGAGCCCGCGCCTTGATCGGGTCGCCGGTGGCGACCGGCACGCCGTCGATCAGTATCTCGCCGCCGGCATCAGGCCGATAGGCGCCGGACAGCACCTTCATCAAAGTCGACTTGCCGGCACCGTTTTCACCCATCAGCGCATGGACTTCGCCGGCATGGACGGTCAGCGACACGTCCTGCAAGGCGCGGACTGGCCCGAACGTCTTCGAGATGTGCCGCATTTCCAGCACTGGCTGGCGCGTGACTTCGGCCTGAGCAGCGACGATCACCGTGCGCCTCCCGCTGCCGCGCGGGGGATGCCCTGCTCGCCGATGAGGCCACGCCATGTGTCGCGATATCGGGCAAGTCCGGTGAAGCTTGCAGCACGCACGGGCTCCGGCACTTCCGCGGCAAATTCGCGGCCGACGGTCTCGAAGGCCAGCGCCGCCGCCCCGGTGGCGCTGCCCTCCAGTGTGGCCCCTTGCAGGAAGGCCTGGCTGGGACGCAGTTGCGCCACTAGCCCGGCGAGCAGGCCGCCAGCGTTCAGTCCGCCATCGACGATCACGGTGTTGTCCGAATGGATCTGGTCGAGGCAGAGGTCGACCATCAGCGCGACGTAGAGCAGCGCCACGGCTGCGCGTTCCTCGGCGCTCGGCATCCGACCGACCAATTTGCCGGCGCGGCCGGGCATTGGGCCGCCCGGCGCGAAGCTCGGCAGCGCCATGCTGCCGGCGTTGATCACCCGCTGCACCGCCGCCGGCGCGATCGCGCCTTGCCAGCCGTCGCTGATCGTGGCGAATTCGCGCCCGCCCATGAAGCGGATGGTCGGCACAGGGCCGCCGTCGACATCGACATTGACCAGCATGTCGCGCTGGCCATCGAGCTCGTCGAGCAGGCAATCCGGATTAAGCACGACGACCCAGGTGCCGGTCGAGACGACGGTGACCGGGCCAAGCTCCTGCCGGCGATAGGCATGGAGCGCGGCATTGCTGTCATGGACACCATTGTGGATGGCGATCCGCCGCTTCGTGTCGCCGAGGCGTTGCTCGCCGATAACCGAGCCCGCCCGCTCGAAGGCGGGCATCCGGTCGCGCCAGCCCTCGATGTCGACCAGCGAACTGAAGTCGCGCTTGCGCGGCGCCCATAAATGCGAGTGGCAGCCGAGATAGGACACTTCCGAGACCGCCCGGCCGCCAAACCGCCAGCTCCAGTATTGTGGATAGCCGAGGATCGATTTCGCGGCCGTGAATGCACCGGGTTGCACCGCCTGTAGCCACAGCATGTGGCGACCGTAGTTGAAGCCGAGCGGCAATCGCGGCGAGAAGGTCTCGGTGAAATCCGGAACGAGGCGATCAATTTGCGCGGCAATATCAGCCGGCGGCTCTTGCTCGTAATCGAGTATCGGATGCGTCAGCGCCGCCTCGTCGACCAGGGCAAAGGTGCAGCCATGGCCCGACACCATCACGCCCTCTACGCCATGGATGTCGGCGGCCTCGCTTACGGCGCGAACCGCCCAATCGTGAAGTGCTGCCTCATCAAGCACGCTGAAGCCATCTTTGCGCATCCAGTTCGGCCGGGTCCGGCGCTCGTCGACGATGCGCCCGTCCTGAGCGAAGACGAACAGCTTCGAATTGGTCTTGCCGAAATCGAGGACGGCCATCTTCACTGGATGGCTCCCGAAGCCGAAGCGATGCGCACCATGACGCCCGCGCCTTCCAGCATGCGCGCGTCGACGTCGGACAGGCCGTCATCGGTCACCAGCGTGCCGATGCGCGACAAGGGCAGCGCGATGTTACGGGCGTGGATCGACAGCTTACGGCTGTCGGCCAGCACCACGATCTGGTCGGCACACAGGCTGAGATCGGCGATGGAGCGGACCAGCAGCGGGTGCGATTCCAGCACGCCCTCCTGGCCAAGGCCTTGGGCGCCGAGAAAGAACTTCGACGCGTAGAACGGCTCCGCCTGGGTCGGTGAATGGATGATGCCCGGCTCACGATGCAGATC
Organism: Mesorhizobium sp. M0478; assembly: GCF_040321305.1. NCBI lineage: Bacteria > Pseudomonadati > Pseudomonadota > Alphaproteobacteria > Hyphomicrobiales > Phyllobacteriaceae > Mesorhizobium > Mesorhizobium sp. M0478. Next base: position 552,451 of record NZ_JAMYRH010000003.1, read on the forward strand.
GCCGCCGGCAACGGTCAGGCTGCAATGGCCGTGGTCGCTCAGATAGGCCGCGAGCGGCATCGAATTGGTATAGAGACGGATGCTGCGCTCGGCGAGCTTGACCCCGAGGTGGAAGCAGGTCGAACCGCCATGCACGATGACCGCATCGCCGTCGCGCACCATCGTGGCCGCGAGAGCGGCGATCTGCCGCTTGGCCTCGACCGCGAGGTCGCGGTTCTCGTCATAGGGCCTGGCATAGGCAACACCCGCCTGTGAAGCGCCGTCGAGCGCCGAGATACCGCCATAGACCTTCCGTGCTTCACCGGCCTCGTCGATCTTGTCGATGTCGCGCCGCACCGTCGCCGCCGACACGCCGAGCTGCTCCTGCAGTTCGCGCACCGACGCGAAGGGGCGATCCCGCAGCAACTCGACGATCTGACGCTGGCGGCCGGAGTCGCTCAATCGTTTTTCCTCCCAGAAGCCGTTTTTGCCACGGCATTTGACGCAACTTACTCAACATCTTTCCGATTGCAAGAACCTTTGATGACATTAGATCACTATTGACGTAAGTCGCTCGCATCTGCGATACACATCAACATCCCACGACGGGTATCCGAAGCTGCGAGGCTGGCGGAGCTGATAGAGGAAATGCGCCATGGCGACCTATGCGGATGCGCAGGAAATGGCTGCCTTGCGGGCGCTTTCGGCCAGCATCGGGCGCAATCCAAACCTGACCCAGGCCGCCGGCGGCAACACCTCGCTGAAAGCCGGCGACACGCTGTGGATCAAGGCTTCCGGCACATGGCTGAAGGATGCGCTCTCCGAAGACATCATGGTCCCGGTGGCGATGGCGCCGCTGCTCAGGGCTGTCGAACAGCGCGACAGCGCCGCCGACCAGCCGCAGATCTTCGCCATCGAGACGCTCAACGCCCGGCGCCTGCGCCCTTCGATTGAAACCACCGTTCACGCTTTGATGCCGCAGCGCGTCGTCCTGCATGTCCATTGCGTCGAGACCATTTCGCTGGCGGTACAGGCCGATTGCGAGGTGGAAGCCGCCAGACGCCTTGATGGTCTCAAATGGGCGTATGTTCCTTATTTCCGTCCAGGCCTGCCGCTTGCCCAGGGTATTGCCGAGCGGCTTCAGGCTGAGGTCGACGTGCTGATCCTTGCCAATCACGGGCTGGTCGTCGCGGCCGATACCGTCGCCGAGGCCGAAGTGCTGCTGCGCCGCGTCACGCTGCTTCTGGCGCGGCCGGCGCGCCAAGTGGCGGAACCGGATGTTGCGGGATTGGCGGCGCTGGCCGGGAAAACCGGTTACAGGCTGCCGGCGGAAATCGAGGCGCACGCGGTCGCCATCGATCCCGAAAGCCGCCGCATGGCGTCCGGGGGCAGCCTCTACCCCGATCACGTCATCTTTCTGGGTCGGGGGTCGGTGGTGGCAAAGCCCGGTGAGGATGTGCCGCGCGTCATCGAGCGGTGCGGTGCAAAGCCCGTGGCGATCCTGTTTCCCGGGCTGGGCGTGCTGATGCGCGGCGACGCCAGTGCCGGCGCCGACGCCATGCAACGCTGCCTTGCCGACGTGACGGCACGCATCGACATTGCAGCGCGGCTGAACTACCTCACCGCCGCCGAGAACGATGAACTGGTCAACTGGGACGCCGAGAAGTATCGCCAGAAACTCAATGCCGCCAGCCGCTGACACGCCGCTTGCCATAGGCATCGACATCGGCACGTCCGGCGCGCGCGCGGTCGCCATGCGTCCAGATTTTTCCATTGCCGCGCGTTCCGCCGTTTCGCTCGAGTTGTTTGGCCGGAATGCCCGCGACCCTGCAGTGTGGTGGTCAGCGGTCGGCGCAGCGCTGGCGGAACTGCTTTCGGGCATCGACCGAACAGCGGTCCGATCGATCGCTGTTGACGGCACTTCAGGTACGTTGCTGCCGGTCGACGGCGCCGGGCGGCCGCTGGCCGAGCCGTTGATGTACAACGATACGGTCGCCGACAACGCCATTCTGGTCGCGATCGCTCGCGAAGCCCCAGCGACCAGTGCCGCACTTGGGGCAACGTCCGGTCTTGCCAAGGCGCTCTGGTTCCAGCGCACGCCCGGTGTTGCCGCGGTGCTGCATCAGGCGGACTGGATCGCGGGACAATTCTCCGGTCGCTTCGATGTCAGCGACGAGAACAATGCCTTGAAAACCGGTTACGACATCACGGCCCGCTGCTGGCCGGACTGGATTGCGGCCACCGAAATGCGCATGGAGTTGCTGCCCGGCGTCGTCAGGCCGGGCGATGTCGTCGGCAAGCTAACCGCGGATGCCGCGGATATGTTCGGCTTACCGCGCGAAATCGCCGTCGTCGCCGGAACGACCGATGGCTGCGCCTCGTTCCTGGCGACAGGTGCCGCGGCAATAGGCGACGGCGTCACCGTGCTGGGGTCGTCGTTGACCGTCAAGATCCTGTCCGACCGGCCTATCTCGGCGCCACGCTTCGGCATCTACAGCCATCGGCTTGGAGATGTCTGGCTGGCGGGCGGCGCATCGAACTCCGGCGGCAAGGTGCTGACACAACATTTCCCTCTGGCGCGCATCGTCGAGCTGAGCATGGCGATCGACCCGATGACCGAGACCGGCCTCGACTACTATCCTCTTGCCACTGCAGGCGAACGCTTTCCGATCGCCGATCCGGCACTGCCGCCTCGTCTTGTGCCGCGACCGGTGGAGGACGCCGACTATCTGAAAGCCATGTTGGAGGGTATCGCCGCGATCGAGGCGCTCGGCTATGACAGGCTCGCAGAGCTCGGCGCGCCGCGGCTGACGTCGGTCAGAAGCGTCGGCGGCGGTGCGGCGAATGCCGCCTGGACGGCGATCCGGCAGCGCAGACTTGGTGTTGATTTCCTGCCGGCGCTTTCGCACGAAGCCGCCGCCGGCACGGCGCGGCTGGCGCTGACGGGCGCAAGCGCGGCGGGGCTTCTATGAGCGCGAAAACAGTCGAACACCTCAACGGCGTCAACCAGCTGGCCGAGCGCTATGATTTTTTCCTGCTCGATCAGTTCGGGGTGCTCCATGACGGCGCCAGCCCCTATCCAGGGGCGGTGGAAGCACTGTCGGCGCTGAAGCGCGCCGGCAAGACCATTGTGCTGATCTCGAACTCCGGCAAGCGGGCGGGGCCTAACGAGAGCCGGCTGCTAAAGCTCGGCTTCGAACCGGGAAGCTGGGACCATTTTGTTTCTTCCGGCGAGGTCGCGTGGGAGTTCTTCCACGACATGGCGGTATCCGGAAAGCTACTGCCAAACACGAAATGCCTGTTGATAAGCCGCGACGATGACCGCTCGGCGATCGAAGGTCTGCCCTTCGCATTGACCAAGGACGGTGACGATGCCGGGCTGGTGCTGATTTCGGCCAGCGAGGGCGACCGCTACGATCTTGAGCACTATCGCCGGCTTCTTGCGCCGGCTGCGGTGCGGCAGGTGCCATGCTTCTGCACCAACCCTGACAAGATCATGCTGACGGCAGTGGGGCCGCGCTTCGGTGCCGGCCGGCTGGCGGATCTCTACGAGGACCTCGGTGGTAGCGTCACGCGTATCGGCAAGCCTTACCCCGCCATATTCGGCGCCGCACTAGCGCTGGCAGGCAATCCAGACCGCGGCACTGTGGTCTGCGTCGGCGACAGTGTCGAACACGACATCGCTGGCGGACTTGCTGCCGGCGTGGCCACGGTGCTGGTTCTGTCAGGAATATTGGCGGACACACCTGACCTGTTCGACCTGTTCGACACGATGGACGCATACCCGGATTACACCATGGATGGCTTCAGGTTTCGCTGATTTGATTCACCCCGCAGCGCTCGCGCCCGAATCCGGCCTCAACGCCTCGTGGCCGGCGAGCATTGGCCGGCTGGCTCAAGGCTGCCGAACAGCGCGGATCCAGTCGAGCCGCGCGGCTGGAATGAGGCCGTAATTGTAGAAATTGATGCCGTCGACACCGGGCGCCAGCGCTGGCTTCACCTTGGCCGCAAGAATGTCGGGGCGGGCCATTTCCGGATAGAACAGCCGGTAGCCGGCGCCGAGGAATTTGTCCGCGCCCAGTGCCGCACGGCCGGCCGCCATCAGGCTGGCGACATCGCCGGCCTGCATGTCGTAGGCGCACAGGATCGCCCCGTCGCAGACCTTGCCCAGCGCTGCCAGATCGCAACCGCCAAGCCAGCCGTCTTTCAGATCGATAATAACGACCCGCGTCGTGGGATCGGCTACCTCGCGCAGTTCGGCGACCAGGCTGGTCACTGGCTCGAATCGCCACAAGAGATAGGCATGGAGCTCCGGCCAGGGGGCAAAGGCGTCGATGCCGCAGGCGGGAAAATCGGGAAAGCGCCGCTCAGGCATCGCACGCTCGCAGGTCTCGACGATCCATTGCCTGGTGAGCTTGCGCGCCGCCTCGGCATCGATGCCGGCTTTTGCCGCACGGGCGACGCAGGACGGACAGAAGCACAGAGACAAAAGAAAATCGTCTTCCGGCGTCAGCCCGACACCGTCCTTCTCGTGATGGTATTCATGGGCAAAGCCCATGAAGGACGGGCTTTCAAGTTCTATCCGGTCCGGCCGGTAGCTGTGCGAGATGTCGGCGATCAGCGCGCGGACATAGGCGCGCGCATCGGGATGGGAGGGGCAGAGATTGTAGTAATTGGCATCGCCGAAGGCGTTGCGGGTGACGGCCTGCGGATGCAGCATGCCCAGGCGGGTGTTGTGCAGGCAGACCGTCCAGCACGAAACTCCTAGTCCGCCCGCGTCGCGACGGCGGATGAGCTGACCGAGCACGTCGCCGCCCTCAGTGATCACGTCAGCCACCTTGGACTGGATGGCTAGACTTCCCCAGCGCGCAGCGGTCGGCTTGAAATAGATGGTGCCGTCCTCAGGGAAATAGGCCTTGCGGCGCGGGCTGCGCGGCTGCAGGAAGCGCCCGGCATGATAGGATGTCGCCAGGCTGATCATGTTGAGCCCGGCGCGCTCGACAAGATCACGTTCGACCGTCTCCAGGCCGAGATCCTGGATGTCCCAGGGATAGGTCCACATGGACAGTTGCTGCATGGAATATCCTCTGCCTTTGGCTCAGCCGTCGACCGGCTCTGCGACCTGCATTAGGCAGTCGCCCGCCTCACACATCGTGTGCAGCCGGCGCGACAGCACCAAGCCGCTTTCGGCGAAATGCAGGGCCTCCTCGGCAACATCGAGCCGCTCGAGATCGTGGTACCAGCCGGCCAATTGTCCTGAAGTGACACTGTCGCCGAGCCTAGCGGCGGGCTCGAACCAGCCGCGGCGGGTGGCATAGAGGCCCTGGCTGTGCCTGGACAGGGACAGCAGCCTTGTCGGCGCCGAAGGCTTTTCGCCCGCGCCAAGAACCGGCGCGTCGACCACACCCATTGCTATCATCAGACGGTCGAGCGCGCGGGCCGTGATCGCCATCGAATCGACCGTTGCGGTGCCACCGCCGCCGAACTCACCGCTGACGCCGACGGCGCCGGCGCGGCGCGCTGCGCCCATCGAGGTTGGCGAGGCCTGGCCGTTGTCAGCGATAAAGCCGTAGGGCATGCCGAGCGTGCGCATCAGCTCGACGCCACGCCGGTGGCGCTCGGGATCGGCGTTGCGTTCGACCAGCGCGGTCGGCAGATGCTCCATCGACGTGCCGCCCGAATGGATATCGAAGACGACGTCGTGACGAGGAAACAGCTCCGTCTCAAGGAAATTGGCGAGCCGGCTTGTCGGCGTTCCCGAGGGATCGCCGGGAAACGCCCGGTTGAGATTGCCGCCGTCGAGCGGCGAGCAGCGCTTGGCGGCCATCACCGCAGGGGCGTTGGCCATCGGCATGATGGTGATGCGGCCCTTGATCCGCTTCGGATCGAGCCGGCGCGCCAGTTTTGCCAGCGACAGCTCGCCCTCATATTCGTCGCCGTGATTGCCGGCCATCAAAAGCAGTGACGGGCCGTCGCCATTGCGGATAAGGCAGATCGGCACCTTGACCTGAAAGTAGGGCGAGCGATCGATCGAGAACGGAATGCTTAGATGGCTGAGCGTCTTGCCGTCGCGGTCGAAATCGAGCGTGTGGGCGAGGCCGGTGTGCATGGTCAGACCGCCGCGACCGCGGTGATTTCGATGCGGAGATCAGGGTCGGCAAGCCGCGCCTCGACGCAGGCCCGCGCCGGCAGGCGGGCAGGATCGATCCAGGCATCGTAGATGCTGTTCATGGCCTCGAAATCACCGATCTGCGGCAGGAAGATGTTGACCGCCACCAACTTCGACTTGCTGCTGCCGACCTCGACCAGCAGCGCCTCGACTTTGGCAAGCACGTCGCTGGTCTGGCCTTCGATGCCGGCCTTGCGATCGTTGGCCACTTGGCCGGCTATGTGAACGAGGCCGCCATAGACGACTGCCTGCGACATGCGCGAGCCGGACTGAAAATACTTGATCATATCGGATCCTTTCGAGGTTCTCTTTTTGGGGGATCTGGTCAGCCGAACCAGGTGGGGAAAGCGTGGCGGACGTGGCCGGTCGCGTCGACGCCGAAGATCACGCGATAACGGTCGAGGCAGGTGCAGGGATGCGAGATGCCGAATTCGACGACGTCGCCGACGGCCACGTCGTCGCTCGGTGCAATCGACAGGAAGGAATGCTGGTCGTTGAGCTTGACCACCTCGGCGCGCGCCGCCGGCATCGGCAGCGGCTTGCAGGCACGAAAGACGGTGAGCGGCGTTGGAAAGCCCTGGTCGAACGACACGTCGCGCATGCCCATGCCGCAGATGACAAGGCCCGGCTCCGGACGCGACAGCACTTCGGCCCAAAGGCGTAGCGCAGGGCGAAAGGAATGCCGCGCCGAAGCGCTGATGCCGCCTATGGCAAAACCTTTGCGGGCATCGAGGGCGCCGAGCGAACGGTCATAGGTGCCGTGGTCGTGGAAGAAGATGGCGCCGCTGCGCAGCACCAGCGTTGCGTTGCCGTCGCTGGAAACGAGGGGTGCAAGCGCCGCGACCACCTGGTCGAAGAAGGCGGAGCCGCCGGCTGTGACGATCAGCGGTGCGTCGCCGCCGACGCGGGCACGCAGCCGCAGGAACATGTCGGCGGTCATTGCCAGCAGGCCGGATATCACCTCATCGGTGCGACCGGGCTCGGGTTGCGCCGCCGCCCCTTCATAGGTCGCAACGCCGGCGATCAGCAGCCGCCCGCCGGCAGCCGTGATCGCATCGGCGATGGCCTCGGCTTGCGCGGTGGTGCGGGCGCCCGCCCTGCCCGCACCAAGTTCGACCAGCACGCGCAGCGGCGGCAGCGCCGCATTGGCGCGCCAAGCCTCGGCAAGCGCGTTCACGGCGTCGACCGAGTCGGCAAAGACATAGAGCTCGGCATCCGGCCAGGCACCAGCAAGCACGGCCAGCCGGTTGGCGCCGCCGGCTCCTCCAACCTCATTGGCGATGATCAGCCGTGTCAAGCCGGCCTTCAGCATCACTGTCGCTTGCCTGATGTCGGCGACCGTCGTGCCCCATGCGCCGGCCTCGACCAGCGACCGGGTAAGATCGGGCGCCATCGGCGTCTTGGCATGCGGAGCGATCGCAACATTGTGTTCGCGCGCATAGCGCAGGAACAGGTCGCGATTGGCGGAGAAGGCCGCCTCGTCGAGGGTCAGCACCGGAAGCGCCATGCGTCCATCGGCCGGATGCCAGTGCTCGGCCGCGACAAGGCTGCTGTCCAGCCCGGTTGTGCCGGGAGGCACGCCGCGGATGCGGTCGTCGAGCCGAAAATTTTCGCGCACCGAAAGGGCTGGAACCGGTGAGTTTTCAGTCATGCGATGCTAACCCTTTTACCGTCGCAGAACGAAGCCAGGATCGATCGCCGGTCACAGCCTGAGAGAGATACGTGCCAGAACCTTACGCCGGACCGATCATCGACGCCCATCATCATCTTTGGGATCTCAGACTGGGACGGCATCCCTGGCTCGCCGCCACGGCCAGCGAGCGCGGCGGCCTCGGCGAGCTTGGCCCCTTGCGGCGGAACTATCTGCCCGGGGATTATGCGCGCGATGCCATAGGGCATAATGTCGTCGCCACCGTCCATGTCGAAGCCGGCTGGGCGAGTGGCGACTGCATCGGAGAAACGCGCTGGCTTGAAACACTCGACAAATCGCGCGGCGTCGCCGCCCGCTATGTCGTTCACGTGCCGCTCGCCGATCGCCAGGCGCCGGCGCTGATCGAAGCGCAAGCCGCGTTCGAGCGTGTCGCCGGCGTGCGCGACATATTGAGCTGGGATCCCGACCCTGCCCGCCGTTTTGCGGCCCGTGACGGCATCATGGACGATCCGGCCTGGCGCGCCGGGCTTGCCTTGCTTGGCCAGCATCGGCTGGCCTTCGACATGATGGTGTTTCCGCGCCAGCTCGCCGACGCGGGGCTGCTTGCCAGGGCCTTCCCCGATCAGCAATTCGTGCTCAACCATTGCGGTAGCCCGATCGACCGCGACGCCGATGGCATGCAGGTGTGGCGCGACGGGCTGCGGCTTCTGTCGCAATGCGACAACGTCGCCATCAAAATATCGGATCTGGTCGCCTACGATCATGACTGGACGCTCGACAGCCTGAAGCCCGTCGTCCTGCATTGCATCGATTGTTTCGGCACCGGTCGCGCCATGTTCGGCAGCGACTTTCCGGTCGCCGGCCTGCATGCCTCGTTCGATGACATATATGACGGCTTCAAAACCATCACAGCGGACTTTTCCGCCGACGAGCAGACGGCGCTGTTCTTCGGCAACGCAAGGCGCATCTATCGGCTCGACGATGTGTCATCGGCGCGCCTGCTCCCGGCCTGAGAGCAGCAGCAGGCCGAGGATCAGCGAGCCGAACAGGATGCTGCGCCAGCCGGGCGATGCGTTGACGACGGTGATCAGCGCGGTGATGGTGACCAGCAGGATGGCGCCGGGGATGGTGCCGGCATAGGTGCCAAGCCCGCCGAGGATCGAGGTGCCACCGAGGACCACGGCGGCAATCGAGGCGAGCAGATAGGGATCGCCGATGCCGACATAGCCCTGTCCGTTCATGCCCAACACGAGCACGCCGGCAAGTCCCGAGCAGAAGCCGCTGATGCCGTAGACCGCAAGCGTCGTGGACGTGACCGGAACACCGGACAGCGCCGCGGCAAGCGGGTTGGCGCCCATGGCAAAAATCCGGGCGCCGAGCGATGTCGCATGCATCGTGGTCAGCACGATCGCCGAGACGACCACCCACAACAATACGCCAGCGGGAATGCCGGCCGGCCGGCCATTGCCGAGCCAGTGGACCAGCGGGTTCTCGGCGGTCACGGCGCTGCCGCCGGCGATGATGATCAACAGACCCTGCAAGAATGTCGCCATGGCCAATGTCATGATCATCGGGTGGACGCGCAGCAAAGCGACGCCGAGCCCGTTGACCAGGCCGATTGCCGTGGTCAGCACCAGAACGGCAAGAATGGCGGTGATGCCGGTCGGATCCACCTGCCACGACAGCAGCGGCAGGCTGACGGCGCTGACCGTGACGATGGCCGCGACGGAAAGGTCGATGCCGCCGGCGATCACCACAAAAGTCTGGCCCGCGGCAACCAGGCCGATGACGGCGCCGAGCTCCACCAGATAGCGCAGATGGCCATAAGCGCCGAAGCCGCGCGAAACGAAGCTCGCCACGATCCAGACCGCGGCAACGATGGCAACGGTGAGAAACGGCCGGCTGCGCAGGACCGTCAGGGCGCGTTTGCCGCCCGCGCTGTCATTCCATGCTGTCATTGCTGTGCCTTGCGGAATTGCGGGATGGCGACCGCGCCGATGATGATCAGGCCCTGGGCCACATATTGTGCGACCGGCGTGAAGCCGAGGAAGAACATGACGCTGATCATCAGGCTGAGCAGCAGGCTGCCGGCAAGCGCGCCGCGCATCGTGCCCTGGCCGCCGAGGAAGCCGATGCCGCCGAGCACCGCAGCGGCAATCGAGTTCAGGGTAAAGGCGGCGCCGATGACCGGGTCGCCCGAACCGGTCTGTGCGGCGACGAACAAGCCGGCGCCGGTGGAGAGCAGACCGCTGATCGCATAGGCCGCAATGCGCGCGCCGTCGACCGGCACGCCGGAGCGATAGGCGCCGACCGGATTCTCGCCGGCGGCATAGAGGCTCAAGCCAAGCGGCGTGGCGAGATAGAGCTTCCACAGGAGAACGATGAGCACCAGCAGCACGAATGCCGCCGGTGTGTTGCCGGCAAGCAGGTCGGACAGCCACGCCGGGATTGCGCCGCCGGGCCGCGGCAGGATCAGCAGTGCGGCGCCGCCGATGATGAACGACCCGGCAAGCGTCACCACGATGGCCGGCAGCCGAAGCCGTACCACGATGAAGCCGGTCGCCGCCCCGATGCCGAGGCCCGTCAGCGCCACCGCGGCAGTGCCCCCGGCGACGCCCAGCGGCCCGGCCATCGTCGTCGCGGCGATGACCGCGCCCAAGCTGACCGTCGCGCCGATGGCCAGGCTGATGCCGCCGGTGAGCATCAGGATCGCCTGCGCCATCGCGACCAGAGCCAATGGAAACCAGCTCTGCGTGAATTTGGCGAAGCCGGACGCCGTGAACAGACCCGGAAAGAGGACGCCATAGGCGATGAGAAACACCAGGACGACGGCAAACAGGCTGCGCACGCCGACATTGCGACGCAGTTGCACCGGCCAGTAGAGCGCGCCGGTCTGCCGGGCGGAGGAAGATGTGTTCATGCCGCAACCTTCCGCTGTTCGGCGCCCATCGCCGCGGAGACGATGGCTTCCTCGCTCAGCGCTCCACGCGCCAGCATGGCGACGATGCGGCCTTCGCGGACGATGGCTACACGGTCGCAAAGGTGCACGAGTTCGGGCGTGTCGGAACTGAGCAGCACGACCGCCTTGCCGGCGGCGGCGAAATTGCGAAGCATCATGTAGATCTCACGCTTGGTTTCGACGTCGACGCCGCGCGTCGGATCGTTGAGCAGAAGCACCAACGGGTCGTGCGGCATCCATTTCGCCAGCGCCACCTTCTGCTGGTTGCCGCCCGATAGAGCCTGCGCCGCCCGGCCGAGGTGACCCTTGATGCCGAGTTGGGCGGCAAGGCTTTTGGCCGTCTCGCGCTCTGCGCGGCGGCTGCGCAGCTTCAGCGCCGGCAGCCTGGCAAAGGCGGGCAGCATCATGTTGGTGATGATGGGATGGATCAGGTGCAGGCCCTCGCGCTTGCGATCCGCGGGCACATAGGCCAGCCCCAGCGCGTTGGCTTTCGGCACGCCGCCGGGCAGGCCGGAGGCGCCGTTGACGGTCGCCGACGCCGTCCGTGCCGGAATGGCGCCGTAGAGACCGAGCAGCAGATCTTCCTGCCCTTGCCCGACCAGGCCGCCAATGCCAAGCACTTCGCCCGTTTTGATATCCAGATCGACGTCGCGCATCAGGCCGGCCGAAAGATTTCGGACGGAGATAGCGTCGGCAAGCAAACTGGAAGGCTGCCATTGCGGAAAAAGATCACCGGGATCGCGGCCGACCATCAGCCGAACCAACCCGGCGGCGTCGGTGCCTTCCAGGGTGCGGTCGGCCGTGCAGGTGCCGTCCTTCAGCACGGTGACGTGCTGGCACAGCGCCATGACTTCGTTCAGTCGGTGCGAGATGTAGAGAATGGCGATGCCTTCGCCGCGCAACCGCTGCAGCAGATCGGTGAGGATTTTGGTTTCGGTTGCCGATAGCGACGATGTCGGTTCGTCGAGAATGAGCACGCGCGGCCGGCGGTAGAGCGCCTTGGCGATCTCCACCATTTGGCGGCGGCCGAGCGACAGATTCCCGACCGGCGTCGACAGCGGCTCGTGCAGCCCGACAAGTTCGCATGCGGCCCTCGCCCGCGCAGCGAGTTCGCGGTAGTCGATCAGGCCGAACCGTTTGGGATAGGCGCCGAGACCAACATTTTCGGCGATGGAAAGACTGGCCGTCAGGCTGAGTTCCTGCTGGACGACGGCGATGCCGGCCTGCCGCGCAACAGCTGGCGTCATGCGTGAGACCGCGCGTCCATCGACCTCGATCGTCCCGCCATCCGGTCTCAAGGCGCCGGACAAAAGGTTGATCAAGGTCGACTTTCCGGCGCCGTTCTCGCCGAGCAGCGCATGCACGCGGCCCGGCTGGAGAGCGATTGAAACGTCGCGCAGGACGGGGTTGCCGAAGAAAGACTTCGACACCCCGCGCGCCGCGAGCAGCGGAGCCATGGTTGTCAACGCTACAACCCTTCAGGCTTATTTCTGAGCCAGCAGCTTCTTGAACAGCTCCTCATCGTAAGGAGAAAAGATGTAGCCGTCAGCCGGGAAGTCCTTGGCCCGGGCGAGGTATTCGTCGATGTTGGAATTGTCGATCACCGGCAGCGGAATCTTGACGAAAGCCGGCACATCCTTGCCTTCCAGCGCCTGAACGGCGGTGTAGGTGGCGAAGGCGCCGAGCCAGTTCGGCTGCATCGTCGCCCAGCTCTTCAAGCCCTTTTCTTTCCAGAGTTCCAAAAACTGCCGGGCGTTCTCACCGGTGATCGGCACCTGTTCACGGCCCTGCTTGTCGAGGGCCAGCACGGCGCCTGCCGACAGAGCGCCGCCGAGCGACAGGATGCCGTCGATCTCGGGGTTGGCGAAGAGCAGGCTGGTGACGGCTTCCTGTGCCGGCGCGACGTTGTAGGGCGTGTTGGTCTCGGCAAGCACCGTCACGTCGGGATGGGCCTTGAGCTCAGCGTCGGCGCCTTTGCGCCTGTCATCGCTGACCGAAACCCCGGCGGGGCCATTGAGGATCAGGATCTTGCCCTTGCCGCCGATGGCGTCGATCAGGAACTTGGCGGCCTGGTCGCCCCATTGCGAAGAATCGGTGTTGACCTTGGCGGTGACCTTGTCGGTGTCGACGAGGCTGTCGAAGTTGATGATGGCGATGCCCTTGGCGCAGGCGTCGGCCAGAACGCGTGCCGGTGCGGTCGACGAACCGGCGATCAGGATGATGGCGTCGACATCGGAATCGATCATCGACTGAATCTGCTGGATCTGGACGTTGGCATCGCCCTGAGCGTCGGTGACGACGAGCTTGTCGACCAGTCCCTGCTTCTTCAGGGTCTCGACTTCGGCTTCGATCGTGCCTTGGGTCTGCTTCATCCAGGTCGGCACGGAATAGATGTTGGCCCAGCCGATCGTGTACGGCGCCTTGCGGTCGCCCTTGATGCAGTTGGCGGCAGCATTGGCCTGCGAGGCGACGCCAAAGCTCAGCACGAGACCGAGGCAAAGCGCGCTGGCGGATGCGAAAAACGGTGATTTCATCATGACTGTTCCCTTCAGAGGTTGTGGCCTCGACGTGCAGAACAAGGGCGAGGAAACCCGTCGGTCGCCGGGTCTTGGAAACCGTGTGTCCTCTCGGGATTTGTCTGCGTCCGGCTCGTTAGTTTGTCTGGTATTTCAGACAATGTGTCTGTATATCGGACAAATTGGATGCTAGACCGAGCCTTGACATCTTTCAAGCGCCTTGAGACGAGAACCGAAATGATTTTGGCGGATGGTCATGAGCGACGGCACTAACGATGCGATCGGGAAGGAAGCCGGCGCGGAGCCGCGCAACGGCGAACGACGACGCGGCATTGACCGCGTCATCATGCTGCTCGAGGCGTTGCTGCGGCACCGCGCGCCAATGCGCGTCGGCGACATCGCCAAAATGATCGGCGCGCCGCGTTCGACCACCTACGAGATCGTCAACAGCCTGCTCGACGCCGAAATGCTCGAAAACGTCGGCGGTGAAGGTTACGTCTATTTCGGACGCGCCATGCATCTGTTCGGCTGGGCCTACTCACATCACAATGCCCATTACCGTCGCATCATCGAGACCTTGGATAAGTTGGCCGCCGAGACAGGCGAGACGGTCCAGCTATGCGGCCTGCGTGGCAACAAATACGTCGTTCTTGACTGCCGAGATTCCCCAGGCCCGTTCCGGATCTCAAGCGATGTTGGGGTTGAGGTGCCGATCCCATGGACGGCATCCGGACGGCTGCTCCTCGGCCATATGAACGAGCAAGAGTTGAGGGATTTCATCCCATCTGGCGACTACAGGCTTCCCGACGGCCGCATCATTGCACCAGCCGAATTCTTTGCCGATGTTGCCTTGGCCCACCGGCAGGGTTTCAGCGAGACCACAGCCTTGGCCGACCGTTTCACCTGGTGCATGGCGGCCCCCATCCGTGACGGCCACGGCGCCATCAAAAGGACCTTGTGTTTGGTGTTACCCGTCGACACGCCGGAGCCACGGCGCGACGAACTGCTTGCGTTGCTGCGCGAGCGCGCCCGTGGACTGTCTCTGGCGGGAGGCTGACGATCAGCCGTCGTGCCCTCAGGTTGAAGCCTCTTAAAGGCACATGGATTCCGCTCTTCCCCATTGGTTCCATTTAGGTTCCGGACCTTAGTCCCATAGTCGGTGGATAAGGTCCAAACCAGGGAACACGCAACCGGAAGCCACATTAGGAGAAGACCGTCGATCAAAGTCCCTTCATCGCCGGTTGAGGATCCCGCCGCTCTTACTGTCGAGAGCGCGGCGGGATCCTTACGCGCGGAGCGAGCACATGAGATTTGTCGAGATTTTCACAGATGTGCTTACGGCCCTGCTTCTCGCTTTATTCGTGTGCGGGATATTCGCTGTTTTCGGAGGCCATCTGGTTCCTCCACGCTACGCAAAGATGGTGTTGCTGCCGGACCTCGATAAGATGACGACTGCATCATCTACACCCAGCTTGCCCGATTCCATCGACTTGCAAGTTCAAAAGCGCCCAGAGGTGCAAAGGTCTGCCGGCGTGACACAGCGCGCAGTCGGTCTGGAGCCGCCAGTGCCATCCAGCAAGCGGTAAGAATCAGCGGAGGTTTTGTGGCTCCCCAGAGAGCGCCGGCGATTATTGACAGACCCGGCTCTTGAAATTGGCTGAAATCGCCGCTCCACATTTCCGCATCTGTTTGAATTGTGTTTATCAACTAGTGCGAACGCTATGGCGAAGCAGGTTGAGCTGGCGGCGTTCCTGGCTGATCCCCGCCAGTGCTTGATCGCGGCGTGGGATCCTTGTCGAGCTTGGGATTTCGGTCCACCGGTTCGCCATTCACATCATCGGCCTTGGAGTTTGCAGGGTCCGTTTGGCCAGGATTTGGGCTGTAAGTAGCTGGCGATGGAACCCGGCTGTTTTGCTGTGTCGCCGGTGTCTTAGCCTGCTCGCCATAGATTTCAGCGATCCCCCAGGCAACGAGCGCCAAGACAAGGCCTGCCAAGAGCACGCCAAGGACCGGTCGCCCCAAGCCACCCTGCCTGGCCCGCTTTTCCGGAATGTTTCTGCTCATGATCGCAACCTTGGGCTAAGAGGAGTGGCCCGCGCTCCAGGAGCGAAGACGCGGGCAGTCAAGAGCTCCGGATGTTGGCCATGCGGCGAACAGGGAACTCGCTGCACATACCGAACTCGCTGGCGCTGTTGATGTTCCCACGGAATCCAAACAGCGCGCCGCCGGGAGCCGGACTGGCAATTTGGGTTGGAGTGGCTGGAACGAGCCAGCTCAAGGTCAACGAGCGGCGGTGTGCGTAAGCGGGCATTGCGAGCCAGACTGGAACTTTGCCGAATCTGCCGCGTTGCCGACCATGGCCGACTACAACAGACCACCAATCCGGTGCTGACCGGTTGCAAGGCCCGCGTTGCCACCAGGGACATCTGTTTGAAGGCTATCTGAATTTGCTCCTCGTTGTTGGCGATTCCGCCCGATGGAACATCCTGATCCGCTCGCGGTTGGGGAAGCCCGGGCCAGCGGCAGGAGCATCATCATGAACGTCGAACGTAACCCGGCCGAAGACAGAGGCGATATTCAGTCTGGGGTGACAGAGGACAAGACGCCGGGATTCGACCCGGCGGCGGCGCCTATGGAAACCGATGCCGAAGCAGCAGACACCTGCGCCGTGCCGGTTCCCGCAGCGACGGGCACGCCGGCTTTCGCTAATCAAGCAAGCTTCGCCAATGCGATGCGGCGGCCGGACGACGAGCGCGCCCCGGCCCCGAGTAAAAACGGCCCGGTGCTGGCCATTGTCGCGCTTGTCGTCGTTGCCGCCGTCGTGTTCGTTGTCGCCGCGATTCTGGCGCGATAGCAGATCCTGCGCTTGCGCCAAACCTCTGCGAAGCGATCAGGGATGCGGTCGTGGCAGCAGGCGATCAGCGGCTGGAAAAACAAGCTGCAGGTTGCAGCGGCGCATGGCACGCCGGCCGGCACCCTGACCGAGCAGCATTGCGGCATGGCCGAACCCGGCTCGGCCGCCAAGGGTTGAGGCCGGATGCTCGTTCGAAGCGGGAACATTTCACATCAAGCCAAGTTCGGGCTCGCAGAGCTTGTCGTCAAGGAACAGCACATGAAGGCCCTGACATGGCACGGCAAAGGCGACATACGTTGCGAACAGGTGGCCGATCTGACGATCCAGGATGAACGCGACATCGCTGCAGAAAGTTCGGAACGGCGATATCGACCCGTCATTCGTGATCACCCATCGGGCTGGCCTCAAGGCCGGGCCCGCACTTTACAAAACCTTCCGCGACAAGGAGGACGGCTGCATCAAAGTCGTGATGCGCCCGCACGGCTGACCGTTCTGTCCAATGGCCCGACTTTGTTGTCCGGCCGTCTGCATGCTGAAAAGGCGAGAGTTGAAAATGGCCAAGAACAAACCCGCATCGACAAACCCGGCCGCCACACCTTCGGTCAGATCGCCTGAGGCCGCCGGCCTGCCACATCCCCCTCGCGATGCTGAAGACAGCGATTCCGGCGCCAGGCCGACGGCGCCCAAGACCGCTGGCGCCCAGCAAGCGTCCAGATCGCCGCTCGACAGCCGCGTTGCAAATCGCAATGCCGGCCGTCCTCGTCAGGCAGGCACGACGCCTCGGCCGACCGACGAACCGCTGGAGTAAGATGAAACCTAAGCTGCGGCGCGTGTATCCGCACCGCGGTGTGTGCAGTCAGGCTCTTCCTTCCCTGCCGACTGCGCATACAGGTCTTGATCTCTCGTGGATCGTCGGGATCGGCAATCAAGACTTTAGCGGGAAATTCGGTGGTACCGTTGGCTGGGATCGAACCAGCGACCTCCGGATCCACAATCCGGCGCTCTAACCATCTGAGCTACAACGGCACGTTCGCCTGAGCCAGATCGTGGTGAAAATTCATTCTCCGAGATCCGCTCTGTCGTTCGGCGATGCGTCCAATACGGTCTATCAGAGACTAATTCAAGGCCTTTGATAAGGCAAAGCCGGTTCTGCCAACAGGCGCCGGTTTTCTTCGGCAAAAGAAAAAGGCCGGCGGGAGGAGGTGCCGGCCTTTTCCTGTTACGAGCCAGCGGGAGGAGGTGCTGGCTGGTCACCCCGGAGAGCAGAGGGAGGAGGTTCCACTCGCCGGGTATTCATTTGGACAACTCTATCGCACACCTATTTGTCTGACGAAATGCGACGTTTTGATGCATCGCAGAGTTGTGCGCAATTGTTAGGCGGCCTTGATGTCCTTCAGGGCCTTCTCGAAAGCGGTCTTGACCGGCTTGGCGACGTCTTCGGCAGCCTTCGAAGCAACAGCCTGGAAGTCCTTGGCCTGCTCGACCGTGGTCTCGACGCGCTTGCGCAGGAAGGCGGTCTGCAGTTCGACCACTTCCGACAGCGACTTGGCGCCGATGAGGGCCTCGAGATGCGAGAAGCCGGCTTCGGCATTGGCGCGCAGAGCGGCGATGGTCTTGAGCGACAGGTCGCTGGAAACGGTCTTGGCAGTCTCGAAGGTCGATTCCAGGACTTTCTGGGTCTCTTCGGCGCCGGTCTTCAGCTTGGAGTAGGCTTCCTTCGACTGCTCGACGCCCTTTTCGGCGAAAGCGCGGATCTGGTCGGTTGCCTTGGAAGCGTCGAAGCTCGGGAATTCGACGTTTTCGATGGTCTCAGCGGTCTTGGCCTTGGTCATTTTCCATCCTTTCGGGGTAGCGGCTTTGACAAAAAGCCGTCTCGTTCATGTATGATGGCAATATAGCGGTTTTTTTGTGCGATGCAATATGTTTGTTGCAGTGCACCATAAATTTCTTCCCATGCGTCACCCAAGAGGTTATCCAGGGACATTCCGAGAGGCTGTTAACCAAGTGGCCAGAGATTCCACCTGCTTCCCGCCATGGCTTGTGGACCTTCGCCGCGCGGGCTTTTATTAACAAAGCGTTAACTGCAAATTGCCCGCCTTGTAGGTTCGCCAAGAGGGGTTCGCCAAGAGGTTTCACCGAAAGGGTCCGCCAAGCGCATGCCTTCCGAGAACTACTCTTTCCTCGATGTCGCCGTGCTTGATGCGGTTCGCCAGCGCTTCGCCGCCGGCGACGCGATCGCGATTCTGTCGGCCGACCTCGAACAGGTGATCTGGGCCAACGGCCCGGGCGCTGCGGTGTTCGGCTATCCCGATATCGAGGCCATCATCGGCGCCTCGGCTCAGCTGCCGCTGATCGCCAGGCGCCAGATCATGGCGACCGCGGGCTTCCCGCAGATCGGCAGCGACCGCGCCATTACGGTACGGCTGGCGACCGGCATCACCAGCCGCGCCGTCGGCTTCCTGGCCAGTGCGGTGACTATGCCGGACGGCGAAAGCGCCATTATGCTGGTGGTGCCGGCAGCGCAGGCCGGCTCGCGCAGTGCTGCCGACATTGCGGCCCGCGCCATCAGCGGCTTTACCGAAGACGGCCATTTCATCGCCTTTGTCGACGCCGCCGGCACTGTCGAGGCGGCTTCGGATGGCTTTGGCGCGCTCGCCATCCGGCCTGAGACGCTGGCCGCGCTTGTCGCCGACGTGGCGAGCCAGGACGACCGCATCGTCAAGCGGCTGGTCCCCGGCGGCGCAAAGTCCTATCCGGCCGGCTTCGCGCGCCTGACCGAGTCCAGGCATCTGCTGGTGGTCATCGACGAGGATCAGCTCGGTGAGGAAAATCCTGTCGGCGAGCTGGATGCCGAACCTGCTGCAGCGCAGGTCGACGATGGCCCGGCGCAAGCCGCCGCGGAGAACGCGGTAACGGTGGATGCGGTGGCTGACCACCCCACCGCAAGCGGGAATCAGGGCGCCCCACTCGCGGCCGCGCCTGATGTCGGGGAGACAGGTCCGGCTGCCACCGAGCATGATGCTTCGGCGTCAACCGATACAAAGGCGGACCATCGCGAGCAGACGACCGGCCGCGAGCAGGCGGCGAATGACAGCGCGCCGGCGCAACATGATCATTGGTACTTCCATGCCGGCGAAGAGCCGCAGGCGGGCGAGCCGGACAGCCCGGCGCAGGCCGAGCCGGACTCTGTTTCCCCGGCCGAGAGTGCGCAGTTGGACAGCAGTGCCGCTGCGCCCGCCCTGCCGTCCGACGCAGCCCCACCGGCTGCGCCTCCCGCCAAACGTGAGGTCGACCGCTCGGCGCCGCCGCTGCGCTTCGTCTGGCGCACCGACGCCGACGGCAAGTTCAGCGCGCTGTCGCCGGAATTCGGCGACATTGTCGGCAAAGCCGCCGCCGACGTGATCGGCCGCCGCTTCAAGGACGTCGCGACAACTTTCGGCCTCGACGCCTCGGGCGAGATCGCGGGCCTGCTTGAACGGCGCGACACCTGGTCGGGCCGCTCGGTACTGTGGCCGGTTGCCGGCTCCGACCTGAAGATACCGGTCGATCTGGCAGCACTGCCTGTCTATGGCCGCAGCCGCGCCTTCGAAGGTTTTCGTGGTTTCGGCGTCGCCCGCGCCGGCGATGCGGTGGTCGATCCGGAAGCAATCGGCATGGCGCTGGTCCCCAATGGCGCGCCACCGGCAGCAGCCGAGCCGGCCCCGGAACAGCCCGTGGCGGAAGCTCCCAAGGCGGCCGATCCGTTCGAGGGCGAAGTGCCGGCACTGACCATCGTGCCGAAGCAGGAACGTCGTTTTGCCGACAAGGTCATCCGGCTGGCCGAGCATCGGCAGCCCGCCAGCGACAAGCAGCCGACAAGCGAGAGGGGCCTGTCGACGCTGGAGCGCAGCGCTTTCCGCGAAATCGGCGAGCGGCTGAAGAAGGACAATCCCCCGCCGGAGCAGCCGGAGACTGCCAAGCAGGCCGAACCGGCCAATCCGGATCAGGTAATGCCAGACCAGGCCAAGGCAGATGAGCCCAAGCCGGATCATGTCGAGGCGGACCAGGCTGAAACAGCCGCGCCAGCCCGACAACCCGCCGAGGTCTCGAGTCCGGACGAAGCCGGCCCGGCTGCCGTGGCTGAACCATCGGCAGCCGCACCCGAAAGCGAAACGGCTGAGGCCGAACCGCCGGAAAGCGATGCCGAGGACGAAAAGGACCTGACGCGGCTTGACGGCGAGCAGCCGGACGACGGCCTTGCGGACAGCGAAGCAGGCGAGGCGAAGGCGCCGACAGTGTCGCGCTCCCTGCTCGACTATGCCGATCCCGAACCAGGCTCCGTCACCGAAGACAGTACGGAAGCAACGTCGTCCAACGACGAACTTGCGCCGGCTTCCGAACCGGATGATACGCAAGCCCAAGAGATCGTCGAGGCCGCAGAGCCACAGCCGGTTGTTGCCGAGACGCCGGCCAATGCCGGTGAAGACGACAGCATGACGTCGGCCGACTTCCGCGATGCCGAGGACAATGAGGATTGGGCGCCGTCCGACGAGGCGACCGATTCCGCCGTGGAAGACGGGGACAAGGCCGGCGATG
The DNA here is from genome assembly GCF_040321305.1 of Mesorhizobium sp. M0478. Taxonomy (NCBI): domain Bacteria; kingdom Pseudomonadati; phylum Pseudomonadota; class Alphaproteobacteria; order Hyphomicrobiales; family Phyllobacteriaceae; genus Mesorhizobium; species Mesorhizobium sp. M0478. The sequence goes on from NZ_JAMYRH010000003.1 coordinate 573,154, forward strand.
CGGACACAGTGCCGGCAGAACCACAGCGCCTGAAAGTGCCGCCGCTCAAGCTTGAGGGGTTCATGCCTTCGGCATTCTCGGCCGGAGATGAACACAAGGCCCCTGACACGTCGATCCTCGGCAAGCTGCCGGTGCCGCTGCTCATCCATTCGGGCGACGAGCTTCATTACGCCAATGAGGAATTCCTCGGCCTGACCGGCTATGACACGCTTGAGGACCTGAGCGACGCCGGCGGGCTCGACGCGCTGTTTGCCGATCCCTATTCAGAAATGGCCGGCGAAAGCGACCACACACTCAAACTGAAGACGCGCGAGGGCCAGGAATTTCCGATCGAAGCCATTTTGCGTTCGGTGCCGTGGCGCGCCGGCAAGGCGCTGATGCTGGTGGTGCGACGTACCGGCGACAACGAGCCGCCGATGGTTGCGCATCTCGCAGCCGACGAGCAGACGCAGCCCGATGTCTCCGAACTCAAAGCGCGCATTGCCGAGATGCGCACCATCATCGACACCGCGACCGATGGTGTGGTGTTGATCGGCCGCGACGGCGACATCCGCTCGATCAGCCGGCCGGCCGAGGCGCTGTTCGGCTTCGACAGCGACGACGTCACCGGTAAACCGTTCGCCTCGCTGTTTGCCATCGAAAGCCAGCGCGCGGCGCGCGACTATCTGAACGGCCTGTCCGAGCCCGGCGTGGCGAGTGTGATGAACGATGGCCGCGAGGTGATCGGGCGCGAGGCGCAAGGGCGCTTCATCCCGCTGTTCATGACCATCGGCAGGCTGCCCAATGACAGCGGCTTCTGCGCCGTGGTGCGCGACATCACGCAGTGGAAGCGGGCCGAAGAGGATCTGACCCAGGCGCGCGCGGTGGCCGAGCGCGCCTCCTCGCAGAAGACCGATTTCCTCGCCCGCATCAGCCACGAGATCCGCACGCCGCTCAACGCCATTATCGGCTTTTCCGAGCTGATGGTGGACGAGAAGTTCGGCCCGGTAGCCAATGACCGCTACCGCGACTATCTCAGAGACATCAACCGCTCGGGCAACCATGTGCTCGATCTCGTCAATGACCTCCTCGACATTTCGAAGATCGAGGCCGGCCAGCAGGAAATGGACTACGAGGCGGTGTCGCTCAACGATACGCTGGCCGAGACGGTGGCGATGATGCAGCCGCAGGCCAACCGCGAGCGTGTCATCATTCGCTCCAGCTTCGCCTCGCGACTGCCGGAAGTCGTCGCCGACCTCAGAAGCGTGCGCCAGATCGCGCTCAACATCCTGTCCAACGCCATTCGCTATACGCAAGCCGGCGGACAGGTGATCGTGTCGACCGCCTATGAAACCTCCGGCGACGTTGTCATGCGGGTGCGCGATACCGGCATTGGCATGAGCCATGCCGAGATCGAGCAGGCGCTGAAGCCATTCAAGCAGATCAATGCGCTGAAGCGCGGGCGTGGCGACGGCACCGGTCTCGGCCTGCCGCTGACCAAGGCGATGGTGGAAGCCAACCGCGCCCGCTTCACCATCACCTCGACGCCGGGCGAAGGGACGCTGGTCGAGGTCGCCTTCCCGTCGACGCGGGTGCTGGCCGAATAGGGCCGGCCATTCCCGGGCGAGAATCCCGGACAAAGAAAAGGCGTCCAACAGGACGCCTTAAATGGGATTTGCTGTCACAACGGGGGCTTGAGCGAATCTGATCCTCAGGGGACGAGGAACGGGATTTCTCCCTCAAGTTACGTGCGACTATCGGCGCCGGGCCTTAACAACTCCTTACCGGCCGTCCAAAAAATTTACGAATGTGTACCACTCATGAAATCTAGGTAAATTCGACCGACATATCTGGTTAACCATCCCGGCCGCGTCACTCAGCCAGCTGCGGCAGGTTCCTGAACAGCTCCAGCGCCTCTGGATTGGCCAACGCTTCCTTGTTCTTGATGGCGCGGCCATGCACCACGTCGCGCACTGCAAGCTCGGTGATCTTGCCCGATTTGGTGCGCGGAATGTCGCTGACGGCGACGATCCTTGCCGGCACGTGGCGCGGGCTGGCGCCGCCGCGGATCTTGGAACGAATGCGCTTTTCCAGATTCTCGTCCAGCGTCACGCCGGCGGCCAGCCGCACGAACAGCACGACGCGGACGTCATTGTCGAAATCCTGACCGATGCACAGCGCCTCAAGGATCTCCGGCATCTGTTCGACCTGATTGTAGATCTCCGCCGTGCCGATGCGCACACCGCCCGGATTGAGCGTCGCGTCGGAACGGCCGTGGATGATCATGCCGCCATGCGCGGTCCATTCGGCGAAGTCGCCGTGGCACCAGACATTGTCGAAGCGCTCGAAATAGGCCGCATGGTATTTCTTGCCCTCAGGATCGTTCCAGAAGCCGATCGGCATCGACGGGAACGCTTTTGTGCAGACCAGCTCACCCTTTTGCTCGCGGATCGGCTTGCCGTCATCGTCCCATACATCGACAGCAAGGCCGAGGCCGGGACCCTGGATCTCGCCGGTCCAGACCGGTTGCGTCGGTACGCCGAGCACGAAACAGGAGACGATGTCGGTGCCGCCGGAAACCGAGGCCAGATGTACGTCCTTCTTGATGCCGTCAAAGACGAAGCGGAAATCCTCCGGCGACAACGGTGAGCCGGTCGAGGAAATCGCCCGCACACTCGACAGATCATGGCTGCGGATAGGCTTGAGCCCGGCCTTGCGCACGGAATCGATGAATTTGGCCGAGGTGCCGAAAAAGGTCATCTTCTCGGCATCGGCGAAGCTGAACAGCACATTGCCGTCGGGGTGGAAGGGTGAGCCGTCATAGAGCAGCAGCGTGGCGCCCGAGGCCAGGCCCGACACCAGCCAGTTCCACATCATCCAGCCGCAGGTGGTGAAGTAGAAGAAGCGGTCGCCTTCGACGAGCCCGGCATGCAGCCGGTGTTCCTTGACGTGCTGGACCAGCGTGCCGCCGGCCGAATGGACGATGCATTTGGGAATGCCGGTGGTACCTGACGAAAACAGGATGTAGAGCGGATGCGCGAACGGCAGCCGCTCGAACGTGACCGCTTTGGCGGTAAAGGGTAACAGCGCCTCTTCGAGCGCCACGGCCTTGTCGATGATCGCTGCGATATCGCGCGAGGTACCGAGATAGTCGACGATCAGGACCTTGCGGACGGTTTCGAGCTTCGCCGCAACGGCAGCGATCTTGTCGGCTAGCTCGATTGCCTTGCCATTGTACCAATAGCCGTCCGGCGCAATGAATATGACCGGCTCGATCTGGCCGAAACGGTCGAGCACGCCCTGCTCGCCGAAATCGGGGGAACAGGACGACCAGACCGCGCCGATGGAGGCGGCCGCCAGCATGGCGGCGACGGTTTCCGGCATGTTGGGCATCATCGCCGCGATGCGGTCGCCCTTTTTCACCTTGAGCGACAGGAAAAGCTGCTGAAAGCGCGAGGTCAGCTGGTGCAGTTCGCTCCACGACAGCCGCCGCTCGATCTTGTCCTCGCCGCGAAAGACGATCGCGTCACCGGAACCGGTCTTCTTCAGCAGGTTCTCGGCGAAGTTCAGCGTCGCTTCGGGAAAGAACGATGCGCCGGGCATCTTGTCGCCATCGACGAGCACGGTCTCGCCCGCATCGGTCCCTTTGTCGCCGACAATGCCGCAAAAGTCCCACAGCAGGCTCCAGAAGCCTTCGCGATCCTCGACCGACCAGCGGTGCAGGTCGGCGTAGGAGGCGAAGGATGTGCCGCTTTTGGCCGCTGCTGCCTTCATGAACGCGGTCAGTGGTGCTGCGTCGATCTGGTCTTGCGTCGGGGTCCAGAGCGGTGCTTCGGCAGCCATTATCGATCCTCCTTGAAGCCCGTCGCGTCGCAAGATAGATATGCTTTTGTTTTGATGCACGTCGTTGTCCCGGAACCGCTGCACTCTTCCGGGCGACATGCACTAGCCTCAGCTTTACAGGCGCCGCTGTCCCAAAAACGCCGCGCCTCGTAGCAGGCTGAAGCTGCATCGCTTATGCCTACCACCGTGCGGCAGAGCAAGATTTTGTTCCGCTAAAACTCGGCCATATGTTCGCAATTGCCATCGCCGGGCCATAAAGACTTGAAATGCCTCAGCCCTAAGTCGTAGTGACGACTGGAAGGCGTGGTGACAACTGGCGGTTACACCCGTCGGGCGATTTTTATCGGAATGAAAGCAACCGGGGCAATATGCCATCACCTTTGATCCGGCGCGGAATATGGGCGATCGGCGTTGCCGTGCTCGTCATCGCGCTGGTCGTCGCCGCTCTGCCGCTGTTTGCCTCGACCCGGATCGTGCGCGATCGCATTGCCTGGGAAATGAGCGCGTGGAGCGGTTTCAGGGTCACCATCGCCGGTTCGCCGCGCATCGAGGTGTGGCCGAAGTTCCGCGCCATATTGAGCGACGTCACGCTGTCGCAGTGGACCGAGACCGACGCGCCGCCGGTGATCGAGGCCGAACGGGTCGAGGTCGACCTTTCGGCCATGGCGGCGCTGCAGGGCGATGTGGTGTTTTCGACGGCGCGGCTGGTGCGGCCGACGATCCGGGTCCAGCGCGCCGCAAACGGCATATTCCTGCCCGCCATACCAACGGGCGGACGCATCACCCGCTCCATCGACACGGCGCGCGGCGTGGTCAACGCCGATCCGACGAAGCCGGATCTGAGCAAGCTGCCCGCCGATCCGTTCGGCACCGTGGAATTCAGGGACGGCCGCATGGTCGCCTCCGTCGGCGGCAAGGACCTCGAATTGCTGACCAGCCTGTCCGGCCAGGCGAGCTGGGCAGCGATGAACAGCAACGCGACCTTGTCGGCGACCGGAATCTGGCGCGGCGAGAGCGTCACCGTCGATGCCGCCTCGCCCAAGCCGCTGGTGCTGTTTGCCGGCGGCGCCGCACCGGTCACGTTTTCGTTCAAGGCAGCGCCGGCCAGCTTCTCGTTCGACGGCACGGCCAGCATGTCGCAAAACGCCTATTTCGATGGCCAGGCGAAATTCGCCGCGCCCTCGCTGCGGCGCGTGCTGGAATGGTCGCAGGCCGGCATTGCTCCTGGTACGGCGATCGGTTCGGTCTCGATTTCGAGCAAGATCACGGCGACCGCCGGCCGCGTCAAATTCGAAAACACCGCGGTGACGCTCGACAACAACCCGGGAATGGGGGCGCTGGATTTTTCGTTCGGCGACGCCTTGCCGGTGATATCAGGCACACTCGCCTTCGATACGCTCGACCTCAGGTCGCTGTTTTCGGCCTTCACGCCGCTGGCGCCGACCGGCGAGACCGGTCCCGGCGAAATCGACACCAGCTTCGCCGACCGGATCAATCTCGATCTGAGGCTGTCAGCGGCGCATGCCTCGGCCGGCGCAATCCAGCTTGCCGACGTCGCCGCCACGGCGCAGGTGAAGAACGGGCTTGCCGTCTTCGATATCTCCGATGCGTCGGCCTTTGGCGGCAACGTGCAAAGTAGCCTGCGTTTCGACCGCAAACCGGAGGGCTCGCAGGTCGAGATCCGGCTGCTCGCCTCCGACATTGACGGCGCCGCTTTCGGCACCGCGGCCGGAATGACGCGGCTGGTGCCGGCCAGCACCGGCACTGTCTCGGTCATTCTCAAAGGGCCGGGCAAATCCTGGGACTCGATCTTCGAGAACGCGGACGGCTCGGTCTCTGCGACGTTCGGGCCTGGCGCGCTGAGCGGGCTCAATTTGCCGGCATTTCTGAAGCACACGGAACAGGGCGGCTTCTTCGCGCTCGACGACGTCTCGGACGGGACACTGCCGATGGACGGCGCCGAGCTCAAGGCCACCATCTCGAAGGGTGTGGCAAGGCTGGACAAGGCCGAGGCCAATTCGGCGAAATACAAGGTCTGGCTGTCCGGCATCGCCTCTTACGGCGGACGCGGGCTGGCGCTTTCGGGGGGTGTCACCCAGGCCGACCCGGCAGCGGCACCGGTCAATGGCCAGCAGGGATCCAACCAGTCGTCATTCTTCGTCGGCGGCACCTGGAGCACGCCGTTCATCTCGCCGATCAGCCGCGGCGTCTCAGGCGAATAGGCGGTCCCTTACCGGAACCGCCCTATCCCTCGTTTGACGCAATCAACCGCGCTGCGCGGCCTGTTCGTCGAGCTGGCGCTGCACCTCACGCCGCTTGTTGGCGACCGAAGCGATGATGACGCCTACCGCCACGACGGCGATCAGGATGGTGCAGGCGGCGTTAATTTCCGGCGTCACGCCGAGACGCACCTGGCTGTAGATCTTCATCGGCAGCGTGGTGGCGCCAGGCCCGGAGGTGAAGGAGGCGATCACCAGATCGTCAAGCGACAAGGTGAAGGCCAGCATCCAGCCGGAGACGATGGCCGGCATGATCACCGGCAGCGTGATCTGAAAGAAGGTCTTTACCGGCGTTGCGCCGAGGTCCAAGGCAGCTTCTTCCAGCGAACGATCGAACGACACCAGGCGCGACTGCACGACGACAGCCACGAAGCACATGGTCAAGGTGATGTGAGCAAGCGTCACGGTCAGGAAGCCACGGTCGAGACCGACGGCAACGAACAGCAGCAACAGCGACAGGCCGGTGATGACTTCCGGCATGACCAGCGGCGCAAACACCATGCCGGAAAACAGGATGCGGCCGCGGAAGCGGGTGTAGCGGGTCAAGGTCAGTGCCGCCAGCGTGCCGAGCACGGTTGCCACAGTGGCGGAGATGACAGCCACACGCGCGGTCACCCAGGTGGCATCCATCAGCCCCTGATTGTGGAACAGCGAGGCATACCATTTGGTCGAGAAGCCGCCCCAGACGGTGACCAGCTTCGACTCGTTGAAGGAGAAGACGATGAGCAGCACGATCGGCAGATAGAGAAAGGCAAAGCCCAGCACGACCGAGGTGACGTTGAAGCGGCTCCAGGTGGCGTTCATTTGTCCTGCTCCTGGGCGCGTGCCTGGGCCTGCTGGAAGAGCATGATCGGCACGATCAGGAGCAGCAGCAGGATGACGGCGACGGCCGACGACACCGGCCAGTCACGGTTGGCGAAGAATTCATTCCACAAGGTCTTGCCGATCATCAGCGTCTGCGAGCCGCCGAGCAGATCGGGAATGACGAACTCGCCAACCGCTGGAATGAACACCAGCAGGCAGCCGGCGATGACCCCGGGCAGCGACAGCGGGAACGTGATCTTCCAGAAGGCTGATGTCGGCGGACAGCCGAGATCCTTTGCCGCCTCGATCAGCGAGTAATCCATCTTTTCCAGCGACGAATAGAGCGGCAGCACCATGAATGGCAGGTAGGAATAGACGATGCCGATGAAGATCGCCGTGTAAGTGTTGAGGATGATCAGTGGCTGATTGATGATGTGCAGCGACAACAGCAGCTGATTGAGCAGACCCTCGGGCTTGAGGATGCCGATCCAGGCATAGACGCGGATCAGGAACGACGTCCAGAACGGCAGGATAACCAGCATCAGCAAGGTCGGACGGATCGTCGCCGGCGCGCGGGCCATGCCGTAGGCGATCGGGAAGCCGACGAGCAAGGTCAGGATCGTCGAGACAGCAGCGATGATAACACTGGTCACGTAGGCTTTGAAGTAAAGCGCGTCCTGCGTTAGCCAGACATAATTGTCGACGCTGAGTTCGCGGAAGCGGACAAAGAACCCGGACATGCCGTCCCTGAAATCGAGCGCCGGCGTGTAGGGCGGCATGGCGATCGCCGACTGCGACAGCGAAATCTTGAAGACGATGATGAACGGGATGAAGAAGAAGAACAGCAGCCAGAGATAAGGCACGATGATGACGAGCCGGCTGACAAAGCCGGCACCGAGCCGCATCAGGAACGGTTTGGCCGCGGCCGATGGACCGGCGTCGGTGATGGCGATGTTGGACATGGCCGCCCCCTACCGTGTCAGCACGACGCCGGCATCCGGCCGGAAGGAGACCCAGGCGCGGTCGTTCCAGGTCAGCGGATCATCGGTGACGCGTGCAGCGTTGAGCGCGCTTGCCCTGATGATCTGGCCGTCATCCAGCCTGATGTGGTAGACGGTCATGTCGCCGAGATAGGCGACGTCGTAGACCTCGCCCTCAAGCGCATTGACTGCGTCGGCCGGTTTCTTCGACGACACCTTGATCTTCTCCGGCCTGATGGCGAAGACGATGTCGGAACCGGCCTTTGTATCGGTGCTGTTTTCGACGACGATCTGGGCCCCTGTCGCGCCGGTAATGCGCGTGGTGTTTGCCGCACGCTCGGCGACCTTGCCCTCGAACATGTTCACATTGCCGACGAAGTGGGCAACGAAGCGCGAACTGGGGGCTTCATAGACTTCCGCCGGCGTCGCCACCTGCATCACCTCGCCCTTGTCGATGATGGCGATGCGGTCGGCCATGGTCATCGCCTCTTCCTGGTCGTGGGTGACGACGACAAAGGTAAGGCCGAGATTTTGCTGCAGGTCCATCAGCTCGAACTGCGTTTCCTCGCGCAGCTTCTTGTCGAGCGCGCCGAGCGGCTCATCGAGCAGCAAGACTTTTGGCCGCTTGGCAACCGAGCGGGCGAGCGCGACGCGCTGGCGCTGGCCGCCCGACAATTGGTGCGGCTTGCGCTTGGCGAACTGCTCTAGCTTCACCAGCTTCAGCATCTCGGCGACGCGCTTTTCGATATCCGGTCCCGGCATGCCTTCCTGCTTGAGGCCGAAGGCAATGTTCTTTTCCACGCTCATATGCGGGAACAGCGCATAGGACTGGAACATCATGTTGACCGGGCGGCGGTAGGGCGGGATGCCGCGCAAATCCTGGCCGTCGAGAAGGATACGGCCGGCGGTGGGCTCCTCGAAGCCGGCAAGCATCCGCAGCAACGTCGACTTTCCGCAGCCCGACGCGCCGAGCAGGGCGAAGAACTCGCGCTCGAAAATGGTCAGCGACAGATTGTTGACGGCGGTGAAGTCACCGAACTTCTTGGTGACATTCTCGAATTGGATATATGGCTTGGCGTTCGGGTCGTTCCATGGCGCGAAATCCCTGCGGATGCTGCCAAGCGATTTCATGTCCAACTCCGTCCTGTTTTTTTTGCTTCTTGCCCCAGAGAAGAATGGTCCCGGCAGATGACTGCCGGGACCATGTCGCATTGCTTACTGGCCGGTGACGATCTTGGTCCAGCTGCGCGTGATCAGGCGCTGGGTCTTGGGGTCGTAGGGCTGGACCGTATAGAGCTTTTTCAAGGTCTCGGCGTCCGGATAGACCGCCGGATCATCCAGCAGCGCCTTGTCGACGAACTGCTGCGAAGCCTTGTTGCCGTTGGCGTACAGCACATAGTTGGACGACTTGGCGATCACTTCCGGCTTCATCATGTAGTTGAGAAATTCGAGTGCCTCGGCGGCATGCGGCGCATCGGCGGGAATCGCCATCTGGTCGAACCACATCTGGGCGCCTTCCTTGGGCACGGAATAGCCGATCTCGACGCCTTGCTTGGCCTCGACCGCGCGGTTGCGTGCCTGGAAGACGTCACCCGACCAGCCGACCGCCAAACAGATATCGCCGTTGGCGAGCGCGTTGATGTATTCGGACGAATGGAATTTGCGGATATACGGCCGCACCTTCAGCAACGTCTCCTCGGCCTTGGCGATGTCGTCAGGTGAGGTGCTGTTCGGATCGAGGCCGAGGTATTTGAGCGCCGCCGGGATGATGTCGGCCGGCGAGTCCAGCACATAGACGCCGCAGTCCTTCAGCTTGGCCAGGCTGTCGGGATTGAAGAACACATCCCAGCTGTCGATCTTGTCGGTGCCGAGTGCAGCCTGCACCTTCTTGATGTTGTAGCCGATGCCGACCGTGCCCCACATGTAGTTGATCGAATATTCGTTGCCCGGATCGTATTTGGCGGTGCGCTCCGAAACCGTGTCCCACATGTTGGAAATGTTGGGCAGCTTCGACTTGTCGAGCTTCTGGAACACGCCGGCCTGGATCTGGCGGGCCAGGAAGTTGCCGCTGGGCACGACGACGTCATAGCCGCTGCCGCCGGCAAGCAGCTTGGTTTCGAGGATTTCATTGGAATCGAAGGTGTCGTAGACGACCTTGATGCCGGTCTCCTTGGTGAAGTCGTCAATGATCGAACTGTCGATGTAATCCGACCAGTTGAAGACGTTGACGACGCGATCCTCGGCATGGCCGCCAACGGCGAAAAGCGTCAGAAATGCCGAGGTTGCCGAAAGCCAGAGCGCTTTGCGGATCATGCTGTTCTCCTTTGATGAGTGTTCCTTCACCAAGTCGTCGCTGTTCGAGCGCGATTGGGCATTTGCTTCAGAGTATTGAGCTTTCCGGGCAGCCACAAGCATGAACTGCCGGCGCCGTCCGGGCGGTTCGACGAGCGGCAGATGATGGCTCTGTGTGCCCGCATGGCGGGCGCGGTGACGCCGTCAGAGGCTTTCGCCGCGGCGCTGGCAGGGATACGACGCTGTGGTCCGGTCTTGGTCCGACCGGCGGGGACACTTGGCAAGATAAGCCTGTCTTGTTGTTGCCGTGCCCCAGCCTGCCCGTGCCGCAGCAAGGTTGTCAATGGCCCGCGCGGGGAAGCTCGGTCAATAGGGCGTGCGGCTTCGCTAATTGGGGAAAGACGGGCGTAATTAGGGAAGACGGGCTCAACCAAGGGAAAGGCGGGTCAATTAGGGGATGGCAGGCCAGTGGTCCCCGGCCGTGCAGGCCTCGCCTGGCGCTTGAATTCAAGCGCGATATGGACGAGCAGCGCGGCGACCACCACCGCGCCGCCGATGATGGTGCGCACCGAGGGCACCTCGCCATGAACGAGCCAGACCCAGATCGGTCCGAGGATCGGCTCGAACGTGCCGAGGAGTGCTGCGATCGCCGCCGGAACCAGCCTCGCGCCGGTGGCGAAGAAGGCAAGGCCGAGGCCGAGATTGATAACGCCGAAGGCAAACAGGAAAGCCATGTCGTGGGTCGACGTGGCAAACTGCGTGGCTTGCGATGCGGCGAAAGCCGCTGCCAGCATCGTGCCGAGGCACGTCGCCGGCGTCATGCGCACATGGGCGAAGCGCCGGGTGATGACGGTGGCAATCGAGAACATGACGGCGATCAGCAGCGACAGCCCGTCGCCAATGGGCGATACGGCGCCGTCGAGCGATTCCGACACCATGATGGCGACGCCGGCGATGACGGCGGCGATCGCCACCCAGGTCGCGACGGCGACGCGTTCGCGAAACAGCACCCAGGCAAGCAATGCCGCCAGCAGCGGCACACCGGCCTGCATCAACAGGATATTGGCAACGGTGGTGTAGGCGAGCGCGACAACGAAGCACGTCGACGCCGTGGCGAAACAGACGGCCACGGCAAGGCCGGGCAGGCCCATGTCGCGAAACAGCCGCAACATGCCGCGCCAGCCGTCGCGCCAGGCCATGAAGCAAATCAGGAACACAGCCGCCCACAGCGAGCGCCAGAACACCACCGTCCAACTGTCAGCGGTGTCGATGAAGCGGGCGATGGTGCCGCCAAAGCTCCACATCAGCGCCGACAGGAACACCAGCAGCAAGCCGACCCGCTCTTCGCGAGGCGAGACGATCGGCGGTGCGGCGATTGGAGAAGATGCGGTATCGGTCATGGGGTGCGACTGTCGGCTATCTCGGGGCGGCATGATGCACAATGGACGACAGAAACGTGCCGTATTCGCCTAGCGCATAGGCTACCGCCGGACGTGATCCAGCCCGGCATTCCCTTTGGCGCACCGCCAACCGGCAGCCATACGGGCAAACACCGCCGTTTCTAGGACGTGCCCTTGTTGCCGCGGATAAAGCGCCAAAGACCGGCCAACGGTACCAGCAGCAGAATGCCGAACTTTTTCAGGGCGATGAGCGCGACCGCAATCAGGCCGGCCTTTGCCGCGAGTTTTCCGGCGATGAGGCCGCCAATGCCAACCGCGGCGACCGTGTCGGTGCCGGGCAGAAAATCGGTGTATTTCTTGCCGGTGTTGAAGTCCGCCACGCCCAGCACTTCGTCCAGGCTCTGCTTGATCTCCGGCAATTGTTCAACCGTAGCGATGTAGCTCATCACGAAGACGCCTTCCCGGCCGAGGAAACGGACGTCGTAATTGAGCGTGTGGACGGTATCGTCTCCGAACTGCAGTTCCTTGGCCCAGTGCAGCCGCTTGTGGACGAAATCATAGACCGGCGGCGAGGCCCAGCCGATCAGCTTGATCGGGGGAAAGCCGCCCTTCACCCGCTGATCGTTGGCCGACAATGTGTCCGCCTGCATGCTGCTCAGCAATTCGGTGTAGTCGATGGATGCGGCGTCGGCGTCATCGACATGGCCGATCTTTTCATAGCGCAATTCGATGCCCCAACCGTTGCCGGCGATGGGCTCGTACTTGGCCGGGAAGATCATGCCGATTGCTTCGGACGCGGTATCAGGCGGATTGCCCCAGGCCTCGGTCAGGACGGACGTCGCGTCCTTCTTGCCCAGAAAATAGAACTTGTCCTTGAGATCGAGATGGATGCCTTCGGGAAGGTCGACCGCGCCGGTCTTTGGATCGATTTTGTCCAGGAATGCCTTGCCGTCGTCACTATACTGTTGATAGTCCTTGAAGAATTCCGAGGATTTTTCTGCCAGAACAGGCCCCGCCAAAGGGCAAGCGCCACGCCAAGCCACAAAGCTTTCCTGTTCATAAGCCATCCCCCCCTTGGCTGCCCTGCAGCTCACCTTCGATAGCGCAGCGCCGATGCTTAATCAATATTTGGTTCGGCGATGGTTCGGGCAGCGCTCTATTGCTTAGCGCAAACAGCTGCGGTCTTCCGCGACCTCCAGCCCGAGAAGCATCACTGGAAATCGAAGGCGCTCAGGCCCGTCGCCATCTCGTCCAGGCCCAGCGGACGGGTCACCGGCGGCTCGGCGCGGGCGAGGCAGCCGATGCGTTCGCACAGCCGGCAAGCGGGACCGACCGGCGTGGCGGCGCCCTGTCCGGCCTTTGCCGGCAGCCCGGCGCCATAGACGCTCTCGTCGCGAAAGCCGATATCGCAGCCCAACAGCAGCGCGGTGCGGCGCGGGCGCTCGGAGAACGAACCCTGCGGCCCCTCGAGCGTGCGTGCGATGCAGAGGAACTCGGCGCCGTCGGGCATTTCCACCGCCTCGACCAGGATCTGGCCAGGCGAAGCGAAAGCGGCATGGACCGGCAGTTTCGGGCAGCCGCCGCCAAAGCGGCTTTGCGGAAAGCCCTGGCCGCCGGCCTTGCGGAAGCGGTTGCCGGCATTGTCGACCTCGAGCATGAAGAACGGCACTCCGGACAAGCCAGGACGCTGCAGCATGGTCAGGCGGTTCGCCGCCTGTTCGAAGGAGACGCCGAAACGCGAGCGCAGCACATCGATGTCGTAACGAGCCCGCACGGCGGCGGCATGAAAGGCCTGATAGGGCATCATCAAGGCATGGGCGGCGTAGCGGCCGAACTCGAAGCGGGCGAGCCGGCGGGCTTCGTCCGTACCGAGCTTCAGCGCCTGAATTTCGCCGGCGATCGCGACCGTCATGCGGATCAGGCAGGCCTCCATGGCGACTTCGCGCAACTGGTCGAACGGCGACAGCCGCTCCGATAGAAAAAGACGCTGCGAATGACGGTCATAACGGCGGCGCCAGTTCGGCATGGTGGCGACCGGCAGAACCTTGACGACGATGCCATACTCGCGCTTCAGCCACGCCTTCAGCGCGCCGAACAGATCGTCGCCGGGGTCGAGCATCGAGGTGAAGGCCTCGGCCTCTTCCTCCAGTGCTGCAAAATGGTTCGGCCGGCGCTCGAAAATCTCGTGCACTTCGTCGATCGGCAGCCGCGCACCGGACAGCGCCGTGGCGCGGCCCTCGCGCGCCAGAAGCTCGTTGAGATCGGACAGCCGCTCGGCCTGCTCGCGGTAAGCGCGAAACAGTTTTATCATCGCAGCCGATGCGTTGGGGGCTGCCTCGGCCAGTTCGATCAGTTCCTGGTCGCCCGGCAGCTCACCGGCAAGCAGCGGGTCGCCGAACACTTCCTTCAAGGCCGAGATCGACCCTCTCGCCTCACCCTGCAATTCATGCGGGTCGACCTTGTAGACAGAGGCCAGCTTCAGGATCAGTTGCACCGTCAGCGGCCGTTGGTTGCGCTCGATCAGGTTGAGATAGGACGGCGAGATGCCGAGCCCCTCGGCCATCGCCGTCTGGGTCAGGCCTTTGGCGATGCGGATGCGGCGGATGCGCGGCCCGGCGAATATCTTCTGGTCGGCCATCGGCTTTCCGTGACAGGAATTTACACGACTTGCGAGCGATGAACGGCGCACCATCTTTTTACAATTATGACAGACTTACAGCGGCAAGCAGTCAAACACAACACAGGTTTTCTCTTATTTTCTACCGGAAATGGCGGTTTTCCTCGCTCTCGTCGCGGCGCAATGTAAATGATGTCGCACACAGACGACGCACACCATCCCAGGGCGCGGCGTTTCAAGACACTGGCATCGATTGATCTGGAGTGACCAATGACTGATTTTTACAATCTTGTCCCATCCGCGCCCGAAGGCCGCTTCGACGGCATCGAACGAGCCTATTCGCCGGACGATGTGAAGCGGCTGCGCGGGTCGGTCCAGATACGCCAGAGTCTTGCCGAAATGGGCGCCAACCGGCTGTGGAAGCTCATCCACGAGGAAGACTTCGTCAATGCACTCGGCGCCATGTCGGGCAACCAGGCGATGCAGCAGGTGCGTGCCGGGCTGAAGGCAATCTATCTCTCGGGCTGGCAGGTCGCCGCCGACGCCAACACCGCGTCGGCCATGTATCCGGACCAGTCGCTCTATCCCGCCAATGCGGCGCCCGAACTGGTCAAGCGCATCAACCGCACGCTGCAGCGCGCCGATCAGATCGAGACCTCGGAAGGCAACGGCCTGTCGGTCGACACATGGTTCGCGCCGATCGTCGCCGATGCCGAGGCCGGCTTCGGCGGACCGCTCAACGCCTTCGAGATCATGAAGGCGTTCATCGAGGCGGGCGCTGCCGGCGTCCACTATGAGGACCAGCTGGCCTCTGAGAAGAAGTGCGGCCATCTCGGCGGCAAAGTGCTGATCCCGACCGCCGCGCATATCCGCAACCTCAACGCGGCGCGTCTGGCGGCCGACGTGATGGGCACGCCGACGCTAGTCGTGGCACGCACCGATGCGGAAGCGGCAAAGCTTCTGACCTCCGACATTGACGAGCGCGACCAGCCTTTCGTCGACTACGATGCCGGCCGCACGGTTGAAGGCTTCTACCAGGTCAGGAACGGCATCGAACCGTGCATCGCGCGCGCCATTGCCTATGCGCCGCATGCCGACCTGATCTGGTGCGAAACATCCAAGCCCGATCTGGCGCAGGCCAAGAAATTCGCCGAAGGCGTGCGCAGGCATCATCCGGGCAAGCTGCTCGCCTATAATTGCTCGCCGTCGTTCAACTGGAAGAAGAACCTCGACGACGCGACGATCGCCAAGTTCCAGCGCGAGCTCGGCGCCATGGGCTACAAGTTCCAGTTCATCACATTGGCCGGGTTCCACCAGCTCAATTTCGGCATGTTCGAGCTGGCCCGCGGCTACAAGGCGCGGCAGATGGCGGCCTATTCCGAGTTGCAGGAAGCCGAGTTCGCGGCCGAAGTCCACGGCTACACCGCGACCAAGCACCAGCGCGAGGTCGGCACCGGCTATTTCGACGCCGTGTCGATGGCAATCAGCGGCGGCCAGTCGTCGACCACCGCCATGCATGAATCGACCGAGCACGTCCAGTTCAAGCCGGCAGCGGAATGAACCGATCGACATAACCAACAGAGGAAACGCCCGAAGGGCAAGGGAGAAGAAAATGGCATCGATAAGCCGCGTCAAGGAACGTGCAGAAGAGCAGTCCACCACGATGAGTGTCGACCAACAGGCGACCATCCGCATGCTGGCCAACGACCTGCACCGGCTCAATCAATCGGTGATGAAGGCAGTGGAGGCCGGCGTCTCGGTGGAACTGGTGCGCTCGGCCCGGCATCATGGCGGCGACGGCAATTGGGGCGACCTGCTGATCCCGGTGATCGTCACGCAGAAGAGTCACGGCTGATCTTCCCTAACGGAAGCTTTGTGCTTGTGGAACCTATGGACCCCGCCGCTCACTGGCCGATTTCAACGTCACCCGCGGGTTTTCAGCGCGGGTGACTTTTGCTTTTGAGCGTAAACTTAACTACAGTTCGAAAACAGACCTTGTCTCCGGGGTTTAATATTTCCGGCTATATTTCGCAGGTCCGTCATTTCAGCTTGACATGGCGGGCGATCTCACGCCAATTGGCTCTCGGATTTCAACCCTGCATTGAAGCAGCGCCGAGTGCCCGCCCCGCCCATGTGCCCTGTGAACCGCGAGACCGACACCGCCAAACATCTGAATTCGTCAAGCAGGGACGCGAACTCCGAGATATCAACGGATTTCTCCCACGTGCTGGTCGTTGGAAAATCGCCGATCAACCGGGTGGTGGTGTCGAAGATCGTCGAGAAGTCCGGACTGAAGCCGATCTCCGAGTCGCCCGAAATGGCGGCCAAGACATTGCGAACCCTCATTCCGGGCGCCGTCGTTCTCGATGGCGGCCCCGACAACGAGGACTGCCGCGCGCTGATGGCGGCCATCGACGCCTTGCGGCGGACATCTGGGCGGTCGCTCCCCAAGGTGATCCTGCTTTCAACCAAGACCGGCACGCCCGACAGCCTGGGCCTGTCGAGCGTGGTCGATGTGGTGGTAACCAAGCCGATCACCACCGAAAGGCTGCAGCCGGTGGTCGACCGGCTGATCAGTCTCGGGCGCGGCTGATCGCAATCCGCCCGAACGCGTGCGGGGCGGTCAGCCTTCCTTGCCGATGCTCTCGATCAAAGCCGGCAGTTCGCCAAGATCGACAATCTGGCGGAAGCGCGGTGCTGCCACCGGCGGTTCGACATGTTCGAGCACCCAGGTCAGTTCGTGCGGGACGTACACACCCCAGCTGCCGGCCTCGATGGCCGGCACCACGTCCGACTTGAGCGAATTGCCGACCATCATGCTGTCCTGCGGGCTGCCGTGGCGGCCAAAGATCCTGGCATAGGTGGCGGCGCTCTTGTCGCTGACGATCTCGACGGCATCGAACAGGTCGCCAAGGCCGGACGCCGCCAGCTTGCGCTCCTGGTCGAACAGATCGCCCTTGGTGATCAGCACCAGATGGTAGGTGCCGGCGAGCTTTTCGACTGTCTCGCGCGCATGCGGCAGCGCCTCGACAGGATGGCCGAGCATGTCGCGGCCGGCGGCAAGGATTTCGGCGATCGTCGAGGCCGGCACGCGGCCCTCGGTCACTTCGATGGCCGTCTCGATCATCGACAAGGTAAAGCCCTTGATGCCGAAGCCGTAGACGGCAAGGTTGCGCTTCTCGGCCTCGAGCAGCCGTGCCGAGATGTGCTCGGCCTCGCCATGATCGGCGAGCAGGGCTGCAAAGTGCTTCTCGGTCAGGCGGAAGAACTGTTCGTTCTGCCACAGCGTGTCGTCGGCGTCGAAGCCGATGGTGGTCAGGGGCATGGTCGACTGTCCCGTTTCAAGTGAAGGCAGTGATGTAGACGTTGTCGCCGCGCACTGCTAGCTACGGCAAGGGGAATGGTGGGCAACAATGCCGGAATTGGGCGCCTGGAAGCGTGAACTGGAGCAAATTCTGAGCTCCTTGCCAGGTCGCGCTCCGACCGAACTCATAAATGCCATCCGAGATCTTGGCATCGCCATGGGACACGATACCGGCGAGGCGTTGCTTGAAACCTACCCGGAGATCCTTTCGCACCGACCGGCGCTGACCGCCGCATTCGGCAAGATGGTGCAGGCGCAAGATGCCGCCGAGATCAGGCAGATGCTGGATCAGGACCTGAGCGGTCCGGCATCGTTCAGACAGATCGCAGCGGGGAAAACAAGCATCGGCGTGCTGTCATCAAAGGATGCCTATAACCGCCTCGACGAAGTCTTCGATCATGTCGATTTCAATAATTGCCGCCGCGCTGTCATGGTCGGCTGCGGCGGGCGACCGTTCACCATGTTCCGTATTCACGACCAGACAACTGTCCCTGAGATCATCGGCCTCGACATCGTTCCCGAAGCCGTCGAAACGGCAAACAGGCTCGCCGCCAAGCTCAGCTATGCGCGCATGCGGGCCGAGCTGTGCGACGGATGCGATTATGATTACAGCGACGCTCAGGTTGTCTATGTCGCGAGCATGGTTTCGCCTAAGGCAGCTGTCGTGTCTCGTATCGCCGATACCGCGGCCGAGACTGTGCAGATCGTTTTGTGGGAGCCTGTTTCGCTAGGCAGGCTTTGGGCTGAAAATGCGGAACGCACACTTGACCCTCGGCTAGAGGTCATCGGCCGCACGAGCATCTCGCGAAACATGACCAGAGACGTGTTCGTCGCCCGACGAGACGGTTCATCTTCGACCCGGCAGCTGGGCTGATCGTGTCGGCTCTTGGAAAGAGCGATCGAGTGATCCTCGCCCTGGCGCGGGCATGGTGCCTGGTGCGCCATCCCATGATTTGCAAACGCACATTCGACCATAGCGGCATGCTGCCGGATCCGGCGAGACCGGCTTCCTATGCAGACAAGTTCCTGTGGCGAAAGCTTTTCGATCACAATCCGTTTTTCACGACAGCTTGCGACAAGCTCGCCTCGAAAACCTACGCTTTGTCCACCTGCCCCGAACTAAAGACTGCCGAGGTCCTATGGTCCGGGGAAGACGCAACAAAGATTCCGGCGGAGGTTCTTGCCGGCAATGTCATGGTGAAGGCCAATCATGGCTGCCGCTGGAACATGATGGTGCGCAACGGTGAGGTGGACAGAGCCAGGCTGCGCCGGCGTACAGCTCGCTGGATGCGCCGTCGCTACGGCAGGAAATTCGGCGAATGGGGCTACAAGTACGCCAGCAGGCGCATCCTTGTGGAAGAGATGCTCCTTCAGGACAGTCAGCCTGTCGCTTTGGAGTACAAATTCCACGTGTCCAACGGGACGACGGCCTATGTCTATGCCGCACGTCGGGATGAGCACGGCAACGAACAGAAATGTCATTTCGACCGGGACGGAACCTATGCGCCGCCACCGCCAGGCAGCGGCCCCCAGTGGGTCCGGATCGACCTGCCGGCATCCTTCCCGCGCATGCTTGCCATCGCCGAGCGGCTGACCGTGCCGTTCGATCACATGCGTTGCGATTTCTACGAAATCAACGGCGCGATCTTCTTTTCCGAATTCTCGGTCTATCCGCTATCCGGCAAAGGCATCATCAACACAAGGCTCAGGGATCTGTGCGCAGACAGCTGGGACCTCAGCCAATCCTGGTTCCTGACCGCGCCGCAAAGCGGATGGCGCAGGCTCTATGCCGGTGCCTTGCGCAGATGGCTGGATGCAAATGCGCTGCCCGGCAAGGCCGTCTGACAGAGGCCGTCCAGCCTCGTTGCCGCACCTATCGGGCCGGCTCCCCTTCCCTTCCATCACCGGCAACAGCTATACTGTGATAATTGCAACCCAAACTGGTGAATGATGCCGCCTGCGAAAAAGGAAGTCCGTCCGTCGACCCGCGGAGGACGCGTCCGAACGCCTGCCTTCGTGAAAAATCAACGCGGCGTGAAGAACTGGAAGGAAGTCAGCGCTTGGCTGGAGTGGCGCGGCATCGAAGACATAGAATGCATCACGCCTGATCAGGCTGGCGTCGCGCGCGGCAAGATGATGCCGTCGAAGAAATTCACTTCCAACACCTCGCTGGCGCTGCCATCGGCAGTGTTCATGACGACGATTTCGGGCGGCTATCCCGAGGATGGCAACGGTTTCCACTATCCGGAGGATGATGGCGACCTAAAGCTGATGCCGGATCTGTCGACGTTGACCGTCGTGCCGTGGGAAGAAGACCCGACGGCCGCCGTCATCTGCGACCTCGTCCATCAGGATGGCCGTTCGGTCGAGTTCACGCCGCGCAACGTCCTGAAGCGCGTGGTAGCAGCCTATGACAAGCGCGGGCTGAAGCCGGTGGTGGCGCCCGAGATCGAATTCTACCTGGTGCGCAAGAACCCCGACCCGGATTACCCATTGACGCCACCAGTCGGGCGTTCCGGGCGGCCAATCGGCGGCGGAGCCGGCTATTCGATCGCCGGCGTCAACGAGTTCGACGAACTGATCGACGACATCTACCATTTCTCCGAAAGCCAGGGCCTGGAGATCGACACGCTGATCCACGAGGAAGGCGCCGGCCAGCTCGAGATCAATCTGCGTCACGGCGATCCGGTCGAGCTCGCCGATCAGGTGTTCATGTTCAAACGCACCATTCGCGAGGCAGCGCTGAAGCATGAGATCTATGCCACCTTCATGGCCAAGCCGATCCAGGGCCAGCCAGGTTCTGCCATGCACATCCACCAGTCGATCATCGACAAGAAGACCGGGCTGAATATCTTTTCGGCGAAGGACGGCTCGGAAACCGACGACTTCTTCCATTTCATCGGCGGCATGCAGAAGCATGTGCCGAACGCACTGGTGATGTTTGCTCCCTACGTCAATTCCTACCGCCGGCTGACGCAGTCGGCCTCGGCGCCGGTCAACAACAAATGGGGCTATGACAACCGCACCACGGCGTTCCGCGTGCCGCGCTCGGATCCGGCGGCGCGGCGTGTCGAAAACCGCATCCCGTCTTCCGACGCCAACCCCTATCTGGCGCTGGCGGCCTCACTTGCCTGCGGGCTGATCGGCATCACCAACAAGATCAAGGCCGAGCCTCCGGTGCTGACCACCGCAAACGCCGATGAGATCGACCTGCCACGCGGCCTGCTCGAAGCCGTCGACCTTTTCGAAGGCGACGAGGAACTATGCGCTCTTCTGGGCAAGTCCTTCGCCGCAACCTATGCAGCGATCAAGCGGGCGGAGTTCGAGACCTTCATGGAAGTGATCAGCCCGTGGGAGCGGGAGTATCTGTTGCTCAACGTGTGAGCGGCGACTTCGTCGTGTGAATGGTGAATAGTGAATGGTGAGTAGTTTCATATTGGATGGATGAGCGCAGACGTCGTGCGTCTCGCAGCCATTCACCATTCACCATTCACCATTGGCTGGTGTCCCCATGCCTTACCAATCACCTATCTCCCCCGGTCGCTCCTGGTACGAAGACACAGCCGGACCACGCCCTGAGTACCCTGCCCTGGACGGCGACCGCAGTTGCGACGTCGTCGTCGTCGGCGGAGGCTTCACCGGGCTGTCGGCGGCCGCTCATTTGGCGAAGGCGGGAGCCGACGTCGTTCTGATCGAGGCGCATCGCTTCGGCGACGGCGCTTCAGGGCGCAATGGCGGCCAGCTCGGCACGGGCCAGCGCGCCTGGGCCGAAGAGATGGAGGCCGAATACGGCTTCTCCCGCGCCAAGGCGCTGTTCGACCTTGCCGAGGAGGCGAAAGCGCACCTGCTCGAATTCGCCGCCGTCAACCAGATCGACATCGACTATATGCCCGGCCAGTTGTCCGTGGCGCACAAGCCGCGTTATCTCGACGACTACAAGGCGCATGCCGAGATCATGGCGGGCCGCTTCAATTATCCGCACATCGCCTTCATGGATGCCAGGGAAACGGCCGAACGGCTGGGCTCCACACGCTACTTCGGCGGCACCCGCGACACCGGCACCGGACACATCCACCCGATGAAGCTGGTGATCGGCACGGCAAAGGTCGCGGCAGCGGCCGGCGCGCACCTGTTCGAGCAGACACTGTCGACCGGTGTCACCTCCAGCGGCGGCAAGGTCAGGGTGACGACTTCGAGAGGCACCATCACCGCTCAGAAATGCCTGATCGGTGTAAATGCCTATGGCGGCACGCTCGAGCCGGTGAGTGCCGCGCACATCATGCCCATCGGTTCCTTCATCGGCGCGACGGTGCCGCTGGGCGTGGATTCGAAAGTGCTGCCGGGCGGCGAGGCGGTCGACGATTCGCGTTTCGTCGTGCGTTATTTCCGCAAATCCAGGGATGGAAGGCTGCTGTTCGGCGGGCGCGAGGTCTATGGCGTCAACGATCCGAAGGACATCCATGTCCATATCCGCCGGCAGATAGCCGAGCTTTATCCGGAGCTGAGCGATGTCGAGATCACCCATGGCTGGGGCGGCTATGTCGGCATCACCATGCCCAGGAAACCGTTCGTGCGCGAGGTGATGCCCAATGTGATCTCGGCCGGTGGCTATTCCGGCCACGGCGTGATGCTGTCGAACTTCTTCGGCAAGCTCTATGCCCAGACCGTCGCCGGCAACCGCGACAGACTGAAGCTGATCGAGGACCTGAACATCCCGGCTTTTCCCGGTGGCCGGCGCTTTAGAACACCATTATTGTTCCTGGCACTGAACTGGTTTGCCCTGAGGGACCGAATATAGGGACAGTATCTCATATCAGCCGGGGCTGGTACTGAGCCGATTCTATTGAGCTGTTGGTTGCCGCAACGAGACGTTGCAGAATCCTTAACAAGAGCGCACAATTCCCCTTGAGGGCGCACTGATGCCACAATCAAGGGCAAAGGATGCCGGTTCTGGGCGATTGAACGGGGACTTCTGCGGGCCTGCCCGCTTTGTTGTTGGGACCGATGCCGATCGAATGCCGGGCTGCCGGCGCCGATCGAAAGAACACCGGCTCATCTTTTGGAGGTGGCAAGAGTGAACGAGCCCTTCAGTTTCGGCGCGCCGGAACGTCGGCGCTTCGCCATGCAATTCGGTTATGACATGCGGCCCTCCTTCTGGCAGGGGGTGCGCACGAATTCGCATCTGGTGATCGCCGCGGTCGGCACCGCAGCGCTGCTTGGCGTGGCGGGCATAGCGCTTTGGCTGGCGTTGCCGGCCAGCGACCGGCAAGCGATCGCCAGCACACAGCAGAACGTTCCGACTTTTCCGGTCAAGACGACCAAGATTGCCCCGGTCGCGGCCACGGCTGCCGCGGTAGCGGCGCCACAAGCCGCGCGCAAGGGCGATGCGGTTTCATCGACGGTCGCTGCCGGTGGGGCTGCCATGCCGCCGCTGTCGGCGAACGATCCGCGCTGGACTGCGGCGCAATCCAACAGCGACCCTGCCGCGACGCCATCCGACCAGGCGCCTGCCGAGCAGGCTGCCGCCAAACCGTCCGATGCCGCGGCATTCGAAGAACCGGCGGCGCAGAGCGACGCCACGACGCAGCTGTCAAAGGTCGCTGCTCCCGCCAATGACGACGACGCCGAGACCGCCGCCATACCGACGCCAAAACCGCAACTTCCAGACGAGCAATCTTCCGCCGCAACGGACGATACCCAGGCCAAGGCCAAGCCACAGAAGGTGGCTGCTGCCGCCGGCACCGGACGCATCCTCAGGGCGGTGACAATGCGCAGCGGTCCGCAGAAAAACGCCGCCGCCATGGGGACCGTGCCCGCCAAGTCGTCGGTGCAGGTGATGAGTTGCAAGAAATGGTGCCAGATCGTCTACAACGGCAAGCGCGGCTGGATCTACAAGAGCTACATCAAGACCGGGGCTTGAGACGCAAGCCGCCAGATCTGGTCAGCCGCCGAGCAACCACCTGAAACGGTGTCTCCTGCGAGCAAGTTTGCGCTTAGCCAGGAAATCCCGGTGTTCCTCGAACGGCACCTCATAGAGGCCGCACATTTGGCAGCTTTCCGACTTGCGGCATATCGGGACCCAGCATTTGACGTCGTGTGTCCAGGCGAGCGCGATCCTTTCCAGATGAAGGTTGGACGAACTTTTCAGCAGAATCAGTTCTCCTGGGACTGCCGTCCGTTTGATATGATCCGAAACTTCCTTGGCAGTGCGAAGCTCAATGAAACGGCCGCTGTCGCGGTCGGCCTGGCTGGCGCGCGAGCGATGCGCATTGTCGCCGGTATAAATGACCTCATCGGCGATTTCGCGCGCGATGTTGTAGGCGGCGCCGTATTTCCTCGACGAGCCGGCGTAGTCGGATATCTGCCCCAGCACAATGCGCTTGCGAGCACCCTTGGCCTTTGCAATCATCTCCAGGGCAATGTTGAGCGAATGCCAGGGCGCTTTGGCCGTATCGACCAGGAATTTCGGACCCGCGGATACCTCTTGCACCGTAGAGCGGTTGGGCAGTGGTGCAAACGATGCCGTTCTCGCTACGACTTGCTCTGGCGGGACGCCAAGTTCCAAGGCGGCGGCAACAGCCGCTGCAGTCGGCAGCCAGAATTGCTCGCCGGGAAAAGGCGCTTGAATATTCAGGCTGCCACCGCGCCAATGAAGGGTGAACCGCAGCAATTCCGGATACGCGGCATGCACGTCACTCACGCGGTAGTCTGCCTCGCCGGACTGGCCGAAGGTCGCAATCCGGCATTTCGCGCCAGACGCCATGCCGATCACCAGTGGGTCATCGCAATTGAGAACCGCAAGTCCATCGGGTTGGAGTGCCCCGACCAGCGCCCGCTTCTCTCCCGCCACAGCTTCCAGAGTATTGAACTTGCCGAAATGCTCCAGACGGATCATCGTAACCACCGCCACACTCGGCTTCAGCATCTGCGCCATGGCGCTGATCGTGCCGAAGTCGGAAGCGCCGGCTTCGAAAACGACGTAATCGACTTTGCCGGCCTTCCTCAGGCGCTTGTAAAGCGTTCGGATGAGCGCAGGCATTGTATTGGCCTGGGCCTGTAGATGCACCTTGCCTTGGGCGGCCAGTATGTGTGCAAGCAGGCTGGTGGATGTGGATTTGCCGGAGCTGCCGGTAATGCCGATGAACGTCGCCTTGTTACGCGCCCGCACCCAGCGCGCCTGCAGCCGTCGCAGCGCCCAGCCCAAGTCCTTGCGAATTTTCAGCAATTCCAGTTTCACACCCCGCCAGCTTTTAGCCCAGCCTAATATGCGTCGTGCCAAGTTCCAGAGTCAAACGGGCGCTGGCGTGCTTCAGCCAAAGATTCTAGCGGCCGAGGAGCCGCAGCAGTCTGTGCTTGCGGCGCTTCGATTTTCTCTGCGCCACAAACTCACGGTGCTGCTCAAACGGCACTTCATAGAGGCCGCACTGCTCGCATCCCTCGGTTTTGCCGCATACCGAAACCCAGCACTTGACGTCGTGGGTCCAGGCAAGTGCGACACGCTCGAGGTGCAGATTGGACGAGCTCTTGAGCAGGATCAACTCGTCAGGCTGCGCGGTTTGGGCGATGTAGTCCGACACTTCCCTGGCCGTGCGCAATTCGATGAAGCGGCCGCTGTCGCGATCTGCCTGGTTCGCCTTGGAGCGATGGGCATGATCGCCGGCATAAATCACCTGGTCTGCAATCTCGCGCGCGCTGCTGTAGGCTTGGGCATATCTGTTATTCGAGCCGGAAAAATCCGATAGCTGGCCAAGAACGATACGCTTTCGCCCGAATGTCGATCCGGCTACCATGTCGAAGGCAAGGCTCAGCGAATGCCAGGGCGCCTTTGCGGCATCCACGATGAAGTGGGGGCCACCCGCGGGGACGAGCACCTGGCCGCGATTTTCCAGAGGCTGGAACGTCGCGATCCTGTGCTTGACCATCTGCGCAGGCACGCCCAGCTCAAGAGCGGTTGCCACCGCCGCTGAAGTCGGCAGCCAGAAATGCTCGCCGGGGAACGACGTCTCGATATCGAGCACACCGCCGCGCCAGTGGAGCGAGAACCGCAACGGCTTGGGATAGGAGGCCTCGATATCGCTGACGCGATAATCCGCCTGCTCCGATGTGCCGAATGTGACGGAACGGCAATCGCTCGCCGAGGCCATGCCCATCACAAGTGGGTCATCGGCATTGAGCATCGCGAAGCCGCCCGGCTCCAGCGCCGCGACCAGGGCGCTTTTTTCTCGTGCGACGTTTTCGACAGTCTTGAAACTGGCGCGATGCTCCAGCCGGACCATTGTGACAACAGCCACGTTGGGGCGAAGCAATTCGGCCATGGGCTTCATTGTATCCGGGCCGAATGCAGCAGCCTCGAAGACGACGTAGTCGGTTTTGCCGCCCTTTCCCATTCGCCTGGATAGCGTCGAGACCAACAGTTTCATCGTGTTGGCCAGAACCTGT
Organism: Mesorhizobium sp. M0478; assembly: GCF_040321305.1. Classification (NCBI taxonomy): domain Bacteria; kingdom Pseudomonadati; phylum Pseudomonadota; class Alphaproteobacteria; order Hyphomicrobiales; family Phyllobacteriaceae; genus Mesorhizobium; species Mesorhizobium sp. M0478. The sequence goes on from NZ_JAMYRH010000003.1 coordinate 599,151, forward strand.
GTATGGACCGAACCATGACCGGCCAGGATGTGTCCAAGCAGGCTTCCCGCCGTGGTCTTGCCGGAGCTTCCGGTAATGCCGATGAAAATTGCCTTGCTTCGCGCCCGCGCACGCGTGGCCAGGTAAAGCCGCAGCCGCCATCCCAGATCATAGCGACTTTTCTGCTGCCTGATCTTCATCACCCGCCAACACTATCCACGATCCCGTTATGCCTTTCGGGTGATCGAGAAGTCAAACTGGGGTCCGGCGTGACGACGTGAACTGTTCGTTCCTCGGCCGGCCGGCGCGCCGATGCGAACTTTTGCCGACGTTGCTCTGTCTGCCGTGCATTGCGAACAGCGAGGTACTTCCCGAATTGCTCAAATGCAGCGGCCGCCGTCGACCTCCAGCGCCACACCGGTGATGAAGGCGGCTTCGTCCGACGCAAGCCAAAGCGCAGCGTTGGCGATATCGAGCGGCGTCGACAGACGGCCGAGCGGTATCGAGGCACGGAATTTCTCGCGAATCTCGGGCGTGTCAGTGCCCATGAATTTCTCCAGCATGCCGGTCTCGCCGGCGACCGGGCAAAGGCAGTTAACGCGAATGTTCTTGGGCGCGAGTTCGACCGCCATCGACTTGGTCGCGGTGATCGCCCAGCCCTTCGAGGCATTGTACCAGGTGAGCCCCGGCCGCGGCCGCAGACCGGCGGTCGAAGCCGTGGTCAGGATGACGCCGCCGCCCTGCCGCTCCATGATCGGCACCACGGCAAGTGCGGCGTGGTAGATCGCCTTCATGTTGACTGAAGTGATCAGGTCGAAGGTCGCCTCGTCGACGTCGAGCATGTCGCCATTGCGATGGGTGTAGCCGGCATTGTTGACCATGATATCGATGCGGCCGAAGGCGCTTTTTGCGGCATAGACCATCTCGTCGAATTCGGAACGCTGCGAAACGTCGGTCTGGGTCCAGATCGCGGCCTGGCCGATCTCTGCTGCAACGCGCTCCGCGCCCTTGGCGTTGAGGTCGGCGACGACGACCTTGGCGCCCTCTTCGGCAAAGCGCCTGGCCATGCCTTCGCCGAAACCTGACGCAGCACCCGTGATGACGGCAACCTTGTTTTCCAGACGCATGCTTTTTCCGCTCATTGAAGACCCACCTCGCAAGCGCATTTTTCTTTTTTGTTTGATGCGTGTCTGTCTCCCAGAACCGCTTCGCACTTCTGGGCGACACGCATTAGCTTTCGTCACATTCCCGCTTTATGTTGCAGGCGCGAAAGCCCCGGGACCATCGCTTGACGAAAAGCCTCCGGGTGGCAGCCAGTGTCAAGGCACATTTGGAGCGAATCAATATGCAGTGATTTGGCCTTGATGTGACACCATGGCACTGGATAGTTTAAATCGATTAGATTATATCCTGCCGCGTCACAGCGAGCGGCGTCAAAGCGGACAGACCATGACCAGCCAGATCATTCCCGTCGAGCCTTTCGACTTCATCATTTTCGGTGGCACCGGCGACCTGTCGGAACGCAAGCTGCTGCCCTCGCTCTACCACCGCCAGCGCGACCACCAGTTTTCCGAGCCGACCCGCATCATCGGCACCTCGCGCTCCAAGATGAGCGACGAGGAATTCCAGGCTTTCGCCAAGCAGGCGATTTCCCAGCATGTGAAGCCGGCCGACATCGACGCCGAGGAACTCAAGACATTTCTTGCCCGGCTGTCCTACGTATCGGCCGACGCGACGACGGGTGCCGGCTTCGACAAGCTGAAAAAGGCGATCGGCGAAAGCGACCGCATTCGCGCTTTCTATCTGGCGGTTGCGCCGGCGCTGTTCGGCGACATCTCGCACCAGCTGAAAGCCCACAATCTCATCACGCCGAATTCACGCATCGTGCTGGAGAAGCCGATCGGCCGCGACCTCGATTCGGCGCGCAAGCTCAACGACGTGGTTGGAGACGACTTCCACGAAAGCCAGATCTTCCGCATCGACCACTATCTCGGAAAGGAGACGGTGCAGAACCTGATGGCGCTGCGCTTTGCCAACGCGCTCTATGAGCCGCTTTGGAATTCTGCCCATATCGACCATGTGCAGATCACGGTGGCCGAGACCGTCGGTCTTGAAGACCGCGTCACCTACTACGACAAGGCCGGCGCGCTGCGCGACATGGTGCAGAACCACATGCTGCAGCTGCTCTGCCTGGTTGCCATGGAGGCGCCATCGTCGATGGATGCCGATGCCGTGCGCGACGAGAAGCTGAAGGTGCTGCGGGCGCTGAAGCGCATCAACGGCAATGAGGCACCCAAGCACACCGTGCGCGGGCAGTACCGCGCCGGCGCCTCTGCAGGCGGCGCGGTGAAAGGCTATGTCGAGGAACTCGGCAAAGACAGCTCCACCGAGACCTTCGTCGCCATCAAGGCCGAGATCGGCAATTGGCGCTGGGCCGGCGTGCCGTTCTATCTCCGGACCGGCAAAAGGCTGGCGACCCGCGTTTCGGAAATCGTCATCGAGTTCAAGCCGATCCCGCATTCGATCTTCGGCGACAGCGCCGGGCCGATCTCAGCCAACCAACTGGTGATCCGGCTGCAGCCCGACGAAGGCGTCAAGCAGTTCATCATGATCAAGGATCCAGGCCCGGGCGGCATGCGGCTGCGCCAGATCCCGCTCGACATGAGCTTTGCAACATCTTTCGACGGTCGCGCGCCGGACGCCTATGAACGGCTGATCATGGATGTTATCCGCGGCAACCAGACGCTGTTCATGCGCCGCGACGAAGTCGAGGCGGCATGGAAGTGGATCGACCCGATCCAGAACGCCTGGGAAAGCGCCAGGCAGGAGGCGCAAGGCTATACGGCCGGCACATGGGGTCCCTCGGCCTCGATTGCGCTGATCGAACGCGACGGGCGGACATGGCACGAAAGCAATTGAGCGAGCCCGTCTATAACTGGAACGGCTTTGCCGGGCGCCAGGATCTGGCGGCAGCCCTTGCCGGCAATGTCGCGGCGCGCCTGACCAAGGCCATCGACGAGCGCGGCACGGCCCTGCTTGCCGTTTCCGGCGGCACCACGCCGGCAAAGTTCTTTGCAGCACTTTCGGCCATTCCGATCGCCTGGAACAAGGTGACGGTGACGCTGGTCGACGAACGGTTCGTGCCGGCCTCCTCGCCGCGCTCGAATGCGGGGCTGGTGGCGGCCAACCTGCTGCAGAACAAGGCGGCTGCCGCGCACTTCGTGCCGCTCTACCATGAGGCGGCAAGCATCGAGACCGCCGCGGCGGCCGACGATGCGGCGCTGAAGGCTCTGCCCTGGCCCCTCGATGTCGTCGTGCTCGGCATGGGCGGCGACGGCCACACCGCCTCGTTCTTTCCCGACGCCGAGAATCTCGGCGATTTGCTCGACCCAGCCTCATCAAGGATCGTGCTGCCGGTTCACGCGGCAAGCGCCGGCGAACCCCGGTTGACGCTGCCGCTGGCGCGGATCGTCGACGCCGGCTTCATCGCGCTGCATATAGAAGGCGAGGACAAGCGCACCGCCTTCGACGATGCGATGGGACCGGGCGCGAAAAAGCCCATCCGCAAAGTGCTCGAAGCGGCACCCACCCCGGTAGAGGTGTTCTGGGCACCCTGATTTCACGCAAAGTAGTCCCGGCAGACGGTGGAGGACGTTCTTCCGGGGCTCGAAAGGACCGACCATGACAGCCAGACGCGACATCGAAGCCATCACGGAACGCATCAGCCAACGCTCGAAAGCCGGCCGCGAGCGCTATCTCGGCCGCATCGCCGAGGCCTCCAGCCGCACCGCCAACCGCGGCGTCCTGTCTTGCGGCAACCTCGCGCATGGCTTTGCCGTCTGCAGCCCGTCTGAAAAGCTGGCGCTCGGCGCCGACAAGGTGCCGAACCTCGGCGTCATCACCTCCTACAATGACATGCTGTCGGCGCATCAGCCCTTCGAAACCTTCCCGGCGCTGATCAAGGAAGCCGCGAAGGAAGTTGGCGGCATCGCGCAAGTGGCCGGCGGCGTGCCCGCCATGTGCGACGGCGTGACCCAGGGACAGCCCGGCATGGAGCTGTCGCTGTTTTCGCGCGACGTCATCGCCATGTCGGCGGCGATCGGCCTGTCGCACAACATGTTCGACGCCGCCGTCTATCTCGGCGTCTGCGACAAGATCGTGCCGGGGCTGGTGATCGCGGCTCTCACCTTCGGCCATCTGCCGGCGGTGTTCGTGCCGGCCGGGCCGATGACGACGGGCCTGCCCAACGACGAGAAGGCCAAGGTTCGCCAGCTCTATGCCGAGGGCAAGGCCGGACGCGCAGAACTGCTCGAAGCGGAGTCCAAATCCTATCACGGGCCGGGCACCTGCACGTTCTATGGCACCGCCAATTCCAACCAGATGCTGATGGAGATCATGGGCCTGCATACGCCCGGCGCGTCCTTCGTCAATCCAGGCACGCCGCTGCGCGACGCGCTGACGCGCGAGGCGACCAGGCGAGCCCTGGCGATCACCGCGCTCGGCAACGCCTACACGCCGGTCGGCCGCATGATCGACGAGCGCTCTTTCGTCAATGGCGTCGTCGGCCTGCACGCCACCGGCGGCTCTACCAACCACACCATCCATCTCATCGCCATGGCCGCGGCGGCCGGCATCACGCTTACCTGGCAGGACATTTCCGACCTGTCGGAAGCGGTGCCGCTTCTCGCGCGCGTCTATCCGAACGGGCTTGCCGACGTGAACCATTTCCATGCCGCCGGCGGGCTCGGCTTCCTGATCCGCGAATTGCTCGACGAAGGCATCCTGCATGAGGATGTGCAGACGGTATGGGGCGAAGGCCTGAGGCCCTATGCGGTCGAGGCCCGGCTCGGCGAAGATGGCGGCGTCGTGCGTGAAGCCTCGCCGCTGCAGAGCGGTGACGAGAAGGTGCTGGCGCCGTTCAAGAAGGCCTTCCAGCCGACCGGCGGCCTGAAAGTGCTCGCCGGCAATCTCGGCCACGCCGTCATCAAGACGTCCGCCGTGAAGCCGGAACGCCGCGTCATCGAGGCGCCGGCCAAGGTGTTCGACAGCCAGCAGGGACTGAACGAAGCCTTCAAGGCCGGCACGCTGACCGGCGACTTCATCGCCGTCATCCGCTTCCAGGGCCCAAAGGCAAACGGCATGCCGGAACTGCACAAGCTGACCACCGTGCTCGGCATCCTGCAGGATCGTGGCCAGCGCGTCGCGCTGGTCACGGACGGGCGCATGTCTGGCGCTTCCGGCAAGGTGCCGGCGGCGATCCATGTAACGCCGGAAGCGGTCGAGGAAGGGCCGATCGCCAGGATCCATGACGGCGACATCATCCGGCTCGACGCCGATGCCGGCACGCTGGAAGTGCTGGTGCCGGGGCCCGAGCTCGCGCTGCGCCGCACGGCCGACATTGATCTCATCGGCAACGAGTTCGGTTTCGGCCGCGAGCTGTTCGCCGGTTTCCGCCAGCTGGTCGGCCGCGCCGACCACGGCGCCAGTGCTTTCGGCACGGCCTGAGGCATCATTGCCTATTTTGTAAAAAGGGCGGCTCGAGCTCGGTTTGAGGCCGCCCTTTGGTGAGGGATGGATGGCGATTACGGCTGAACCGTAATCTCGCTCCGTTCGCCGGCCTTGACCGTCACCGGCATTTCCTTGTCATGGCCTTGATCGGGCATGTGGCGGAGGACGACATAGTCGCCGGCCGGGATAGTCTGCTGCCAGGTGTCGCCATAGTTCAGGCCGAGCGCCTTGCGGTTGCCCTGGATATCCTTCTTCGACGACAGCACCTCGATCGAATAGGCGCCCGGCGCCGACATCACCAGCACGCCGGCATCGAGCGTCACCTTGACGTCCTTGACGTCGCCAACCTTGACGCTGAAAGGCTGCTCGACGGTTGCGAGCTCAAGCGAGGTGACCGCGACATAATCGTCCGGCGGCAGCCAGAATTTGCTGTCGGGCCCATAGGAGTGGGCGACATCGTCACGCGAGCCGTCGATCTTTTTCTTGGCCTTGACGATCTGGACGCTGATGCCCGAGGAGTCGGCCTTGTCGCCACCTGCAGTGTAGTAGGCGTTGACGGCGGCATGGCCGACGCCGACGACTATGTCTTTTTCCACAGTCTGCCCGGCGGCGAGCTGGATGTTCTCGGTCACCGAGCCGCTGCCGATCGCAACCGTCACCTTCTGCTCACCAGCCGGCACGATGATCCTGGTGTCGCCATAGTGGGTGGTGCTGCCGCCCGGGAAGGCGAAGTCGACATCGGCTTCGTCACTGATCTCGGCGCCCTGGCTTGGCTTCGGATGGATGAGCATGGTGCCGGCGTTCAAGGTGAAGAGCGGCTTGTAGACCTGGCCCGCCTCGATCTTGACCTTCTGTTCCGCCCGAGCTTCGTCGGCGCGCGCGACGACGACATAGTCGCCCGGCTCGAGATTGGCCTCGTAGTTGTTGTACTGGGTGGTGACGGCCTCGCCGTGCGTGCCATCGGCCTTGGCCTTGTAGACCTCCCAGGCATTGCCGTCGGTGATCGGATCGCCGCCTTCGGCCATGACCACGCTCGGGATGAAATTGAATTCGGGCTTTGCCGGTTCAGGGGCTGGAGCTGGGGCTGGCGCCGGTGCGGGTTCAGGTGCCGGAGCCGGCGCGGCGACGGTTTCGACCAGTGCTTCCTGCAGCGCCTTCTCGTCCGAGGCCTGGATATATTTGCCGCCGGTGTTGTCGGCAAGGCAGGCGATCTGCTTGCCCTCGTCAGCGGTCAGGCCGAAGCCGACGACGTCGACTGTGAAATCGACGCCTGAGGCCTCCAGTTCCTTGCCCAGCGCGCACGGGTCACCTTCGCAGGTTTCAAGCCCATCGGTGATGAGGACCACGGTCGCCTTGTCCTCGGTGTATTTCAGAGCTTCGGCCGCCTGCTTGACGGCTGCGGTCAGCGGCGTCTTGCCGAGGAATTTCAGGCTGTCGGCAGCGGCCGAAATGGCGCTAGCCGAGCCGGCTTGCGGCGGCACGATCAGTTCGATGTCGTCGCAGCTGCCCTTTTCGCGGTGGCCATAGGCCATGAAGCCGATCTCGTCGTCGCCCGGGACCGACTGCAGCACGGTCCTCAGCGATTCGCGCGCGATCTCGAGCTTCGGCTTGCCGTCGATCTGGGCCCACATCGAGCCCGAAGCGTCAAGAATGATGATGACCTTGTTGGCGGCAAAGCCGAGCGAAGTCATCGACAAAAGGAGCAGCGCCGCAGCGACGCTCCGCAAAAGTCCCGCCATGGAAATCTCCTTGAGACCGCCCTCTGATCCGCGCCGGAAGCTATTTGACGGCGCGTCCGGGCACAAGCCCCGGAGCGGGTTACGAACGGTTGCCGTGTAACAGGATCGGCGCCGGCCGAGGCCTGTTCCGAGGCCGGCTCAGCACCGCGTCAGTACGTGGTGCGCCGCTCTTCGGAAGGCGGACGGCCGAACTGCAGCCGATAGCTCTGCGCGAAATAGGAGTGCGAGGTAAAGCCGGTGGCAATGGCCACGTCGAGGATCGGCATGTTGGTCTGGCGCAGCAGTTCGCGCGCCCGCTCAAGCCTGAGCCGCATGTAGTAACGACCGGGCGTGACGCTCAAATGGCGCAGGAACAAGCGCTCGACCTGGCGCACCGACAGGCCCGCCGATTTGGCAAGCTGCACGGCTGATAGCGGCTCGTCGAGATGGTCGGCCATCAGTTCGACGATGCGCCTTAGCTTCTCCGACTTGCCGGTCAGGTCGCGCTCCGGCCCGACGCGCTGGCGGTCGCCGGCGGAGCGGATGCGCTCATGCTGGAACTGGTTGGCAACGCCGTTGGCGAGGTTCGAGCCGAAGTCGCCACGCACGATCTCCAGCATCAGGTCGATCGAGGTGGTGCCGCCGGCGCATGTGTAGCGCTTGCGGTCGATCTCGAAGACGTTGCCGGTGCAATTGATGTCGGGAAAGCGCTCGACGAAGCCGGCGCGGTTTTCCCAATGGATGGTGCAGCGATAACCTTCGAGCTGACCGGCTTCGGCCAGGAGGTAAGAGCCCACCGACAGCGCGCCGAGCGCATTGCCGCGCCGGCCCCAGCTGCGCAGCGCCGCCAGCACCTTGCTCTTGCCGGGGAACTCGACCGACAGGCCCACCGACACGAACAGGATATCGACCGGCGGCAAATCGGCGACGGCATAGTCGATCTTGAGCGGCAGGCCGTTGGAGGCCATGACGGGATCGCCGTCGGCCGAGACCGTCGTCCAGCCATAGAAATCGCGGCCGAGCAGGCGGTTGGCCGAGCGGAAGGTATCGATCGCCGCTGCCAACGAAAACATCGAAAACTTGTCGACCAGCAGGAACGCGAATTGCCGGCCCCCTTGAACGGGATCATCCACGACCGGCCGTTCAGAGGGAATAGTAAGGTTCGGCAAAGAAGCTGCTTTCTGGGTCAGAAGGAAGGCCGCTTCAAGCCGGCCGCAAGGTAGGCTGAGGCTAACGTATTGGCCATCAGCATGGCAATGGTCATCGGTCCGACACCGCCGGGCACGGGGGTGATGGCGCCGGCGGCCTTGGCCGCTTCGGCATAGGCTACATCGCCGACGAGGCGGGTTTTGCCTTCGCCTTTCTCGGGTGCGGCAATGCGGTTAATCCCGACATCGATCACGGTGGCGCCGGGTTTGACCCAGTCGCCCTTGATCATTTCGGGCCGGCCGACGGCGGCAACCAGAATGTCGGCTGTGCGGGCCAGCGCCGGCAGATCCTTGGTGCGGCTGTGGGCAATGGTGACGGTGCAGTTGGCGGCAAGCAACAGATTTGCCATCGGCTTGCCGACGATGTTGGAGCGGCCGACGACGACCGCGTTGAGGCCGGAAAGATCCTTGCCGCGCACGCGTTCGATCAAAAGCATGGAGCCAGCCGGCGTGCAGGGCACGAAGGCTGTTTCGAGTTCGCCGGTGCCGAGCTTGCCGACATTGATGAAATGAAAGCCGTCGACATCCTTTTGTGGCGCGATGGCCTGGATGATCTTGCCGGCATCGATATGGGCGGGAAGCGGCAGCTGCACCAGAATGCCGTTGATGGCCGGATCGGCGTTGAGTTCGCCGATGATCTTCAGCAGTGCCGCTTCGGACGTGTCGGCCGGCAGTGTGTGCTGCAGCGAATGAAAGCCGCATTCCTTGGCGGTGCGCGACTTCGACGCGACATAGACCTGGCTTGCCGGATCCTCGCCGACGATGACCACCGCCAAGCCGGGCTGGGCCTTTCCCTTGGCGACCAGGTCCTCGGTCAAGGCCTTGACCTTCTGAACCACGTCTGCGGCGACGATCTTTCCGTCAATCACTTCGGCCATGAACCATCCTCGACATCATTCCAGCCAAGGCGCGGCGCGCGCCTTGAACGTTGCTTCGTGCATGTCGTTGTTCCAAACGTTCCGCCCATTCGGGTAAAGCCCGACGGCAGCGTTTTTTGGGCGCCATGCTGCGCGGCATTGTCACGAAATTTGGCCTAAGCAATCCCGTCAAAGCGCCGTCACATGCCGTAAACTCGAAACCGGCAGCTTTTATTCTGTGCTGACGGGCTCAGAGCGACTCATCCTTTCACGGAAAGGCTGAACCGCTCTATTTCTTGTTTTGACGCAATTCCCAAGGGAAAGCGCGCTACGCGCTTTTCCCGGGAAAACCGTTTCACACTTTTCCTGGAATTGCTCAGAAATAGCGGCGGTGCGAACGGCTTTCGGTGAGTTCGCGCACCGCTTCGCGAAATTCGCGCAGGCTGGCGCGGATATCGTCGATTTGCGCCTGCTGGTCTTCCGGCGCCGCCCCAGCGGGCTGCGGAGAAGACCACGGCCCGGACGCCGCGGGCATCGGCTGAGCCTGCGAATAGGCATAGTCAGCCGGCTGACGAGGCTGCGCGTAGCCAGGCTGCTGCGCAGGGGAATTGGCGTGCGGAACCTCGTTCCGGAAGTCCGGCTGGCGATAGCCCACAGGCTCCTGCACCGGCCTTGTATATTCGGCGGCTGGTTGGGCGCGGTAGGTCTCGACGGGTTCGCCTGACGTCCCGCTACCCGGCGCGGCTTTGCGCATCGCCGAGAACAGTCCGTCGAACAGACCTGGGCTCCGGGCGGGAGCGGCCGCGGTCGGCAACACCGGAGGTGCTGCCGGTGGCGGCGCCACAGGCAGCGGCGCGCGATAGACCTTGTCCTCGACCGGAGGGGGGCGCTCGTCCATTCTGCCGCGCGAACGCGAATTGGCAGCGCCGCGCAGGCTGGCTAAGGCGCCGCGCATGGCGCCGACACCGATGCCCGAAGCAAGCCCGAGCAGCAGGCCGGCCATCGCTATTACAGCCCGCGACGGTCCGTTGGGTTCGAGCGGCGGTTGCGCGGGGGTCATCAGATTGATGTTGGTGGTGTTGATGTTTTGCTGTTCGCCGGTCTCCTTGGCGCGCAGAAGGTACTGTTCGTAGACGGAGCGTTTGGCCGTGGCGTCACGCTCCAGTTCGCGCAGGCTGACCAGATCGCTGTTGACGTCGCCGCTCTGGACCTTTGCCTGAGCCAGGCGGGAAGCGAGATCCTGCTCAAGCTGAACCGAGCGCTTCAAATCGACCTGCAGCGACGAGGCGATGCGGCGCAGTTCGCCTGCGATGCGCTCGCGCGAGCCGTCGAGCTGGGCGTTGAGCGCCTGGTATTCGGGATGACGCGGTCCCAGACGCACGGCGGCGCGGTCGGCCTCCTGCTTCAAAACTGCATATTGCGCGCGCAGTTCGCTCATCGTGTTGGAATTGATTTCTTCCGGCAAGGTGCCGTTGATGACCGAATTGACGTCCAGCGAACGCGCCGACGCGGCCCGGGCATTGAGTTCCAGCGTACGGGCCCGGGTGACTGAGAGCTGCTCGTTGAGCTTCAGCATCTGGTCGTCGCTGATCAGATGGCCCTGCGCGTCGACGAGATCATGCGTGGCCCTGAAATCCTCGACCTTGCGCTCCGCTGTCTCGACATTCTTGCGCAGGTCATCGAGCTTGGCCGTCAGCTGGTCCGTCGCGCGCCCGGCCATCCCGAACTGGTATTGGGCCGCCTCCTGCTGGAAAACGTCCCTGGTCGTATTGGCTATCTTCGCCGATTTGTCGGCGCTTTGAGTGGTGGCGCTGATGGAAACGACAAAGCTCTTGCCGCTGCGCTCAACCGACAGGCTCTTGGCCAGATTGCCGACCGCCAGCGCCTGGCGGCGCACTTCACCGCCGCCGCCAGGGCCATCCTGGCGCGACAGTATCGAGCGAATGAGCGACAGGACGCCAAGGCCGCCAGAGCCCTGTCCGTTGAATTCCGGATCGTCGACGAGATTGAGATCGGCCACGACCTTGTCGAGGACCTTGCCGGATGTCACCATCTTGATGCGGGTTTCGACAACAGCCAGCGCCGCATCGGGCTGCCCGACCGGTTGGGTGAGATCGTTGTCGGAAAGCTTCAGGTCGCCTGGCTCGATGACCATCTGTGTGGTGGCTTCGTATTTCTTCGGTGTCGAAACGGCGACGGCGACGCCGAGCACCGTGCCCAATATCGTAGTCGAGACGATCAGCAACTTGGAACGACTAATGCCGCGGACGACCTGGAGCGGATCGATCAGCGGCTTCCATTCCTGCCCGTCATCGTCGTCGCGGTCCGGTCGCTGCTCGTGGAAAGAGCGGAGCTCATAGGCGGCGTGCTGCTGACGCCGGCCGGAAACAGGCTCCTCACGCGCGCTGGCGGCCGAAACGGGTTCGCCGTCGGCCTGGAACTGCGGCGGCTCGGGCGGTGACGTTGGCGCCGGATTCGACCGCGCCTCGCGTTGCGAGCGGGCTATGCGGTGACGCGTGGCGGCGTCCTCGCGCCATGACGGATCCACCCGGTCACCGATCGAGACCGCCGACGCATCCGCCGCCTCATCGCCGCGCACGGCTTTGCCGAGCGCCAGGAGGGAGCGCTCGCGCCTCCAGTCTTCACGGTTTTCCCTGTCGACCATTGTCTCGAAACTTTACCTTCGACGGCGCAGGAGCGGCGGTCGGCCAATCGTTAAGTCACGCTAAACAGGCATGGGAAACAAAAGGTTAATTTCCGAAGTCTGCAAGTGAAAGTTTCTCGCTTCGCCACGCATTGCCGGGATCTGTAAAATGGCGTCAGAACCGCACGTTAAGCTTTGCGGCTTACGGCTTTCCTCGATATGACGCAGGCCAGCGACATACCGCAAAGGCGGACACTCGCCCGCATCGGCACCTTCCTCGCCGAAAGACGGGGACTGGTTCGCGACTATCTTTCAGCCATCAGCGGCGCCGGCGGGCGGCTGGTGTTCTCGCTTGCCTATTTCATCGCACTTGCCAACACGCTGTCGATTGCCGAGTTCGGCATGTTCGCCACCGCCTCGGCGGCCGGCGTCATGCTGTCGCGCATCCTCGCTTTCGGCTTCATCTCGGCGCTTTACCGCACAGCCACCATCCGCCCCAATCTGATCGGCACCTTCACCGCCGGCTTCCTTTTGCTTGGCGCCGTGTCCTTACCACTGCTGGCGGCGGCCTCCTGGGGCGTCTACCTGATCTTCTTCGCCAGCACCGTTCCGCTGGCCGTCTTTGCCGCAATCGTCTTTGCAGAGGCGCTTTTGTGGCGGCCGGTCGAGGTGGTGCTGATCGTCAACAACGGGCTCGGCAAATTCGGCCGCGCCGCCGTGCTGTCGATCGTGGCCACGGCGTTCCGCGCGCTGGGCGCCGTGCTGTTCATGCTATCGGGCCAGCACAGCGTCTGGATCTGGTCGTTGTTCTACATCGGCGCCAACGCCGCCTCGCTGCTGCTGGCCTTCGGCTTCTATTATCCACGCCAGCGGCTGAGGCTGCGCACCGAGCTCTATCTCAGGCGGCTTGCCGATTCGATCTATGTTGCAGGAGCCGAAGTGCTGTTCTACCTGCAGTCGGAATTCGACAAGCTGCTCGTGCTGGCGATCGGCGGGCCGCATCTGGCCGGCATCTATGCCATCATCATGCGGCTGGTCGACCTGACGGCAATCCCGATCCGCACCTTCTCGATGATGCTGGTGCAGAGGATGATGCGGGCGCCGGAGCTGTTGTCGCGACTGCGGGTCAAGAGCGGTATCGAAGCCGGCGTGTTCCTGGTGTCGACATTGGCACTGGCCGCACTCGGCATCGTGCTGCATTTCTTCCCCAATGCACTTGGCCGGAATGTCGCCGAGGCGGCGCCCTTGGTGGCGTTGGCAATCGGCGTGCCGGGACTGCGCAACCTGGTCGAATACCAGGCCGAGCTGCTGTTCGCGCGCGGCCAGACCGCGCTCAGGGCGCTCAACCTCGGCCTGCTGGCGGGGCTGAAGGCGGTGCTGTTGACCTATGTGCTGACCACGATTGCCGACACGCCCAGGCTTGTCGTATCGCTCAATGTCGTCTTCCTGCTGCTCTATCTCGCCTCGGCGCTGCTGACCTATTCGGCGCTGCGCAAGCCCGCCAAGGCAATCTAAGCCAATCCGATCAGGCGGCGGATGCGGCCGATATCGGTGCCGATGAAGGATTGCATGCCGATCGCCACCTGCCCCGGTGCCATAGCGGCGACGAAGCTGCGGAATTCGTCATCCGACAGCGCCTCCCCGGTCCAGTGCACGCGGCAGAATTCCTCCGAGCCGTGGAAATGGCCGGCGCCCCCCAGCACATCGTCGACATAGCGGCCATAGATCATGCATTCGGAGAACCGGCGCACTGAAGCGATGACCTCGACCCAGCCGCGCGCGTGCACCTTCTCGATCTCGGCGCACATCGCCGTCACGGTCTGACGGCGCCAGGCGATCAGCGTCGAAATATAGTCGTGGTTCGAAACCTCGGATGCATCGATACCAATCGCCGAGGCCGCATTGCGCGACCAGATGCGATGCTCGTCGTGACCGTCGCTCGACAGCACGCCGTCGCGCCGGAACAGCCGCACCTTGCCGTCGCGCCAGAAGGCGCTCAGATCGAATGGCTTGAGGAAGGCGACGTCGGAATCGCAGAAGACCAGCACGTCTTCTCCAGCATGCGCAGCGATGGCGATGCGGCGCAGCTGCTGCACATGCCAGCCGCGCAGCGGCTGGGTCTTGAGACTGAGCCAGATGCGACGGCGAAAGAGGCTCATCGGATCGTCGAACACACGCAGCCAGCGCGGCAGCAGGTCGCGCTCGTCGACAACGCTGCGGCGGTCGTTTTCCAACTGGCGAAACAGCGCCACGTCGCGGTGCTCGACCAGAATGTAATGATGCGCCAAGCCGGAGACATGGCGGTCGAGGGTCTCGCACAACAGGCGGCAGCGTTCGAAATCCGGCGCATAGCTGGCGGTCACCACCGCCGCCGTCGGCGTTTGCGGCAGGGCACCGGTCTCGGCTGCAGGGCTCGGCACGACGCGGCTGTTCACCGCAACTCTCCGGCGGGCTCGGGCCGACGCGAGAATTTCTGCCTGACGACACGCAGCAGGAACACCGGATTGCCGACGACGTAGCGGCGCCACAGCCGGCCGGGCTCGATGCACAGACGGAACAACCATTCGAGCCTCAGCTGGCGCATCCACAGAGGCGCCCGCGGCACCGTGCCGGAGAGAAAATCGAGCAGCGCGCCGACGGCGATCGGCAGCGTGCAGTGGCGGGCATCGATATGACGGGCGATCCACAATTCCTGGCGCGGCACGCCCATGGCCACAAGCAGCACGTCGGGCCGCAATGCCTCGATGCGATCGACGATCGCCTGCTCTTCGGCGGGGGAGAAATAGCCGTCATGGATGACGACGAATTCGTGCTGCACCGCCAGAGCGGCTAGCCTGACCGACGCCGCCTCGGCGTTGGCGCGGGTGGCGCCAAGCAACCCGACGGTCAGCGGCCTCGCCGATGCCTGCAGAAAGGCCGGAATGAGATCAGTGCCGTTGAGATTGTCCGGGAACGGCGCGCCGTAGAGCAGCTTTGCCGCCAGATCGACGCCAACGCCGTCAGGCAGGATGAGGAAATCGTCGAGCGCCTCGGCAAAGACCGGATCGGTAGAGGCGATGTTGGCGTTGTGAGCGTTGAGAAAACTGACCTTGGTGAAGCGCCGCTCGGCAATCAGACGAGCGAGCAGCGCGATCGCGTCATCCCAGCCGATGGCAAGGACCGAAATGCCAAGGATCGTCTTCAGCGTATCGAGCCCGAAGGCGGCGCGGGCGGTGTGCATGTTCATGCAAACACCTCCTCCCCCACCGACCCGAGCTTTTCCAGGCCGAGCCTGATGGCGGCATCCAGTGCCTTGATCTGCCGGCGGTGAAAGGCGCTGCCATCGACATCCTTGACATCGGCCGCCGCTGCCTCCAGCGCGCCGGCGAAGGCGGCCGGATCGTCGGTGACGAAGCAATTTGCCGGGCGATGATCGATGCCGCGCAGCGAACGGCTGGTGGCGACCGACGGCAGGCCGAGCTCGAAGGTTTCGATGGTCTTGAGCTGAACGCCGCTGCCCGCGGTGCTGATCAGTGGAATGACGGCGGCGCCGCGCACGAAATTCTGGGCGTCGGACACGCGGCCGACAAATTCGACACCGGGATGGGCAGAGGTGATATCCGACGGCATGTTGCCGGCGACCCTGATGCGAAAGCTCCGGCGAAGATGCGGCACGACTTTTTCCAGGAACCAGTCGAGGCCGATGCGGTTCGGCTGCCAGGTCCAAGTGCCGATCAGCGCCGCGTCGCAATCGATGCGGCGCGGCTTGACCGGCTTTGGCGCCGTGGCAGTGGTCACCAGCGGCAGCACCGCCGAGCGGTCGTCGCTGGCAACGCCGAGTGCGGCGCGGTCTTCCTCGGCCAGCGTGAAGACGAAGCGAGCCCGGCGGCAGAGCCGCTCCTCCATGGTCTTGAGCAGCCTGGCCTCGCGGGCAAACAGCAGGCGCTGGAAGCGACTGTTTGCTGCTGCCGCATTCTCTTTGGCCGAACCATGTTCGACATTGTGGGCGACGAAAATCGAGGGACGGTCGGCGAACAGTTTTTCAAAGGCGCCGGCGAACTGCACCGAATTCAGGACATAGCCGTCGAAGGGACCGGCGCGCTCGATCGCGGCACGGACTTCGCTGTCGGAAACCGCGCGCAGCTTCACGGAAGCGAAGGTGAGCCCTGACAGCACCGCCTTGCCAAGCCAGGCGAGCTTCTGCCGCGCCGAGGCGCTTTCCGTGCGCACGTCGACGGCGCCGAGCACGATGGTGTTTTCGGGGTCGCTGGGCGCCTTGCCCGGCCAGATGAAGCCGATGACGGTGACGCGCACGCCGGCGCGCCGCAAGGCGGCGATGATCGCAGCATTGGCGATCTCATAGCCCGAAGCGAGAGCGCCGTCGGGCACGATCGATGTGGCGAACAGCAGATGCATCTCACCTATCCAGGCGTCAGCCACTAGCAAAGCTGGGTGAACCCTTGATTAAATCACGCAACGCAACGGCTGAAAGGCGCGGACCGGCAGGCGCCGCTGCGAAAGGTGATTAACGAAACGTTATCGTCGCGGTGTTATCGAAAGCCAGATTCAAAACATGCGGCTGGAGCGGATGATCCCTTTGCCATCGGACGGTTCGGTATCGATTGCGGGACGCTCTCCGGGGCTCGCCGCAGAGACGATGGAAGCCGTCGTCACGCTGCCGACCTTCAAGCGGCCGCAACTGCTGCTCGAAACGCTGGCGTCGCTCAAGGCACAGCAAACCAGCCGGCGCTTCGCCGTCATCGTCATCGAAAACGAGGCCGAGGCGCGTGAGGGCGCCCAGGCGGCCGTGCCGCTGTTCGAACGCGACGATATGAAGGGCATGGTCATCATCGCGCATGAGCGGGGCAATTGCAGTGCCTACAATGCTGGCTGGCAGACGGCGATCCTGCATTTTCCGGATTTCCGCCATTTGCTGGTCATCGACGATGACGAGATCGCCGACGCGGACTGGCTGGAGCGCATGTGCAGGACGGCGGAGACGCTTGGCGCCGACATTGTCGGTGGCCCGCAAGTGCCGGTGTTTACCGATCCTGCTCACGCCAAATGGGCCGAGCACCCGGTGTTTGCGCCGCCCTATCGCCAGACCGGGCGCGTGGCCGCACTCTATTCCTCGGGCAACCTTCTGGTCGGGCGCAATGTGCTCACCATCATGGGGCCACCCTTCCTCGACCTGCGGTTCAACTTCATGGGCGGCGGCGATTCCGACTTTCTCAGCCGGTCTGCGCGGAAAGGTTTCGTGCTTGGCTGGTGCGCCGAGGCAAAGGTGCGCGAAGGCGTTCCGGCCCGGCGCGTCGAGGCTGACTGGATCCGCGCCCGATCCTTACGCAACGGTGTAATCTCGACGCTGGTCGAAAAGAAGAAGCGCGCCGGCACGCCATTCGCCGGCGCCAAGGTGTTTGCAAAAAGCCTGGCGCTGCTGATAGCCTCGCCCGTGCGCGGCGCAATCAAATTGGCGCGGACAGGATCGCTGTCGACGGCGCTTTACCCCGTCTATGTCTCGCTCGGCCGCGTGCTTGCCGAATTCGGATACGCCAATGAGCAATACAGGCAGCCTGAGAAGAACTGACGAGCTGCTGCTGGGCGGCATCGTCACCCGCGACGGCGTGGCGACGGCGATTGCCGCGCTGTTGTTTGCCGTCGTCATCGTGTCGTTCCGGCCGTTTCAGCCGGCAGGCGCGGAACTGACCGGCGACGGCGGCGACATCGTCAACCAGCTCGGCTTCAGTTCGCTCGGCGCCATTTCGATCTTCTCACTGCTGACGTTCGCCGACCCCAAGGTGGTGCGCTCGCTGCTCAGCCCGTCCTGGATTCTGATGCTCGGCTTTTTCATGCTTTCGGTCATCAACGCGACCGACCCGTCCTCGGCCATGCGCGCGGCCTTCTTCACGCTGCTTGGCGTTCTGACGATAGCGACGGTCCTGGTGCTGCCGCGCGATGCCGACAGTTTTTCGAAAGTCATCATATTCTGCGCGATCGTCGTTATCGGCCTGTCCTATATCGGCCTCATCGTCTTTCCGCATGAGGCCCTGCATACGGCCGATTCGCAGGAGCCCGAACATGCCGGCCTGTGGCGTGGTGTGTTCGCCCACAAGAACATTGCCGGACCAATCATGGCCTGCTTCAGCTTCGCCGGCCTCTATCTCTTCCGGCGCGGCCAGAAATTCTGGGGCGTGGCGATCTTCGGCGCGGCGATGATCTTCATGCTGCACACCGGATCCAAGACGACGGCCGGCCTGGTGCCGTTCTCGATCCTGATCGTCGTGCTGCCGGGCCTGATCGGCATGCGGTTCGGCACGCCGATCCTGTTTGCACTGGCGATCATTGCGACGGCCATCGGTACCTTAGGCATCGTCTTCATCCCGCCGGTGAAAGAGCTGGCGGCCACCTATTTCCCCGACCTCACCTATACCGGGCGCACGACGCTGTGGGAGTTCTCCGGCGAGATGCTGGCGAAGAAGCCCTGGACCGGCTACGGCTATGAAAGCTTCTGGGGCACGCCGCTGCTGCTGAGCCAGGACCAGCCTTTCGACCGGGCCTGGGACATCCGGACCATCGTGCATGGCCATGACGGCTATCTCGACATTGCGGTGCTGATGGGCATCCCGGCGCTGTGCGTTGCCGTCTACACTTTCGTGATCGCGCCGCTGCGCGACTACATGCGCATCCCGCCGCGCAAGGAGAACATCTATCTCGGTGACTTCTTCATGATGGTGGTGCTGTTCACGGCGCTGAACGCGTTCCTGGAAAGCTTCTTCTTCCATCGCGGCGACCCGGTGTGGCTGTTCTTCGTGCTCGGCGTGCTTGGCTTGCGGCAAGTGTCGCTGCGGCCGATCGCGGTACGCCGGCGACCTTGACCGGCTGGCCTGATCCAGCACCCCTTGAGGGGCTTTCCCGTCTGCCCGCTAGCGTCTAAGGAGAACCCTTGTCTCGGAGGGCTCTCAATGACGATCAGGCTTGTTCTCGCCGGTTGCGGCAATATGGGTTACGCCATGCTTGCGGGCTGGCTGAAATCCGGCAAGCTTGCCCCGCAAGCCGTGTTCGTGGTCGAGCCCAATGCCGAATTGCGCAAGCGCGCCGAGCACCTCGGTTGCAGTGTCGCCGCGGACGCGAACGGGATCCCCGCCGACGCAGAGCCCGACCTCGTCGTCATCGCCGTCAAGCCGCAGGTGATCCGCGACGTCACCGCCGCCTACAAGCGCTTCGGCGACGGCAGGACCACCTTCGTCAGCATCGCCGCGGGCACGCCGGTCGCCACCTTCGAGCACATACTCGGCCATCTCGCGCCTGTCATCCGCTGCATGCCCAACACGCCGGCCGCGATCGGCAAGGGCATGATGGTGGTCTATTCCAACCCGCTGGTGACCGACGACATCAGGCGTTTCGTTGCCGAGCTGCTGTCGGCGAGCGGTGTGGTGACGACGATCGACGACGAAGGCCTGATGGACGCGGTGACGGCGGTTTCGGGGTCCGGTCCGGCCTACATCTTCCATTTCATCGAGGCGCTTACGGTTGCAGCCGAGAAGGCCGGGCTGCCGACCGAGACCGCCAGGCTGCTTGCCATGCAGACCGTCTATGGCGCTGCTGCACTCGCTGCCGAAAGCGGCGAGAAGCCCGGCGTCCTGCGCCAGCAGGTGACCAGCCCCAACGGAACCACGGCAGCCGCCCTTGCCGTACTGATGGGCGAAGACCGGCTGACGAAGCTGCTGACCGAAGCAGTCGAAGCGGCACGGCTGCGGTCGGTGGAATTGGGGAAGTAAACCGTTCGCGATACGTCAGGGCTGTAGGTGGCCCGTGTGCTCCTGCCTTAGCCCCGGGCCAACCGTATCAGCCCCACTTCATTTCACCCTTGGCGACCTTTGCTCCCAGTTCCAGCGACGAGACGTCAAGAAGATCAGGATAGCGCCGCTTCATCGCTGCAATCAGCTCGACGCTGGATTTCGCTTTTTCGGCTTCCTTATTGAAAGCTTCGAGGTAGGCGCGGGTGAATTCCACGGCCGCCAGACCGTCCGGTGCACCGGCTACCTGATGGGACGGCACCACGATGTTGGGTTTGCGGGACGCGATTTCGTTGAGCGCGGCAATCCATTTCTTGCGGTCGTCTACGGTTGGCTCGTCGGCAACCCAGACATGCACGCCCGACGAGATCAGCACGCCGCCGAACACCGCTTCAAGGCTGGGCACCCAGAGATAGCGGCGGTCTTTCAGATCGGCGACGGTGACGATCTCGATCTTGTTTCCTTCGACTTCAAGTGAGGTGATATCGGATGCCTCGGGAATGACGACATCCGCCAGGACCTTCGGTCCATTGTCCTTGAGCTGCGGGCCCCAGACATCCAGCTTGGCTTGCACATTGGCTTTGATGGCCGCCACCGTCGCAGCGGCCGCGATGATCTTGGCGCCGGGGAAAGCATCCGCGACGGGACGCAGGCCAAAATAATAGTCAGGGTCGCTGCAACTGACATAGATCGTCGTCAGGGTCTTGCCCGTCGCCTTGATCGCATCCGCGACCGCACGGCCATCGGACAGGGTAAATCCGCCGTCGAGGAGGATGGCTTCTTTTTCCCCGGTCAGCAGCACCGGCGTGCGGCGGAAACCATTCTCGTCAGCCTGAAAATAGGTCCATTCCAGCTTGGCGGCGGCCTTGGCTGCAAAAGCCAGACGCTGAAGCATGGCAACCATGCCCGTTGCCAGAAGGGTTTTCATCGTCTCGCGTCTTGTCCAAATGGTTTGCAAGAATTTCAGTCCTCAATGGGGGTTCAACTGATCGTTCGGAGATTGGCATCTCGGCATCGTTTGAAAAACCCGGATCAAGGAGACAGACTGTATGAATGGATCATACAATGGCAGCCGATGGTCTGCGTCGTCAGCACGAGCGCAATGACCAGGCGTGTTGCGCGAGTAGGTCAACAGCCCCATGGCGCGACCGCGGCAGCATTTGGCCTGCTGGGCGGGAGCGGCTGACGAAGCTGCTGGACCGAATCGTGAACTGGGGGAGTAGGATCAGGCCAGATCGGTGTGGGAAAAGTCTTTCCCTTTGTAGAGCAAGGGCATCCCACAGCTTTTTGCCGAGGCATATGACAGGCAGTCAGCGAGATTGAGCTGAGCCGGGTGGCCGCGACCTTTGCCATAGGTCGAAAAAGCCTGGATCGCGAGCTTGGCATCACCGATTTCGATCGGAACCACCTCGATCTCGGCCTCACGCAGGAAGTCCTCTATCGCCTTTTCGGCGAAGAGCGGCTCCACCACCAACTTCGATGAAAGCCGCATCGCCGCTTCGAGCACGACCAGCGGGGATGTGATCCGTACCGAGGCCTGCCCGATCCGGCGGCTCCAATCGGCGGCGTCTTCCTCTCCGGCGAGGACAGCGATCACCACCGAGGTGTCGATGAACATCAGGAATGTCCCCACATCTCGTCGATCTCATCCTTAGTCA
This sequence comes from Mesorhizobium sp. M0478, assembly GCF_040321305.1. NCBI lineage: Bacteria > Pseudomonadati > Pseudomonadota > Alphaproteobacteria > Hyphomicrobiales > Phyllobacteriaceae > Mesorhizobium > Mesorhizobium sp. M0478. Next base: position 620,498 of record NZ_JAMYRH010000003.1, read on the forward strand.
AATCCCTGCCGCCGCTTCCCGCCTTGGCCTTCAGATCGTTCGATATGGCGGCCAGCCGCTCAGCCAACGGAACTCGTTCACGTTCGCGCTGAAGCTCGGATTCGAGCGCTTCGATCACCGCTTCGGTCAAGGAAATCTTTCGCTTTTCGGCAAGCTGCCGGGCGAGGTCACGGGCGCGCGGGTCTCTGATCTGGAGATTCATTCTGGAAGCCTCCGTTCGCTGTCACTACAATATAGTGATCTTGTCATGACAAAGCCAGAGAGCTGGCCTGTTCATGCCATCTCAGCCCCGTAGAGCATATCATCCTGCAGCTTCCGCAAAGCGAACAGCCTCGTCGTGCGGTCGGGCGTAGCATTGTCGGCGGTGAGCAGTTCGCCCTTCCTCACCGGTTTCAGCACCTTGCCGCCTTCGAGCAGGCCGACCGGCACTGCGCGATTGGCGCGCGCCTCTTCGACGGTCATGGTCCATGAGCGGTAGCAAGTCTCGCCGATGGCATCGAAGGTCTCGCCCATGGCGAGATCGCGCTTGGCCACCGCGCAGACCTCGGCGACCGGCCTCGGCAGCGGCACCATGTCTGGCCGGCCATAGAGCATGATGCGCGCCGCGGTCAGCGGCACTTCCAGCGAGGTCAGGTGATACGGCCGGAAGAAGCTGTAATAGGGGCCGTGGCCTATGTGCAGGTCGTCCATGCGCTCGACGATGCGCGGATGCGTCGCCTCGACGATGACGAACACGCCGGGCGCCACGCCCTTGCCGATGGTGTAGTCGACAACGCCCTTCTTCAACAGGATGCCGCCATCCGCCTTCGGGATGAGCACATTGGCCAGCTGATCGCGGTCGGCCTTTGGGCCGTGCATGCCGGGAACGTCTGGGACCAGCCCGGTGGCGTTGGCGATGGCGCACATCTCGACCATGGTTTTGGAACCGTCGACGAATTCGACCAGCATGCGCGGGTTCATGTTGCGGCGGATCGCTTCCTCGCGATAGTCGTCCGGAACGGCATCGTGGTTGAGCGGGTTGTTCTTGCCCTTGCCAGCCGAGACGATGGTGTAGCCGAGCGCTGTGGCAAACTCGATCAGCTCCATGCAGCTCGACGGCTCGTCGCCGGCGCCGACCGAATAGACGACGCCGAGCCGGTCTGCCTGCTGCTTGAGGTAGCAGCCGATCGTGACGTCGGCCTCGACATTCATCATCACCAGGTGCTTGCCGTGCTCCATCGCCTTCAAGTCGAAATCGGCGGCGACACCAGGTTTGCCGGTGGCGTCGATCACGACGTCGACCAGCGGATTGGTGACCAGCATCTCGTTCGAGGTGATGGCGATTTTCCCAGCCTCGATCGCCGCGGTTACTTTCGAACCCATGTCGGCCTCGACCGCCATCGCCTCGTCGCCATAGGCGATGCGGATGGCGTCACGCGCCGTGTGCGGACGCCGCGTCGAGATGGCGCAGATCTCGATACCGGGCATCAGCATGCCTTGCGTGACCAGGTCGGTGCCCATTTCGCCGGAGCCGATGACGCCGATGCGCACCGGGCGGCCCTCGGCGGCGCGCCTGGCGAGATCGCGGGCCAGTCCGGTCAGGGCGACATTGGTCATGCAAGCGTGTCCACGGCTTCTTGATTGCAGGCGGGAATAGCAGGGAACGGCCCCGCTTTGCCAACGAAACCAGCGGACGGCGGCAATTTCTCCGACAACAGGCCCGGCAGGTGAGGCCAACCCCGGTAGAGGCTGATTGACCCGCCTCGGCGTCAAACCACCCTGATATAGCTCGTCATGCCGGTTTTCTGATGTTCGATGATGTGGCAGTGCAGCAGCCAGTCGCCGGGATTGTCAGCGACGAAACCAAGCTTAACCTTCTCGTTGGGCTGCATGAGATAGGTGTCGGAGATGACCGGCTGAACCTGGCGCGTCGAAGACGACAGCACCTTGAAGCTCATGCCGTGCAGATGCATGGGATGCGATTGCGGCGTCAGGTTTTCCAGGTCGATGACATAGCTTTGGCCGAGCTTCAGCTCGGCCAAAGGCGCGGTCGGGTCCGGCGTGTCGCCGGGCCACGGCACCTTGTTGATGGCCCAGAAGGAGTAGCCGAGCGTGCCACATATGCTGTCGCTCGGCACGTTTTCCGCGGTGGCGCTGAGCGAGAGCGCGATGTGTTTCGCGCTGGCGAGATCCACCTCCGGCACCGGGTTCGCTTCCAGCGGTGCGAGGTCGCGCAGATCGCGCTTAAGCGAGCTTCCGGTAGCGCGCAAGGTGGCGAGGACCTTGGGTTTGGTGCCCCTGATGTCGCCCAGGCTGACGATCGCGCCCTCCTGGTCAGGCATGCGGATGGCGAGCTCCATGCGCTGCCCCGGTCCGAGCAGCAAGGCATCGGGCGCAAAACGCTGCGGCACCGGATTGCCGTCGAGCGCGATGACCGCGGCCTCCGCACCCTCGACGCGAAAAGCGTAGATGCGGGTGACATCGGTGATGGCGACCCGCAGCCGCACCAACCCGCCGGCCGGCGCGTCGAATTGCGGCTGGTCGAGCCAGTTGGCGGTGCGCACCGTGCCATAGGTTCCGGTTTTTGCGGCATCGCGCGGCCGGAATTGCTGGATGAACTGCGCGTCGTCGCCGAGGCGCCAGTCGCGCAGATTGACGACGGCTTCGGCGTCGAATTTTGGATCGTTGGGGTTCTCGACCACGATCACGCCGGTGAGGCCATGGCCCATCTGCTCCAGCGTGTTGCAATGCGGGTGATACCAGAACGTGCCGGCGTCGGGCGGCGTGAAGGCGTAGTCGAAATGATCGCCGGTATAGACGTAAGGCTGAACCAGGAAGGGAACACCGTCCATCTTGTTTGGAACGCGAATGCCGTGCCAATGGATGGTCGTCGGGTCGTCGATGGCGTTGACGAGACGCGCGGCAAAGGGCTCGCCCTTTTTCATCCTGAGCACCGGCGGCATTCCGGCCTCTCCATAAGTCAGCACATCGCGGGTCTGGCCGATATCCATGAATCTGGCCTGGATCTTTGCCGTCTTGAGAACCACCGGCTCCGGTGCGGCCGCGGCCCAGCCACCAAGCCTGGCCATCGCTGCAAGGCCAACGCCGCCGACGCCGGCAACCGCAGCCGTTTTCAAAACCCTGCGGCGGGTGAGTGAGGTCATCTGGCGCTCCAACGGAATATGATTACCTGCCGCCCTGAATGACGGGCGGCGACCGGCGCACAAGCCGATACTGCCACATCGCATCTCTGTCACGCCATGGCGAGCCGATGACGTTTGCTTGCGCAACAGCGTGAACGCTGGCGTGCCCACCATTCGCCCGCATCCGGGAGCGCGGGCTCGGATTAATGCAACTCGGCCACCAACGCCTGTGCCTCGGAGAGGTTCTTTTCGGAACCGGCGGCGAGATCGTCCATCTTCTTGTCACGGAAGATGACGAGCGCGTCCTGGCATGCGGCGATCGCTTCCTGTGCCATCGCCTTGTCCTTGCGGGCGGCGCCCAGATCGACCAGCACGTCGCACAGGCTGTCCTGCGTGAAGGCGACAGCCGGCACCGAATTGATCTTCTTTTGCACCACGATCGCCTCGCGCAGGACCAGCACCGCCTCCTCGAAATGCGCGACATTGTTTTCGGCGCGGCCGGCCATGGTCAAGGCATAGCCCATCTCGTTGCGCGCATTGGCCCAACGTTCGGGATCGCGGTCGCGACCGAGCTGCTCGGCAAGCGCCCGGTTGACGACAATCGCCTCCTCGTACAATTCAGCCGAAGGCTCGCGGGCCGCGATCATGCTCAGCGTCTGCGCGAGACTGGTCTGGTTGGTGATCCAGAGATCGGGATCGCGGGCGATCGTTCGCACCGTGGCGAGGTCGCGGTAGATCTGAGCGGCTCGTTTCAGCTTGCCGACATCGTTCGCCCAGTAACCAAGACTCGACAGCCCGCCGGCGAGATTGTTCTGATTGTTCTCCCAGACAGCCAGCGCATTCTCGCGCGTTACCACGCTGAGCGCTGCGTCATAGGCGGCAATCGCGCGGGTGAGCAACTCGACGTCCTTGCCGTCCGCGGCCATCAGCAAGGCATTGCCGATATCGCCCTTGGTGCGCGCCCATTGCATGCGGTCGGGAAAACCGTCGTAGATCCGCGCTGCCCTCTCGAAGCTCTCCACGGCCTTGGCGTAGAACGTGGCGTCGCCACCAATCCGGCCCTGGCTGTAGAGGGCAAAGCCGAGGTCGTAATTGATATTGGCCCACTCCTCCGGGTCGGCGTCCTTGGAGTAGGCGGGGAGCGCGGCTTCCAGCATGTCGGCTGCTTGCGCCAGCAAGTCCAGGTTGGATGTATTGTTGCCCAGGATCGACAGGGTCTGGCCGAGCACGCGGCGCGTCTGGCCGATCTCCGTGACATCACCGCCTTTCGTCTGCCCGTCGAGCGCCGCCCGCAGCGCGTCGACCGATTGCTGCAGCAGTAGATCGTCAGAGGCCAGCTTGCCTGACATCATCAATGCGCAGCCGAGGCGGAATTCCGTCTTGGCCCAATTGGCTGGGTCCTTGTCGCGGGTGCGAACCCTGAGCACCTGACCGTAGACATCGATCGCCTGCCGCAGGATCGAGATGTCCCCCGCGCGTTCGCCCCAGTTCGACAGCGTGCCTGCAAGGCTGTAGCCGATCGAAGCGAACTCGCGCGGCGCGGCGGTTGCGGTATAGACCTCCCATGCCTGACGATACGCGGTCACCGCCTGAATGTAGTAATCGGTTCCCGTATCGAGATCGCCGAGCGTGTCGTTGACCGATCCCAGATTCTGCTGCAGCGAAGCCCAGTCGAGCGGCAGTTTCTCACGCGGATATTCGGACAGAGCGGCCTGGTACGCGGTGGCTGCCTCCAGCAGCAGTTCCTTGTTCTTCTGCTTGGCGCCGAGGCGCTGCAAGGCGTTGCCGAGCGTCAGCTGGCCGTTGGCCCAGCTCGCCGCGGCGTGCTCGCGCGTCCAAACCATAAGCGATGCAAGGGCGGCGTCGCGCGCCTGCTCAAGCGTGGCGACATCGCCGTTAATGGTTCCGATCGATTCCAGCGCCGTGCTCAGATTATTCTGGATTGTCGCCCATTGCGCCGGCGCGCGTTCCCTGGTCATTTCGCCGGTCGCCGCCTGATAGGCAGCAACCGCCTGCTGCATGGTCGCGATATCCTTTTCGCGCTCACCGAGGCGGTAGAGCGCTGCCCCCAGATTGACCTGGCTCAGCGCCCAGTCGAGCGGTACGCGCTCCCTGCTGTATTCGGTCAGCGCCGCACGATGCGCTTCGATTGCGGCGCGAAAACTGTCCGATGTGGTCTGGCGTTCGCCGATCTCGGACAGCACGATGCCGAGATTGTTCTGCGTCGCCGCCCATTCCAGCGGCAGTTTCTTCAACGACTGTACCTCGAGCGCCGAGCGGAAGGCCGCGACTGCCCGCTCAAGCAGTGCCGTCCCGTTCTCGCGCTGGCCGAGCCGCCAGTAGACCGTGCCCAGATTGCCATAGGTCGATGCCCAGTCGTCGGGGTAGGCGTCATGCGTATAGACGGTCAGCGCCTGCTCATAGGCGGCAGCTGCCTTGTCGAGGTTTTCGCGGCCGGCTTCCCGTTCGCCCAACGTAGCAAGCGTGGCGCCCATATTGTTCTGGGTGGCCGCCCAAAGCAGCGGCAACTTTTCGCGGGTGACATAGGTCAATGCCTGTTCATAGGCTGTCAGGGCCTGGGCGAGATACGCATTGTCGCCGGAGAAGTCCCCTTGTTCCGACAGAGCGTTGGCCTCTGCCGCCTTGTAGTAGAACGCGTCTTCGTCGCTCCATTTGGCAGCCTGCTCGAAGGCCTTGGCGTAATCCTGCGCCGCCTCCTTGAAGTTGAAGGAGATTTCATAAGTCCTGGCACTGCTGGCGAAGACCTTTGCGAATTCCAGCCGCTTTGCCTTCAGCTCGGCCTCGGCCTGGTCGACCGTAGACGAAAGTTCGCCGATGCGGGCCTTGGCCTGCTCGTTGAATTTCTGCGCCGCTTCGAGCGCGCCTTCCTGAACCGCCTGTTCGGCGAGTTTCGATAGCCTGGCAATTTCGGGGTCCGGGTTTTTCAAAGTCTCGCGTTCAGCCAACACGTGTTTCAGCCGTTCGGTCTGGCCACGCAGCAGCTTGTCGAGCTCAGCCGGATCCTTGGGTATGTCGACCCCGAGCGCCTTCAGCATGGCGTAGAGCCCATCCATCGGCACCTTGCCGTCACGCGCTATGGTTTCGATCTGGCGGCGCTCCGGATCGGGTAGCGTCGAGATAGTCAGCAGGAGCTGGCGCCGCTCCCTTAGGATTTCCCCCTCGTCGCCTTTCGGCGCCTCGGCGGGGGTACCGAAATAGAGCAGCCGGCGCAGGCTCTCATTGACCCAGGGCCGCTGCTGGCCGTTGGTCTTGAGATAGACCTCCTCGCCGATCATGCGCAAAACGGTGCCGAATTCCTCGCCGCCCATCGTGTCGATGTGGCGCAGGATCGCTGCCGCATAGGGGCTGTTGCCATCGGCCGGACCGTCCAGCGCAACCTTGCCGGGCTCGGCGGCAAAGGCGATGACCTGGCCGAGGCTGTCGTCGACCGAGCCCTTGGCGTCGGCGCCGCCCTTCAGGGAAACCACGCCGCGCGTTTCCCCGAGACCGCCGGCGCCAATCGGCTTGCCTTCGTCGCCCGGCGCCAGCTTCAGGAGCGTGCCCGGCGGGAACGGATCGTTGCGGCAGGCGTCCAGCAGAACGATGGTGACCGGCACCTTGGCCTTCAGTTCGGCGACGATGGACGACAGCGGCACCAGCTTTTCGCCGGCATTGTCGAGCGCCGAGATATCGGCATCGACAGGGACTAGATAATTCTCGCCGCCGGCTTCGATGCCGTGGCCGGAATAGTAGATGATGGCGACATCGGCGCCCTCGGCATCGTCGACGAAGCCTTCGAGATCGCGCCGCAATTTGCGCGCGTCGCGGTTGGTGGCGACATTGGTCTCGAAGCCGAGCCTGTCGAACATCTCCTCGATGGCGCGGGCGTCGTTTTCCGGATTGGGCAGTTTGCCGACATGCTGGTAGTCGGACTGACCGATGATGAGCGCGACGCCTTTCAGCGCCTTCGGCTCTTCAGCCAAAGCGGGGCCAAACGCGCATAGGCACAGCGCCAGTGCCGCAGCAATTGCCGCGCACATGCGCCCTGTCGCACCTGCCGTTCGCCCAAAGAGCATTCTCTACCCCAAAACCCAACGCTATCTTCCGCAGGCGAGATGGCATCATGATGGCCGGCCGATGGCAAGTCCTTGGGCGAGCTGTGTTCTTGTCATGGATATGCGTACGAGGCGGCTGGCTTTCAGCGTGCGAGCGGTAGTATTCAGCATGCCGGATACGGCCAGTCCGGCCTGTTCATGAGTTGACAGGTCCGGACTTGTTGAGCAGTCGTCCGGCCCCGTAGAGCCTCTTTCTCTCAATGTTTCCGGGCGAGGGGGCCACGGTTGGATGCGCGGGATTGGCACTTTTTTTGCGTCAGCCGGCTTTTTTGGTCCGCAACGAGACCCCGACTTCGCGACTGCATCTTTTTAAAATCAAGGGGATGATCTGGTGCTGCGAGAGAGGATTGAACTCTCGACCTCTCCCTTACCAAGGGAGTGCTCTACCACTGAGCTACCGCAGCCGCTGATGGCGGGGCTTCTGCCATATAGAACCGGCAAGCGCAAGGCGTCTGTGAACGGCTTTGCCAGACAAGTTTCGCTGACACGGCGGCGCCACAATGCTAGCTATCCCTTGAACGGCAGGCCCTGCCAGTCGCGGGCGGGACGGAACGATGGACGACAAGACAAATCCACCGAAAAAGGCTGATCCGGCAAAAAAGGACGGGACTAACCGCAAGGACCGTCTGGCCGAGCAGTTGCGCGCCAATCTCATGAAGCGCAAGACGCAAGCGCGTTCGCGGCGCACGGGTGACGCTGACCAGCGCCCGGAAGGCCTGGCGGCTGCTGAAAAAATGCACAAGGACTGACCGATATCAGCCACACTGGCCGGTCACCTTGGCCAAAGGGGCTCAGAAATCCTATTCTTGAACCAAGCCGGCCAATGGTCTAGACGGGCCGATACTCAAACTGACGAAAACCGGCCTTTCGGGCCGAGGGGACATTTCTCTCATGGATCGCATCAGAATTGTCGGCGGCAACAAGCTCGCCGGAAGCATTCCGATTTCGGGCGCGAAAAACGCTGCTTTGCCGCTGATGATCGCCTCGCTGCTCACCGACGACACGCTGACGCTGGAAAACGTGCCGCATCTGGCCGATGTCGAGCAGCTGATCCGCATTCTCGGCAATCACGGCGTCGACTATTCGGTCAACGGCCGCCGCGAGAAGCAGAATGAGGGCTATTCGCGCACCATCAACTTCTCGGCCCGCAACATCGTCGACACGACCGCGCCTTACGAGCTGGTGTCGAAGATGCGGGCATCGTTCTGGGTGATCGGCCCGCTGCTGGCCCGCATGGGCGAGGCGAAAGTGTCGCTTCCCGGCGGTTGCGCCATCGGCACGCGGCCGGTCGACCTGTTCCTTGAAGGCCTGCAGGCGCTGGGCGCCGACATCGATGTCGACACTGGCTATGTGCTGGCCAAGACCAGGAACGGCCGCCTCGTCGGCAATCGCTATGTGTTCCCGAAAGTCTCCGTCGGCGCCACCCATGTGCTGATGATGGCGGCGGCGCTCGCCAAGGGCGAGACGGTGCTGGAAAACGCCGCCTGCGAGCCCGAAATCGTCAACCTCGCCGAATGCCTCAACGCCATGGGCGCAAAAATTTCCGGCGCCGGCACTCCAACCATCACCATCGATGGCGTCGAATCGCTGTCGGGCGCGCGAGTGCGCGTCATCCCCGACCGCATCGAGACCGGGACCTATGCCATGGCTGTGGCCATGACCGGCGGCGATGTCGTGCTCGAAGGCGCCCGCCCCGAGCTGCTACAGACCGCGTTGGATGTGATTGCCCAGACCGGTACCGAGATCACGCCGACCAATTCCGGCATTCGCGTCCGGCGCAACGGCGCCGGCATTTCGCCGGTCGACGTAACGACGGCGCCGTTCCCGGCCTTCCCGACCGATCTGCAGGCGCAGTTCATGGGCCTGATGACCATGGCCAAAGGCAAGTCGCGCATCACCGAGACCATCTTTGAAAACCGCTTCATGCATGTGCAGGAACTGGCCCGGCTCGGCGCCCACATCACGCTGTCCGGCCAAACGGCGATCGTCGACGGCGTCTCCAAGCTGAAGGGCGCGCCCGTGATGGCGACCGATCTGCGCGCCTCGGTGTCGCTGGTCATCGCCGGTCTGGCGGCCGAAGGCGAAACGACGGTCAACCGCGTCTACCACCTCGACCGCGGTTTTGAGCGGCTGGAAGAAAAGCTCTCCAATTGCGGCGCGGTGATCGAGCGGATTTCGGCTTGACCGCACGGCAGTTGCTTCAGACAGACAGGCGTCTGGTGCTGCCTTCATTCGCTACCAACACTTCAAACCCGAGGCCCTAGCCTCGGGTTGAGTTTGTGTCGCGGTTGCACGGACCGGAAAGACCGCCTAACAGAAGGCTGAAACCAACTTTCAGGTGTGCATTCGGCATGGCAGCCCTCAAACTCGTTGCGCTCGACGATCAGGATCTGAGCATCGTCTCGGCTCACGTCCAGGACGCCGTGATGAAGGTCTCGGATCTCGAATACCTGCCTTCGGCCAAGCGTTTCATATTGACCATGAACCGCTTCGTCTGGGAGGCGAAGTCCGGGCTGTTCAGCCAGCACAATGAGCGGCGCCAGGCGGTGTTGCATTTCGACCGCGTGCTCGGCGCCAAGACCAGCGGCATTGCCCGCGATCGGCCGACCGAGGTGCTGTCGCTTCTGGCAATCAGCTTTATCGAAATCAGCAAGCCGGCCGGCATCGTCGAATTGGTCTTTTCCGGCGGCGGCGCGATCATGCTCGACGTCGAATGCATCGAGGCGCGGCTTGCCGACATAGGCGGCGCCTGGGAAGCCACCTCGCGTCCGGTGCACAGGGTCTAGAGCATGATCCCCAAAAGTGGGTGCCGGTTTTTGTTGGACAAAACGGGAATCGTTTGTCCAGAGATCTTGCTCCAACAAAGGGTTAGATCGTGATGAGATTTCAACCAAGTCTCATCACGATCTAGACGCAGCCGATGGCCATTACGCTTATCCAGTCCGATGCCGGTTTCGAGCAGCGTTTCGCCGCCTTCCTGACCACCAAGCGGGAGGTATCGGAAGACGTTGACACTGCCGTGCGCGCCATCATTGCGCGGGTTCGTGCCGAGGGCGACGCTGCCCTGGTCGACTACACGCTGAAATTCGACAAGGCCGACCTCAATAGCCTCGGCATTGCCGTGTCGAAGGACGACATCGCGCAGGCCTACAAAGACGCCGATCCGCAGACGGTCGATGCGCTCAAGTTCGCGCGCGACCGCATCCGATCCCATCACGAGCGACAAATGCCCAAGGACGATCGCTATACCGATGCCGCCGGGGTCGAGTTGGGTTCGCGCTGGACGGCGATCGAGGCGGTCGGGCTCTATGTGCCGGGCGGCACGGCAAGCTATCCAAGCTCGGTGCTGATGAACGCCGTGCCGGCCAGGGTGGCGGGCGTCGAGCGCATCGTCATCGTCGTGCCGGCGCCGGGCGGCATCATCAATCCGCTGGTGCTGGTGGCAGCCGATATATCAGGCGTTTCGGAGATTTACCGCGTCGGCGGCGCGCAGGCGATTGCCGCCCTTGCCTATGGCACGCAGACAATCCGGCCGGTCGCCAAGATCGTCGGACCGGGCAATGCCTATGTCGCCGCCGCCAAGCGCCAGGTGTTCGGCACGGTCGGCATCGACATGATTGCCGGACCGTCTGAAGTGCTGGTGGTGGCCGACGGCAGCAACGATCCCGACTGGATCGCCGCCGATCTTCTGGCGCAGGCCGAGCACGACGTGTCGGCGCAGTCGATCCTCATCACCGACGATCCGGCCTTCGGCAAGGCCGTCGAACAGGCGGTCGAGCGGCAGCTGCAGAACCTGTCGCGCGCCGAGACGGCGGCTGCCAGCTGGCGCGATTTCGGTGCGGTGATCCTGGTGGAGACCATCGAGGCCGCGCTGCCGCTGGTCGACCGCATCGCCGCGGAACATGTCGAGCTTGCTATCGACGATGCCGAAGGCTTCCTGGCCAGGATGCGCAATGCGGGTGCTGTGTTTCTGGGACGCCATACGCCCGAAGTCATCGGCGACTATGTCGGCGGCTCCAACCACGTGCTGCCGACGGCGCGTTCGGCGCGCTTCTCTTCGGGCCTGTCGGTGCTCGATTTCGTCAAGCGCACCTCGATCCTGAAGCTCGGGCCGGAGCAGCTGAGAGCACTTGCGCCGGCGGCGATTGCGCTGGCCAAGGCGGAAGGCCTCGACGCGCATGGCCGCTCCGTCGCCATCCGGCTGAACATGTAGGCGGCGATGGCGGACGGCGATCAAACCCGCGCAAGGCTGATCGATGTCGAGCTCGACGAGTCGATCGGCCGTTCGACGCCCGATGTCGAACATGAGCGCGCGGTGGCGATCTTCGACCTGATCGAAGAAAACAGCTTTCAGCCGGTCAATGATGACGGCGCCGGGCCTTATCGGCTGAAGCTCTCGCTGGCCGAATCCCGGCTGGTGTTTGCGGTCGCCCGCGAGGATGGTGCTGATGTCGTCACCCATATCCTGTCGCTGACGCCGCTCAGGCGCATCGTCAAGGACTACTACCTGATCTGCGAAAGCTATTACGACGCCATCCGCTCCTCGACGCCAAGCCATATCGAGGCGATCGACATGGGCCGGCGCGGCCTGCACAATGAAGGCTCGCAGACGTTGATGGACCGGCTTGCCGGCAAGATCGACATCGACTTCGACACGGCGCGGCGGCTGTTCACGCTGGTCTGCGTGCTGCACTGGCGGGGTTAGACCTGACTGGGGCGCCCCGCTCGATCCTGTTTTTGTGCGGCATGAACGCCGTGCGCTCACCGATGGCCGAGCAGCTGGCGCGGCGCATGCTGCCGCCGGCCACTTTCGTCGCCTCTGCCGGCGTGCACAGGGGCGAGCGCGATCCGTTCGTCGACGCGGTGCTGGCCGAAGAGGGCCTGACGCTGGGCGAGCGCCAGCCGCGCTCGATGGACGATCTCGAGGACGATTATTTCGACCTGATCGTCACCCTGGCGCCGGAAGCCCACCACGCCGCGCTCGAACTCACCCGCTCGCTTGCCGTCGACGTCGAATACTGGCCGATGCCGGATCCGACCGATGTCGGCGGCAGGCGCGAGCAGATCATGGCCAGCTATCGCGACGTGAGAGAACGGCTGAAAGCGCGCATCAGCCGACGTTTTCTGCTTCCGGAGGTAAAAAACGCGGCGGATTGATGCATGTCGCTCAAAAGCGGTCCCGGTTTTGAGACAACGACATGCATAAAACGAAAGCTTGGAGCGCGTCGCATATGACGCGATCTAAGCGTGTTCACAAGCGCACGATTATCATATAGGTTCCGCCGAAATTCCGGCCTGGGCGCTCCAGGGCGCCGGAACTGCAATCCAAGCAAAGGTATCGAATGCCGAAGGAAGAAGTCCTCGAGTTTCCGGGTGTCGTGACGGAATTGTTGCCCAACGCGATGTTCCGGGTGAAGCTCGAAAACGAACACGAGATCATCGCCCATACGGCCGGCCGCATGCGCAAGAACCGCATCCGTGTGCTGACCGGCGACAAGGTCCTGGTCGAGATGACGCCCTATGACCTGACCAAGGGCCGCATCACCTACCGTTTCAAGTAACAGTCCGGCGCGAACCGCGATGAGCATCCTGCAGAAGCTCGTGCTTGCCTCTGGTTCGCCGCGCCGGATCGAACTGTTGCAACAGGCCGGCATCGAGCCGGACCGCGTGCTGCCAGCCGATGTCGACGAAACGCCGCTGCGCGCCGAACATCCGCGCTCGCTGGCCAAGCGGCTGTCGAAGGAAAAGGCCGAGAAGGCGCTGGCCTCGCTGAAAAGCGAGGAAGACTATGCGCCAAGTTTCGTGCTGGCCGCCGATACGGTGGTCGCGGTCGGACGCCGCATCCTGCCCAAGGCCGAGACGCTGGACGACGCCGCCAATTGCCTTGGACTGCTTTCGGGCCGTTCGCACCGGGTCTATTCCGGCATCTGCCTGATTACGCCGGGCGGCAAGCTGCGCCAAAGGCTGGTTGAATCCAGGGTACGCTTCAAGCGGCTTCCACGCGAGGAGATCGACGCCTATGTCGCCTCCGGCGAATGGCGCGGCAAGGCCGGCGGCTATGCCGTCCAGGGTCTCGCCGGTTCGTTCCTCGTCAAGCTGGTCGGCTCCTACACCAACATTGTCGGCCTGCCGCTCTACGAGACGGTGGCGCTGCTTTCGGGCGAAGGCTTCAAGGTCCACACCAGCTGGCATACCGCGCGGCCATGAGCCTGGACGATAAGGTCACACCACTGCGCCCGAAGCGCCCCTGCCCCGAATGCGGCAAGCCGTCGGCGCGCGAGACCTATCCGTTCTGCTCGAAGCGCTGCAAGGACATCGACCTCAACCGCTGGCTGAAGGGCGCCTATGTCATCACCGCGCGGGATGACGAGGACGAGAGCGACGAGCCGAAGTAGGGTTTGGGCGGTGCCGGCCGCGCAATTCCACTTCGCCGACCTTACGCAATTGCTGCTTTGCCGGCGTCGGTATTGTCTGCGACAATTGCCCCGGAAAATCAGCGCTTAGGCGCTGGACAGGCCGGATTCCCGTGCTATAACCCACGCGCTTTCAAGGGGTGCCCCACGGCGCTTTCCTGAAATCCGGTCAGGCGATGTCTCGTTTGCCGGCGAGGCCCAGATAGCTCAGTTGGTAGAGCAGCGGACTGAAAATCCGCGTGTCGGTGGTTCGAATCCGCCTCTGGGCACCATCCCCCCTTCTCCCGGCACTCCCTTTCACCGAACCTTCTACGCTGCAGCTTCTGCAACCGCTTGGAATTGTTGGTCTTTTGCAGTCGCATTTGCGCGGTTAAGCGGGACACGGAGCGCTTCAGGAGCATTTGGTCCAACGAGGCGAGGGGATGGTATTTCCGTTGGTATTCGACATCCTGATGGTATCGAAACAGCCAAGGGAGACCTGACGAATGCCCCTCTCCGACGTGAAATGTCGAAATGCCCGCCCTGCTTCCAAGCTCGTGAAATTATCTGATGGGGGCGGGCTTCAGCTATGGGTACAGCCCACGGGCTCTCGCCTCTGGCGGCTCGCCTACCGCTTTGACGGCAAGCAGAAACTGCTCGCGCTGGGCAGCTATCCCCTTATCTCTCTCGCCGAGGCACGGGAGGCGCGCGATGACGCTAAAAGGCTTCTGCTAGCTGGCGTCGACCCTGGAAAGGAACGCAGCTTGCGGAAGGCCGATTCGGCAAAGGACTCCTTTCGCTCAATAGCGGACGAATATGTTGACAAACTAAAGAAGGAGGGACGTGCCGACCGGACGATCAGCAAGGTCAAATGGCTGCTCGACTTTGCCTATCCGATAATCGGCGACAAGTGCATTCGGGAGATCGACCCGGCCACCATCCTTACCGCCCTCCGCCGCGTGGAGGTTCGCGGTCGATACGAGTCGGCCAGGCGACTGCGCTCCACGATCGGCAGCGTGTTTCGATACGCAATCGCGACCGCACGCGCCGAGACAGATCCGACCTTCGCCCTCAGAGGCGCACTCATCAGTCCGACGGTAACGTCTCGCGCCGCGATTACCGATCCGAAGGCCTTGGGCGGTTTGCTGAGGGCGATCGATGCATTTGACGGACAGCCTACAACCCGGGCCGGTCTGATGCTGATGGCGCTGCTGTTTCCCCGCCCCGGGGAGCTTCGCGTCGCTGAATGGGAAGAGTTCGATTTTGAAAGCTCGGTGTGGACCATCCCTGAAGCACGCATGAAAATGCGACGGCCGCACCGCATACCCCTATCAAAGCAGGCGATCAGCGTCCTGACTTCACTCAGGGAAATTTCTGGTGGTGGATCGCTGCTGTTTCCTAGTGTTCGATCGGCTTCACGTCCGATTTCCGACAATACGCTAAACGCCGCACTACGTCGTATGGGTTACGGCAAGGAAGAAGCTACCGCGCACGGCTTTCGAGCAACGGCATCAACTTTGCTGAACGAATGCGGCGAGTGGCATCCGGACGCGATAGAGCGGCAGCTGGCCCACATTGAGAACAACGACGTTCGGCGCGCCTATGCCCGGGCAGAGCACTGGGAGGAGCGCATCAACATGATGCAGTGGTGGGCCGATTATCTGGATGAACTCAAGAGCAAAAACCCGCGGGTGAACTCAACCGAGGGACGCCGCAAGCCTGCTGTCCATACAATAACGCGACCATCCACTTTGAACCAAACAGCGGCCGTTCATCAAAGGCCGATACAAGGGAAATCATACTGACCGTCGAAAAACGCCGAAACTCGTCGCCAAGTCGTAGGCCCGGAGGGGTCAACTTTCTTTCCAGGACACTATTAAGGTTAGCGGATGATGACGGTTGGTTTGGGGCCGCATGCGGTCTGACCGCTTATAGAATTTTTGGGGATAGATGCCGTTTCGACGACGCTCAAAATTATGCTTCGTTCGATCACGTTGCGCATTGACCCCTTTCGACACCGCGAGTTGTCAACAACGTGCGACGCGAAGCTGCTGCTGTCTCCGAGGTCGCGAACCGCAACTTTTCTGGATCATGTTCGCCGTTCGAGGGGTGCGGCGGCTATTTTGAGGCGGGCACGGCCCCTCCTGCACTGTCCTCCGTCTTTTCCGTTGCGGGCGGCGCGATAAGGTTTCGTCTGAGCACGTCACCGAGTTTGAACGCTTCGGCGTTCGCGTCGAGCAACTCGCCCGCACGCGCCAACACGTGCGAGTCGAAACTCGCAAAGCCCAAAGGGACCGGCAAGCCCGATTGTTGGCCGATCGGCGCGTGGACCGTTGCGGCGACGAAGGCACCCGGGACGAGCAGCATTTCGAACCCGCCGGGAAATACACGGGCGTTCGACTCGTACCCGCGGGTGAAGGCTTCCTTCACCCAGCGCTCGGCGCGCTGTGCGGTCAACGAAATCGTCTCTACGTTCTGCCGCACACCGAGATCCTCGTTCAAGCGATTGATCTGTTCGCGGAACTGTTCGACGATTTCGGCCATGATCGAGGTGCTTCCCCAAAGTGGGGCCTGGGGCACCACCCAATAGATCGCAGCTGCGGCGTGGCGCGTTTTGCGCAGGCCGTAGCTTGCGACATCGAACAGCCTACGCGCATTTTCCTTGGTGAATAGGCTGCCGATGATCGGCACGGTCGGGCGGTCAGCACGGACGTCGCCGTGGCTCGTGAAGGCGTGTCGATAGAAGCGCTGCACGCTTAACCCATCGCGGCGCGTCCATTCCTTAAGATAGTCTTGGGCAAGTTGGATCAGGAGCTGGTATGCCTCGCCATCGTCTTCCCGCCGCGCAACAGCCATGCGCTCGACCATCTCGGCGACCGCAAGCCCCACTGCCTCACGATCTGACAACTCGTAGTCTGACTTCCACTCGGAAAGGTCGATGTCGGGTAAGGTTGGCTTGAGCCCCGATGACATCAACCGGACGCGCACGAGCGTCGAAAAGCGCTCCTCAGCCGCCACCCCGTCGATGGAATAGAGCGTGCGTCGCGGGGTCGAGATTGGATCGATCTTCAGCGCGAACTCGCGAAAGAACCGACGGAACGACGACGGCACCCTTTCCGTTGCCGAGCTGACTTGCTCAACGTCGGCCAGCGGCAGTTCGGGAAGGTTCCGCTCGAAGTAGCTCAGAAATTTCTTTTCGGCGGGCGCCAGCGAGATGAGGTCGAAGCCGACGCGTGCGATCTTGCGCTCGACCTCGTAGATAAGTGGTTCTTCGACACCAGGGCGGAAGAGCGAAAGCCCCGTCTGTGTCAGCGTGATGCGTCCCTCGCTCCGACGGATGTAGTCGGCGTCCTCGACCTCGTGGAAAACGTAGGCCATCTCGCGCCGGCTATATCCGAAGAAGGACTGGACCGCTTCCTCTGTGCAGCTTCCCATTGCGCGGACGAAGCGAATTAGAAACTCGGCTGTCACGGAGACCTTGCCAACATCAGCGACTTTGTGCTCGACGACGAACCGACGACAGGGCAGCGTTAGGTCGATCGTCGCCAACTGGAGCGGGCCGTCCTCCGATTCTTCGACGAGCCCCTCGCGCACGGGGCCGAGCGTCAGCTTACTGCGGGGCTGGACGGTCATTGTGCCTTCTCCAAGGCGCCATCGATGGGCGCGGCGTTGAGCCGATTCTCCAGTAAAGCCATTGCATCTACTTCCCTTGCGTGCCCGTATTCAACGTTACTGGCAAAGGCCCGCGCGATCCGGTCCATCGGCCCGGCCTCCTCCCATCGCTTCAAGCTACCCACGATAACAAGGCGGTCCATAGCGCGGCTGATCGCGACGTTGATGCGGTTGGGCCTTGCGAGGAATCCAGGCCGAATTGTCTTGAAGCCGCCCTGCACGGGCCCGTCCCAATTATTGCGAACAAGCGACACGATCACGATGGGGTTTTCCTTGCCCTGGTAGCTGTCGATCGTGTCCACCTTCATCGCGGCTCGCAGCGAGGGATGGATCGGTGCCAAGGCGATTTTGCGCCTCACGAGGTCACGTTGGGCCGAATAGGCGCAAATGATCCCGATGCCATGGGCATGCGTTGCTTGTTGGGCAAGCCAGTCGAGGAACAGCTGGCATTCGCTCCATCGCTTAAGAAGGCTTACGATCACGTCTGCCTCAACCGTATTGGTCAGGCTCTTGCGATGATTGGGATCGGCTTGCTTGGCGCGCTCGCCAAACGGCGCCGTGTCGAACCACGTGACAGGCGCGCTGAGGTCGGCAGGTAGCGCTTCTGCGTCGATGATCGGCGTCACGCGACCATGCTCAAGGCGCTTGCCATAGAATGACCGCGAGACAATCTCACCGATCGGGGGGAGCATACGATATTGCCGTCGCAGCGTGTGACCCGCGGCAATCCCATAGGGTGTCTCGAAGATGCGCTCGAAGTCGCTCCTCGCAACCTCCGCCACGCCCACGCCGAGGCGCTCGGCGACTTCGTCGACCACTGACTCCGGATGCTGTGGCTCAAGCTGTTTATGGTCGCCGACGAGTACGATCCATGCGCCCGCCTGGATCGGCACCGCGAGCTCGCTGGCGGTGCAGCGCGCCGCTTCGTCGACGATCACGAGGTCAAAGGGTGTTGAGGTCAAGCCAAGCGCCGATCTGCCGAGCCCCACACAGGTCCCAGCGACGATCTGGCGCGTTCCGGCGAGGAAAGTTTCGAGGCTCCGTTGCTCGGTCGAGACTGTTCCCACGAAGTCGCGTGCTAGCCCTGCGACTGCCTGGAACCTAGCAACACGGTCAGCGCTCGGGCGCTCGCCCTGCGGCATGGCCTGGAGGCAGGCGTCGACAATCGTCGTGACAATCTTCTCGGCCGCCAGGTCGGCGGGCAGCGTGTCGTCTATGCCAAGCGGCAAGACCTGCTGGCTGATTGTCTCGCGAAGCGCTGTTACTCGTTGCGCCGAACTTTCCTCGTCCTGCAAGCTGGCCAGCCGGGCCGCGACGGGCCTTATCGCAATCTCGACATGGGTCAGCGCGTCGGTCAGCGCCTCTGGAATGCCCAGTCCCTGGGCGGCGACGGCCAAGCGCTCGCGCATCTCGGCACGGAACCTATCCTTCTGGAGCTGCTCGACTCGCTCGACGTGGAATGGCAGCAGGCGGTCTGAGACAACACCCTCGTTGCCGACGCGAAGGATGCTCGGTATCTCACCCGCCCGAGCGAAGAGCTTAAGCACGGCCTCGGCGGCATTGTTGACCGCTTCATGCGCTTGGCTTGCGAGCAGGACATTGCGCGCCAGCCCCAAGGTGAGAGCGGCATGCACCAACGCCGCAATGAAGACCGTCTTGCCTGTTCCCGGCGGCCCCTGCACGAGGGCGAGCGGGCGTGTGGCGAGCACAGCTGACAAGGCCTCGGCCTGCTGGTCATTGAGCTCGTACTGCTCCTTCAACTTTTCGACCGGCTGGCGATCGGGCAACGACTGCGGTGTTGCCGCGGTGCGCGGATCGAGGATTCCGATCAGGTTGCGCGTACGCGAGGTGCGCCCGACGATCCGCCTGACCGCAGCCTGGCGACGGTCGAGGCTGGTCTCCTCCATGCGGCTCCGGAAGCGAAGCTCGTCGCCCTCCTCCACTAGCGGCGGTCCGTTTCGCTGCTCCGGCCGCATGCTTTCCAGATAGAGCGTGTCAGGCTTGGATCGCTGGAGGTCGAGTTGGCCGACGGGCCGCCAATTGCCTCGGCGATCCTCGCGCTCGACCATGACACGGTCACGCCGATTGTAGTCAAACGACCCACTCAGCAGGTCAAACTGGACCTTGTGCCGGTTGATGCTTATGTCGAAGACGCTGTCCTCGGCAACCTGCCCATAGGTGACCAACTCCCGCTCGGCATCGACGAGGATCCCCCACAGCATCGCCACGTCTACCTGACCGTTCGGCGGTGGCTCAGCAGCGATCGCCTCGATCAGGTCGTCCTCGGGCGACTCGCCTGAAACGATGTCGCGTTGTTCGGCGGGCTGCTCGCCCTCCGCGCTCACCTCGGCGTCCGTCGCCCTGGGCTGCGTCGGACCCAGGGCCGCAGTGACATCCTCGCGTTCGAGCAGCGGAGTGAGGTCTTCCAGATTGGTAACTGGACCGTCCTCGACGATGATGGCAGCTTCGAGTGACGCGAACTCGAACCTCTGGAAAAGCCTGATCCTTGACTGCTCCAGAGCGCGCCGGTTGAGCCGGTAGGGCTTTCCGTCAGCCCCGATGCTGACCTCAAGCTCCTCGCAGGCCCCGCGGATAATGAGCGTACGTCCCCAGGGGGCGCGGCGCAGGAAATAATGGCCCTCGTCGGGTAGCAAAGGGCCTGCCCCTACGTGTGGGCTAGCGAGCCGGATCGTCGCCAAGTCCGCGTCGTGCGGCTCGCCGGCCGCCAGCACATCGATCAAGGGAAGCAACGTCGCGTTCGCCGGGTCGTCGGTTCGCACCTTCGCGATTGCCTCGCGAAGGCGGCCGGATATTCTCGAATCGCTTCCGGCGAGGAGCTCCTCGCCGATGACTGTGACCGCGAAGCAATCGCGTTCGAAGCGACCGCCGCTCTCGGGGGCATAGCGCGCAGTTACAGTGTCGCCTTCGGTGGCCGTCGTAAAGTCACTCAGGTCGACGATAACCGGGTCGCTCGGTGCTGCGGGATCGACGAGGATGTTGGCAGGTTTGAGGTCGCCATGCGCCAGGCGAAGGGTGTGCAACTCCTCGACCCGCCGGGCAAGAGCGTCGATTAATTGAAGCCGCGCTTCCTCGCCAAATTGCTCCGGGTGCTCCGCCATCAACAGCGCGAGGTCGGGGCGATCGATCCACTCCTGGATCATGACGATCGCATCGCCCAGCCACATCGCACCCAGAATTTTCGCGCATCCCTCGGGCTCGACTGCCGAGAGCTCGGCGAGCTGATCTAGGAAATCAAGGATGCGCGATCCTTCCTTCTTCTGGTCGCCCCACGAAGCACGCTTCCAGACCTTTACCAGCACCTCGCGACCGTCCTTGCAGGAGCGCCACAAGGCGCGCGTCTCGTCGTCTCGCAGGATCTCGGCAGGCGGATAGGCCTGGAAGAGAGCCATCTGACTCTTGATCGCGCCGCGATGCCGCTCAAGCCCTGCTATGACTTCCGCAGGCGTGGGCCGGATGGCGACTGCAGCGTTGAAGGCCGTCAGCGCGTCTCCCGCGTCCTTGAACCGGTGCATTGGGTCGGGCGCGAGCGCGGACGCCAGCCAGCCGTAAAGTTCGACGTAGTCGGATGCCTTGTCGCACTCGCTGTCCCACTCGGGAATTCCGCTCGAGGTTGCAGGGCCCGTGCCCAGGAGGATGCGGTGAATGGCGGAAGCGGCGAGGAACACGTCGCGACGTTTAGGGGTTGTTTCGACTCCGAAGATGTCCTCTGGCAGCTTGCCTGTTGACAGAAACTGGAAGCGCGACTCGCCGAGCGAGCGAACATCGGGGTAGCTTGCCGCCATCAGGTGCGAGAGCCGAACGGTTGACGGTCGCTGCACCCAGACGCTGTGCTGTCCGAGGTCGAGGTGCGCTGCCTCCGCGAGGTGAAGCGCGTCGAGGGATGAGAGCAATTGGCGAGCCAGTTCGATTCGATCGACCCGGCTAAGGTCAGCTAGCTCGGAGCTGCCAAAATCTGTCAGACGGTGAAGCCGGCGCCGGCGGTCATAGACCTCCCAGTATCGTACGCCGAAGGTCGGGTCGCGCGTCTTGCCGCCGACAATCACGCTGTCGCACTGTTCGCTTCGGTCCTGCAGGTAGGCGATGACCTCCTGCTCGCGACCGGCGATCTCGCTACGTCCTTCTTCGGTCTGGAAGCGAGTTTCCGCCTTGGAGAAATCCCATAGCCGCAGGACTCCGAGGGTTGGCGACTGCCGTTCGTCGCTCGCCTCGAACTCCGCGAAGATTCCCTCGGGGTGCTCGAACACCGGTGCGGCGGACGTGGCATAGAAGCCACCATAGGTCCGTCGGCCAGGTACGAAGACGCCCTTGCTCATATTGAAGAACTTCGAGAGCTGGTCCTTCCACTCCGCCGAGGTCAGGATGCCAGCGGGTGGCCCTTTGCCGAACACCTCGATCCGCTTGGGAACCGACTTGAGCGAAGAAGTGAACGCCGCGACGGGCATTACCGCCCGCCGCTCGGTCTCCGAAATGCCGCTGAGGTCTGTGGCCTTGGTCAGGACCACAAGGCCCTGTACCCTAGGGACGATCGGCTTTGCGCCCTTGGCGTGGCGCTTGAGGTGGGCCTCGAGCTGAATGAAGACGTGGCGCGCGTTGGCAGATATCTTCGCGACCGGCGACGGGCCATGGTCCCGCCCGGCGTTGTACCAATGCCCATCGCGGCTCTCGATCGGGCCGAACCAATCCTTGAGATCGACGACCAGTATGCGGTCGTCCGCCACGATGATGACGTCGATCTCGCGGCTTGAGCCGGGCGCGGTAGCAAGGTCGAGGTTCGTATAAGCGAACCAGTGCGAAGGCAATGAAGCTAAGGTCTCGATGCCCTTCACCTCGCGCACATGTAGGCCGTTCCCGCAGTTGATGATCTTCAAGCGAATTCCCCCGAGCCGCTACCGCGGCCACTCCAGATGTTAGCTTTCGTTTTTGCGCTGGCAACTTCCTTTGAGCAGGATACGCGCCTTGGCGGAAGGGGGTAGATCATAGCGAACAATGTTGTCCAGAAGATCGCGGGCCACTGGCGCGGGTCGACCGACTACGTCGCAGTCCTCGACCGAACGGCGGCTTCGGGGCTCTGCCGTGGACTATCAAGATGGCGATCGGAATGTCTGCTTCCAGGCGAAGGCAAAGTTTGCCTCACCGTCCGAAATTGGGCGCATTGCGGACTGGCAGGTTTGGGGCCGCCTCCAGACAGTCCGCTTCTGGTCGTGGGAGGCCGAATAGCTGCCGGCAAGGATGGGCACACTGCAAAGCGCCCACCCTTGTACGGTCGGGTCTCATGCTTATCACGACTCTCATTCCAGATGTTTAGGCGGTCGGAACCGTGCCGCCGTCAATAACTTCGGACCGCGCGATGTCCATTACCCGAACGGAGCATGGCCCAATGCCAGCCTCCCTGCTATGCGCAGTGCCAAGCCATTGGAGCCGCGATCGGCAATCCAGCCAGGTGAAACTCGCACGACGCGCACTCCCTTCGGGGAGACCTCGTTCGAGAGGCTTTTGCTGTAGGTGTTCAGCGCCGCCTTGGCAGACGCATACCCGGTGGTAGGCTCGGGCAGCGGCATGCGACCCTGGATCGACGGCTCCGCGTCTCTGCCTGTTGCTCAACCTGCGCCCTACGACGTAAAAGAAACGGCCAAGGCTCTAGTCGCCGCTGGATGAAAGTTCAGTGGCAGGTCACTCGGACTCAGGCAGGGCTTCGCCAGAAGGCGGCTTTCAATAAGCCGAGTGACCTTCTACGAAGAGGGATAGCCGCCCGTACCGGGCCAAGGACAAACTGCGTGACGCCCTATTCTGACCTCGTGACCCGCCTCTGGCGCCTCTGCAGTCTGCTGCGCAAAGACGGGGTAACCTATCCCCAATATGTGACCGAGCTCACCTATCTGATCTTCCTTAAGCTCGCTTCCGAGCGGCAGGATGAAAACCTAGCGATACCGGAGGGGCACCGCTGGAGCGACCTCCTCGGCAGCGGAGACGATGCGATCCTTGATCGCTACCGCCAGACGCTGGCGATACTGGGCATGTCGCGACACAGCCGGACTATGCAGGCAGTCTTCG
Organism: Mesorhizobium sp. M0478; assembly: GCF_040321305.1. NCBI lineage: Bacteria > Pseudomonadati > Pseudomonadota > Alphaproteobacteria > Hyphomicrobiales > Phyllobacteriaceae > Mesorhizobium > Mesorhizobium sp. M0478. Next base: position 643,871 of record NZ_JAMYRH010000003.1, read on the forward strand.
CCGGGGCCGTCACCGTTGTGCGGGACCCGGCGACCCTGCGGCGCCTGGTCGATGCTATCGACGGCTCCGACTGGTTCTCGGACGAACGAGACGCGTTTGGCGACGCCTATGAAGGACTGCTCCAGAAGAACGCTGAAGAGACCAAGCGTGGCGCGGGTCAGTATTTTACGCCCCGCGTTCTGGTCGACTGCATCGTTTCCCTGCTCAAACCTCGTCCTGGCGAGATCGTGCAGGATCCCGCAGCCGGCACCGGCGGATTTCTCATCGCGGCGGATCGCGCCTTGCGGGCGGATTGGCAAGGGTCAGAAGAGGCCTTGGCCTTCCAGCGCACCCGCGCCCTCCGCGGCGTAGAAAATGTGCTGGACACCTATCGTCTGCTTTGCATGAACCTCTATCTGCACGGGATCGAGTCCGAACACGTCCTGATGGGCGACACCCTGTCGCAACTGGGCGCCTCTCCCGAGTTTAAAAACACCGACGTCATCCTCTCCAATCCCCCGTTCGGGCCGTCGGGCGGCGCGTCGTCTCGCGAAGATCTCTCGATCACCGCGAAATCCGCAAGCTTCCAGCTGCCGTTCGTCGAGCATTGTATGTGGGCGCTCGCGCCAGGCGGGCGAGCGGCGGTCATTGTTCCGGACAACGTCCTCTTTGAGGGGGGCAAGGGGAAGGCACTGCGTCAGGCGCTGATGCGGGATTTCAATCTGCACACGATCCTGCGCCTGCCCACCGGGATCTTCTACGCCCAGGGGGTCAGAACCAATGTGCTCTTCTTCAGCCGGCCGGCTGCCCCACCGGACGGGAGCGCGACAGAGACGGTCTGGATCTACGATCTTCGAGCCGCGGACGCCGGGAATGGCGGCAGTGGAAGTGATTTCGCCTCTGGTCTGGACGCGTTTGGCCTGGCATTCGGCGACGACCCCCTCGGTCGGTCACCGCGCGAAGAGGATGGTCCAAATGGCCGATTCCGCCGGTTCAGCCGCCAGGCGATCGCGGAAAGAGGCGACGACCTCTACATTGTCTGGCTGAATGAGGAGGAGAGCGAGGACGAGGCGCTTGAATCAGCCTCTCCTGATGCAGTCGCTGCCGTCGTCGAACGCCATCTGGTCTCCGCTTTGGGCGAGATCCGATCCCTCATCGACGAACTGGGCGATGATAACGCGGCTTGGGATGACCCGGAATGACGCTTCCGGCCGACTGGGTGACGTGCACTCTTGAAGACCTCCTCCATCCGGCGCCCGGCGCGATTGTCGACGGCCCGTTCGGAAGCGCGCTGAAGTCTAGCGACTACACCTCTCAAGGCTGCCGGGTGATCCGGCTCAACAACATCAACGTCGCTACGTTTAACGACACGGACAAAGCCTACGTGGATGCTCGCCGATTTCCCGAACTGCGTCGGCACGAAGCCCAAGCTGGGGACATACTGACGGCCGCCTTGGGCGATCCACTCGGTCGGTCCTGCCTCGTGCCTGAGGATCTCGGCTCCGCGATCGTGAAGGCTGATTGTTTCCGCTCAAGGCTTCACCCCCGCGTCGACGCCGGCCTCATCATGTTCTGGCTCAACAGCCCGACGCTCGCGCGATATTTCTCGGAGCACGGCAAGGGCGTGGGACGGATCCGGATCAATCTCGCTGTCCTACGCACCGCGCCCCTACCCCTCCCGCCCGAAGATATTCAGGCGGCGCTGGTTGAAAGAATCCGGACGGTTATGGCCCGGTCAGAGAAAGCCAAGTCGGAGGCGCAACTCGCGCTTAGGGCGGCGAGGGCGCTCAAGGTGAGCGGCCTGAAGGCCGGCGTGACCGGCCAGCTGACGGCGCGATGGCGAGAGACAGCCACCGAGGTCGAGAGCGTCGACGCCCTTCTCGAGCGGATCCCAGCACCGACCCAAGCACCGGGTGGGCGCAAGCCGACGGACACGCGGATGGCAGGTCAGGCGGCGATCGCAGTCAACGATCCAGCCTCTACCCCAAAGTTGGCGGTGGACGCCGCTCCTGCGATTGGCTCGCCAGGAAACCGGGCACACGCCAAGCCGTCGACATCCGGAATACTGGGATGGGGACGTCCCTTGGCTCGGCATTCGCGACGCCCGAAAACATCACGGTGCCGTCATCGACAGAACCGCCCAGACCATTACCGCCGCCGGTCTGGAGGGCTCATCCGCACGCATGCTCCCGGCCCGGACGGTTTGTTTGTCGCGCACAGCGTCCGTCGGCTACGTCACCCTGCTCGGCCGCCCCATGGCGACCAGCCAGGACTTCGTGACCTGGACCTGCTCCCCGGCGCTGATGCCGGAGTATCTGCTGTATGCGCTGATGGCCGAGGGAAAGGGCATCCGTCGCTTCGGCAGAGGTTCGACCCATACAACGATCTATTTCCCCGAGCTACGCGCCCTTCATATCGCTTTACCGCCGCTCGAAGAGCAGCAGGCCATTACAGGTCGCATCAAGCGGTTGCTCTATCGCGCCGATATGCTGGCGTCCGAGGCCTCGCGCGCCATAGGCGTGGCGGACGACCTCGTCGTGCGTACGATCACTCAAGCCATGTCGGGTGCCCTTGGCGCCGCGAGTTCAGTTTCCGGCGCCTCGGCCCGGTCGCTTCTCGACGACATCGCCGCAGAACGACGCACGCTCGAAGTGGAGCGCAAGCGACGTAAACCCAACAGGTCGCCGAGGTCCGCCTCTCCTACAACCCCGCCAAACCAGGATCGTTTCATGACACCAGATCAGATCACCGCGGCGGTGCGCGAGGCCGGCGGCTCGATGCGCGCCGACACCCTATGGAAGTTGAGCGGTCTTCCCATCGACGTCTTTTACCGGCGCATCCGGGACGAACTGGCGGCGGGCCGCCTGACCGAGTCGAGTGACAAGGAGAGCCTGCTTGCGCATTGACCATCTTGCAGTTCGAAACTTCAAGAACCTTCGCGACGTCCATCTTGACTTCGACGCGTCCCGTCTGGAAACCGTCATCATCGGGCAGAACGGAACCGGCAAGTCTAACGTGCTGGAAGCCTTAGCGACGATCTTCCGGGACCTCGATGATCCGCGCCGGGAAACGGATTTCGCATACGACATCACGTACCAATGCAAGGGCCGCAAGGTCCGGATCGACCATCGGCATTCGGATGCGGCGACGACTACCGCGACGAGCGATGGCAAGCCGACACTCATGGGCGTGATCCGCGCACGAGACAGCGATTTCCTGCCGAACCACGTTTTTGGCTACTACTCAGGCGAGTCAGACCGGCTGCGCGCCATCTTCGACCCGCCGCAGCGCCGGTTCTACGACGCGGCCATCGAAGTCGGTGCCGATGAGAAGCTGGACCCGAGAACGTCTTCGCTACGGCGGCTCTTTTACGTCCGGGAACGCTATGGCGCCTTGGCCCTCCTAACTTATTTTGCCTTCGCTGACAACGAGGCGCAGGCATTCCTCAAGCGACATTTGGGCGTCGGTCAGTTCGATTCCGCTCTGCTCACGCTCCGCCGGACCGAGTGGGGCAAGCGCAAGCCGGTCGGCGAGGCGCTGGCCAAGTCGGACAGCCGGTTCTGGTACGCTCGCGGCATTGTTCGCAAGCTGCTGGATGGTCTCTGGACCCATTCGCTCACGCCCATCCGGCACAAGGAAAGCGTCTCGGAGGACTATCGCCGAACAGGTGCGTCCGAGGAGCAGATCTACATCTATCTCAGGGACGAGCAGGCGCTCAGGTCACTCGCCGCGCCGTTTCGAGACGAACAGACCTTCTTCGCTTATCTGGAAACCCTCGACCTGTCAGACCTCGTGCGAACGATCCGGATCTGGGTCACGCGGGAAGGCGCTTCGGAGGCTATCCCGTTTCACGAAATCAGCGACGGCGAGAAGCAGTTGCTCAGTGTCTTGGGGATGATGCGTTTCGCCGCCCATGACGAGTCGCTGTTCCTGCTCGACGAGCCGGACACCCATCTGAACCCGGCGTGGAAGTGGAACTATCTGAGTTTCATCAAAGAAGTCGCGGGCCGCAACGAGAACTGCCACGTCATAATGACGAGCCACGACCCTCTGACGATCGCCGGCCTAGAGAAGTCCCAGGTGCAGGTGCTCTTTAGGGGCCGAGACACCGAGGTGAAGGCGGCGCAGCCCGCTGTCGATCCGAAAGGGCTCGGTGTGTCCGGCGTGCTCCGCCAGATCTTCGGCATGGCGACGACGCTGGATGCTGAAACGCAAAAGCTGGTCGACGACCGCAATGCACTGCTCGTCCTGCCGAAACGCACGGAGCTCGAAGACGCCGACCTGTTCGCGCTGAACAACAAGCTGGACTCCCTCGGGCTGGCCTACCAGAGCAGCAACCCCGCTTTCGAAGACTTCCTGCGCTCCTTGCATCGGGCTGACCGAGAAGAGCGCGGTCCTTACACGCCTGAAGAGGTCGAAGCGCAGAACCGCTTCATGCAGGAGATCGTTGAGGGTCTTCGGTGAAATACATCAACTATCCAGTGGGCGCGATCGAGGCCGCCTGGCGGGCCAGGGCCGAGACCGCCGCCAGCACCGCGGCTCAGAAGTCCGAGGAAGCGGCCAAAGCCTACATCGCCAGCAGAAGCGAGATCTGGAGCGACCTGAAGCCCGCCCTGGAAGCCCTGTCTTCGGGAAAATGTTGGTACTCGGAAGCTAAGGACCGGGTGTCCTTCTGGCACGTTGACCATTACCGTCCCAAGAGCCTCTATCCTTGGCTCGCCTTCGACTGGAGAAACATGCGCTTGTGCGGCGGCGTGCCCAATATCGCCAAGTCCAACGATTTTCCGCTGAACGACGAAACCACCCGAGCCACCAGCGCCAGCGCCTCGACCGCTCTGGAGGTTCCCCTACTGCTGGATCCCACGCAGTGGGGCGATCCGGACCTCCTGACCTTCAACGGGGCTGGCGAGCCGACTTGCGCCGATCCCCGAGACCAGGTGGCGGCGCTGAGGGTCAAGCTGTCGGTCAAACTCCTCAACCTTGATACGGAGAAACTCTGCGAAGGCCGCCGCGCCACATGGCGCAGTTGCGAACGCCGGTTGAAGGATCTGCGCGGCATCGTCGAAGCCCAGCGTCATCAGAACAACACCGACGCGGGCGACCGGCTGAAGGACCTCTGCAGAGATCTGGACGACCTCTACGATGAGGAGTCCGAGTTCACGGCTACGGCCTGGGCCTGCGCTAAGGAACTCAATGCGGAAATGATCGTGCGTCTTGCGAAGGAAGTAGCGCGGTCCTTGGACTGACGGTTTGTGGCGACTCGCGCTGCAGCTATCACCGACACCGAACAATCTCCTCGCCGCTTCGACGCCGTCTAGCGCAGTCGCGCGCACCTTGCCTTTAAAAATCTTAATGACGCCACTCGCTTTTAAGACCGTGCGGACAAGAGTCCGGGCGAGATCAATTATTCAAGCGAATGTCTGCTGTTGGGCTCCTCGCTCCCAGCAGCGAACGCTGGAACGTAGGCGCATTGCTGACCTTCAAAGCGTTGGTGCAGGCCTCTGCGCCTAGCAATAAACGACATGAACCGGGAATCTCTTCCTGGGAGGAGCGGGGAACTCGATGCGTGACTCTTGGGGAGATGCTCGGGATGGACCTCGAGAAGCGTGATTTTGATCTGCGGCTTACACCTGTTGCAGTCGAAATTGAGCTTCAAGGGATCCACGCCGCCGCCATTAGACCATCATCAGGTCCGCGGACCGGCAGTAGCGGACGTTGCCGCAGCTGCACTCGGCTTTCACAAGCATGTTGTGCCGGGTCGCCTTCCCAGAGTGTCGATCGGATCGTGCGCCATAGTGAACAAAAATGAGGAAGATATTCCTGTCCAGTCAAGAGGGATTGACTACCGTGTTCCTATTTTTGTTCACGCTGGCAAATTGGAGACAACCCATGAAACCGACGATTGCGACTGAATCCGAACAGCCCGAAATCTACGCCACGATAAGGCGCGAGCTGCCGGCCATACATCGCGCTGTCAGCAAGATGGGAAAGCAGATGCGCGGCCTCTCACCTCTCAGCCAAAAGGCGGCCATCGCTGAATTAACCGCCATATGGTGCCTGGCGAACTATCCCGCATGACCTTGATCGTGCATTGTCTTTGGCAGAGGCCATACATGACAGGGCCACTCCGCGACGACGACGCGTCGACAATCATGCATGTGAACATGCCGGCTGCGGCAAGGATGGAGGCTTCGGATTTGCAAAGCCGCGCATGGCATCGCACTGGTTCTGCATGGAAGACCGGAAATCAATGACGGTTTCCTCTATCTGTGAGGCCGAGGAAGCGCTCCTGGGGCAGTGGCCAGATAAAGAAGCGGCGGCCTATAGGAATGCGTGCCGATTAATTGCGGAGGCCAAGGATGGAAGCTGCAGTCCGGCCGTAGCATTTGCGGCGTTCAAGGCCGCCGCTATCGACCAGCGCTTGCTGCAGCCGGCCAAGACGGAGTCCGGCGCTCGGCATGTCGGACAAGTGCCATAAACCATCGTGATGATGAACCGCCGTCTCCTAGGCGCGTCGCTCGCTGATTTCGTCAAGTTGCTTGCTTCGGGGGAGCTTCCAATCCTAGACGAGAAGACTGATCGCCAGCGAAAGCGACGGCATCTGCTTCATATTCGAATGCTCGGGAATACGTTTCACCGTTCCTCCCTATGATGCGAACAACCCACTCGCCCAACGAATGGCGGATCTCTAGGAAGAGGGAAGACGAAGACGGCGGCCGGTACGTGACGCTGTCCAATGCCCTCGGGAGGCTTGTCCCGCCAAAATCGGCTCCATCATCGGAGGAATGAACTTCACGCATGCACTGACTCCCGAGACCGCGAGTCAATTAGCGCGTGCTTAATTAGTTCCGGAGCGTTTTAACGAATCGTTGACCGCGCTGTCCCAGAATAGGACGGCGCGGTCAAACCCCAACCTTGGCTGCGCAGGCGGCTTCGGCATTGAGTTCCACCCCGAACTGTCGGAGCCGCCACCCACCCCACACTTATACCAGCAATGGTTGAATCAACCGTTACTGCACGTGCTTTCCATGGCGCTTCCCTGAGGTTTATCGACTTCTGGGTACGGAAATAGCAGATGGCGCCCGTCGCCCCGTCCTCGACGCGCTCGACCAGGCCCAACGCTTCCATGTCCTTGAGCCGCCTCGACAAGAGGGCGGACGAGACGTTGCCCACCCCCTTGCGAATGTCATTGAAGCGGGTCGAGCCGTTCCAGAGTTCGATCAGGATTTGGATCGTCCAGCGGGGCTCCAGGAACTCGCAGGCGTGCGAGATCGGGCAGACCAGTCCGTAAGGCCGTCGCGTCATGGCTGACCGCTCCTTTGCCGCAGGTTAGGCCTTGCGGAGCTCTAAGGCCAGTTCACAATCTGAAGCGGAGTGCTTCCGAAGGTGCGCTGGCCCCTTCCCGTCCTCTGCCATGATGGTGGTCGTCATTCGTGCATCCCCCAACGGAGGCTACCATGACCTGGCGTAACATTACGCAAACGACACTAGGCGAGACCGCACTGCGCGTGCCGCGCACTTTTTTTGATCCTCCGCTCGAACGGCTGCTGGCCCTTGTCTGTGAGTGGCGGACCCGCCGGAACATAAAGCGTGGGCTTGGTCACCTGTCCAACTTCCTTCTGCGCGACGTTGGCTTAACCAAAGCAGACGTCGAGGCGGCCTGCGCCGACAGTTTCGATACATCCGCCTCTCTCGCGCTTAAGAGTGCAGCGCAGAACCAGACGGGAAATTGGTGAGAAGGGAAAGCCCCGCGGGCTGAGCCCGCTTGAGGGCGGCAATTGGTCAGCCGAATTAGGGGCCATTCTTTAACAACGATTTTGAGGCGCAACCGCGGCGTCCGGCGTGGTCGCCGGCGATGTCTCCATTCGGGCCGCTGCAAAATTGAACTCTCTGGTCGAGTTAAGGCGCATTGCTGACCGGTAGATTTTTTGAGCCGGTAGCTGACCGGCAGCTTCGGTCTGCGAATCTTCAAGGCCGGACATTCAGGGTTGGCGTGGGCGCGTCGTGACTTGACCTGAAGGGGAGCTTAGCGCACTCGACAAAGGGTTCCAGCTTTCAAGTGGTCGGCCTAGTCAGGATCCGATCATCGCCAGAATGGCTTTGCAAGTTCAGACTCCACTTCGTCCTCCGTCAATCCAATATCGTCGATCATGTGCGGCGCTACCCCCGATAGTCGCGCTAGGTCACGGCGGTAGAAATGCCGTTGCCGCCATCTTGAGACATAGCGAGCTATTCTGATTGCTCGAACCTCATGGGACAAGTCCTGAAACGTCGATGCAAGAAGATTGTTGCTCACCGTCAGGCCTCCGTGCCAACCTCGCGCTTGCAGATGACAGCGTAGGCAGACAGCGTACCGGCTACAAACCAGTCTTTCTCTGGGATAGGCTCAGAATTCCTGAGGTAGTGACAGTCGATGCGTCTCCCTTCACTCAATGCGCTTCGGGCCTTTGAAGCAGCCGCGCGCTACGAAAGCTTTGCGCGCGCGGCTGAGGAGCTATGCGTGACCGAAGGAGCGATCAGCAGGCACGTCAAGCTGTTGGAAACAGCATTGCAAGTGGAATTGTTTCGACGATTGCCGCGCCGGTTGGTTTTGACCGATGCGGGGCGCAATTTTCAACCGATCCTGGCGGCCGCGTTCGAAAGCATTGCCGCGGGAGCTCAAGACGTGCAACGCCAGCCTCGGCATCTGAAGGTTATCTGCCCGCCCACCTTCTCCATTCGGTGGCTGCTACCGCGGCTTGACCGTTTCAAGCAGCAATGGCCTGCAATCGGTATTCGGGTAACGACCGCTCCTTTTGACTGGGAAATTTTCTTCGGAGGTGAGTTCGATCTCGCCTTTGACTGCGGTTATCCAAATCGGCCGAAAGATATCGAGGCGGTGTTGGTGTTGCAATCGTTCGGCACCCCAGTTTGCTCTCCAAAGCTACTGGAGAGGGGCGTGCCAATAACGTTTCCTGCCGACCTGGTTCACCATAACCTGCTGCATGAGACGCCTGATCGGCACGATTGGAAAGTTTGGGCTGGGCGATTTGCGCCGAACCTTCTTGACGTGAACTCGGGTGAGGTTTTTCCCAGTGCCGATATGGCCTATCGTGCCGCGGCCATGGGCCAGGGCGTCGCGATCGGAGACCTCTCTGTGCTTCACGACGAGATTGCCAAGGGAGAACTGGTGCTGCCGTTCAAAGATATGCAGATCTCTGACGACACGGAGGCCTATCATTTGTGTTGCAGAAAAGATTGCTGGACTGACCCTCGTATCGCCGCGTTCCATAAGTGGGTTTCGGACGAGGCCACGTGGTCCTGAAGGCCGGACGGTCAGGCGCGCCCCAAACCGCCCAGCCGCTGCCGCCTCGTTGCGGTCGTTAGCCCTTCCCTCCGGCAACGAAAGCTCCTGTCCCGAAGCTACCGCTCGAAAGGAACATCAAGGCCGCATCGGGGCCTGCGATCCTGACTACATTCAGGATGGCCAAAGCGGCTTCACCCGCTCAATCCGATATCTCTTCTCGAACTCACGGAGCACCATTTCGAGCGTTGCCTCAAAAGCACTCTGATCGAACATCATCGATTTCTTTGCCTCGTGAAGGTAGCGCCAGTCGGTGAAGGCATCTTGGTGTTGATACAGGATGTGACGAATGCTGTACTCGATGTAGAAACCATTGGGATGATACGGGACCACTGACCTTTTGAACTCCGCGTCGAGTTTCTCTTGGCTTTCGGGCTTTAGGCGATCAAACAGCCTTATCAGGTTGTGCGATTTGACGACTCTTGGATTTTCATGGTCGAAGACGAACCACGCTTTGAGTGCCAGCTCCATAGAAAGCGCCAAAAGCATCGGTTCAACACCGACGTGTTCGCGTTCGCTCAGGTCTGCATGCTTTCCGAATTCTCGGCTTGGAAAGCTCTGAGTTTTTCGGAAGATCGCCTTTGCGGCTTCCCCGATCCTAATGGCCGTCGATAAGCGCGCACTCATTAGGGGTCCATTAGATTGATCTAAATTAACGCCGGAGCTGAGCTGAGATATTGCAAGAACGCAATCGCTTAGGCCAGGAGGCACGGAACACAACTTACTGACGACAAGTTAGAGTTGAGTTCACCGCCGGCGACCCGTTTTCGGAAGGTGGGCGAACGACCGGAATGAGGCGGCGGGTTCAACCGGTCGTCGCAACCCGCTTTATCTGAGAGGATGAAGAGGTGTTGCATGGTGACGTCACGGATCTGGTTTACGTCAGCGCAGAAGGTCGAGCTTTGGGAGCGATGGAACCGAGGTCAGAGCACTTGACCGCCGGAACAAGACCGGCGTTCAGCGGATCGTATGCTTACGCAGCGGCATTGCTCCGTCAGCTAGGCGTAGAGGGGCCTTGGCGCTCGGGCTGGCGGAACGCGAAGAGATCTCTCGCGGGATCGCGGCGGGTCTTGCGATCCGCGCTATTGCACGAAGTCTCGGGCGATCCCCATCGACAATATGTCGCGTTATCTCGCGCAATGGCGGTGCACAAGCGTATCGTGCAACCCGGGCCGACAAGCATGCTTGGGTGCGAGCGCTGCGCCCGAAGCAGTGTCGCCTGGCAAGCTCTGGGCGGCTACGATGGCAGGTGGCGCAAAAGCTAGCGCTGCAATGGTCCCCGGAGCAGATAGCGGGCTGGCTGAGGCGAGAGTACCCAGGCGATCCAAGCATGCGGATATCTCATGAAGCGATCTATCGCAGTCGATTCATCCAGTCGCGAGGGGCGCTCAAGAAGGAACTATCAGCGCACCTGTGTACCAAACGACAGATGCGGCTCGCAAAAGGCGCACAGAGCCGGACGGGGCAAGGACAAATACTCGATATGATCTCCATCCGCGAGCGCCCCGCCGAGGCTGAGGATCGCGCCATCCCAGGCCATTGGGAGGGTGATCTGCTCACCGGCGCGAACGACACGCACATCGCCACCCTTGTCCAGCGACACAGCCGGTTCACGATGCTTGTAAAGGTGGCGAGGAGGGACTCGGCCACCGTCGTGGCGGCCCTTGCCCAGACGATCGGCACATTGCCCGAAGAGTTACGACGCTCGCTAACGTGGGACCAGGGCAAGGAGATGGCTCGGCACATGAGCTTCACCGTTGCAACCGATCTACAGGTCTACTTCTGCGATCCGCGAAGTCCCTGTCAGCGCGGCAGCAATGAAAATACCAACGGTCTGCTCAGGCAGTACTTCCCGAGAGAAACCAACCTCTCCCATGTCTCGCAGGCCCAACTCAACGCCGTCGCCCTGCAGCTCAATCAGCGACCCCGAAAACCCTGGACTTCGAAACGCCGGCCGATAGGCTACAGAAGGTGTTACGATGACCGGTTGAACCCACCGGCGCAAATTGGTCACGGCTCCACTCGTGAAGTGGAGCCGCACCTGATCAAACCTCAGTTGCCTCGGAAAGTTCGAGAGCATCCTCAACATCGACTCCCAGATAGCGGACCGTGTTCTCGATCTTAGTATGACCGAGCAAAATCTGGATGGCTCGCAGATTTCCCGTCGCTTTGTAGATAATCGAGGCCTTGGTGCGACGCAGGGAATGGGTTCCGTATTCCTCTGGTCTAAGCCCGATCGCCTCGACCCACGACGAGGCGTGCATACTGCCTTGTACTCATGTGAGCCCTTGGATTGATCCTGCTCGGAAACGCGTAATCATCGACTGTTCCGCCGCGTCGCTCCAGCCATGCGAGAAGGCTGGAGCGTACGTCGCTCATCAACTCGAACTGAACAGGTCGGCCAGTTTTCTGTTGGATGACCATCGCGCGAGTTCGGACTTCCGGTCCTACCACGAGGTTGCCGATTTTGATCTTGACGAGATCGCAGCCGCGCAACTTGCTGTCGATCGCCAAATCGAAGAGCGCTCTGTCTCGCAGACGCAGCTCTCGATCGAGAAAGAAGCGTATCGCCCGTATCTGTCGAGGTTTCAGAGGTCGTTTCGTCCCGACCTTCTTCCCGGCATTCCATGCCCGGCGGTCGGAGTCGGTGAGGTCGTAGCACGAGTGTCCCATTTCGCTTCTCCTGCAGCCATGATTGGCCACCAGAGAAACGCCGCTAGACTGTTGCGGGGCCGGCAGCTGACTGGCAGCTTTTGGGCTGAAGTCGTGAATAGGCGGACGTTTCGCTGCCGTCCCATTGACAACGTTCGTGTCTGGTCATGGGAGCGGGCGAGCTCCTCCCGTCGTCGGCCATCACTTCAGATCATCAATTTGCGCGTTGCGGTTCCACTCTGTCGTCCGGGATGCCTAGCAGGTGACATTGCGACGAAAGCTGACATACCGAGTCGCAAGCAATCGAGGCCTGCTTTCCCCTGATCTAAGGTAATCTTAACTGGTATGCGTTGAACGATGTGGGTGAAATTGCCGGCCGAGTTGTCTGCCGGTAGGAGTGCAAACTGTGCCCCGCTGGCTGGCGACAAGCTCTCAATGCGTCCCTCCCGGGGACGGCTCGACTGATACTGCAATCCTGCCGCCAATGCACAACGCGGCAATCTGTGTCTCCTTGAAAATTGGCCACGACCTACGCTCCGAGGAACGACGGCGACCAACAGAGTGCCTGCGCGCACATGCTGCCCGACTCTTGCCTGACGTTCGCCGACCCAGCCGTCACGCGGCGAGGTTATGATGCGCATGGAGCATTTGGCGACGATCTTGCAAAGAACGAGGGTTAAAAACACTCGGTCATGTATCGGTTGAACGACGCCATGAATGAATGCCATATGGCATTGGCTTTGTGGGGAGCGAACTATGAAATATCTTGGGGCAACCGCATTGGTTTTCTACGGTGTCGTTGCGGTCAGCGGAGCGCAGGCCGCCTGCTACGACATCTCAAAAGGGCAGCCATCGCAGCTGAGCGGCCAACTCGATCGTCGGATACTTCCCGGGCCGCCGAACTACAAAGACGTGCAGGCAGGAGATCAGCCCGAGCCGACTTACCTGCTGGAACTGGATGCCGACATCTGCCTTGAGGGCGCGGACTTTGCTGATCCCGGATCCAGTTTCCGCGAGGTTCACGTCGTGCCGGTGGGCGGTATGGAAAGCGCCATGGCATCGTTGATCGGACGCCGCGTGACTGTCGGCGTCGTTGATCGATGGGCTGCAAATAACGCAAATCACCGAGCCCCGCTCATGGCCGTTGTCGGGAGCATCGCGCCTGAAGAGGACATCACTGAACAATATGGCACTGCCGCGACTGTCGTGCGGGCGTTTTATCTGGCCCTCGGCACTGGGGACGGCAAGGAGGCGGCGCGGTTTGTAGTTCCAGAAAAGAGCACCAAGGGTCCTCTCTCCGCAGCCGCCCTGAGTGGCTTCTACGGAGGGATGCAGGCGCCGCTTAAGCTTCTCGGCATACAAGCGAAGGCAGAAGACTTGTTCTTCGTCAGCTATGCGTTCAGGAAGGGTGCGACGACATGCACTGGCCGCGCCGAAGTGAGGACAGTGAATGAGGGCGGCAAGGACTACATCGAAGGCATAAAGGCACTCGATGGCTGCTGATAGGATCGAGCCGTTGAAGTGTCCATTCGGTGGGGCTTACCTTCGCATATTAGCGTCGAAGGGTCTTGGGACATCCCGATCACGATTTTTTCGGTTATCCCAACGGCATCGGTTCGGATTTCGCCGCGCTGCCGGTCCCGCAGTGAAGCCGAGGCATTCACTCGTGACTAAGCCATATATCGATGCGGTAGCGGTCAGAACCTTGCATGGGCAATAGACCGTCCGCGCGCGTTCCCACTCCTGCAGCACGAAGGATCGGACGCATCTCCTCCAGCACCGCTCCAATTCTCCATTCCTCGGCGCTCGGCGAGGCATAGCCAACGGCCTTGGGCACCAGCGCACATTGCGGTGTGGTGTTCCTGTCAAACTGTTCAATTCTGCCCGGAATGACGCGCAACGATTCAAAAACATATCCGTTGATCGAACTGCGAATTGAGGCCGCATCGACCGGGGCTCCGCTGCAGACATTGATATAGACCCAGCCTATCGGCCTCGGGTCGCCAGGAATCGATCGATAACTCACCTTGCGGCCACTGATGTCTGGCGGCTCCGAGCGCACAACTGCGGGTTTCGGCTGGACGGCGGAAGGCGCCTCGGGTGGATTTGAGGGAGGACGATAGCCGGCGACCAGGTTCCGCGTGGCTGCCGTCGAAAGCCGATTTTGGCTGGCGGAGCCTACGCTCGCCAAAAGCCGACAAACGCCGCCCTCGGTCGAGTGGTCAAACCCAACGCAGCCCGAACGCGAGGTGCAAAGGGAACGACACGCCTCCAAGGGTGCGATGACCTGCGCGCTGACGAACCCGTTCAGTGAGGTCCCGGGATAGTCGAAGAACACTGCCGTGGTTTGCGCGCCGATCGGTTGAATGCCGACTAGAAGGACGAGAGTTGCCAGAGACGACCCGGCGACTCCGAGCACGAACTCTTGGAATCCGCAGCGAAAAAGATGCGCAAACATGTTTCCCCCGGCCGCTGTTATTCTGTTTCAAGTGGACTTGATCGCCAAGTCAGCGAAGTTCGCCGGCTTGATGTCATGACTGGCGACGTGAAGGGTCGAACTAGACGGCCAGCCAGGATTCTCATGACAGGTCGCGATCTTTCCTGTTGCCTCATTTTTCTTTGCCGTAGGCAATGCCCCTTTAGGGCTCGGCAATACCAGCCCGGCGCCACCGTAATTCTCCAGAATTTGCATTTCCAGCTATAAATGGGGGATGAGCACCGCGAAATTGGGTTCAAGATAGAAACGGTCGCCAAGACGTGAAATAGGCTGCGAGCCCGCTACAGGTTAAGCATCTGAGTCGAATCTACTTGAGGGCTCGTTGACACTGCGTTTTTTACGTCGAAATATGAGGCCGGGGACGCCGCATGGTCAACGATTTATTGCGGCAAGGGGAAGGTGCCTAATGGCTCGGGGGGGCAATGTCCACTTCGTTCGTTCAACGTCCGCGCGTGCCGTGGACGTGTTGGCTGTCGCAGGGAAACCGCTGTGGCGCGACTGCGAAACGGCATTCGCCCGCATAGATGAACTGTGCGGGGACAACACCTCGCGGCTGTTCGCGGAACCGAACGCCAAGGAGCAGGAGGGCGGCCGCCTGGTCGTGGCGTGGTTCAGCAGCTTCGACGAGGAGCCGAAGCAACTGGGCGAACTCGATCGGGGAAAACGGTCGCGGATCGAGTCGAACTTGGCCGCGCGGATCGAGGCGCTTCGACCAGCCCTGGCGGACCGGGAAATCGGCGGGACCGTTGGGGCGATGCTCAATGTCGCGGACGAAGCCTCTATCGTCGCCGTCGGCGAGAACGCCGTCCTCACGAATTGGGGAGTGCTGCCGGAGGAAGCCCGCTCCTCCCGCGCCGCATTCGTGCGGCACAGCGAGCAGACAATTGGCCCCTACCTTCCAAGCGGGATGTCCCCCCGGGTGCCTGGTCAGGCGTGGGCTGCCCTGGGAGGTTTCGCCACTGCCGGACTGTCTCCCCCGCGGCGCGTGATTGCACCCGAGGCCACCGCAGCATCCACGCAAGAGGCTCAATCAACGGCGCCAGCTCGACACAAACAGTCTTGGCTTTGGCCCATAGCTGCCCTTTCGTTGGTGTTCGCCGCCTGCCTGATCTACGCGGCCTCGCCGGGCAACCTCGTTTATCCGGAAGCGCTCCCGCCGCCACCGACAGCTCCACTCGTGAACAACGAGGAGGTCAACCGGAGCCTTGAAGAGCGAATCGGCAAAATGAAAAGGGAGCTCGCAAAGGCTGCATGCGAGGCAGATTCATCTGTTCTCGGTCCGCCGCTCCATGAGTCCGGCGGTGGAACAGAAAACGGCGCGTCAGGAGCCGCCCGCGGGCAGGCGCCTGCCCCCGGCTCACCGCATTCGCTTCTCGCCGCCCTGGACTCGGCGACGGTCCTCGTGCTCGCACCCTCGGCGGACTCCCTCAGCACTGGAAGCGGGTTCTTTGTGAGCCAGAGGGAAATCCTCACCAACAACCACGTTGTCGAGGGCGCCGGGGGGACGGTATTCGTCGCCAGCAAGGCACTCGGGCGTGCGGTTCCCGCCCGTGTCGTTGCAAGATCCGCAAGCAGCGAGACTGGAAATCCGGACTTTGCCCTCCTTCGGGTGGATGATGCCCCCAGCACTGTGAGGCCCCTGCACCTTTCTACGGAAATCGCCAGGCTGGACAGCGTCATCGCGGGGGGCTTTCCGTCATTCGTGATGTCGATGGACAGCACTTATCGAGCGATCCTCAATGGCGACACCACGGGGCTTGCCAATCTTGAGATGGTCGTCACGCAGGGCAACGTCATGGCCATGCCTCAGGGCGGGGCGGCAAAGGTCATTACCCATTCCGCGAACATTTCCCCCGGCAACAGCGGAGGTCCCCTTTCGGACGCCTGCGGCCGGGCCGTCGGAGTCAACACCTTCATAGTCCTCGACGGGGGGAACGTTCAGAAGCTGAACTTCTCCCTCGGCGCGAGCGACGCCATCCGGTTCCTGTCAGCCAACGGCGTGACGGTGGCCGGCGCCGATCAGCCGTGTAATCCGGCCACGGGAATAGCCGCGGCCGCAGGGCCAACGGAAGGCCCTGTCAAATGAGCCAGTTCGTCGCGACCACGACCCTCAGCCTGATGCGTTCCCTCGGGTCGACCGCGGAGCGCTCGGTCCATAGGCTTCAAGCCGTGCTCGGACGGGAATTCCCCGGGGGCATAGGGCTCGAGCTGGCCGAACCGGTGCCGCGAAAGGACGGCTCTGGGATCGACTGGTATACCGAGCGCGACGAGCCTCTTGTCCGGCTGACGGACCTCCCGCCCGAAACGGCGTCCGTCTACAAGGCGCGGCTCGACCAATCCGTCCGCGCAGTTCTTCGTGCGGCCGCCGCGCATGAGGCTCGCACCGACCCGGCAGCCCGCTCGACGGCTACTGCGCTGCGCAACGCGGTGACATTCCCCGACGACGAGAACGTATGGGTTTCCGGCGGCTCCGACGGGAGCGACGGAGTGCTCGTGCTTACGGCATGGGGTTACGAAAAACATGACGCGGAAACCAGCGGCAAGGGACAGATTGCTGAAGCCGCCCGGGACCGCCCGCCGACGGCTTCTGTTGCGGACACAGCAACGGAGCGGCCCGTGCGATCTGCTGGACCTGCCTGGTGGCAGTCGGTCGCCCGCAGGCTTCTTTGGCTTGTTCCCGTAGCACTCGCGGGGGCGACCGCGTGGCTGCTGCTCCCGGCTTGCGGCTTGGTCCTTCCGTTCGGAGTCACCGCATTTGGAAAGGGCGGAGGCGCTTACTGCGCCCTTGCGGCGCCGCAGCCGACTGTCGACCATAGTAGCTTGCGCACGCGGGAACTCATGTCGGAAGAAGCTGTCATCGAGGAGCAGCTGCGGCGGCACCTGAACTCGTGCCAGCCCCCCGCTCCGGCGCCAAGGGCCGAGCAGACTGACCCAGCGCAGGAAGCAGACAATCGCGTCGAAAGCGCAGGCGGTGCGGAAGGCCAGACGCAGGTGACGCTCATCTGGAACAACCGGACCGACCTGGACCTCTTCGTGAAGTGCCCGGACGGCGGAATGGTGCTTCTGGACGGACAGCCGAAATGCGGGGGCGTGCACGACATCGACATGAATCTCAATGGAGAGAGCACCAAGCCGGTCGAACACATAACGTGGGCGAGCAAGCCACCGCCCGGACACTACGAGGTCTACCTGAGAATGTTCAACAAGCGCGGAGATCCTGCCCGGCGGACGGATTTCAACGTCATCCTCAAGAAGGGTGACGCCACTCAAAGCTACCCGGGCAGCGTGACTGAAGAGTCTCACGACGCGACGCAGATGAAAGTCACGGAGTTCAATGTTCCATGACTGCAGCAAGCCGCCACCAGCCTGACAGGACGAATCGATGCTGACCAACCTCGCCGATTTCAGCGACGGCTTCACGCTGGTGCCGGACAGCGGCATCCAGTTCGTCGAGTTCGGGTTTGACTTCGACGCTTCGCCGCGTCTTACGAGGTCGTTCATCGAGCGTGTGTCGCCGGGCGAAACGGGGTCGGATGGAAAGACGCTGATCCGCCTGCTTCCGAACTGGAACGATGACGACCCCGACTCTGACCAGCCGCCGTATCCCCCGAGTGGCGACGACGTGGTATACGACATCGCGAAGTCGAGGGCGCTCGAGACCTTCCTCGACCGCTGGGTTCCGGTGCCGTTCTTCAAGATCGAACCCGGAAAGGACTCGCTGGGCAACGAAATTTACGCACAGGGCCCGACCGACTGGGTCCGGGTAAGGGTTACGGAAACCAGGACCGCCCATGGCGACCGGAAGGGAACGCACAGGGCAATCTTCGCATTCGACAGCTCGCTTGCGCCCCGCAAGACGAACCGTCCCTATCTCGCGCCCTGTCCGGAAGACGCGATGCGGACAGAATCGTTCCGGTTCGTCAGCCAGCTTCCAGACGTCATCTCGTTCCTGTCCCATAAGGTCGACGTTCCCGGACAAGGGCCCGTGGACGCCCAGAAATGGCTGGACGATTGGCTGAGGGACATCCTCCACTCCTTCAAGAAGCTTCAGAGGAAGGGCAAGGAGCTGAGGCCCGATGACTTTCCTTTCCAGTTCGAGCACCTCGCCCGCTACATAACCTTCGTCCAGTTTCTCGCCAGCGTGATCAAGCCCGTTCGCGTCACCCTCATCGACACGGTCAGCGACAACAGGAACGTCCATCCAGTCGACGTCGACCTGGTGCTCGACATCGGGAACTCGCGGTCGTGCGGACTTCTGATCCAGTCGTTCCCGGACGACGTGAACGTCGACCTCAACAACTCCGTCGTGCTGGAATTGCGCGACCTTTCCAAGCCCGAACTCGTCTATCGCGATCCGTTCGAAAGCCAGTGCGAACTGGTGGCCGGGGAATTCGGAGCGGAAGACATCGCCAGGCGGTCAGGCCGACCGCGGGCATTCTTTTGGCCAAGCCTGCTCCGCATCGGCCCCGAGGCCTCCCGCCTGCGCGGGGAGTCGGAAGGCACCGAGGCGGCCACGGGGCTTTCTTCGCCGAAGCGGTACCTGTGGAGTTCCGATCCGGTTCTCCAGGAGTGGAAGTTCCGCTCGGCCTCGGCGGGCCATGCGGGAACCGAGCCGCTGATCGAGCGCTCCATGTACCGCTTCATAAACGACCGCGGCGACGTCCTCGAACAGCTCGAGAGCGACAGGCGCCAGTTCAGGTTGAAAGTCAAAGAGAGCGAACTGCAGACGGCGAGCCGCTTCTGCTTCTCGAGGTCGTCCTTCTTCACGTTCATGCTTGTCGAAATCATTGCGCAGGCGATGTCGATGATGAACAACCCCGGCACCCGCCGGGAGAGAAGACTCAAAGATTCTCCGCGACGCCTGCGCAGGATCATCCTGACGATCCCGTCAGCGACCCCGATCCAGGAGCAGCGCATCCTGCGGTCGCGCGCAGAAGCCGCGGTCAAGCTTCTCTGGTCCCTGTCGGGATGGGGCGACAGCGACAGCGGCATAAACAGCCAGCGTCCGGAAATCCACTGCTCCTGGGACGAGGCGAGTTCAGTTCATCTGGTCTATCTCTACGGCGAGGCCGTGCACAAGCTGGGCGGGTCGATCAGGACGCTGTTCGACATGCTCGGCAAGGACAGGGAGAGGCCGAAGGCGCTCCCGGCGTCCAAGGCCAAGGAGAAGCTCGAACGGTCCCTGCGCGTCGCCAGCGTCGACGTGGGCGGCGGCACCACCGACCTCATGGTTACGACCTATTTTCAAACCGACAATGTCGCCCTTTTCCCCGACCAGAACTTTCGGGAGGGATTCCGTATCGCGGGGGACGACCTCCTCAAGGTGGTTATCGAGCGGCTTGTCATACCCAGGCTCGAGGAAGGCCTGGCTCAAGCGGGCCTCCCGAACGCGCGGAACTATCTCAAGGACCGCTTCGCAGGCGACAACCCGAACATGTCCGAGCAGGAAAAGCACCTGCGACGCCAGTTCGTTCTGCAGGTTCTGCAGCCAATCGCCATCGCGGTTCTGTCCGAATGCGAAGCGATGCCTGCGACGAGCCGCAAGACGGAAATCCGGAAGGCAGGCAGTTTCTTCGAGACCGGGGGACGAACGACGGCCGGAGGCGACATTCCGGTTGACGCGCGCATCCTCGGATATCTCAAGGACAGCATAGTGGCTCTGGGAGCCGGAGAGTTCACGGTCTCCGACTGCGACATAGCAGTCGACCCGCTGGCGGTCGAAGAGTGCGTCCTGTCGATCTTCGACGGCGTGTTCGACAACATCGCGGAAGCGATCAACCATCTGGACGCTGACGTGGTGCTGCTGACCGGGCGGCCGATGCGCCTGCCACAGATGATAAGCCTGTTCATGAACAAGATGTCGGTCCGGCCTGACCGCGTCATTCCGATCAAGGACTATCGCGTCGGCACGTGGTATCCCTTCCGGGGCGTCAGCAACACGCACATCGACGATCCAAAGACGACCGCGGTCGTGGGCGCAATGCTGTGCGCGCTCGCGGAACGGCAGATCACCAACTTCACCCTCTATTCCCAGTACCTCAGGATGAAGTCGACGGCCCGGTACATCGGTCGGCTTCAGGGCAGCTCCGTGCTGCCGGACGAAACCCTGCTTTTCTCGGACATCGACCTCGATGCCGCAACGGCGGAAGCCGAGGCGGAATTCGACTACCACAGCCCGCTTCGCATTGGCTTCAGGCAGCTTCCACTGGAGCGCTGGGTGGCGACTCCGCTCTACAAGCTGACCACCGCGCAGACGCGATCGGCGCGGAGCGTGCGAAAGCCGGTCCGCGTCACGATCGCGCGCAATGTGCAGGTGCCGGAAGACGACGAGGCGAACGAGATCGCGCTTCTTACGAGCGAGGCGACCCGCGAGGAGTTCGTGGTTCAGGACGCGGAGGACGCCGACGGCTCTCCGGTCAAGCGCATCATGGAGCTGAAGCTGGACACGCTCGCGGTCGAGGCGGGCGACGGCTACTGGCTCGATACCGGAATTATCTCCATCCAGTGAAAGCTGAAGGCATGCGTAAAGAGTTGAAGAAGACCTGCGACACGGCGCTGAAATCGGCGCAGGAGGGCCTTGTCTGGATCGGAGCCTCAGCAAACGCGGAGCGGGTCGGCAGCACGCGCTCGGGCGCCGAGCAGCAGCTCAAGAAGTCGATCGTTGCCACCCGGAAGGCGATGCTGGCCATAGACCGCCCCATGTGCGTCGGGGTGTTCGGCCCCAGCCAGGCTGGCAAGTCTTATCTTGTGTCCGTCCTGGCCCGCAATGGAAGCGCGCCCTTGATGGCTCGCTTCGGCGATCTCGGGCGGGAGGTCGATTTCATCCGGGAGATCAACCCCGGTGGCGATCGGGAGTCGACCGGGCTTGTCACCCGCTTTTCGGTTCGAGAAGAGCCAAGTCCGCCCGGCGCGCCCGTTGTGCTGAGGATGCTGAGCGAAACGGACGTGGCCAAGGTCCTGGGCAACAGCTTCTTCCTTGACGGAGACGCGAAGAAACGCGCGCCGCTGACTTCCGACACCGTCCTGTCCACCCTGGAAAGGGCGAAGAGCCGGGCTATGCCGCAGGCAGCGACGGATGGCCTGGCCGAGGAGGACGTGTGGGACCTCCAGGAGTATTTCGAGAAGCAGTTCGCCGGGTTGCCGAACATCGAGACGCTAGGGGCCTACTGGGAGGAAGCGGCCTTCCTTGGCTCCCGGCTTTCCATTGCCGACCGCGGCGACCTTTTTTCCGTGCTATGGGGCGGTCTGCAGAAATTTACCGATCTCTTCGTCGAACTCGTCACCGCCCTTGAGAGCCTTGGGTTCGCCAAGGATGCCTACTGCCCTGTCGAGGCGCTGGTTCCCCGGGAAAGCAGCATCATAGACGTCGAGACGCTGCGGGGGCTCGGAAAATCCGGCCAGGACGAGCTGCTGATCCGGCCAATGAAAGGATCGACGGTTTCGTTGCCGAGACCCGTTATCGCCGCATTGGTGGCTGAACTCCGGATTGCGATATCGGAACAGCCATGGCCGTTCTTCGAGCACACAGACCTCCTGGACTTCCCGGGCGCTCGCAGCAGGCAGAAGGTGGACCTTCAGGCCTTCATCGAGGGCAACCCCGACGCGCTCAAGGAACTCTTCGTCCGGGGCAAGGTTGCCTACCTCTTCGACCGCTACGTTGCAGAGCAGGAGCTTTCGAGCATGCTGCTGTGCATCAAGCCCTCGAACCAGGACGTCGCGACCCTTCCCGACATGATCGACGACTGGATCAGAACCTCGCACGGGGAAAGCCCGCTCGATCGGGCCCGGACCGAGACTGCGCTGTTCCTGGTGCTGACGATGTTCGACATGCACTTCAGCGAAAAGGCGGGCGAGGAAGGACAGAGCCTGGCGGATCGTTTCAGCGCGCGCCTGGGCGCCTCGCTAACGCGCTTTTTCGGCAAGGCCCACAAGTGGCCGTTCGAATGGATGCCGGACAGGCCTTTCAACAACTCTTACTGGCTGCGCAACCCGAACTTCAAGGCAGAGTCCCTGATCAAGTACAAAGGCGGCGTGGAGACCGAGATATTGCCCGACAAGGTCGCGAAGGTCGCCGCGCTGCGCGAGGCGTATCTTCAGGTCAGTGAAGTTCAGCAGCACTTCCGCGAGCCGGCCAAGGCCTTCGACGAGGCCCTCAGGCTGAACGATGGCGGCGTAAGCTATCTGGCGGAGAACCTCGCGGCCATCTGTCGTCCCGACATCAAGTATTCACAGATACGAGGCCGCGTCGGGGACATAGCCCACGATATCCGCCGTGTGCTCGCTCCGTATTTCATCGAAAGCGACATCAACAAGCGGATAGCCGAGCGTCGGGAAGTCTCGGACCAGATTCTCGCAA
The DNA here is from genome assembly GCF_040321305.1 of Mesorhizobium sp. M0478. Taxonomy (NCBI): domain Bacteria; kingdom Pseudomonadati; phylum Pseudomonadota; class Alphaproteobacteria; order Hyphomicrobiales; family Phyllobacteriaceae; genus Mesorhizobium; species Mesorhizobium sp. M0478. The sequence continues at coordinate 666,698 of NZ_JAMYRH010000003.1, forward strand.
ACTTCACCGACGTTTGGGAGCGGGACCAGTTCGGGACCGCCATGAAGATGCTGCAGATATCGCAGAACGGAATCTCCGAACACCTTCACATCGAGTACGGCAACCGCCTCAAGCGGCAGAACGCGCCGGAGGAAGGTTCCGAAGGACGGACAGACGCCGCGGCGAAGAAGCGACCGGCGCCTCCGCGGCCCGGCGCCCCTCCATTGCCCGGCAGCAAGAAGAAGGTGGCCGCGGCCGTGGTTTCCTCCGGGGAGTCGGTTTCGCAGAAAGCGCTGCCGCGCGAAGCCTATCTCGCCCGGTCAGCCATCAGGCATTGGACGGACGGCCTTTTCGCACTCGCGAGAAACGACAATGCGTTGCAGGCCATTGGCCTCGGGCAAGAGTCCGCAAGCGAGTTGGTCGCCGAGCTTACATCTGCCGCGCGGCGATCGGGGCTCGAAGAGCGCATAGCCAGGGACCTTGCCAAGCTCTCGGGAAGTTCAGTCGAAAGGTCCGACATCCTGCTCGAGAAGGCTGGCTTTCTTGCCACGAGCCACATCAACCGTTTCGTCAGCACGCTTGGCTTCGACGCGATGCCCGAGAACAAGCGGCCTCTGGCTCCTGACGGCACTGAGAACGGTGAAGTTAGGGTTTTTGCCCGCCGTCCGAGCGTTTCAGACTGCGACGGGCTTGGGGTGGAGCGGCGGAACTTCTCCTACCTCGCGCTCTCGGAGTGGATGTACGCCTTCCACCAAGTGGTTACTGACAACGTCCTCTCGGGCGAAGGGATCATTATAAACGTCGAGGAGAACGAGCGCCTGAGGGCCATACTGGACGCGCTCGATGAGTCCGCGCCGCTGCTTGGTGCGCCCGTTGGGACTGCTCGATGAACAAGGTTGCGGTCAAAGTCAGCGAGGACGAGACGCGCCTGTTCGGGCATGCCCTGATCACGTTCCCGCAGGAACTAGGCAGCTCTCCGGGGTTGCGACTGTCGATCATGCGCAAGTCCAAGGACGCTCCCTATCTTGGCGCCGCCGGATGGCAGGCGCGTCCCGCAACCGTAGAGGCAGCGGTCGTCAGCCGCGGCGCGAATTCGGCCACGCTGGTCGTCGGACCCGAGGTCTGCGACCAGATCCCGGTCGACCTGCAGGTGAAGATCGAAGTCGAAGGCCATGACATTGAGGGGAGCGCCTTCTGGCCGCCGATCCCACCTAGCCCGGGAGCTTGGTCCCAGGAACTGACCCCTTTCAAGATGTCCATTCCTCAGGCTATAGAACGGGAGCTTGAAGAGGCCCTCGAACAGGTTGTTGAGCTGCCACGGGTGGTGGAGCCGAAACCCCAGCCTTTGGCCCAGCCGCCAAAGAAGAGGCGGTTCTTGTACCTACTGATCCCGTTGGCGCTGCTTCTGGCAGGGGGAGGATACTACATTGCCGACAGCAGGGGTTGGTTCAACAACCCCGAGCCTTTGCTCGCGCGTTTCGAGAGGCTGAAGCTGACGGACACTAACGGCGTTGAGCTGTTCGCCCTAAGCGGCGAGGCATACCGGGAAGGCGCCGGCGAAATCGGCTTGCAGGCGATCAATCTTGCGATGGAGCGGGGCAACAAGGACGCGAAACTCGAGATTGCGCGCTGGTACGATCCAAGCTCCTTCGAGCCCAGCAGAGCAGATCGACCGGATGCGAACAGGGCGGCGAGGGCCTATTTCGAACTGTCGGTAGAAGGCGAGACAGCGGCCAGGGAAATGCTCCGCTCCCTCTGCGCGAAGAGCGCGAGTTCTCCTCAAGACCTTGGGTTCAATGGGTTCCTGAAGGACACTTATTGCGAGGGGACGCTGGAATAATGATTGAAAATCACAAGGTCCGGCAATTCGCCGCCTATGGAACCGTCAGAGGGACAATGGCATGCTGAAGAGCAGCTTCGACAAGTATTTCCTCCACTTCAGGGGGTACATGGCGGCTATGGCTGCTGCAATCTTGCTGGGCATGACCCTGTCAGCGGGAGCACAGGAAAATTCCGCGGCGAACGAGCTTTTCAACTACCCGGACACTCTGCTGAACGGGATCGTCAGCGCCCAGTTTTCCAAGCCGATAGAAGAATGCCGGAAACTCTGCGAGGCGCGTTCGGGATGTCAGGGGTTTGACCATTCTCAAAAGGACGAGTGCCGCCTGTTCGCGAGCGTGGGCGCCGGACGCGTGAACGTGGGTTCGACCGCTGCGACGCGCAGCCTGCTTTCGAATTACACCGACCCGACAAATCCTCCGCTTGCAGCCAGGCTGGCGAAGCTCAAGGAAACCGACACTGACGGCCATGAACTCTTCGCGCTAAGCGAGGAGGCTTTCAAGCGCGGAGACCGGAGCGTCGGGCTGCAGGCGATCAATCTCGCAATGCAGAGAGGCAACCAGGACGCGAAGCTCGAAATGGCGAAATGGTATGATCCAAGGACCTTCGCGCCGGACCGCGTGGACGCGATCGACTCCAATAAGGCGGCGCGTTCGTATTTCGAACTCGCGCTAGAGGGCAATGCGCAAGCCAACAACCTGCTGAGCTCGCTTTGCGTCGACGCTAGCGACACGGGCTCGAACCACGCCAACGCATACGAGAATTTCCTTCGCACCACCTACTGCGAAGGGTCGATCAGTCCTTGACCCAACCGCTCTTACATATCGGTTTCATGGGTTGGGCCAAGGGAAGCGGAATGCAGCGGAGGCGGCATTGGTTGCGCGTGGTCGGAACAGCGTCGGCGGCGTTTCTGCTGACATTTTCGCTTGCGATGCCTGGAATTGCTACGCAGGCATTGGCGCAGGCGTCAGGAGGCGAACTTCTCGAATATCCAGAGACCGCATTGAGGGGAACCCCCAGTGCCGAGTTCCGGCGACCTTTGGACGACTGCCGGAAAATCTGCCTGGAGCGTTCGGGCTGCGCCGGGTTCGATCACTCCTCTTCAACCAACCTCTGCCGTTTGTTTCCAGCGGTCGCCTCAGCACAACCTGACCCGCTCTCGACCGGCGGCACCCGCCAGCGGATTCCAGGCTATCACGATCCCGCCAATGCCGAGTCCTGGTACTATGCGTCCTTCAGCGGGGTTGACCTTTGGGGGGGCGATCTCGTGTCAAAAGGCATCGATGCGCCCAACGCCGAAAGCTGCTCGGCTCTGTGTGACAGCCGAACCTCCTGCCGGGCGTTCACCTACAATCAGGAGGTGAATCGATGCTTTTTAAAATCGGGCTTCGATTTCGTGCAATCCTACCCTTTGGGACGGTCCGGCCTCTATTTCAAGGCTAAACCATCGGCCCCTCCTCCGACCTTGACTGCCGACTGGGAGCTTTTCACCCTGAGCGGCTTCATTGGAAACGGCATGGAATCGCCTGCGATCTCCTATCAGGAATGCATGGGGCAATGTCACTCGGACGGTGGATGCGGTGGGTTTACGTGGGTGACCGTGAGACCCAACCGATGTTTCCTGGTCCAGGGAACCAACCTGTACCCGGTGCGGCGAAAAGGCATGACGTCGGCGCGAAAAAACAGCCGGACGGTCACTCCCGACTTTGTACATCCCGTCGCTCCGAGGGACTAAAACATGCCGCCGCGGATCGCATTTCTCACCGCTGTTGCCTGCGCCTTTTTTGGCCTTTCCTCACCGCTGAAGGCTGACCCCCCAGTGCCGAGAGCCCGCATCCCAAACGTCGACCTGCATCGCATAATCGAAGACGCCAGGCTGCGTCAGATGATCGGGCAGATGGTGCTGGTTGGCTTTGTCGGCAGCGAGCCCGGTGCCGAGGGATACGCGAGAGTCGTCAGGCAAGCGGAGGAAGGAAAGATCACGGGCGTCATTTATCTGGGGCGCAATATCGACGGCCTGAAGCAAGTGCGGCAACTGAACGAGGGCCTGCAGCGTTTCGCGGCAAGCCCGCTGCTCATCGCTGTCGACCAGGAGGGCGGCCGTATCCAGAGGTTCACTGGAGCCATGGGGTTCAACGAGACGCCGAGCGAGGCGACTGTGGCTAAGTCCATGAGTCCAGACGAGGCCAGCGTGATTTACCAGGACCTCGCTTCCGCTCTCTCGGATCTGGGATTCAACCTCAACTTGGCTCCCGTCGTCGATGTCAACGTCAACCCGGCAAATCCCATCATTGGCAAGCTTGGCAGGAGCTTTTCCGCCGATCCGCAGACGGTCGAGGCATACGCGAAGGCTTTCGTCGAAGCGCATCGGGCGAAGGGAGTGCTAACGGTCTTGAAACACTTCCCTGGGCACGGTTCCAGCACCAAGGACAGCCACAAGGGCATGGCCGACGTTTCCAAGACATGGAGCGATAAGGAACTTCTCCCCTACAAGAACCTGATCGCGTCGGGAGATGTCGACATGGTCATGTCCGCCCATGTGATAAATAACAAGCTTTCCTTTTCGGCCCAAATCCCCTCCTCGCTTTCCCGCGCGACGTTAACCGGGCTGCTGCGGGACAAGATGCACTTCAAGGGCGTGGTTATCAGCGACGACATGCAGATGCAGGCCATTACCGACACCATCACCTTTGAGGACTCGGTGCGCCGAGCCGTTTTGGCAGGGAACGACATCCTGATATTTGCCAACGACAAACATCCAGACCCCCTGGTCCCGGAAAAAGTTGCCGCCCTCCTGTCCGAGGAAGCGCGCAAGGACCCGGAAATGCTTGAGCGGATACAGAAATCCTACGAGAACATCATGCGCCTGAAAAGGAAGCTCGCACCGGCCGTTTCCGAGGACACGACCATTTTACAGGAACGGTAGCGCGAGGCTGAGCAGGCGAGGAGGAAACATGCTGGCAGGTGGTCTTCGTCGCGGGATGGCGGGACTTCTTTTGGGACTTGCGGGCGCGCTTGCTGCTGTCGTGCCTCCAACGGGGATTCTGCCAGCGAACGCGCAGTCCACAGGAGAGTTCTTCAATTATCCACAAACCCTCCTGAATGGTACCGTCAGCGCGACGGTCAGCGTGCCGCTGAAGTCGTGCAGAAACCTCTGCTTCGCGCGTTCGGGATGCATCGGCTTCGACTACTCGTCGTCCGACGGTTTCTGTCGGCTGTTCGCGAACGTGGCTGGCGGGGGTGAGAGCCCGCCACACATCGCCGGAACACGCAGTCTCGTCATGGGCTACCGTCCGCCAGCCAATCCGCCAGTCGCAGCTCAACCGACATCGCAGCCGAGCCAGGGTGCGTCGGAAGCGGAAGCGACGAAGCAGAAAAGCGCCACATCGCAAAAGACTGGCAAGCCAGCGGCGATCGTCCGAGCGAAACCAAGACGTAAAAAACAACGAGAGGCGACAAGTCAGCGGCCGGCAGCAAAGTCAAAAGCGGCCTCACCAGATCCGACCTCCTCGGCGTCGAGGGCACGTCCGTCTAAGTTCCGCATCTGCAACAACCATTTTGGGACCTTCTCGGTTCTCGCATCCCGGAAATGTCCGCTGAGCGGTCCCGGAAGCTTTTGAGGCTCTCTTCGGAAAGCGGCGGAGAAAGGCAACCAATGTCACAGATGAACAATCCGCAGGTGCTCCAAGTGTCCGAGCCACCATCGGACATGCATCCTGCGTGCCCGCGGAGGTTTGCTGATCGCATTCGGCAATTAAGCGGCAGAACCGTTGGACTACTGATAGGGTTTGTGGTCGCATTTGCGGCTGCTGTTGTTCCGCCGGCCGGAGGTCGGCCCGCAAACGCGCAATCGGCCCAGGAGCTCTTCCGCTACCCGCAGACCTTCCTGAACGGGGCGGTCAGCGCCACGGTCAGCGTGCCGCTTGAGGCCTGCAGCAAGCTTTGTTCCGCGCGCTCGGGGTGCGCGGGCTTTGATCATTCGTCGCATGGCGGCGTCTGCAGGCTGTTCTCGAGCGTAGCAGGCGCGCAGGAAAGCCAAGGACACACGGCCGGCACTCGCAGTCTGGTCACTGGCTATCATCCACCAGTCAATCCACCTGCCTCTCCACAGGCTGCAGAACCGCCGCCGGAGCCTGGCGAGTTGGAAGAGGAGGCGGTGGCCGTCGCGCCACCATCCGGATCTTTCAGGCGTTTCCTCAACAGGGATATAAAGAGTAAGGCCGCAGAGACCCGTCAAGCTGACAACGTGGAACAGTGTGAATCCATGTGCCGAGCTTCGGAGAGCTGGTGCAGGGCTTTCACTTACGACGCGTGGAACAGAAAGTGCTTTCTCAAGGAGCGACAAGGCCAACTTTTGATGAACGCCCGCGCTACTAGCGGCGTTATCTCGGGAGATGACATGCCGCCGGCGTCGAGTGCGGCTCCCTATTTCGAGTATTTCAACGGCAAGGCTTTTTCAGGCAACGGGTTCCGGGTGCTGAGCGCCCGCTCTCGCAACGAGTGCGAACGGGGCTGCTCGGCACTGGACCAATGCATCGCCTTCGGATTCACCCAATCTCAGCAGCGCTGCGTCCTTTTCGACCAACCGGGCGAATATTCAAGCAGTCGGGGAACTGACAGCGGAGCAATACGCCAAGACTAATCAGAATGTGAGCTAGGGATCCATGGCCAAGTCGGCGAACGGCAGCTCCCGGAATCGAGATCCGGCGATCGAATGACTGAGATTGGGCGCATTGCGGTCCGGCAGCCTTGGGGCCGGAACCCGTCGGTCCGCTATCGGGGCGAGCTCGGCGGATAGCCGCCATTCGGCAGACGACGTCTGAGCGGACGTTGAGGCGGGTTGCATGCATACGGATGACCCGGGGCTGCAGGGCAGACATGCCCTGCACGAAGTCCTTGTCGAACCGTGGCAGTGCAGGTCCGCGATCTCGAGCATCTGCTAGGCCAGATGCTGCTCCAGTGCCCCATGCGGGTAAGCTCTGCCTCGCTATCACCCCTTCACTGAGCCCCAGAGTGACGGCCGGATTCGCGCGCGCAATGGACGCGTGCGAGACGCTGTTCGATGCTGGCTCTTATGGCGCTGAGGAGGCTGCAACGTGGCGAGCGGATGCTTGCCACTTATTGCGATGCGCTCCGGCAGGCACATGATGCCATGATCGGCACCTCTGCATGCGCCAGAGCCTGATTCAACTGCTGTCGGACCTCGATGATTTCTACCGCGCCACCACGTCGGCTAAGGCATTCAAGCAGGCCGTGTAGGCTCCAGACGTTGCGTGGGTGTTGGCAAGGACGCGGCAACGTCGCATCAAGCCCAAGGTCCGCGCGATAGACAGCCTCAGCTTCGCCATATAGTCCGGCATCCATCAGCAATGCGCCAAGCGCGTGTCTCGTCGGCTGCATCCAACCCCATGGCTCATCATAGAGCAAATTGTCGTCGAGATCGACCGCACGCCGCAGGAAGTCCAGGCCTTCATGGACGCGACCGGACTTGTAGTGCAACTCCCCCAGCATCATCGCTTCGGCAACCTCGAGGATATCGGCGCATGGGTTGTTGAACAGCATGCGCTCGGGTTGCACTGCATCGCGCGCGGCCGCGAAAAGGCTAGCGCTTTCCTCTGCCTGGGGGATTTTACCGAGATTGGCCAGAGCTACGGTGCGGGCATAATGCAACAGGACGGTGCTGAACGAGTAGAGCTCAGCATCGTCAGGGAAGGCCTCTTCCAGGATGCAGGACCAGCGGCCAAAGCGGATAAGTACGTGCAACTTCATCGGCGCGAAGGCTTCAAACATCTCTGGCATGTAACGCACCACCGGCTCCGGCAGGTTTTCTGCCAGTGCCCTCGCGGCCTCGAAGGCATCCGAAGGGCGACCAAGAAACATGGCCCCGTAGATTTGAAAGTGAAGGTCGTGGATGCGGTAGACAGTGTAAAAGTTCTCACCGCCTGCATGAGCGAAATATGAACGATCCACCTGAGCCGCCTGCCGATTGCGCACCACGACTTTGTGGTAGTCGCCGCAAAGCACGTCAATATGCGTCGCCATATGCACAAGATGCCCAGAGTCTGGCACTAGGCGCACCAGCCGATCTGCATGCGGCAAGGCTTTTTCTGGCGTCGACGACATCTCCATCAGATGAATATAGAAATGCAACAACCCCGGATGTCCCCAGGCTGCTGGCTGGGTCGTGAAGGCACGGTCCAAAGCCGCGCGCGCTTCCACCGTCGAGGTGCCAGCCGAAGGCTGCCCGGTCCGAGTATCCCACAGCGCCCAAGGCGTGCGGTTGATCAGTGCCTCGACGAAGATCGCGGTCACATCCAGATCGTCAGGGAACCTCTCGTACACTGTGCGCATCGCATCAGCGAAATCGTCATTCCAAGGGCCATAATCCGCAATCTCTGGATCAGTAGGGAAGCGCGATGTCAGCGCATCAAGCAAGGCGCGCTCGACTTCGATTGCAGACAGATCGCACGCTTCCGCCAGCAATACATGCGCCCGCGTCAAAGCGACAATACGCTCTTCAGGCCCGAAGGAGGTCCATAGCTTGTTGTAGTTTGGACCCAGACAGTGGGCAATTCCCCACCGCGCCATGACGTTCGAAGGCGCCACCTCGAGCGCGCGCTCGTAACAGGCAATGGCCTCTTCGTGGTTAAATCCGTATTGCCAGATCAGTCCCCGGTCGAACCACATCTGCGCCTCGGAAAGCGTGTTGTCCAGCCGGCGGGAGAAGGTGCCTAGATCGAAGTACGTCATCGTATCCAACTCCATGGCTGTCGGCGACTAGCCGCCCAAACTACATCAAACCCCCGAAGGAAGGGAGTTCGACTTCAGGATGCCGCCCGATGTCACCGTGCGATCTTCATCAAGAGCCGCGATAGGTGCGCCCATCCCCGCCCCGACGCCGTTTTCGGACCGGACCGACAACGATTTCCCCTCAACGAGGAGCGATGTGGATGGACATCTCTGCATTGGCTTTGGGCGATAAGCCGGACTGAGACAGTTTACCCGATCAGCCTCAAGGGCTGACGCTTATCAATATGCGATGTGAAACACGGATCGTAGTCTGAACTGGGGCCGAAAGCAGATAGCCTGTTCTCAGGATAATGCAATCAAGAAGCGGGCATTGCGTCGCACATAGTCGAGGCAGCTATGTCGCGCTCTGCAGGCAGAGCCGCCAAGGCCGCGAACCGGGCCTGCGCGGTTTCGACGAGCGCTGCCTACCTGAGCCGCCGGCTAGGCTGGGTGCGTTTCTGCACATGGTCATGTTGGCTAGCAAGCTCTCTGTCTTATGATTTGCGAGGATCGACCTGGGAAGAGTCTCGGCGATGATCTTCCTCTTCGGATAGTGGAGTTTCTACGAAGGCTATCGGGCCGCGATCTTCAGTTCCCCGGTGGCGACCCTGCCGACAAGATTGCGCATCACGTCGAACGTCAGAAGGTTAACACTGCCATCGGTAACCATGCCTACCGCAACGTCCGAGAAGTGCTCGGCGACGAAGCGCACGACCGCAGCTTCCTTCTTGGGTAGCGCCGAGATCAGGCATGAAGCGTTGCTGACGATCCAGGTGTCGCCGGACTTGTCAAACCGGAAGGCGACATGATCGGTGCCGTCGGGATACTTAATACTGCCCATGGCGCAAGAAGCGATCTTGCCGGCTGATTTCGTGGGAGCGTTCAGGAACATCTCAAGGCTATCGATGTTCCCAGGGTTATAGGAATGAACTACGACAGCCAGGCCGAAATTCGGCGTTCCGCTGGATTTGTCGATCTTGACGTCGAGGTCGGTGACATAGGTCGAGTCGCTGCCTCCTTTTTGCGTCTGTCCCTCGTACGCGTGTACCTTGAACACGGGCACAAGCAGACCTGCCTGTGCCGCGGCATCGTTCGGTACGTTCGAGACGACCGCCACCTGGGTTGGCGGCTCGATGAATGTTCCCCTCTGCAAACCAGCGGTTGTCGGGTCCGAGTAGAGCGCGAGGAAGGACCGCACTGTCGCAACGCTTAGGTCCCGAGGTGCGACGGCTGCCGGCAATGTGCGGCAACTCAGCGCCATTTCGCGGGTGCGCTCGCTGGGACGCCCGTCCGGCTTGCCGACGTCACAGCCCAAACCATTGAGGGTCACCTGCAGCGATTTGAGCGCGACGGCGTCGCCTAGCGTGTAGAGACCATCGCGAGTTGCGGCCCGTCTGACCGCCGCGAAGTATAGCGACGCGTCTCTGACCCGAGCGACCGCTTGGGTGCAACAAAGATAGATGCCAAACTTGGCGTAATTGGTGCTCTCAAGTCCGGGGTGAAGGTCGGTCCATGCCACTCGGTCACTAATTTGCCATTGAGGTACACCTTAACCCGACCGGAGCTGTCCTTCGCCCACTTAATAAATAGCTCGAAGCGGCTCCACTTGCCGACAAGGTTCTTGAAATCGGCGACCTTGAGGCGCGGACCGGGCGTGCAGTTGTAGTTTCTGAGCGCGTTACTGAATGCAAGGTAGAGAGAGTCATCTTTGCCCGCGAAATTTGCGAGTGAAATGTGCTGGCATTGTTTGTTGTGAAAGTAGAATAGTTGCATGTAACCGTCAGCTTGCTTTATGCCGTATGGGAAGTCGTCAGGTAAGTAGACAGCGAACCCATACCAGCCCTGTTTCGGCTGCCCATTGCCGTTCTTTTTGGTCGCAAAGACGTTTTCACGAACTTGCGACCGTACCGACTGCTCGTCGCAGTCGTTAGCTGGAGCATGCGGCTCATAGCGCCGTGGATTGCAATAACCTGAGGGGATCCGAAAAGAATAAACCTTGGAGGTCGGCGCCTCGCCGGTTGGGTCATCGATGATCGCAACGGACTTGGGAGCACTCAACTCGTCGATTACGAGAGGATCGAAACCGGTTTCTTCGGCGGCCTCCAGCCGGCCCGTGGCATAACTCACAACCGCAGTCACAGCCAAGGCTATAATAACGTTGAAACGCGGATGGAGCATCGCACCCTCCTCTCGATTTTCCAGCGCGTCCGCGCTTGACATTCAATTAGACATCGGCTGATGACGCCCTTCGTTCGCCTGATACTGTGCCCTTGTGCAGAAATCGACGAGCTCGGATCATCGTTAGCGCACTTACAGTCCACCAAACCAAGGCCTTGCAGTTTACCTGATGCCTGGCGATGGCGACTCTGAGAATGGCGCCGCTACGCCGTTAGCCAGTCGCTCCATCATTCGCGGCGCGGCTGCTAGCCAATAACTCATTGCTGTTTTGTCACAAGCTGATGCACCAAGGCCAACGCTTGACGTTTGCAACCGCTGCTTACCATCCATCCAAGAACTTCCAGCGGATTTTCAAGAACGTTCTTTGGAAACATTTTAATTTCGATCGACGCCGATGTCTTGTTGGTCTCGACGACAACAGATTTCACCTCGGGAGGAATACGGTCTGGAAGAGAGTAAGTGAGCTTGCCTGCGCTCCAGACTATGCCGTTGAACGGCTCACCGTCGCCGATGCGGATTGAAAAAACCGCGCTCTGACCTATGCCCTCGCGCGCAAGAACCATAACACCATCGCGGATGCAGCCCGGGGCGGATTCTTCGATGGACACTGCCCAGGGGTCGTCGAGCCCGCTCGGCGTGGAATAGTCGCTAGTGGTGCGCGAACCGCCGATGGACTCCGTTCTCTTGCGCTCGTTCGCCAAGAGGACGGCTATCAGGTCAAGCTTTGAAGGGCCTTCCTGCGCTTTGGCAGTCCCCTGTAAACTGCCGGACGTCAATGCATCCTCAGTTACCACGAAGGAATCTGGACCCGAAAGCGCGTTCACGCTGCCGTCCTCGCCGAGCAAAGTGACGACCGTACCGGCTGGCACGTTGATGACGTCGCTTGGCATAAAGAGCTTGCCTGGCGGCAGTTCATCCACCGCCGGCTCAGCTGACAGGACCACATACTGGCTGCCGGCGACCGCGCGTTGCGCCGTCACAAGAACGGCCGCGGTGAGGGTCAGAGAGGCGATTTGCGAGATCGGACGCATGAGGCTCATGTCATTGATGACCCTATTTGTCGGCAAGATGAATGTCTGCTCGGAAGCGTCCGCTTGCAAGACGGCTATGATGAAAAGCGATCAGGGCGTCTTGTGGATAGTTTGTGACCAACAGCTCAAATGCCGCTGTCGCGAGCTTATCGTCGGTGCCAAGCAGGGCGTACGCCTTTGCGTATTCCTCGCAAAGTATCGTATTTTCTGACGTTCGGCTCATTGCCTCGAAAGCCTCGATGCCTTGGTTCTTGCCCTTAAGGTGCAGAACTCCCGCAGGCCGCAGCAAGAAGCGCGTTGCTTGTTTCGCGACTTCCGCGCTAATGCAATTTTTCGTGCCGATGTACTTGTTTGCGCCCTCCAGTCGGGCCGCAGTGTTTACCGTGTCTCCAATAGCTGTGTAGTTGAAGAACCGATTTCCCCCGAAGTTGCCGACGATTGCAGGCCCGCCATGAATACCTATGCGGGTGGATCCGAGTGAATGGCCCCGTCGTGCCGATTTCTCGCGCAGCCGCTGCGCGTGGTCCTGCACAGCAAGTGCCAGAGACACCGCCCGCTCCGCTTGGTCATTTTGTGCTGCCGGAGCCCCGAAGAAGCCGACCACCGCATCGCCGATGACCTTGTCGATGGTTGCACCATGCTCGACAAATAACTCGCAGAGCCCGTTCAGATATTCGTTCAATACATCTGCGAGCACCTCTGGCGCGAGTTGCTCGCTGAATGACGTAAATCCCTCGACATCCGTGAATACACAGGTGAGCTCACGCTTCTCGCCACCGAGATGGAGAGCGTTGGGTTCCTTGACAATCGCTGCAACAACGGCCGGACTGACATATTTCGAGAACGCGTTCAGAATGAACTGGCGAGCCTTGGCGTCCCGTCTCCAAGCCAGGAAGCCAACGAACGCCGACAGGCCGACCACAAGCAATGCAGGGGCGACCATCGGAACGAGGATTGCGAACCGCGCGAACGCCCACGCCTCACTGATCCATACCAGCAGCACCGTACAAGCGACCGCGACAGGTTTGAGGACCACCGGGATCGGCCGCGAAACGATCCATAAGCAGAACAGCCCGACAACAAGCATTGGCGCATAGCCCACTGCAGGCCAAGGGGTCGTTATCCGATTCCCGGACACGAGCCTGGCTAACGAATGGGCGTGGATCGCGACGCCAGGGAGGACACCGATTTTCGCCCCGCTCAACAACGCGAACGGTGTCGGATGACGGTCTATTTGCTGTAGGTCTACACCGATAAGAACATATTTCCCCTCGAACCAGCTGAGCGGTGCCAGCGGAACGGCCTGTGCCGGATAGGTTGGAAAGCTGAAGGGCAGGCTGTTCCCCGTGCGGTAGTAGACCATCTCCTCCGGCGAGTGGCCGCCACCAACGCCGGTGGATGCTGCGATCACTGCAACAAAACTTGGCATCCAAGCGCCGCCGCCTTCTCGACCGGGGAAGGCCCCACGGACCACGCCGTCGAGATTGTCATGCAACAATGCTGCAAGGCCCCGCTTTGCCGACGGAGCGAACGCGTTTAGATAGTCGGATTGTCTTTGGGTAAGGCCGTCAGTCCGCGAAGCCGAGGCGATCACCACAGGCACACGGGCGGTTTCAATGGCAGTTTCGAGGCGGGCATCCTTTTCCGGCTCTGTTGCCTGGTCGAACAGTAGGTCGATGCCGATGGCGAGAGGGCGGGCGGACTCGATCCGGGCCACCATGTCGGCCAAGAAGCCACGGTCCAGTGGTGAGCGGTATGGAAAATTCGCCAGGGTCTGTTCTGTTATTGAGACCACGACGATGTTGGGTGGAGCATGGGTGAACGGCGAGATCGAGACCATCATCACGTCGCGCAGGATGTTCTCCAACGGCGGTGACACGAGAGCGGTCCAGAGGCCCAGCAGAACCAGATAGGCGAGCGATGCGGCGATGCCCCCTCGCCGCAGGCTGACGATCCGGCCAAGTGTCCGCACGCCGAAATACACCCCTAAGTGGAAGCGCTACTCGCTGCCAGCATACCCGTTCAGGCGCATCAAGCAAATTGTCGCCCGTTTGCATTGGAATGCACGACCCCAGCACCGAAACGGTGTCCGCCAATCCATCTCAGAGTCGCAGGCCACTCGTCCGCAGCCCGGGGCATAGCTCTTCTCGGTTGCATTAGCCTCTGCTACAAGTTCCCTTGGGGAGCCGTTTCGCCATGCGCAGCGCTTTCATTCTCTTGGTTTTATTGTTTGCCGCTGTTTCGGGACAGGCAGTCGCCGAGAAACGCGTTGCGTTGGTCATTGGCAATTCTGCCTATCAGCATGCCGTCCAACTAGCCAATCCGAAGAACGACTCCTCCGACATAGCTGCCAAACTTGAAAGCCTTGGGTTTCAGGTCGTGAGCGACCAGGACCTCGACTTGGCGGGAATGCGACGCACAGTACGCAACTTCTTGGAGAGGCTCGACGGTGCCGACATGGCGCTTTTTTTCTATGCCGGACACGGCCTGCAGGTGAATGGCAGCAACTATATGGTGCCGGTGGATGCACAGTTGTCCAGCTACAACGACCTCGACTTTGAGGCCCTGCCGATAGACCTCGTACTTTCGGCGATGGAACGCAGCACGAAGGTTAACCTCATCTTCCTCGATGCCTGCCGGGATAATCCGTTTGCGGAGAAGCTTTCCCGCTCCATGGGGACGCGCTCCGGTTCCCTAGGGCGTGGTCTTGCCAGACTTGGCAGCGGAGTCGGGTCGCTAATCGCGTTCGCAACGCAACCAGGTAACGTCGCGATAGACGGGGCGGGCCGGAACTCTCCGTTCACAACTGCACTGCTCTCGCACCTCGGCACGCCTGGGCAGGATATCATGCGCGACCTCGTCGATGTGCGCCGCGATGTGCTGGCCGCCACGGATGGGAAGCAGGTGCCGTGGGAAAATTCGTCGCTTACGGGAGAAGTCGTTTTGAAGCCTCTCGCGGCAACGGCCGAGCCGAAACAGGCGTCTGCTTCGCTTCCGCAGACTGCGTCGCCAGACAACGCGGTCGAGCTAGCCTATTGGGCGACCATCAAGGACTCAACCGACAAGAGCTTCTTCGAGGCGTATCTACAGCAGTTTCCGACGGGCGTCTTTGCGGCCCTTGCCAGGCTAAAGATCGACGGTATCGCCAAGCGTTTTGAAGCGGAACGGCAGGCTTCCACCAAACAGGTGGCGGGACAGCCAACGACGGAGCGCATCGCTAAGGCAACCGACAATACCAAGGCGATGGAAGTCGCCAGCCTTGAACAACCCAATCCGCTGCCGCAGTCACCGGCAGGCAACATAGACGCTGGCGAACTTACACGGGCCACTCAAGTGGAACTGGTTCGCCTGGGGTGCCTGGCCGGCCATGCCGACGGCAAATGGGGCTTGGGCAGCCGCAAAGCACTTCAAGACTATGCCGGCAGGCAAGGTGTCAAGCTTGCATCATTGGAACCGACAGCGGAACTTCTGGAAAGACTAAGGGCGGTCGGAGCTCGTATCTGCCCGCTTATTTGTGAAGACGGAATGAGGGTGCAGGGCGATCATTGTGTGCCCCAGACGAGCGGGCTAAGCGCCTTTAATGGCACATGGAAATTAGTCAGACGAGCCACAACGGACTGCGGCGATTGGCGAGAACTCTCAACACGCGTTTTCATAAGAGATGGCAGAGTATCGTCTGACTCCGGATTTACAGGAAGCATTTCCAGCAGCGGCGCCGTCAATATGAAAAGCACCTTTGTATATAAAGGAAGAACGGGCGGGAACACCCTGAGCGGGGTCATAAAGGGTGACAACGGAACCGGCAGATTTAAAGGGACCGGAGCTGGCAGCGGGTGTTCAGGAAAAGTTATTATGGAAAGAATGTAGAAAGGGCGGAGTCGGCCGTCGGCCGCACTTCTGTTGAAAGGCCGATGCTACGAGGCCAGCAACTGCAAGAGCTACATAGGAGTCAAGAGCCGATCTTAAACATGAACGGCGGTCGTATCGTCAAGCTCATGGAGTTCGCCAGCGGCGTCAATGTCGGCAACTGGTGCAAACGTGCGGCTGCGGATGTTCGCTCGGATGTCCGCTTTTGGGATGCGGTTAGGGTCTGCTCAACGACGGATATTAGGCGCGAAGCAGCCTTGGTCAAGTGAGGCTCTCAGCAGTGCAGCCTCCAGTGATCCACAACACAGCCCAACTAAGCCAACTGTGCACCGTGCGGCATTCATCGCCGCCGCAGCGCGATACCGCCCTGTTGCCGACCTTCACAAGCACACCTTCCTTGGCCTCGATGTCGGCAAGTTCCCCCCTCGCCGCCAACAACATCGCGCATTGGCCGGCATCAATCATCTCCTGTGCGGCGCGGCACAGCCGACAGGTCTTGCCTTGTCCGGAACCGAAAGTGGGGCTTCGATCGACGCCGGCACGCCCCGCACATCCAATGGTCCGATCATATCTCGCCACCTGCAGGGCGTCTCGATTTGACGAAGAATCCACGGTATGCGCCGCGCCAAGGTCAGCCGCGCAGGATGAGATCGACCGCTTGAAGCAGGGCGTTTGCGAAAAGCGACACGCCGACCCCGTGCCTAAGCCGAGGAGCTGCGCCACAAACGCCTTGCGCTTGACGGAGATCTCCTCGCGCTCATCGACGAGTTCGGCCAGCATAGCATCGATCTCATCGGTGATTGCTGCCTCCGACCAGCCCGCCACTATGAGGGTCGCCAGAAAACGCCACACTTCAGGAGCGTCCAAGGTCTCGACGATGTGGCTGAACACCTTCCGGTGATATTCTTTCCGTCCGCCAGCGAAAGCGCAGCTCTAAGGTATCGAGATCCGCTGGACCTTTGCCATTTCGATGCGCGTTGCCGATTGACTCGACGAACTTTGCGAACGCATCCGTCCCATCGAGATTGTGATGAACCGGAATTCGGTTGGCTGTGCACCATTGCCCGCGGCCTCAAACAGATCTGGCAGCACCTCTTCAACGATCGTGCGCGAAGTCCAAGGCGCCATTCCCCGGCGGATCTTGATTTAGTCGACCCTGCGGACCACAGGTTGGAGCGTCTGGGCATCGCCGCCTCTCGCGCGCTCGACGACGATGCGGACGCTGGCACCGTCGCGGTTGGCTACCACTTCTTCGATCATTGCGGTGAGGCCGGCCTTCAACGTTGCAAGCAACTGGTAGAGGACACCGGAAAAGTTCCATTTCCCGACCGTCAATGCGCCGCCATCGCGCTGGTTCGCCATGCAAACGTCATATCCGCGACGCCCTCGAACCCAATCCCTAAGCCGAATTATACCGGCGCGATCCGATTGAAATGGCGACTGACGCGTATGGCTTTTTGAACGCCGTCGAGTACAACTCTCGCTATGGGGATCTCGCTCTATCGACAGTTCCGGAAAACCTTAAAGGGGACGCCGCTCACCGGGCGCTATATGCCCTACAATTGGTCGAACTTGCCCAATCCGATTGGCGTCCAATGGATGGCGTATTCGTGGATGCTCGACGAATTTGGGCGTGAGCTCGCCAATACCATCAATAGATTTACCAACGACGTCCATAGCCTGACAGCTTGGTCAAGGGTGATCCAGTCGCTAACGCAGAAGAAACAATTTGACGCGACCCATGAATTCATCGACACACTCGCCACCAACGCCTTGAACTCTCCCTATGTAGTCAAGGGGCGCTTCGGCTTCGCCGCCGCCCATCTGTGCCATCAGGCGAATATGCTCAAGCGGCCAGCCACCTGGAGCGACGACCTGCCGCTCGACTACGACATCTATCCCCACGTGGCTGACAAGTATGGCAAGTCTTGGCGAGGCTACAAAGGACTTAAGCGCGCGCTTGACGCCATTGGCGCAAGTGCCTTCCGCGGTGGCACCGACGATTTCCGCAATGCCTACAATCATCGTTTCTCGCCGCGGTTTGTGGTTGGAATGACGCAACTCGTAACGCGGATCGTCAACGAGAAGACGGGCCAGGTCCGTTACGGGTTCGGCGGACGTGAGCCGCTCGACCTTGCCAAGATTGTGACCTTGCTGGAGCGAGAACAGATGCTGTTCTACGTCGCGTTCGCTAGCTTCCAAGAACTCGTACGCGAACACGAAGCGGCAATCCGAGAACAAGCCCAATGCTAGTCAGCGAATGTTCAGTGGCGCAGGGGGAGTGCGCCGATCTGAGGGGTGCATTCAATATCTGCGTCTAGAAACTGCCGTCCGGTGCGGGCAACAATTCTGTCTGAAATCAGATCCTGGACAGAGTCGTTCTTCTATTGCCGGCAACAAAGCGCAATGCGGGACAGAAAGATTGGTTGGAATGATGGATTGGCTCCGGAGGGGCGGCGGTCTCTTGTCGCCGTCGTCAGCGCATTGGATTCATCGGCCATGACGAGTGGTGAATCTAGGCTGGCTGGTTTTCTGTCTTGATTGCTTATCACCCCTTTTTCTCCCACAACTGACGGAACGTGCCTTGCTTCGTCAAGCTCCCTTTGGATATAAGCCACACAAGGTCGACCTTGGGAGGAATGTAACGTGCGAAAAGTTGAGACGGCGCTCAAGCTGCTTTCGATGACTTCAGGCAACGGTCCCGACTTTGCCGGACATTGGAAAAACGAGCTTGGTTCGAAGATGTTTCTTGCCGTTGTGGGGAACAAAGTGTCCGGTTCATATACGACCGCGAAAAGCGGGAGCGGGAAGTCCTTGACCGGAGACGTGGCCGGATTTGTAAATGGCGATCTAATCTCGTTTGTCGTCGCCTGGCCGGTAGCAGCGATAACTGCTTGGGTAGGGCAACTGACTACCGCTGCAGATGGTTCAGACGTTCTCGACACTCTTTGGCAGATGACGCAAAACGTTGCCGATGCCGAGGAACCCGACGATATGTGGGCTTCAATCAACGCAGGTGCGGATCAATTCGTTCGGGAATAGCCGCTGCCAGGTTTCGGCTGTTGCTCTCGCTCGAAGGTTCGGCGATGGTGGACCTGTGATCTGACGAAGGCTAGAATAGCCGGTCTTACCTGTCCCGGATGTATAAGTTCGTCAGACCATTTGGCGCACCGATTTTGACCGCAGCTTGCCAATTGCGAGGATTTCCGCAACTTGGCAACAAGGACGGCGTCTGGCTGACCTTGTTCCTCGACCACCTGGCCCGATCCGGATCTAGCCGCCGAATGGCAGCGGTGCCCTGGGCGCGCCTGGGTATCAGGACGGTGATTTCAGCGGAGAATCGTATGACGAGGCTGCTGCATCAGACGACCGAGGGGCTGAGCGAAGTGGCCGTGCCTGACTTCACTTTGGCGCAAGTGCGTGAACATCTCCGCCGGTCCGGCCGCGATCCTAAGTTCCTCCCTGACGACGTGCTGCTGTCGCTTACACGTCCCACATTGGCGGCGATCTATTGCCGAATTCCCGGAAGCGAGCGCTGGGCCGGCTGTTAGCGAATATGAGCTAATCGATCGATATTGGCGAAGGGCGACGATAGAGAACCGCACCCAGGCGCGTTCCATGCCAGCGACGGATATGCTTTGCTCCGTCTCGCTGGCACGCTACTTGATGGGAGTGCGATCTATCCGTGGACGGCCAGCGTTGCTGCCAGACTGGCCGTTGCAGACGCGACTCGCGATCGGCTCATCACCGCCGGCGTGCTGCGTCCCGCGCAGAGTCGGCCGCCTACCTGTTGTTGGAGCTCATGCCGAAAGGGCAGCGGACGTCCTGCTGGGCGACCACGCCGCAGCGCCGGTTCCCGTTCGCCATCAAATTAGGCGCTTGCTGTGCCGTGCCGCACCACGGCGACGCTTGGTCGAGACGATCACTCGCATGAGCGAGTGCACAGACAGTTCGGACCGTCTGATGGTCGCCGAACTTGCGGGATGGATGCCGATCGAGGAGTCTGTGGAGTTTCTCGAAGGCTTGGTCGACGGCGAGTCAGAAGCGGTTGAAAAGGCGGCTCTGGTCGCGTTGCGACAGCAACAGGCCGACGCCGAGACCGCAGAGCTCATCGCCGCTTTGCCGGACCAACCGCAACCGCGGCAGTGGGCTTGGCTACATGCCCTAATTCGGCGTGGCGACCCCGCTCACCTCGCAGACCCCAAGCCATCCGCGTTCGATCCATGCTTTGCTTGACCATCTTGGGGAATATTTCCGGGAGGAAGCGAATTCGCTGCTCAAGAAATGATCGAAGGAACTGGCGGACGCGGCCGAAAGGCTCGAGAAAAACTCCCACCGGTAGATCGCACGCATGCACGGCCCCGATACATACCAGGCGAGGTGGGGACTGGCGAAGGATTATCCCGTGGTCGCCCTGAACTATTCGGCCGCCTGATAAGCGCTGGCAAAATCGTTAGGTTTGGGAAGGAAGGCTGCTCCGGCCAAGAAAACCTACCTCAACGCGTAAAGCGAAAGCCTGATCTCAATTTTGCGAAGCGCTCGCTGGGACCGGCCGCAACGCGGTCAGGATCAAGAACCTAGCGTGCGACCAAACGACACCAAGCGCTACCCGTTGTCCAGCGTGGAAGATGATTGCCTTCGTGGTTTCTCCGACGCGCCAGCGCCCAGTAAACCTTCCTTTCTGGCCTTGGCAAATGCCCGGTCACCTTCCAGAAATCCGACCAGCATAAAGGGGATCAGTTCAGCCACGGTTTCGGACTCGCCATAGGTCTGACGGTAAAGTGCGGCATAGTCATTAAGTGCTTGGCTCAAGTCGGCGCCAACGGTGATGGTGATCTTCGAAGGTGTCCGGTCCGGAAGTTTTCCGAGTTTCAAATTAGCCATCAAGTCCTCCTGTTCACCCCGTATATGGCCGCAACACGAGGTCCTTGTGCACGACGACGCGCAACGGCCAACCAGGGCGGACAGTGATCGTGGGTTGGACGTTCAGGTTCTTTTCCGTGATCCGTTGGCCGGCTTGACTGACGTTCTGCTGGGCGGATTCACGAATTGCCTTGACCAAGTCGCTTTCATTTTCCCCAAAGCTCAACTCGGTACCAACCCCCAGCAATGTGGCCACCGCGACGCCCTTGATCAGCTGCCAAGTATGGAAATCCACTTTGTCCTCGAGCCCGGCATAGCCGGCCGCGTCGGTCACGGGCAGATTGTCGATTTCGATAGATGAGCCGTCCGGCATCACGATGCGTTGCCACACCAACAGAGCGCGCCTTTGCCCAAAGGCTACAACGCTGTCGTAGGTGCCGATCAGCCGTGAGCCCTGCGGGATGAGCAGGATGCTGCCGGTGACGCTGTCGTGCACATTCTCGGTGATCTGGGCGACGACAAGGCCGGGCAGATCGGAATTGATGCCGGTGATCAGGCTTGCAGCGATCACGCTACCGGCCATGATCTGATAGGGCGAAGCCGGCGTCTGCAGTGTATGCGGGTTGTAGATCCCGCCGGTATTCCGTTGATCGATGAAATCGAGCTTGCGCTGTTGATTGTTCGGGTCGCCCTCGGCCGGCGCGACGGAAGCTCGCTGGCCTTCTGTATTTGGCTGCGGAGACGCCGTCTCGAAAGGCGAACGTCCGCCCTGCCCATTGCCAAAAGCTTCCGTCTGCTGGGGCCGGTTTTCGATGCGGAAGAGGACTTGCGACTCGCGCGCCTCAATCGCTTGTTGTGCAAGCCGCTGGGCCTCGGCGGAAACGTCTTGCCCTGGTGCGATGCCAAGCTGGCGCTGGTGCTCGAGAATAGGACGGCCGAGATCCCCAGGCAGCGGCGGTCCAAGCACCGGAGCCTTCGGCTTGCTCCCGGAATAGTCCTTGGGCAGCGTTTCAAGTCCCTCGGCGGTCGGCTTGCGGTCCGTGCTGTAGAGCTCTTCGGGCTGCTGTTTCAGGCGCAATGCGGGTCCCCGCAGCGCCATCATCGTGACGCCAAAAACAGCGCCGGAACCAACAGCAGCGATCGCGACGATTATGCCGCGCCTGAACCGCACCGCTCGGCGGGGCGAGGCTCGCAGCTGCAGCTGTTCGGGATTGAGCTTCGGCAGAGCATTCGGATGGGAAGTATCGTTCATGAGCCTCCCCTCACCTGCCAAAACGCGAAAACAGCCAAACCCGCCGCGGCGGTTGCCGACCGTCGCTTCTCGTAATGCGCACCACCTGCTGTTGCTTGGTGCCAAGCCGCAGCTCGGCCGCAGCAAAGAGGCGATCGACGATGTAGTAGTTGCCGCGCATGCGATAGTTGACGAGCTGGTTGTCCCCGTCGGCTCCGACGATGAAGAGCGGCGGCGCCTCCCCTTGGTCGATACGGCTCGGAAATTCGATATACACCCTGCTGCCATCGTCGAAGGCACGCGTCGGTCTCCACGGTGGCGTGTCGCCGGCGATCGAATACCGGAAGCGGATGTTTTCGAGTGCTATGTTCGAGGCCGCGGGCATTTCAGCCTCGGCCTGAGCGTTGCGCCGCCGAAGCGCCACGAGTTGGTCTTCGCTGTAAATCCAGGAGAGCGCCGCCATGGCAGTTTTCTCAGTGCTTTGAAGTTGCAGGTGATAGGATCGCCTGTCCGTCGTGATGACCAGATTGGTGGCAAGCCCCGGCGCGAATGGCTTCACCAGCACATGAGTGCGCTGGTCATCGCCTGAGCCACTAACGGTGTCACCGATCACCCAACGGACCGTATCGCCGGCTGAGACCGAGGTCAGCTTCTCGCCCCGCTGCAATGAGATATCGGTGACGCGCTCCGGCGCGGCGTAGAGCTGGTAGAGCGCGCCGTCGGCAAAGGGGTAAACCTGCACCGCATTGACATAGCCAAACTTGGTGGGTTGTTGCGTCGCCGCCTTGTTGGCATCGGCGACCTGTTCTTCCGGCGAGCGCTTATCTGGGGCGGGCTTGCCGGGTGCGGGCATCAACTGACCAGGCAACGGTAACGGTTTCGGCACTTCCACGACCTTGACCGGCTTCTCCGGCGCCTTCTCGATCGCGGCTGGTTTGAAGTCCTCGTGGTCATAGGAAATCTGAGGCGGCGGCACTGGCTTCGAGGCACAGGCCGAAAGAACCGCAGCAGACGCCGACAGGATCAAGGCAGCACGAAGCAATGGGGCTCTATTTGTCATTGGCGGGCTCCTTAGGGGAAACGGGGGTTGGCGCGGCGCTGTCGAGCTCGCGCGACCAGTCGATGGCGTTGATGAAGACGCCGAGCGGGTTCTTGCGCAGCTGCTCGGTTGTCCTAGGCGGGCGGATGAGGATGGTGAGGATCCCGATCCAGCGCGTCGTGCTGGCGAGGCTGCCGCGCTCGAACACCTGCTCGGTCCATTTAACCTGGAACGAGCTGTCGGAAGCCCTGACCACGCTGGTCACCTGCACTGACACGCTGCGCGTGCCGATTTGGCCGAAAGGGTCGTTCGCCTTGGCATATTCGTTGAGGAAGAGCGCCGCTCGGTCGGTGGCAAAGTCGTAGGCCGACAGCCAATTCTGCCGCACCAGAACCGCATCGGTGGAAACCGAACGGACATTCTGGATGAAGCGGCTGAGATGCCAGGCGATCTGGGCATCGTCGGGCTGGTAGTTTTGGACTGCCGGCGCGACCGCGTGCGCCTCGCCAAAGCGGTCGACCTCGACGACATAAGGCACGACGCGGCCCTGCATCGACTGCCACAGAAGCCCACCGGAAAGCCCCGTCGTCAGAGCCAGGCAGCCAAAGGCCATGAAGCGCCAGTTCTTGGCCTGGACGCGCGCCGTGCCGATGCGCTCATCCCAGAGTTGGCTGGCCTTCTGGTAGGGTGTTACGGGTTCGGGCGTCTTTCCATAACGCTGAACGGGTCGCTTGAAGAGCATCTAGTCTTCCTTGTCATTGAGGGAGGGATTGGCGCCGCTTCCGCCCCGATCTCCATCGCGCACCGCCTGCGTGGCAGCATTGCGATGGGCGCGTGCGGTCTGTTCGGAACGCAGACGCCTTGCCCAGACCGGCGCGGGGTCAGAGGCTGCAGCGGGCGAGGTTCCTGTCTTTGACGCGGTCGGCATGCCGCCGGTCGCGGTCCAGCCGGCATCGCGACCGGCGTCGGCACTACGGCGGAATGGTTCTGCTGCGGATCGCATTCCCCGCATCGCGGCGCCGCTAGCGGCACTCGCAACCCCATGTAGCCCAGCAGCTACCCCGGACAGCCCGGACTCGGGCGATGTCGCGCGCCCCGTCTGCCAAGCGACGGTGGCAGCGGACCCCATGGCGGCGCCGGCACGGACTGCGGCGAGGCCGCCGCCTGTTGCCATGCGCGCGCCGGCAAACGCAGCGCCTCCGACAACGAGCGTTGATCCAGCTGCGGCCGCCGTTGTTCCAAGTGCCGCGCCGGCGCCAAGCTGCGGCGCGCCGGAAACAAGACCCGAGGCAATCCCGGGGCCGAAAATGCCGAGCCCAAGCAGCGCCAGCGCACCCAGTACCTGAGACATGGCCGCCGCCAGGTCCGGCTCCTGGCCCTGCAGGGCGGAAGCGAACTCGCCAAAGAGCGTGGAGCCGATGCCGACGATGACGGCAAGCACCATCACCTTGATGCCCGACGAAATCACATTGCCGAGCACGCGCTCGGCCAGAAACGCCGAGCGGTTCCAGAGCGCGAAGGGCACCAGGACGAAGCCGGCCAGCGTGGTGAGCTTGAACTCGAGGATGGTGATGAAGAGCTGGATGGAAAGAATGAAGAAGGCGATGAGGACCAGGAACCAGGCCAGAAGCAGCACGAAGATGGTGAGCGCGTTACCGAAGATCTCGGGGAAGCCTACTAGCTGGCTCGCTTGATTGAGGAGCGGCCAGGCGCCCTCGAAGCCGGCCGCGGCAATGCGGCCTGGCCGCAGGAGACTGTCGGCGGACAGGTTGCCGGCCGATGCGTTGATGCCGAGACCGGCAAAGGAGCGGTAAATTATGTCGGCGAGGTTCTTGAAATTGTTCAGGACGAAGGCGAAGGCGCCGACATAGAGCACTTTGCGAACAAGCCGGCCGAGAATGTTGGGCTCGCCGCCGAACGCCCAGACCAAGCCCGCGAGCGTGATGTCAATGCCGATCAGAATGGTGGTGAGAAAGGCGACGTCGCCCGAAAGCAGACCGAACCCACTGTCAATGTAGCGGGTAAAGGTCTCCATGAAGCGATCGATGACTCCGAGGTCGTTCATGTCGCCGCCTTCCTCGTTGTCTTGAAGAACTGCCGCTCAGTTGCCGGGATAAGCCGTGCCGGTGCCCAGGAAACGCTTCGTCGTCTCGCGAGCGGCTTCCTCAGACTGCGCCTTGCGCGCCGCATCCTCGGCTTCGGCCCGGAACTGGGTCGCAAGCAGCGTCTCGATCTGCATCTGCTGCTTGGTCGAAAGCGCGATCAGCTGATTGGTAGCCTGGCTTGCCTCGAGGGCACCTGCCGCGCCCTGACTGCGATTGACGAGATCGGTAAGCAGGTCGCCATCGGCCTGCACGTTCTCGACGATCTGCGACTGCGCGCTCATGGTCTGGCGGAACGCCTGCATGGCGCTCTGCCAGCGCTCGCGCGCGGCGCTCGCCACATCGCTGACCTTGATGGTGGCGTCGTAGCTTTCCGGATATTGCTGGCGCCACTGGTCCTGCAGCTTGTCGAGATCGAAGCTCAGGCCGCTCGCCTGGGTCATCAGACCGTCAATCCGTTGGAGCGAGCCGGTAAGCTGGCCCACGGAAGAGAAATCCAGGCGCTGAAGGTTGCGCGCCATGTTCTGCAGCATGGTCGCCTGGTTCTGAAGCGACTGGATTTGGTTGTTGATCTGCTCCAATGCGCGTGCTGCCGACAGCACATTCTGCGTATAGTTGGACGGGTCAAACACGATGAGCGCATAGGCCGGCTGGACGTAGTCAGCCATCGGTTTGGCAATCAGGGAAACGGTGACCAGGCTAGTAAAAAGGCGGCGTCCGATCATGACGATTGCTCCTTGTTAGGTTGAGGAAATTGCTGGAGAAGCTCGGCAGCCCAATCCAGGCCGCGCGCACTGAAGAAACGGGCGGCAAAGCTGCCCTGCCCTTCTTCGGAAAGAATATTGTCGATCAGGGTCTGCGCGGCCGGGTCGGAGGCGCCGCAAAGCGCAAGAGCGATCGGGCCTAGCCCGAGCTCGAAGAGGCGATTGCCGCGGCGCGACTGCAGATAGTAGTGGCGCTTCGGCGTGGCGCGGGCGACCAATTCGATCTGTCGCTCATTAAGACCGAAGCGCTCATAGGCTGCCCGTGCCTGCGGCTCCACCGCACGATCATTGGGGAGAAAAATGCGCTGCGGGCAGCTCTCGATGATTGCGGGTGCGATAGAAGAGCCGGCGATGTCGGCAAGCGACTGCGTCGCGAAGATGACGGAGACATTTTTCTTACGCAGCACCTTAAGCCATTCGCGGATGCGGGCGGCAAAGAGCGGGTTGTCGAGATAGACCCAGGCCTCATCGAGCATGAGCAGCGTCGGCCGCCCGTCAAACCGGTCCTCAAGACGATGGAACAGATAGGTGAGCACAGGCAGCACAGCGCCTTGGCTGTGCATCAGCTCCTGGGTCTCGAAACACTGCACATCCGAGATGGCCAGCCGGTCGTCATCGGCATCGAGCAGGCGGCCGAATGGTCCGTCGAGCGTGTAGGGCATCAATGCCGATTTGAGCGCATTGGACTGAAGCAGGACCGACAGGCCAGTCAGCGTGCGTTCCTGCGCCGGCGCGGTGGCGAGGCTGGTGAGCGCCGACCAGATTGCCTCCTTCACCTCCGGGGTGACTGTGACATTCTCGTGGGCAATGAGGCCGGCGATCCATTCGGCCGCCCAGCTCTGTGTGGCCGGGTCGTCGATGTGGCGCAGCGGCTGGAAACCAAGCGCACCATTCGCACCCAACGCATGGTGGTCGCCGCCCATGGCAAGCGCGGCGGCGCGGGCCGAATTGCCTTTGTCGAAGACATAGATTTGCGCGCCAGCGTAGCGCCGGAACTGCAAAGCGATCAGGGCAAGCAGAACCGACTTGCCGGCACCGGTCGGCCCGACAATCAGCATGTGGCCGACATCGCCGATATGGGTCGAAAGCCGAAACGGCGTCGAGCCGCTGGTTTCGGCGAAAAGAAGCGGCGGAGCGTAATCGCCGGTGACCTCGGCAAGGTGCTCGTTCTCCGCTGGACCTGCCCACACGGACGACAGCGGCACGAGATGGGCAAGGTTAAGCGTGTGAACGAGCGGCTGGCGAACGTTGGCGTAGACATGACCCGGCAATGAACCAAGCCACGCTTCGACGGCATTGATGCTTTCGCGAATGGTGGTGAAGCCGAGCCCGTTGACGATCCGCTCGACGGCGCGAAGCTTTTCCGCGGCGGCTTTACGGTTCTGATCCCACACCGTCACCGTTGTGGTGAGATAGCCGAAGCCGACATGATCGCCGCCCAATGCCTGCAGTGCTGCATCGGCATCGAGCGCCTTGTTGTCGGCGTCGCTGTCGACGAGAGGCACCGGTTCGTTGGTCACCACCTCGCGCAGAATAGCCGCGATCGATTTGCGCTTGGCAAACCACTGCCGGCGGAGCCGAGTCAGCGTCTTCGTGGCTTCCGCCTTGTCGAGTGGAATGAAGCGCGTCACCCAGCGATAGGCGAAATCCTGGTTATTGAGCGCATCAAGGATTCCTGGCCGGGTGACGTTCGGAAAGCCGAGAACTGTGAGCGTGCGCAGATGCTGCTCGCCCAGCATCGGCTCTAGGCCGCCGGTCAGCGGCGCGTCAACCAGGACGCCGTCGAGATACATTGGTGTTTCCGGCACGGCAACCGGATGACGGCGTGTCGAGATCGTGCCGTGCAGGTACGTCAGGCTCTCGGCATCGTCGAGCGCGCGCACCTCGGGCACGAAGCCCGAAAGAAGACCGAGAACGCGGTCAGTCTCGTCTCGGAACCGGGCAAGCTCCTGGCGCCAGTCTCTTTCCCCTCCCAAGTCATGCGAGTCGACGAGAGCACTTTCCGCGCGCGCTTGGCCATCGGGCCCAGGCATGAAGACCAAGGTCAGATGATAGATGCTCTCGAAATGCGCGACCTTGCCCTCGAAGGCCGCGCGCCGTTCCTCATCGATCAGCCATGAGGCAGCATCGGGAAGGGCCGAGCTCGCATAGCCCAGCGCTTCGATGCGCTCGGCCTCGAAGAATAATGCCCAGCCAGAGCCGAGCCTTCTCAGCGCATTGTTTGCCCGCGCGCATATGCCGATGAGTTCGGCCTCCGTCGCGCTTTCAAGGTCGGGGCCACGAAACCGCAATGTCCGTTGGAAGCTGCCATCCTTGTTGAGCACGATGCCGGGCGCGACGAGTGCTGCCCAGGGCAGATGGTCGGCAAGCCGGTCGGCTTTGCCGCGGTATTCGGAAAGCTTCAGCATGCAAGCCAGCCCTTTTGACGAAGATGACGGACAAGCACGCTGGCAAAATCCGGATCACGCCGTGCGGCAAAGACCGCGAGCGTGTGGCCGGCGATCCAGAGGATCAGACCCGCAATCCACTGCTGCAGGCCTAGGCCGATGGCCGCGGCCACCGTGCCATTGAGGATCGCCACCGCCCGCGGCGCGCCGCCGAGCAGGATCGGCTCGGTGAGCGCCCGATGGACCAGAACCTCGAAGCCTTCGATATGCTGCTCTCCGGTGCTCATCAGACGACTGCCCCGCCGCCAAAGGAGAAGAAGGAAAGAAAGAAGCTCGAGGCCGCGAAGGCGATCGACAGGCCGAAGACGATCTGGATCAGCCGGCGGAAACCGCCCGCCGTGTCGCCGAAGGCAAGGGTCAGACCGGTGGTGATGATGATGATCACCGCGAGGATCTTGGCGACCGGCCCCTGCACCGATTCCAGAATCTGCTGCAGCGGCTGTTCCCACGGCATGCCGGAGCCGGCAGCGTGGGCCTGGGCCGTGAGAAGAAGCGCGACGGCGGCGAACGAAAGAAAGCGAAGCTTCTTGCGCATGAGGTGACCTTTCAGAGCTGCTGGAGTTGCGGAAGTGTGAGCGGGGTGACGGCGTAATCGCCGCTGCCGTCGAGACCCGTGACCTCGGCGATCGCGTCAACGCGGCGCGCGGGTCCTCTTCCGGCAATAAAGATGACCAAGTCGACGGCATCGGCGATCAGCCGGCGGGGAACGGTGACAACGGCTTCCTGGGCGAGCTGCTCAATACGATAGAGTGCGGAGCGTGCCGAATTGGCGTGAACCGTGGCAATGCCGCCGGGATGTCCGGTGTTCCATGCCTTCAGCATATCGAGCGCTTCCGCGCCTCTGACTTCGCCGACGATGATGCGGTCGGGCCTCAGCCGTAAGGTCGAGCGTACGAGATCGGCGAGTGTGATGGAGCCCCGCTTCGTCCTCATGGCAACGCAGTCCTTGGCCGCGCATTGCAGCTCGCGGGTGTCCTCAATCAGGATCACCCGCTCATCGCATTCGGCGACTTCTGCCAGTAGAGCATTGGTAAAAGTCGTTTTGCCCGACGATGTGCCGCCGGCGACCAGGATGTTGCGCCGCTCGCGCACTGCCTTCCTCAGGGCATCAGCCTGCAGCGGGAGCATGACGCGATCGGCGACGTAGTTGGCCAGCGTGTAGAGTTTTGCCGCCGGTTTGCGGATGGCGAAGCATGGCGCCAGCACGACCGGCGGTAGCAGACCCTCGAAGCGCTCGCCTGATGGCAATTCGGCACTGACAATCGGACTATCTGCATGCGCCTCGGCGCGTACATGGGAGGCGACGAGCCGGATGATGCGTTCCGCCTCGGCAGGATGCATATGCACGCCCGTATCGACCCGGCCTTCTCCCAACCGGTCGAGCCTCAGCGCGCCGTCGGGGTTGACCATCACCTCGATGACGGTCGGATCGGCAAGGGCCTCGGTGATCGCGGCGCCCATGGCTGTGCGCAGCATGGCTCGGCGGCGGTGGTCCGCTGCGGGATGAGAGTTCATCCTTCGCCTCCGTTGCCATTGCCGTAACCAAGCGAGCGCTTCCCGGAGGCTATCTGGCGACCGACCTGCTCGACGAATTTGTCGAAGCGCTCTTGGGCGATCGCCTGTGTCGCCCGATCCGGAATTGGCGTGTGCGCATGAAGCGTGATTGAAAAGCGGATTAAGAGCGCCAGGCTCTCCAGAGTTATTTCGGCGTCGCGCCTGACATGGTCGAGATCGCGGGAAAGACGGTCCAGCCGCTTGCCGTAGCGCTGGTCGAGCTCGTTTTCACCACGCCGTTCGATGAAGGCCTCGACCGCTTTCGCGACGATTGCCGATTTCGTGGTCGACGGGTTGCGGCTGAGGGTTTCCAGCTTCTCGCTCAATTCGGGTTCGAGCAGAAACTGGTGGCGAATGCGACGGGGCTTCATACTTCTCGTTCCGACTGGCCGGCGCTGATGCGCCGGTGCGAACGAACATCGCCGAGATCCGCAAAATCGCTTATGGGCGTTATCTACGCCGAGATACGCCTCAGTTGCGGAAAGCGTTCAGAAGCCGGGGATGATGTCCTTGTCGTCGCCCCTTCCCTCGTTGAGGCCGTAGGCGCTCGCCGCGGTAGAAACCCGGTCCATGACGCGCTTGTCTGCGAGTGCCTCGGCGTCATCGTCCGACAGATTGAAGAGGTCATCCTGATCAGGCTCCCGAGAGACGACGACGTGGTCTTCAGGCAGGCCGGGATGACGCTGCTGTTGCACGCCGCTCCCTTCTTCGATTGCCGCGCCGGCGTGTTCGTCATCGGCAGCGAGACGGCGGTCAACACTGCGGACTTGTCCGCTCCAATCGTCGGGGCGCGACGCAGGACAGTCCGCGTACAGACCGTCGCGCAACACCGGCGCCGGCAGCACCCGTTCGGTGAAATTCGGATCCTGGTAATAGCGCAACTTCTGGGCGCGGATCGGCGGCAACCCGGAAACAAGGATTAATTCGTCAGCTTGCGGCAACTGCATCACTTCGCCAGGCGTCAGCAGCGGGCGAGCGGTCTCCTGGCGACTGACCATGACGTGCGAAAGCCAGGGCGCCAGCCGGTGGCCGGCGTAGTTGCGCATGGACCTGAGTTCCGTCGCCGTACCGAGCGCATCCGATATGCGTTTGGCCGTGCGCTCGTCGTTGGAGGAAAAGGCAATGCGCACATGGCAATTGTCGAGAATGGCGTTGTTCTCGCCATAGGCTTTGGAGATCTGGTTCAAGGATTGCGCGATCAGATAGGCGCGGATGCCGTAACCCGCCATGAAGGCGAGCGCGGTCTCGAAGAAGTCGAGGCGACCAAGAGCCGGAAATTCGTCCAGCATCATGAGCAGTTGGTACTTGCGGCTTTTCTTCGGGTCACCTTCCAGCCGCTCCGTCAGTCGCCTGCCGATCTGATTGAGCACCAGTCGCACCAGTGGCTTGGTGCGCGAAATATCCGATGGCGGCACCACTAGATAGAGCGACATCGGTCGTTCCGCATCCATGAGGTCGGCAATGCGCCAGTCGCAGGCCGATGTTGCCGAGGCAACCGTCGGATCACGATAGAGCCCGAGAAACGACATTGCGGTCGAGAGAACGCCAGAACGCTCGTTCTCTGACTTGTTCAGCACCTCGCGAGCCGCCGAGGCCACGACGGGATGGACCCGAGGTGTGTCCGCCGTGCCGAGGTGGTTGGTGGTCATCATCCGCAGCAGTGTCGCGGCAAACGAGCGTTGCGGATCCGACAGGAAAGTGGCGACGCGCGCGAGCGTCTTTTCTTCTTCCGCGTAGAGCACGTGCAAGATGGCCCCGACCAAGAGTGAATGACTAGTCTTCTCCCAATGATTCCGCCGCTCCAGCGCGCCTTCCGGATCGACGAGAATGTCCGCGATGTTCTGAACGTCGCGGACCTCATCTGAACCCCTGCGCACTTCCAGCAGCGGGTTATAGCGCGCCGATCTCGAGTCGGTCGGATTGAACAGGAGGCAGAAAGAGAACTTCGACCGCCAGCCGGAAGTCAGCTGCCAGTTCTCGCCTTTGATGTCGTGAATGACGGCCGAGCCGGTCCAGGAAAGAAGCGTTGGAACGACCAATCCCACGCCCTTGCCCGAACGTGTCGGCGCAAAGGCCATGACATGTTCCGGCCCGTCATGTCGCAGATAGTGATCCTTCAGTTTGCCAAGGAAAACGCCGGCCGGCTCAAACAGGCCTGCCTTCTCGATTTCCCGAGCCGCGGCCCATCGTGAGGAACCGTAGGTGGTGACCAACCCCCTCTGCCGCGCGCGCCAGAGGGAGCCAGCTATTGCGGCCGCACACCCCAAGAATCCGCTGGCTCCGGCAAGCATGCCGGCCTTGTCGAAGACCTCAGGCGCATAGGCGTCGAAGTGAAACCACCATTCGAACAGTTTCCACGGCTTGTAGATCGGCCGGGCCGCCGCGGCAAACCATGGCGCGCCAAGCTGCGGCTGATAGTCCAGCATGTGGGCGCACCATTGCGTTGCCGCCCATACGCCAACGATGACGATGGCGAACACAACTACGATCTGGCCGACAAGGAGCTTCGTCGGTGTCATGGGCGCAGCCTCCGAGGTATTGTTAAACGGAAGCAGCATGGCGTGGCGTTTCAGAAAATCGAAGATACCCAATATACGCGCCCGTGCGATGCAGTGAACGTTGCAGGCTTGGAAGATTGGGCGCCAAGAAGTGTCATCGCGAAGGCGACGAGCGAACGACTTGTTTTGGGCCGTTACCGGCCTAGCGGGCTTCGGCTAGGATTTGCGATAAGCTGCCGTTCTGGAGCGACCTCATTGCGTTACTCGCCGTCAAATTCGAGAACCAAGATAGTGGCCGCCCGTCGACGTCACGCTTGGCGAACTTCTGTCGACACAACTCCTTCAGTCGCGTCTCTCGAACGCGCGCTGATCAGCCGCTGCCCCAGCGCAGATTCCCGGGCTGAGCAACGTTTTTTCGCAAGGCAACCTCGTTTGGACTTGAGCTTCGACGCCTTGGACTGCCTTCTGGCCTACAGCGGAAGGGCCAACCCAAGGTCGGAGTATATCGGCCCGAGTTCCTCATCGGTAAATAAACCCGGCGAGGTGGCGATGCTCGGAAAATTGCCCACCACGAAATAGAGCAACAAGATCGAGGGCAAGGCGAACAGGGTCTGGTCCTGTCGCCGGCCCTTGATGCGCTCCATGATGAAATCCTTGGTGTTCAGCCATAGGAGGATGTCTTCAATTGAGCTCTCGCCGGCCAGTGGGAGGTACGCTTCGATCAACTCACCGTCGAGAGTGGTGACAGTCGCGTCCATGCCCACCTTGTCTCCGTAGTACACGGACAAGGCGTCGATCAGTGCCTTGACGCTCTTGACCGATGCGTCGATGAGGTTGCCGACTTGGCGGAAGTAGTCGTCAGTCGCTTCGATTAACGCCATCGCCTTTGCCGCAGCCCGCATCATCTCAGGGGTCGATTTGACGCTTGGTTTGTAGATTGTGTCGTGGGTGACTTCGCTGAAGGCATGCTGCAGCAGCGTGCGGACCTGGATCTCGCACGGAATGTCCAGCGGCATAGGGACGCCCTCGAAGACGACCCCCGCTTTTGCCCGAACCACGTAGTGGACCGACTGGTACCCGAACTCCCAAGGCTTGCGAGCTCGCTCCTCAGCGAAGTCCCGGGCCTTTTCCCAGAACCAGTATCTGTCGCCGGATTCGGTGATCGCCTTCTCGACGATGGGTATTTCGTCGGAAGTGAGCACGACGAAGCGGATGCCCACCTTGTCCTCGATGTCGTCATACGGACTTGCATAGCCCTTGCCGCGATAGAGAGCCTTCTGGATAAGCGACTTGCTCTCCTTCAGCCTATGCTTAACCGGAAGGCGCAAGAACAGGTCCGGCGCTTTCACCTGGGTCGAGAGCCCATCGATGACCGCGTGGATGATGAACCTGCCCCAGGCATCGTAGTATTGCTGCTCCGCCTCCCAGCGCCGCAGGATCTCGAACTCGGTCGTCATAGCTGTTCGGTGACTGGCCTGCGGACCGTGATCCTGGTCCAGCTTGCAGCCTCGCCTTGGGAAACATCGCCTGCCGGCACATCCTCGAATGTCACGGTGCCATTCCGTATCGCGTCCGGGGACGCAGAGAACTCGATGTCTGGACCGAACTTGTACTTCCGGCGCCGCAACCTTCCACCCATCTCGCTGATGTCCCGAACCACGGCTCTATTGGTCGGCAATTTCTTGGCTTCGAGGAACTTGTTAAACGGGTCGCGCAATTCGGGTGGCAGATACGTGTCGCCGAACTGTTGCGAGGTGAACGTGGGTGCCTGATCTACCTTGACGAAGGCGAACAGCGCGTCTCCCAGGTCCCTTCGGAGATCTCGGTCATTTACCAAGGTGCGAACGAATTCCTTCGTGAGGTCGAAGAACTTCGCGGTTTCGTATTTCCCGCTCTCAGGAAAGGCGCAGCCAAGAAAGCCGTCGTAGAAATATACGGCCGCGTTCTCTCGGCGGGCGGCGGTGATATTGCTGTCAAATACGAAGCATCGCCAATTTGTGCTCGCCGCGACAGCGGCATCTTCAGAGATGAACAGAGCAAGCTTGTAAAGTCTCGTGGCTGGCGTCAGGAAGATGTTCTCGAGGAATTCGGTCACAATTTTTGCCGCAGCCAGTCGGCGTTGAAAGCCGGACTGCATCTCCGCTTTAATCACCCCTAAGAAGGGCTTTCCGTCGCCACCGACTTTCCCATCGAAGACTAGAAGCATTCCACCGGGAATCCCTCGTGATTTCTGTGCGTCAGCGAGGGCATCGGCCATGTGATTGGAGACGCTGGGGAAGTCGGTGTCGGTTGCGAGAACAAGACGTCGAGCAGTCCCAACCACGCTCGCGCCATCGGTCTTCACTATCTGCATCTCTATGCTCTTGGACTGTGCGGAGAGCGCGTCAGTGATACGCATCCCAAAATGGCTGAGAGCCTTGGCATCCAGTACTTCGAGATCCTTGCCGTAGGATGGCGGCACTACATTGGGCCCGTCTTTCCTCTGGAATACCTCATGCATAACGACTCGGCCGATAGAAAGATTCTCTACAAGCAAAACTCGATCCCCTTCGAAGATATTGAAGAATATTATTCTGAGCGGGTTAAGGAAGGATATCAGATCAAAGCATGAACACAAGGGTCGCCGACGTAGGAGGGGTACGAAGGGCGGCCGCTACACGGCCGCCATTCGTTCAAGGGATCATAAAATGGGACAGGAAAAGCGAGTCTTCTTGATTAAGTAAACGCTAATGTATTTCGTCGATGCGGCAACGTTGCCGGCTGCTTTCGCAGAAGCCAGGGCGAGATTGTTCCGAAGAAAACAACGCGGGGAAATTGGTTCTCCTACGACGGCGATGCTTGTATGGTTTGTCTGTGGGAGGAACCATGAGCTACTGGAAAACAAAGCTGGCAGCCGCCAGCAACATCCGTCTTTACGCGCGCGGCGAAGGCTGGCGCTCGCATGACGACGTGAAGAGCGACAAGGGGGAAGTTGTAGATCGCGGCAGCAGCCGCGCTATCGAGGATCTGCTTACCTCTGCCCTGAACGCATCGAACCTTGTTCTGCTCACCGGTGCCGGATCGTCTTTTTGCGCGAGGAATGCAGCCCAGGGCGCAAAGCAAGCCCCAAGCATGCTCAATCTGTGGGACGGGGTCGTCACAGCGGCAACGCAGGAGACGGTCAACAAGATCGCCGCTCTTATGCCGAATGCCAAGGCGGTGGTTGCAGCGAAGAATATTGAGAAATTTCTATCCCACTGCAAAATTTATCTCGAACTCTTCGGCGTGGAAAAAGCGAAAGACGTTGCCGAATTTATCGGGCTTGCAGAAAAGACGATCGCCCTGAGCGTCGATTTCGTTGACGAGGCCACCGACCTGAGCGCCCATCAAGCGATCATCCGAAAAATCGCCCGGCGGGGCGTGCGCAAGCCGCGCACCCGCATATTCACGACCAACTATGATCTAGCCTTCGAGTACGCCGCTCGCGCGCTCCGTTTTACGATGATCGACGGCTTCTCCCACTCTTTGCCACAGGTCTATGATCGTGGTCATTTCGTCCACGACATCGTCAGGCGAGATGCCGGCAGGGATAGCCCGGATTACATCGAAAATGTTTTCCACCTTCACAAATTGCACGGCTCCATAGATTGGCGGCGCAAAGGTGCGGAGCTTGTCCGCTCCAGAAGCGATGACGACGGCCCGGCGGCGTTGATCTACCCACGCGACAGCAAATACCAGGAGGCGTTCGAAACGCCTTTTCTTGATATGATGGGAGCCTTGCAAAGCGCTTTGCGAGAGCCCGATACGGCCGTCATCATCTCCGGTTTCGGGTTCAATGACGATCATATAACCAAGCCCATACTTGCCGCTGTGGAGGCAAATATGAGCCTGCGCGTCATCGTCTGCGACCTTGCATACATCGCCGACGGCGAGCTCGAGACCAAAGCGCATATCCTACCGGCCGATACACTCGCACGTCCCGGTGCGAGCGCGTCTTTTGGAACTTTCAAGCGCCTCGTCGACATAGGTGATCAAAGGCTCTCACTTCTGAACGGCCGCTTTGACGATCTCGCGCAAGCCCTCCCCGATCTCGTTGCTCAGACCGAGCGAGAGCGGCATATGGAGCGCCTCAAGATCCTGAATAACCCGGCCGGGTCGTGATCATGCAAAGCCTTGTCGATCCCGATGGCTATGTCGGAACCATTACCGTTGTGGGTGCCTCGATTGCACAGGCCAATCTTCCGCAGGCGACGGCCCGCCCGGAACGACGCGCGCTCGCGCGAGGCGCTGTCGGTGACTTCGTTTTCATCGACTGCGAGAGCATCAAGCTTCTGGGGCGCATCATCGAAGTCAAGCTCCCGGACAATGAGCGGCTGAGCGTGGAACCCGCGATGGGAAGCCCGCCGGAACCTCATCCCGTCGGTCGAATTCAACTGCTCGCATCTGTCGATCAGAAAAACCAGAAGCTTGTTCGCGGCTTACGAGCGCATCCTCGCATTGGCGATGCCGTTTATCTCGCGCAACCAAAATTGTTCGGTGACCTCGCCGCTAACTCGCTTTCGGGAAGCGATCAGTTGTCGATCGATCTTGGCTTGCTAAGCGCCGGCGGCGGCATCCATCTGAAATTGCCGCCCGAAAAACTGTTCGGACGGCATTGCGGCGTCTTCGGGGCCACGGGCGGCGGCAAGAGCTGGACAATTGCCGCCATCCTCGATCAGATCAAGGCAGCCGGCGGAAAGTGCATTCTCTTTGATCCGACGGGAGAATTCGCAAGCTTGCCGTCCGTCACGAAGCACTATGCTTTCAACGATGAAGAAGGCACCCAGCCGGTTCATTTTCCCTACACGCAGACGACGGAAGAGGATTTGTTTGCCCTCTTCCGTCCGTCTGGACAATCGCAAGGCCCCAAACTCAGGGAGGCTATGCGAAGCCTGAAGCTTTTGCGGGTGTGCGGGGGAATCGCGCCGGAAGGCGTAGTTTTCAGCACGCGGGGGACGGTTGAAAAGACCAATCGACCCCGCGCTCCATTTTTCAATGCGCTCGACGCGCACCGGGACGCGATAAATTCGCCGTTCTGCGACTTCCGGATAACAAGTCTCGCCGAACAGGTTACGGCGGAATGCGTCTGGTCAACGGGGAACAATACCGACAACTGGGGTGGTCCGGACAGTTCGGTTGCGCATTGCGAGACGCTTGTGGCCCGCATCAGAACGCTGATCACCACGCATCAGTTATCCTGCCTCTTCGGCACGGCAGGCCAATCGCTGGTGAAAGTTCTTACCGACTTTTTTGAGAACGATGCGGATGACATTATCCGCATCTCCTTCCGCTCCGTACATTTCGAGCACAACACCCGAGAAATCCTTCTCAACGTCATCGGCCGGTATCTTCTCGGCGAAGCGAGAAAGGGATCGTTCCGAACGCGGCCCGTCATCGTGGCGCTCGATGAAGCGCATCAGTTCCTCGGGCGGACCGTAGGAGATGAGTACGCAAGCGTGCGGCTGGAATCTTTTGGCATTATCGCCAAGGAAGGCCGTAAATACGGGCTGACATCGATCATGGCGACACAGCGCCCGAGGGACATTCCGCACGATGTCTTAAGTCAGCTCGGAACGCTGATCGTGCATCGCCTGACCAACGATGAGGATCGGCAGGCTGTCGAACGGTCCTGCGGCGATCTAGACAAGAACGCCGCCATGTTTATCCCGACGCTCGCTCCTGGCGAGGCCATCATTGTAGGACCTGACCTGCCTGCCCCTATGCCGATCCAGATTCACGAGCCCCGCATTCCACCAGATTCGAGGGGACCCGACTACAACAAGTTCTGGAAAGAGCGCAAAGCGAAACCTGCCGACCCCGCGAGCGAGGATGAGCTTTTGGTATGAACGGTCACGGGAAGCTTGTGGCGCGCTATCAGCGGACGTTAAAGAGGGTCGTCGATCTTCGCACCATGCAGACAATCTCCTCCGATGAGCTGATAGCCGCCGACCCCGACCGCTATCATGAGATACGCAGGACCGCGACGCGCGCGCGCAACGAGAAGACAAATGTCTTCGTTTGCGAGAATTGCGGCTATGCGGTCTATGCTCCGCGGGAGCCGCGAACACGCCTGCCCTATTGGCGTCATAGGAAAGGGGCGCCGAGAGATTGTCCTTGGTGGACGGGCGATCCTTCATCCCTTGACGAGGTGAATGCGAGCCAGTTCCAAGGTGCGCAGGAAAGCCCGCTTCACCTGAAGATCAAGAACACGATCGCAGAGCTGATGAAGGCCGATCCGCTTACGGAAGTGGGTTCGGTGGTGATCGACGAATATCTCGTCACGGGAGACGGGCGCCGTCGCCCCGACATTCGCGCCATATACGCCGGTAAGCCTATCGCTGTCGAAGTGCAACTGGCGACGACGCAGATGCCGATTATCGACGCGCGGGAGAACTTTTACGAGCGCGAAGGCCGGCACCTGATTTGGCTTACATGGAACTTCCTGCCGGTGGAACGATCCCGGATGCTCACGGCCTTCGAGGATATATTCTACTCCCACAACAAGAACCTCTTTTCGTTCGACGAGGAAGTTCTAGCCGCCTCAATGGCGGACGGAGGGGCACGCGTGCGTGCCTTTTGGGAAGGCGGAGCCGGGTGGGAGTCGAAGGTGATTCGACTTACGGAATTAACCTGGCCCGCAACGGGACTGCCGTTCGCCGTTGCGCCGCGTCCGCCCTGGCACGAAGATTTCCGGTCACGATGGCTGGCTGCCACATCAGAGAACGGCACGCGTTATCCGGATCGTATCCACTTGCTCGATGAGCTGGCCGGAAAATTAAATCTCGAGGGCGTCAATGGCACCGCATTGAGCGAGGCAGATTTCGAATCCTTCCTCAATTGCGTGCTCTCCTTCGTCCTCAAACTGCCCATCGGTTCGAGACAGCACAATCTGGTGGAGGTGATCAACACATTTCTGGCGGGCTCGCGCCGGCACGGCTTTGCCAGAGTTATGCGAAAAGTGGTCGTCTCCACGGGCGAGGGAGAATTGCTGGAGCGAACGAGTGTGAGGGAGAAGTTTGCCAAAGCCGAGCAGGAGCTTCAGGATGGACCAGAGACGGTCACTGGCCGTATCGCCTTGATGCTATTTCCGGAGCTTTTCCCGAAAAGCGCCATCGCCCCGAAGAAATAGCAAGCTGCGCAGATGGTGACGGGAGGGCCGCAATCTCCTGGCGCAGTGGTTCAGCGACGAGACGCTGATCATGGGAGTGTCAGAGAGTTCGAAGTCTCGATGATGCCGATCGAACGGCCATCTCATTCGTCTGAGATTCGGTGACGACCCTTGTCACAGTTCGACTGGCGTTGCCCCGAACGCCTGCTTTCGGGCCCTTTAACAATTGACGCCATGCCGAGTATGTAACGCAAGGCAGCCCTGGCTCATTCGGCGGCAACGGTTCCAAGCTTCGGTAAATGACTTGACGTTTTTTGTGGCTGAAGGCAATTTGGTGACGGCCTCCCGCACAGGCCAGTGTGCCCACCATGCAAAGCCTAGCAGTGCGCTGTCGCTGAGATCAAACCAACCATTCCCTCCCGGGACGGGTCTGTCAGCAGTGGGCACATGTTGGATCCGTTACCACGATAGGAATGGATCATGAGCAATTGCGATCAACTGAAACAACTGAAGACCGCTGCGCGAAACATTGCCCGCGCTGGGCGAATAAAACACATAGGCGCGTTGGAACTGATTGCGGACGCATTGGGCTACCCACATTGGAACGCCCTGACAAATGCAGAAAGGAAGGGATGGCGCCCGTCTGAGGCGGATCTGGCTATCGCTCGAGCGCTGGTGCTTGCCGAAAATCCCCTGATTTCCATAGATACTGATCCTTGGAGCGTGCTTGGCCCTGATAAGTTCGAGGGCGAACTGCAAGGGCACAGCTATCGGGTGAGCACGCAGTCGGACGATGTCCGCATGTGGGGACGAGGTTGGGAGGTGACCTTACCCGAGGCTCCCTTAGCTCCTGCTCGTTTTCGAGTAACAGATCGGAGGCTCAAAGCGAACCCGATTGACGACACAAACTTCCGAAAGGCCGCGCTCGAAATAGCTTCGGGTTGGCGCAGGCTGGTTCACGCGCGAATCGCCTCAGACTGGCCGCGTCGATCAACCGTACCAGACGGCGCCGGACGTGCCGAGCACCCCGTAGGTCATGGGGTAAGCGACATCTGGTTTTGCTTGCATTGCGACCAGTCGTCTACCGGGGTTGAGGTTGCCGCGAACCTTTTTCACTGCCCGCGCTGCTTGGCATCGCCCCTTGACATTCACGCATCTCCTTGGTGGCAAGCTGATGTGACAAAGTAAACGCCGAGGCTACAAACTATCCTACTATTCACAGGTCATGCTGTGCCATGACATGGCGCAGCAAGACTGTCGTGGCATAGAGCGCGCACCATGCGGCGCCCTGCAAAAAAGTTCACAGATGGAAGTTTGGCCTTATCGGTAACCGATCAGGATTCGGTTAACGCGACAATCTTCCCATAGGCAACCGTTCGGCTCCGCGGCGGTAGCCGCTGCAGTGGTCCGCACTGACATGCTTCGCCCTTTATCAATCGAGGCAGCTCGTGCGGGTGCTCGATGACTGGGATTCTCCGGTAGCGCCCAACCACCTCTCTTAGGCAGGCAGGGCCAGCGTTGATCTGATCTCAGGTGCTGGCTTTCCCATGGCCCCCAACCTGGACATCGGCCTGCACGTCTTCGCCAGTTCTCCTCGCAGCGGGCACCTTAACTCACGGACGGTAGGGAAAGGACCGAAAAGGCCGTAAGTACTCACTCCATGCTAGACATTGCTGCTCTTAGTGCGAGCGGAATGTTGCTTTCCGATGACAGACCAAGCTACGCTCTCTCTATTCGGCGGATTCGTCGACATTTCGGGGGAGGGGTGATTGGTTGAACTTCGTATGGCCGGCAAAAATTTGTCGGCAGTCTTGAGGGATGTCGTCGACTACAGAAAATCAGGTTTGAGCCTGAATCACGTTGTAGGATGCCCTCTCGACTGCGGCTATTGCGTGCGCCATCTATTCGACAATTATGACATGAAAAAACCCCACTTGGTTATGTCGGACGACAATGCCGTCGAAACCTTGGTGACCCACTGGGCCTTTCGGGCCAACACCACGCCGCTTCAGATATTCAACAGAGCGACCGACCCCTTTCTGCCCGGCGTCAAAGACCACCTCTTCGCCTGCCTCGAGGCGTTGGATGCCAAGGGGCTGTCGAACCCAATGCTAGTAATCACGCGTTGGCATATCGGATCGGACGATGTCG
Organism: Mesorhizobium sp. M0478; assembly: GCF_040321305.1. NCBI lineage: Bacteria > Pseudomonadati > Pseudomonadota > Alphaproteobacteria > Hyphomicrobiales > Phyllobacteriaceae > Mesorhizobium > Mesorhizobium sp. M0478. The sequence continues at coordinate 708,156 of NZ_JAMYRH010000003.1, forward strand.
CTCGACTTGAACGTCTATCCAATCTGCGCGTTACTGTGCTGATCACTTGGTCCGGTATTGATGACCAGCGCATAGAACCCGTTGACAGCGCAATCGCAGAGCAATCATTGTCCACTCTCGCCAGCCATAAAAGACGGACTAAGTCGGTCCTCTATTGGAGACCGTTGATAGCGGGACTCAACGATACCGATCGGCATCTGCGCCGCGCAAATGAGCTAGCCGAAATGGCAGATGCCACCGCCTTCACCGGCCTTTTCTATAGGGCACAGATAAAGGCCCACTTTGAGGCCGCAGGCGTGCCCGAAATGTATGACACCATTGCACGCCGCAAGATCTTACCGCGAGAACTGGAGCTGAAAATAATCGCCGCGTTCGGGACGCGGCCCTTGTTCCGAAAGACCTCGTGTGCAGTCGCGTTCGCCCATGGTATCGCGGACTATAATGGCCATTTCGGGATTCGCGAAGTTTGCGATATTTGTCCGGCCCGACAATTGGCGATATGCGCACGGCATCACGCGAGGCCAGATCCCGAAACTGTCACAGCCCTTGCGGCCTCTGTCGGTTTGGACACTTCCGATATTCGCATCAGCGAACGGAACATCGAAGTTCTCGGTAGCCAGGAGCAGCAGCGGTACTTTATGCAGCATGCACTGAATTATCAGGTCCATGATCGAGCGCAGCCGCATCACCATGGCAGACACGGCAGAGCGGAAGTCGGATGGGAATAGAGCACGAGACTTTTTTCGTGATGGATGTCGAAGGGAGCGGAGCCACTCCACCTGAAATCGTTGAGCTTGCCATCACGCCAATCAGCGAGCTCAAAATCGGTGCGCGGCGGTGGGAATGGCGCGTGCAACCGAATGGACCAATAGCACCCGCTGCAACGCGGATCCACGGCATTACGCAAGACGACGTTGCTGAGGCGCCTTCGATTGACGATATCGCCGGCGAGATAATGACTTGGACGGATGGACAGAGAATCATTGGCCACAACGTTCGCGTGGAGCTCGAAACCATTTCCAGATCGATTCCCGACTGGAAGCCTTCAATGGCAATCGACACGCTTCGGTTGGCGAAGGCCACTCGTCCAGGGATGACATCCTATGGGCTCGAGAATCTCAGTCAGGCTCTGAACATTTCGGAAGAAGCGGAGCGACTTACCGGAGGACGCCATCACTCGGCAGCCTTCGATACCGTGGCCACCGCGCTTCTGTTCATCGAACTTGTCTCAAGCATTCCTGCCAACTCAAGAATGACGGCTTTAATGGAGGCCGATATTCTCAACAAACGCCAAGGGGTGCTGTTGTGAAAAAGCCTCCCTTCATGATCGGAATCGCTGGGACACATTCAACCGGCAAATCTACTTTTGTCTCCAGAGTAGCCGAAACACTCGAAGGTCGCGGCTTGAGCGTAGGCCAGATCGGTGATCTCGCTACCAAGGCACGCGATGCAGGCCTTCCTATCCTTAGCGATCACACATATGAAAGCACGTTGTGGATCATCGCCGAAGGGATGCGGCAGGAGGCCGAGGCGTTGCTTTCGAGCGACGTCGTACTGGTCGATCGTCCGGTGCCGGACGCCTTGGGCTACCTCACGGCGGCTCTGGAGGTTTCATCCCGCAGGATCAGTCGGGAACGACTTTCAGAATTGCAGACAATTGTCGCTGCCCATGCCAGACGGTACGATCTGCTAATCATCACCGAGTTGGACCATGCCATTCCACTTGGTCCAGAGCGCGACACAAACGCGATCTTTCGATTAGCCGCAGGCCAGCATGTAACGGCTGTGATCGATCAGGTCCGGCCCCAAGCCATTCGCATGACATCAAAAAATGTCGACGAGGTGGTGGCTGGTGCCGTCGAAAAGGCTGTTGGCAATTTCAGCAAAGGAGGTTGTTGATGTCCTTGTTGAAGGTTCGAACAACCATAGTCACGATTATCAAGTCCGCCGCCAAAGGCGGTGATATCAGCACAAAAACTTTGATCGAAGCGCTGCGAAAAGATTATGCTGCGATCATTTCAACCGCACAGTCAGAACTCGAAACCATCGCGTTGACCAAGATTGTAAACGAAGTTGCCCGCCGGCGTGTCCGGGAGCCAGGTCAGAGCGAGCTTTTCGGTGGCTACTCCGGCATCTGGCAGACCATTGTCGTCAAAAGCCGCGGACCAGACGGCAAACTGCGATATGAACCTAAGGCAATAAATGTTGCTTCGCCCGAAGAGGTTGAAGCCTGGCTGCAAGAACACACACAAACGCGCCGCAGTCAGCCAGAGAAATTTTCTGGTATGCGCCGTATGCTAGAGGATGCAAGGAAGGTTGGTGGAGCCAAGGGCGCCACTATCGGCAGCCTCCTGGCTGAGAAGCGCCGCCGAGAGCTGGCCGCGGAGTAGCTCACAGCCTTAAGATTCATGAGCCTCGGAGTAGCGCCAAGGCATTAGCGGTTCTAGGACATCCAGCTGAGCTGTTTGCCTTTCAACATCGCCCGCGCACACGACGAGGCGTTCGGGATCGACACGCCGCGCATCCGGACTGCCGCTCGCGACCGGCAGGTCTAGAGCAGTTCAGATTTTGACTGAATCTGCGGGATTCCCGTGAGAGTGGTTTTGTGATTCAAGATGCTGGCTGGATCGGAGGCCAGCATCAGATGACGGCTCCCCTTTCGAACGATCTACGTGAGCGTGTTGTTGGCGCGATCGAGGCTGGCGAGAGCTGCCGCTCGGTGGCGGCTCGTTTTGGCGTGGCGGTTTCGTCGGCGGTGAAGTGGTCGCAGCGCTATCGGGCGAATGGGTCTGTGGCACCGGGTAAGATGGGCGGCCACCGCAAGCGTGTTCTGGAGCCGCACCGGGCGTTCATCGTGGAACGGATCAACCAGACGTCGCATCTGTCGCTGCATGGGCTGAAGGACGAACTTGCGGCGCGCGGTGTGAAGGTCTCGCACGAAACGGTATGGCATTTCCTGCGGCGCGAAGGATTGCGGTTCAAAAAAAACGCTATTCGCACTTGAGCAAGCTCGCGCCGATGTTGCCCGCCGACGACAACGCTGGCGTTCCTGGCAGGCGGGTCTCGATCCGGAACGGCTGGTGTTCATCGACGAAACCTGGATCAAGACCAACATGGCACCGCTGCGCGGCTGGGGACCATGCGGCAAACGCCTGCGCGGCTTTGCTCCGCACGGCCACTGGCGCACGCTGACCTTCCTCGGCGCCCTGCGGCTCGACCGTCTTGCTGCCCCTTGCGTCTTCGATGGACCGATCAACGGCGACAGCTTCCGGGCCTATGTCGAGCAGCAGCTCGTGCCAGTGCTCCAGCCCGGCGACATCGTCGTCATAGATAATCTTGGCTCCCACAAGTCGGCCGCCATCCGGCAGATGATCCGCGCCGCAGGCGCCAGGCTTTGGTATCTGCCGCCATACTCGCCCGACCTCAACCCAATCGAGCAAGCCTTCGCCAAGATCAAACACTGGATGCGAGCCGCCCAGAAGCGAACCATCGACGACACCTGGCGACACATCGGCCACCTCGTATCAACCATCCAACCCAATGAATGCAGAAACTACTTCGCAAACGCTGGATACGCTTCTGTCAAAATCTGAAACGCTCTAGGAGCAACTGAGCGAGTAGGCATCATCCTCTTGTGCAATCCGCCCGGCGACTCATGGAGATCTTTGCATGTCAGTCGGCCATCCGCATGCTCTAGGGTTGTGTGCGTCAAGTTCTGCAAAATGGGGCGGCCATGATGCTGGTCATGCGGCTTGGCGCAGAGCGAGCTTTTTGTGCTCGCGCAGGTCGTCCATGTTGATGTATCGGTTGGCCTTCATCTAGTTTTCATTGATCTCGACGGCCAAGGGCCCTGACCAGGCGCAGGCAGCTTTCGGTATTGGGGAAGATGCGCACGACATAGGTGCGCCGGCGGATTTCCTCGTTGAGCCGCTCCAGCATGTTGGTGGACTTGAGGTGCTTGTGATGCTGACGCGGCAGCCGGAAGAAAGTCAGGGTTTGTTCGATGGCATCCTCGGCCCAGCCTGTCAGGCGCGGATAGCGTGCCGACCATTTGGCAAGCCATGCGGCAAGATCAGCCCTGGCCTCTGCGA